>QQVP01000033.1 GCA_003389215.1 Planctomycetota bacterium | reverse complement strand
CTGATGTTGTCGTCGATATCGGTATCGGGACCATAGCCGTTCGTCGATTCCAACCAGGTCACGGCCTGCTGATATCTCTGGGCCTGCCGAAGTTTCATTCCGACCCAGGCGAAGGGGATCGTCGCCAGGGCGGCCAGAATCAACAACGTCCGCACGCGGAACTGATTCCAGCGGCGACGTGGCAATACGGACAAGGTCATCGAGAGGCTGCCCCATTTGGAAATCGCACGAGCGACGATGCCGCTATTGTGGCCCAACATCGGCCGCGCCGGCAAATCCGATTCTGGTTCCGGAGGACTGCTCGCCCAGCGCGCCCAGGCGGGGAAAACCCGAGCACCCTACCGGCCGGCAACTTATCTGCGCTGAGGATGGCGACCCCGGCCGATTCGTGCCAGCCGCTGGCGCCGTCTGGCCGTTGCCAGTACGGTAACTGCATCCATTCGCTTCACTATTCGTGCCATGCAAAAACCGCTTCCCGATCCTGATTCTTCCTAAGCCAGGTAAACTTTGACGGTCCCGTAAAGCCCACTCAATCGGTGCGATCGGCATATCCGACAATGTTACAGGACCTGCGATTTTCTTCCGAGACCCGATACGATGCCCAACAACAACTTGCCATCGGCCGACACCGGCAACTCGGCGAATTTTCGGGAGAGCGGCATTCCTGGAGGCGGCTACACGACTGGAGACTTCGATTATCCCTTGACCGACGTGGGCGAATACGGCCTCTCGGCGAGTCCCTACGGCACGTTTGATCAAGGCGGCAACGTCTGGGAGTGGAATGAAGCGCTGATTGGGTCGGATCGTGGTCTTCGCGGCAGCTCGTGGAGCGCCTTCTCGAACGGCCTCGCTGCGTCGGGCCGGATCAGCACGAACCCGTATCCGGGCCAGGAGTTCTTCAACTTCGGGTTTAGGATCGCAAGTACCGCGGAAGCCGTTGTTCCAGAGCCGAGCACCTATGCGATGGCTGCGCTGGGGCTACTGGGCCTGGGGCTCTACGGCTGGCGACGACGCAGCCACTGACGCGCCTAGGTTGGCGGTAACCTGGGCAGGCTCACCGGCGGATGTCACACTCCGGCAGCGCCTCGTGGAGTGTTTGAACCTGTTCCTCACTCACCGTCGTGCCCGTGAGGCCCAGCACCTGGAGCTTCGTCAATCCAGCCAGCGGAGTGAGATCACTCACATGCGTGTCGTCTAGCCAGAGATGTTCCAGGTTCTTCATTCCGGTAAGCGGCGTCAGGTCACGCACCGGCGTACCGGAGAGTGATAGCCAACGCAGTTTCCTCAGGTCGGCGAGTGGCGAGATATCGCTGACGGGCGTGTCATCGAGAGTCAGGGCGTGCAATCGTTCCAATTCGGCGAGCGGCGTGATATCCCGAATTTCCTGGGCGTCGAGAAACAACTGTCTCAGATGTGTGAGATCGACAAGCCTCGACACATCACTCACATCGGGCTTCAATACCCCATGCTTACTGAGGTCGACACTCCATACCCGAGGCCCGAAGCTCGCGTTGCTCATCCTTTCCAACCAGCTCTCTTGAAAGCGGGGCTGCAAGCCTTCCGAGATATACAGATCGCGGTCGTACACCGACGCGAACTCCTTCAGAAGCCACTCGTCAACTCGCTTTTCCCGTCGCCGCACGGTCAGCTCGTGTGCCACCCAGGCGAAAGGAATCACCAAGAACGCCGCAATGACGAGCAACGTCCGCAGGCGGAACTGATACCAACGGCGGCGTGGCGATACGGACAAGATCATCGACAGGGTGCCCCTGAACGGCCAGAGTGCGTGCTAGAATGCCGTCATTGTGGCCCAGAGCCGGCGGCCGCGGCAAATCCGACGATGGGGCCGGGGGATTCCGCGGCCGACACGCTTCGGTGGGGACGACCTGCGCGTGTGGCTGCCCCCGGAGCGCGCGTCGATGAAGGCGACGTCAACAAATGGTTGCTTCTGACTACCGCATTCGTGGATGGTTGATCCTTCTCTATGTTGCGCTATCCTTGGTGGCAAGCGGCGTAATCGTCGGATTGATATGGCCCGAGTGGTCGGAATCCGATTCAACCATACCACTGCCAGAGGCCAGCCTAGGGGCCTTGTTCTACATCATCTTGTTGCTCTTCCTTCTCCGTCCGATGATGCGGGCGGGCATCCCACTCGACGCGAGAACCTCGTCCGAGAATTCGGCGTTGACCGTTGGATGGTCCGTGCTCACGGCAATATCACTTGTTGGAATCTCACTCGGGACAGCCTACTTGTTCTTGCTTCCACTCTCCTATTTTGCGCCGTCTTTAGTGGAATCGATGATCAACATTGCGTTGATCTATGCGCCTATCCAGAAGCACTGGCATGCCAACGCATTGAGCGTCCTCGCTTTTGTCGTGGTCGGACCTCTTGTTGAGGAGATTCTATTTCGAGGGTTACTACTATCGATGTGGAGTTCGCGTTGGGGACGGCGACGTGCCGCCCTTGTGACTTCGCTGATCTTTGGGATGCTCCATTTCGATCCGGTTGGGGCATTCGTTTTCGGCTATGTCTTGGCGTTAGTATTTTTCCGAACGAATTCGCTGTTTATCCCGGTACTCGTCCATGCAGCCAATAATGCGCTCGCGGTGCTATTTCGCAAGGGGAATCTGTCTCTACGCGACGTTTGATCCGAGGCAGAGAAGCTGAGCGGCGGAGGTTGTCGTCGATCACGTGGCACAGGCTCTGCCAGGGCTGGGACCGTGCCTGCTCTCGCACACGCATGGCCTCGCGAGCGTGGCCATGGCACCCGGCCCAACATGGGCCGCGGCGGCAAATCCGCTTGTCGGGCTGCGAGCTGCTGCCACTAGCGCACGGCGGTCTTGCCGACCTCGCTGAGCATTTCCCGAATCGCTTCGTGAATCTGCGCCTCGACGCGCGGCTGTGGAGGAAAACGATAGGAACTGCCGCTGGGCTGCGTCAGCGGAGATGTCTCGTAGCCGCCATAGATGCCCAATTCGTAGTCCGCTTTGGTGCCGACGTACCCTCCCGTTCCATTGACGTAACCAAACACGAACGTCTGCCCGAAAGTCGATTCCTCATCGGCAAACAGCTGGTACTCGGCAAAGATGTCCTGGGCCAACAGCACGAAACAGAGGTCGTCGCCAATCGAGATGACCGTCATCGGAAACGGCATGAACTTGGGCTCGCCCGCCTCTGCCGCCTCAACCATCGCTTGCCGAATCGGATCGCCCGGACGCCACGACAACCATCGGCGGGCTTCTTCCGGCGTCGGCACCCGAAGCGGCAGGGCAAGACGCCGCGACGCAACTCGGATCGGCCCCTCGCTGACGATCGACAACTTGTGGGTCGCTTGATTCGCGGACATTGCCAGCGACAGACCGGCGGCATCGGCCGCCGCCGTGCCGCCACGCAGTGGATAGCCGTTGATATTGCCGCCGCAGCCTTGGGCAAACATGGTGACTTCATGCGACCTGCCCTGGACCGCTTGGAGTCGTCGCAGATGCTTGACGGCGTAGCCGGGATAGTCCGGGCCGATCTCCTCGGTGGTCTCATGCACGATGACCGGATGGGCCGCGTGCGAGAACAACAGGGCAATGCGTTTCTCGGTCGGCACGTCGTCCGATGTGGCCTCGACCACTTCCAGCACGTCGACCCAGGGCACGACGGCGCCTTCGAGGTTGGGCGTCATCTTCATAAGGCCGTCGTCGCCCATCTTGCGACGATTGTGGCCGATCTGCGCGTGCTGACGCCCGGTACGGAGCGTCGCCGGACGAAGGCTCGCGGCCGCGCGCTTGACCGACTCCGCAATCTGCCCGTAAAGCCAGCGCGTGTGATCACTCTCGATTTCGAGATCGGCAAACCACGCCTCCTCGATCGGCAGCACCGCCGTCGACGGCTGTTTGTCACGCAGCCAGTCGTCACTTTCCGGCCAGCGCGCGTTGTGGGTATGGGAGCAGATCAGGGCGATATTTGCGATCGGAATCTTGCTCGCGCGATGGACAACCGTTCGCAGCCGATCGGCCGTGGCGACGGGCGACAGTCCGCCCAAGTCGAGAGCCACGAGCGCCACCGTCGTCGTGCCGTCGGAGAGCACCAGCGTCCTGGCAAAGAGATCCTCGTAGACGCCGACATCTCGAATCGCCGGCGTAATGAGGTTTTCGGTCGCTGCTGCCAAGATCCTCGGCGGGGTCGCGTCCGCGCCGTCCGCGGACCCGCTCACTGGCACCAGAATGCGACAGGCAAGGACGGCGGCGGGCGCCCAAAATACAAAACGCCAACGGAACGTTATCTTCAGGAACACGTCGTGGCCAGATCGGGTCGGGGGAAAGTCTCTGAAGTGTCTGGGACACCGATTATCGGCGAAAAAGACCGCGACGCAAACGGCATCGCTTGCGAAGTGGCGTCGGTGATGGCGACCTGGCCGCTTCGTGCCGCCTGCTAGCCGGCTGTGGTGTTGGTTACCTAATAGACCCGCGGCGCGACCGGGACAACGTCAACTCGGCACTGGACGAGTGCGGCTCGACGTGGGGCGTGGCGAGCTGAACAACGTTCCGCACGCATTTCTCTTGACGCCGATTCCAATCATCCCCGAACCATCGACCTTCGCCCTGGGCGGACTTGCTCTGTTGGGTCTCGGCCTCTGCGGCTTTCGCCGACGAACTCCTGGCTAACGCGGACCGCTGGGGGCAACCGAAGCGCCTTGCCCTCGGTCAGTTCGACTAGGGCGCCACCAGCACTGGCTGACAAGCAGCCGGTGGCACCCGGCTCCCAACCGAGCAAGCGAAGCACAGGCACCAGAGGACGTGAAATCGGCCGCGCTTGCCGGTCGGCCGTTGCCACGAAGGCCATCGCGTTGGTCGGGCCTCCTGGTGCCCCGCAACATGGACAGCCCAACATCGACGGTCCGTGCCACCCGGCCGCGTTCTTCCGCTGTCTCATTTTCATTTCGAGATGCGACGCCCGTTTGGTATTTTGGACCGAGCGGGGTGCGTCCGGTCTTTGGCAATTTGGTAAGCACAACACTTCCGCTGCGCGCGACGGGTGGCACTGCGGTTTGTGTGCCACCGCTGGCTGCTTGTCAGCCAGTGCTGTGAGAACGCGTGTCTTTGCACGCAGCATGGCCACGCCAGCGTGGCCATGGTACCCGGCTCGAACTTGTTGGCAGGAGGCGGATCGCAGGATGGACGGACCAAAGGGGCCGTAAGAGGGACGTTCGATCCGGTCGATCCTGTTCATCCTGTTGCCTGTTTCGAGTCCTTGCGATCAGCGCGCGCGACGAAGGGGTCCGGTCCAAGTTTCCGGTCGCCGCGATTTGCAAGAGGAAGGATCGAGCAGCCGAAAATTGGACCAGACCCCGGGATGGCCAGCCCATTCCAAAGGAGGGAGTTTTTTGCCGTCCACTCGCGGGAAGGGCATCAAGAACCTAACACCAACGGGGCCCAGAACTTGGGAGCCAACTTTGCCCCGCTTCGCGCGCCGCTAAGTCACGTCGCGGACAAGAGTTCGAGTTTTTGTGCACTCGGCCCGTTTTGCGGCCCGGGGCGAAAAAAACTCCCCCGCCGCGCCCGTGTGCTAGCAACGCCCAATCGTGCTTGCCCGGCGGGCCGCTTCCTGCGACACTCCGCCGCCCGCCGTGGCCGGTGGGGTCCGCAGCTGCCCCCGCGCAGCGTTCGGAAGACGTGCCAACGACCCGCGCGGGCAACCCCATGCCTGCGCTCGGATAACGAGGAGAAGCCAGCAATGCGAACGATTCTGTCAACGGTCTTGGGCCTGCTCTTGGTCGCCACCGCCGCGGTGGCCAGCGCCGACGACGCACGCCTGTTGCAGGGAACCTGGAAGATTGTAGCCGTCGAAGCGATGGGCCAGGCCGAAGACCTGGAAAGTTTCGGTCTCGACGCCATCGTGATCCAAGGCAATCGGCTCACGCTCAGCAAGGGCGGCGAGGCGGTGCTGTCGGTCGACCTCACGGTCAACGAGTCGATCTCGCCCAAGCAGATGATCTGGTCCGACAAGGAGCAGGGTGCGCTGCCTGCTATCTACGAGCTGCGCGGCAATACCTTGCGAGTCTGCTTCCCCCTGGTCCCGTCGAGCAAGGAAAACGACATTCCTCCGCCCGAGAGTTTTCAGACCAAGGATAAGCCACTGGCACTGCTCACCACCGAGCGACAACAATAGGGCAGATCGCTCGGCCCGCGGCGACGGCGAACGGCGCCCGCCGCGAGTATACGAAGTTGCCGTGCGATGCCTCGTAAGACGTGTCGTCGAAGCACACGTCGGGAGTGGACAATCGTATGGGCTGGCTGAGGTGGAGTTGCTGCGCGGTCGCGGTCGCGCTGGGCGCGGTGCCGACGACGTGGACGGCCGTCGACGTGACGGCCGACGATGGTGAGGCGGCTGCGGACGTCGCACCGATCGCTGCGGACGCCGGCGAGTGGATCTCACTGTTCAACGGCCGTGACCTGACGGGCTGGACGCCGAAGATCACCGGCTTCGACCTGGGCGAGAACGTGGGCGACACGTTTCGCGTCGAAGACGGCGTGCTGAAGGTGGCCTACGACCAGTACGAGAAGTTCGACGGTCGCTTCGGCCATCTTTTCTACGAGACGCCCTACTCGCACTACGTCTTGCGGGCCGAGTATCGTTTCGTCGGCGAGCAATGTCCGGAGGGGCCCGCCTGGGCATGGCGCAACAGCGGGTTCATGCTGCACGGCGAAGATCCGGCGCAAATGACTCGCGATCAGAAGTTCCCGGACTCGATCGAGGTGCAGCTGCTTGGTGGTCGTCCCGAAGGCGATCGACCGACGGCAAATCTCTGCACGCCCGGCACCGATGTGGTGATGGACGAGAAGCTACTCAAGCAGCACTGCCTCAACAGCGAGAGCGAGACTTTTCGTGGCGACGAATGGGTGACGATTGAAATCGAAGTGCGGGGCGGCGAGTCGATCGAACATCGCGTCAACGGCGAGACCGTGATGCGATACACGCGGCCGCAGCTCGACGACGGCACGCTGCTGACGTCCGGCACGATCTCGCTGCAGTCGGAAAGCCACCCGATCGAATTTCGCAAGATCGAACTGCGTGTGCTTCCGCACTGAGACGGCCGCCGGCGTCAGTCGGTCGTGTCGCCACGACGGCGGATCCGCCAGCAGTTGTCGTACTTCTCCATGCCGACGTGCGGGTAGAAGTCGGCCGCGGCGGGTGCCGCGTGCAGAATCAGGCTCGTCTCATCGCCCGCGGCGGCGTGCGTTTGCCGGAGTAGCTCGCGACCGATGCCCTGCCGCTGATAGGCCTCGTCGACCGCGAGATCGGAAAGGTACGTGCAGAAGCTGAAGTCGCTGATCGCCCGAGCGACGCCAACGAGAAGACCTTCGGCATTGCGGGCGGCGACGATCAGATCGGCCCCGCGGAGCATTCGATCGAGTCGCTCGCGATCGTCGGCGGGGCGACGCGCTGCGAGGGTCGAACGAGAGAGCAGATCGGCGAACTCGTCGACGGCCAGATCGGGTTCGGTGGCGTAGGTGATTTTCACGTCGACTATTGTCGGCGGACGGCGGCCGGGTGCAACGGGGTCGACGACCGACGGCGGACAAAACGATACGGCCCGGCCGCGCGGGTCCGTCGAGGCGGCCCGGCTCTACGGGAGCGCGCCGCGTCGTCCAAGAGAACGCACAGAGGAGCCCCAACCTAGACGTTCAAGCCCAAGCCCGCTTCGGTCGGCGGAACGTCGACCGGCGGCATCACCGGCGGACCCGCATCCTCGGCGGCCGGGCTGCGCTCGGCGGCCAGTTTGTTCAGCCCGTCGAGGGCGGCGACCTTATAGCATTCGGCCATCGTCGGATAGTTGAACACGGCATCGCGGAAGTACTCGAGCGTCCCGCCGAGGCCCATCACCGTCTGGCCAATGTGCACGATCTCGGTGGCCGAGTCGCCGATGCAATGAACGCCCAACAATTCGAGCGTCTCGCGATGAAAGAGCAACTTCAACAGACCGGTCTCGTCGCCGATGATCTGCCCTCGGGCGATCTCGCTGAAGCGGGCCAGCCCGACTTCGTACGGCACGCAGTCGGCCGTCAGCTCCTGTTCCGACTTGCCGACCATCGAGATCTCGGGAATCGTGAACAGGCCGTAGGGCATGTGGCGAAAGGCCTCGTACGTCTGGCCGAAGGCGTGGCAGGCGGCGCGGCGGCCCTGCTCCATCGAGGTGCTGGCCAGCGATGGAAAGCCGACGATGTCGCCGACGCCGTAGATGTGAGGCACCTCGGTCTGATAGTTCTCATCGCACTTGATGCGTCCCCGACCGTCGGGCGAGAGTCCGGCCGCGGCCAGATTCAGTCGATCGGAATCGCCCACGCGGCCGGCACTGAAGAGCGCCGTGGCGGCGATCAGTCGCTTGCCGCTCTTCAGTTCAACGAACACCGTGTTCTCGTTGAGCTTCTCGATCTGCGTGACTTCTTCGCCCAGGCGAAAGGTCATGCCCAGGGCCCGGGCGTGATAGAGCAGGGTGTCGACAATCTCGCGGTCGCAGAAGTCGAGCAGACGCTCGCGTCCATCGACCACGGTTACGTCGACGCCGAGCGTGGCGAACATGATGGCGTATTCGATGCCAATCACGCCGCCACCCACCACGATCATGCTGCGGGGAATCTCTTCCAAGTGCAGGAATTCGTCGGTGTCGAAGATGTGCTCGCCGTCGAAGGGAATATGGTCGGGTCGCGAGGGCCGCGTGCCACAGGCCAGCAAGATCTTCTCCCCGTGCAGCCGGGCGTAGTTTGCGGAGCTTTCGACTTCGATCTCGTGCGGACCGACAAAGCTGGCGTGGCCCGTAAAGATGTCGATGCGGTTGCGTTCCAACTGATCCTGAATGACTTCCAGCTCGCGGTCGGTGACCTGATGCAGCTTGCGGCTGAGATCCTCCATGCGGATGTGCCGCTTGTTGCGATACTGATCGCCGTAGACCTCGCGCTGGCGATACCCGGTCAGATGCAGAATCGCCTCGCGCATCGTCTTCGAGGGAATGGTGCCGGTGTGCAGGCAGACGCCGCCGATGGCGCGTCCGCGGCGCTCGACGATGGCCACGCGTTTGTTCAGCTTGGCCGCGGCGATGGCACCCTTTTGGCCGGCGGGACCGCTACCGATGACGATCAAGTCGTAGTGCATTTCGATTTCTGTCCTCGAAGTTGGAGCGGAGTGCGGCGAGCGGCTCGCCCGTTTCTGTCCGCGGCCATGAAGCACCGCGGCGAAACCGCGTGCAAGTATAGGTTTCGCCGCGGCTTACCCTGGCGAGCGGCACTCGGCGCAAGAAGAAAACCGGCCGCCGCAGCGGGTGCGGCTGTGCCGATTGTGGTGCTTGCACGGGGCTGGGAGTATCCCGCGGGCTCGTCGCGAACCGCAGTTGCCCAGCAGGGCCCAGGCAAGCAGGAAGCCTGGCCGAGGCGTTTGATCAAAACGCCGCGAGGTCGCCGTGCAATCGGGGGTGTCGTGCATCGCGAGGCGACGCCCGTTGGGGGACCGACCGCGATGCTTGTCAGCCGCCTGACCGCCTGCGAAAATACGACTCGAAGGCACGCAACAGCAGCACGCGAAACAACAGCGCGTAGGTGCTCAGAATCGATCCCACCGGAGGCTGTCATGGCCAATTCGACTTTCTCGCGCCGCAACTTTCTCCGCGGTGCCGCCGCCGGCCTGGCGACGGCCGCCCTGACCCGTGCCGGCACGCCCTCGTGGGCCGATCACCGCGAAGAGGCGACCGCCGCGCCGGGCCGACCCCCGCGAAAGATTTACAAGGCCGTCAAGTGGGGCATGGTCCAAGGCGACATGTCGGTGCTGGAGAAGTTCGAATTGCAAAAAAAGCTCGGCTTCGACGGAGCCGAGATGAACGCCCCGCTGCACAGCAAGGCCACTTACGATCAGGCCGAGGTGCTCTCCGCCAGTCAGGCCACCGGGCTGCCGATTCACGGAGTGGTCGATTCGTGGCACTGGGTCTATCGTCTCTCCTCGCCCGAACCGGAAATGCGCGCGAAAGGCCGGGAGGGACTCACCCGCGCGATTAAGGATTCGCATCACTACGGCGGCTCAACGGTGCTACTGGTGCCGGGCCGCGTGACCGGTGACGACGAGAACCACGACCACGTCTGGCAGCGTTCGATCGAGGAGATTCGCAAGGTGCTGCCGCTGGCTTCGCGTCTGGGAATTCGCATCCTCATCGAAAACGTCTGGAACGGCTTTTGCGAAAAGCCCGAGCAGGCCCGCGACTACATCGACGAGATCGACAGTCCCTGGGTCGGCTACTACTTCGACATCGGCAATCATCAGAAGTTCGGACCGTCCCACGAGTGGATCCGCGTGCTCGGACGGCGGATCGTCAAGTTGGACGCCAAGGATTGGGGTAAAGACAAAGGTGGCAGTGGTTTCGATTGCAAGCTGGGCGAAGGGGACGTCGACTGGAAAGAGGTACGGCGGGCGCTCGACGATATCGGGTATACTGGATGGGCGACGGCAGAGCTGGCCGGCGGCGACGAGGCCTACCTGGCCGACGTCTCCGCCCGCATGGACCAGGTCTTTGGCCTGTAGCTCGTCGTCGGACCACGCCGCTGGAGGCCCACGCGTCGCCCACGCGCATCGTGCCGTCGGGCGGCGAATCCCACCTAGATCCAACTGAGCTGTCGCGATTCCCCCACCACGCGATCCCACCTAGCACCCGCCCCACCTAACTGGAACATCAGGAGAGCTGTCATGGCCGACTCCCCGAATTCTCAATCCGCCTCGCGGCGTGACTTCATCAAGACGACTGGAGCCGCGGCGGTCGGCGTCGGTTTGACGTCGGCCATGGCCGGGGCGGTTCACGCCGCCGGCAGCGAGACACTCAAGGTCGGCCTGGTCGGTTGCGGAGGCCGCGGCAGCGGCGCCGTGAAGGACGCGCTGACGGCCGATCCCGCCGCCGAGCTGGTGGCCGTGGGCGATACGTTTGCCGATCGCATGGGTCCGCGGATTCGCTACCTGAAGCGAAATCGCAAGTATGGCGACCGTATCAAGGTCGACGACGACCACATCTTCGCCGGCTTCGACGCCTACAAACAGGTGATCGACAGCGACGTCGACGTGGTGCTGCTGGCCACCCCGCCCCACTTCCGTCCGGCCCATCTCGCCTATGCCATCGAGAAAGGCAAGCACGTCTTCTGCGAAAAACCGGTCGCCGTCGACGGTCAGGGCGTGCGCTCGGTGATGGAAACGTGCCGCCAGGCGAAGGAGAAGGGACTCTCGGTCGTCTCGGGTCTCTGCTATCGCTACCACGAGCCGAAACGCGAATTGATGAAACGCGTTCACGACGGGGCCGTCGGTGAGATCATCGCCCTGCACACGTCCTACAACACGGGCGAGCTCTGGTACAACCGTCCCCAGCCGGGCTGGAGCCCGATGGAGACGCAGGTCCGCAACTGGCTCTACTACACCTGGCTCTCCGGCGACCTGATCAACGAGCAACACATTCACAGCCTGGACAAGATGGCCTGGGCGATGCAGGACGAGTATCCGGTCAAGGTCAGCTCGATCGGCGGTCGCATCAAGCGGACCGGCGAGGAGTTCGGTCATGTCTACGATCACTTCTGCAGCGTCTACACCTATGCCGACGGCACGAAGTGTTTTAGCACTTGCCGTCAACAGTCGGGCTGCACCGTCGACATCAACGACTACATCATGGGCACCAAGGGGACGGCCGACGTCATGGGTCATCGCATCCGCGGCTTCGAAGTCTGGCCCAAGGATCGCAAGACCGACATGTACCTGAAGGAGCACGAAGAGCTGTTCGCGGCGATTCGTGCCGGCGAGCCGATCAACGACGGCGACTACATGTCGAAGAGCACGCTGATGGCCATCATGGCTCGCGAGTCGGCCTACTCCGGGAAGGACGTCACCTGGGACGAGGCGTTCGACATCAAGGTGCCGGGTCCCAGCGAGTATGTCTGGGGTAGCGCGCCGGAAGCGTCGGTTCGCATTCCCGGCATTGCCTGATTCGTCCTCGCGCGGCCGAAGATCATGAAAGCGGTGCTGCTGACCGAGCCGGAGCGGTTCGAGCCGATCGACATCGACGAGCCGGCCGAGCCAGGCGACGGCGAGGCGGTGGTTCGCGTCCATCGGGTCGGCGTCTGCGGCACCGACGTGGCGGCCTTTCGCGGCAAGATGCCGCTGCTCTCCTATCCCCGCATCTTGGGACACGAACTGGGGGTCGAGGTGCTGGCCGTCGGCTCGGCCGTGACGAACGTTCGCGTCGGCGACCGTTGCAGCGTCGAGCCGTATCTCGATTGCGGCGACTGTTTCGCCTGTCGCCGCGGTCGCGGCAATTGCTGCGAACGGCTGGCCGTTTTGGGTGTGCACGTTGACGGCGGCCTGCGACCGCGCTTCACGGTGCCTGCCCGCAAGCTGCATCCCTCTTCGCAGCTCACGCTCGAACAACTCGCGCTGGTCGAGACCTTGGCAATTGGTGCCCACGCGGTGCGTCGTGCGGCTTTGTCGGCAGAAGCGACGGTGGCCGTCGTCGGTGCCGGACCGATCGGGTTATCGGTGGCGGCGTTTGCCCACTTGGCCGGAGCCCATGTCGTGGCCATCGACCGCGACGCCCGGCGGCTGGAGTTCTGTCAGGCGGCGCTGGGGGTTCCGCAAACGCTGGTGGCCGAATCGGCTGGCCGAGACGAAGCAAGTGGTGGCGACGCGGTTCGAGACAACGCGGATGGAGTGGCCGAGCGGCTGCGCGACCTGCTCGACGGCGAGCTGCCGCTGCTGGTGTTCGATGTGACCGGCAATCCCGACTCGATGGCGGCCGCATTCTCGCTGGTCGCGCCGACCGGACGTCTGGTGTTTGTTGGTCTGACCGGCGCGGAGATCACGTTTCGCCCGGCCCAGATGCACGTGCGCGAAATGACGTTGCTGGCATCGCGAAACGCCTTACCGGCCGATTTCGCCGAGGTGATTGCGGCGCTGGAGAGCGGCCGGTTGAACATCGATCCGTGGCTGACCCACCGCACTTCGCTCGATGGATTTATCGGCGACTTCGCGGCGCTGGCCGATCCCGCGCAAGGGGTTATCAAGGCGCTGGTCGAAGTCGAGTAGGGCGGGGCGGTGCGCGGCGACGCCAAGGGTGCCAATGGCTCCGCCAGTGCATGTGCGACAGACCAAAGATAGCCCGAAACGTGACTGGGACTTTAACGACCAACGAAGACGTCCCTCGCTTACTCTACTCTCGAGCCCGTGCGGTCAGCGTGCGCCACGAAGGGGTCCGGTCCAAGTTTTCGGTCACCACGATTCGTAAGAGGAAGAATCGAGCGGCCGAAAATTGGACCAGACCCCGGGCGACGGGTGGCATCAGACTCTGCCGTATGTGTGCCACTGGCTGCTTGTCAGGTGAGTGCTGCGAAGACGCATGAGCTTGACCAAAGCATGGCCCCGCGAGCGTGGACATGGCACCCTGTACCCAGCCGCACCGCTCACTGTGGCCGCTTCGGATGCCGTAGCGTCGAGAGAAACTCGACCAGGTCGCGCAGATCGAAGGCGTCGAGCACCTTGCCCATCTCCGAAGGCATGCCCGAGGGCCCCACGTCGCGCTCGTCGATCGAGTCGACGGGCACCTCGACCACATCGCCGTCCGGTTCGCGGAGCGTGATCATCTCGTCGGTCTCTTCCTGGACAATGCCCGAGATGATTCGTCCCTCGTCGGTGACCAGCACGACGGTTTCGAAACCTCGCGCGATCTGCGCGTTCGGATCGACAATCGATTCGAGCAGGTACTCGCGGGTCTTTTCCTTGCCGACGAAAGTCAGATCGGGTCCGGCCGATCCGCCGGTGCCACGGACCTGGTGACAGCGGAGACACTTCGTCTTCATGTGACCGACGAAAATCAAGCGGCCTCGCCAGGCATCGCCTCCTTCGAGCGCGACGCGATACTCGGCCAGCGGATCTGTCGGGTCGAGCGAGTCGCGATAGGCCGCCAACTTTTCCTGCACCAGCGGACTCTTGCGCGCGGCCGCCGCGGTGATCAGGTCGAGCTGCAGACGCGGCTCGATCTTGCCGGCGACGAGTCGATCGAGCCAATCGGCAAAGGAAGTGTCGACTGCCTCGAGATCGATCGTGCCGAGCGTGGCCAGAGCCTGTTGCCGTTCCACCAGCGAGGGACTGTCGAACACGATCGGCGTCAGCAGCTTCAAGGCCCGCTGCGGGTTTCGCTTGGCCAAGGCCTGTCCCGCCGCCACCCGCACCTTCGCCTCGTCATCCTCCAGGGCAAAGTCGACCAGGGCCTCCACCCGCGCGTCGCCGCGCTCGGCGAGCAGCTTGAGCGATTCGATGCGCGTCTCGACTGGCTTTGTCCCGTCACGTACCCAGGCGACAAAGGCATCGTCGCTGCCGGGAATGCGGTAGTGGCGGACCAGCTGGATGACGTCCTGTTGCACCTCGTCGGGCGCGGACTCGAGGATGCTGGTGAGCTGTGCGGTCAGCAACCGCTTGAGCGTGGCGACTTCGCGGGTCGCCGGCGGCCGCTGCAGGTTCACGACACGATCGCGCGCCCCTGTGCTGGCCCAATCGCGGAGCACGTCGAGCCCTTCGCGCTTCATCGCGGGTGGTTGGTCCGGCGTCGCCACGTAGTCGATCACGCGCCGCACCTCGACGTCGCCACCGAGGCGGTAGTTGGCGTTGAGTATCCGCCGCACGAGCGGTTCGTTCGTGCGGGCAAAGTTGGGGCGAGACTTCTGCTTACTCGTCGGGGCAGAGGCATCAGCACCGGCGTCGGCGCTCGTAACCGCGTCGGCATCGGTACACACCACGATCAGCTTGGCCAAGGCGGGCATGGCCTCGGGGATCGGCACGTCGTTGATCGCGCTGGCGGCCTCGCTGACAATGCGTTCGTTCTCATCGGCCAGGAACATGGCGATCTGCGGATCGGCCCGTCGCCGCATCGCCAGCAAGACGCCGAGCCGAGCCGCCGGATGCTCGTCGGCCGCGTGGCGGGCCAGTTGCTCGGCCGTGGCCGAGCCGACGAGTCCCATCACAGCGCCATGCCGCAGGTAAGGATCTTTGTCTTCGCCCGCGCGAAGCATCGCCAACAACGGTTCGACGGCGGCCGGATTCTTGAGTTTGCCGAGTGCGGTGGCGGCCAGCATCTGCACCCGTGCCGACTCGTCGCCCAAGAGCGCCACGAGCGACCCGAATGCCGCCGCGTGTCGGGCATCGCCCATCACCTTGGCCGTTTGTCCGCGGACTTCGGAGTCGGCATCCAGCAGCAGCGGCTCGATCTCTGCGAGCACCTCGCCGTTGCGACGGGCCACGATACCCAATCCCCAAACGGCGTGCAGGCGGGCCAACTGATGCTCAGAGGTGAAGGCGACTTGCTGAAGTGTCTTGGCACCCACGGCGGCCTTATCCGTCAGCGCCAATTGGGCCGCCAGTCGCACGCGACGATCGGCGTGGGCCAACAGCACGGCCAGTTGGTCGACCGGGCGATGATCCATACCTCCGCGGATCAGCTCGCGTGTCGAACGGATCAGCGGCGAGTCGATGGTTTCGGGATCGTAGAAGCGATAGAGGCGGCCTTTGTTCGCGGCGTTCCACGAACTGGCCCAGTCGAGTATGTACAGCCCGTCGTGGCCGAAGCCGACGTCGCTGCAGGAGACGCCCCACATGAACTTGTGCAGGTTGTCGAGTTCGTAGCTGGCCCCCTTCGGCTGAAAGCGAAACGCGTACACGCCACACTGTCCCGGCCCGCCGCGATAGTCGCACATGAACATGTGCCCGCGATAGTCGTCGTTCAGTCCGGTGCCGGGATAGTACGTCACGCCGGCCGGCCCGTTGCCCAACCAGGAAACGGGCGGCAGAAACCAGGCACCCTGACCTTCGAACTGCGGGTACCAGATCTTCTCGTGGTTCCACGGCCCGCGGGTGTAGTCGGGCTCGCCCATGTACTGCCAGCCGATGTGCCAACCGCTGTCGCCACCTTCGACACAATGCACCACGCGGGCTTTGTCGCCGGCGTCGGAGTTGTTGTCGCCGGTAAACAGATTGCCATAGTCGTCGAAGGTGAGATCCTGGGGATTGCGCAGTCCGTTGTGATAGATCTCCAGCTCCGAGCCGTCGGGGTTGCAGCGCAGCACGGCTCCGCGGTCGGCGTTTTCCAGGCGCGTGCCGTCGGGCAGCGGAACATGGATGCCGCGATCGCCGATGGTCCAATAGACTTTGCCGTCGACATAGAGCAGCGGTCCGTGCATGTCGTGACCGCGATAGCCGACGTGAACGCCATAGCCGGTCGAGAGCACCTGCCGCTCGTCGGCGCGGCCGTCGCCGTCGCGATCGTGCAACCGCCACAGATCGGGAATGTTGGTGAACCAGACGCCGCCGCGCATGGCCAACACACCGGCGGCCAAACCAGTCTCGAGCTTGTTGAAGCCGTCGGCATAGACGACCGAGCGATCGGCCCGGTGGTCGCCGTCGGTGTCTTCCAACAGGCGAATCCGTTCGTGCCGTTCGGTGAAGGTCCGCCAGGCGTCGCCGTGTTTGCGTTTGTGCATGGCGATGCGGTCTTCAACGGTGCGACAGGCCAGGTCGTCGTCCGAGTTGGTCGACTCGGGCGTGTTGCCGTGGCGAAACGACTCGACGACGTAGAAGCGACCTTGCTCGTCGACGTCGAAGGCGACCGGATTGGCCAGCATCGGCTCGGCCGCGAAGAGTTCGGCCCGATAGCGCGGATCGAGCTCGAAGCCGGCGATCGCCTTTTCGCCCTGGTCCGAGGCGGGTTCGATCTCCGGCTCGTAGGGGGTCGTGGGCGGCGCCGACGACCGCGAGGGCGCGGCATCCGCAACATCTCCACGCTCGGCGACCGGGGTGTCGGCGGCCAGCGGCGCTCGCCCCGTCAGGAGTGCGACAACGACGACCAGCAACGGCGCGGCAACAGCGAGATAGCGATACGAATTCTGCAAGGCGATAGGCTTCCGATAGCGGCGCGGTGCGGCGGGCGGGACGTTGCGGCAGGCAGGGCGACGACGAGACAGGTGTCTGGCAGTTGGAGTGCGCGGCGGGGCGCGTCGGCTGGCGACGCGTTACTTTGCGACCTCTTCTTCGACGGTGATCAACGTGTCCTCGGGGTCTTCGGAAATCACCAGGCCGCGAAAGTGGACTTCCTGCGGCACGCTGTTCGAGTGCAGTTGCAGCCCAATCGGACCGCGGCCACACAGCTCGGGTTGCGGATCGGTCCAGTCGGCAACCAGTTTGCCGTTAATGACGTGGCGGATGCGGTCGCCGATGGCCAGGATCTCCATCTTGTTCCAGTCGTGCTGGTGCCCCGCGGCGCGGGCCGCACCGTCTTTGTCTTGATAGATCAGATTGCGGCGGTACAAATCCCAGAAGCCGTAGCCCGACGGATACATCACCAGATGGCCCTGGTAACTGAACGCCTCGCCGTCGATGTCGTACTTGCGACCCCACAGCGCGATGCCGGAGTGCATCTCGCTTTCGACCAGCTTGCTTTCGAAGACGAGGCGAAAGTTCCGGTACGGCTTTTTGGTCAACAGATAGGTGCTGACCTGGGGCGCGTTGTCTTCATCGTTGCGGGCCACGATCACGCCGTCCTCGACGCTCCAATACGGATCGAGGTGGCCTTCCCAGCCGCTCAAGTCGCGACCGTTGAACAGCGAGACGGGCGTTTCTTCCTCGGGGAAGTTCTCGATCTGCCGGTGCGACCAGTCGGCCGGCGGCGACGCCGGTTTGTCGGCCCGACACTTGGCGTCTTGGCACTTGCCGACGACCACGGTGTTTTCTGCGTTTTCTGCGGCCGGATTGTCGTCGGCCGCGACCACGTCGAGAACAAACAACGGCGCGCCGACAAGCAGCGCGATCGGCAAGAGCATCAGCAGGGAGCGCGTCATGGTGCTACCAGAGATTCGTGGGCGGGAAGGCGTGGGGCGGGAACGCCGGGGCGAGGCTTCCATTATAGAGGACGCCGGCGCCGCGTTGTAGCTGAATGTGGCCCGGAAAGGCGCCGCCCGGAGGCGTCGCGCGGGCGGAACGTCGCACCACGGCGAACAAATCGACGGCCGTTACCGCTTTTCCAGCGGCACGAAATCGCGCTGTCGCGAACCGGTGTAGATTTGACGCGGGCGGCAGATGCGCTTGTTCGGCGATTGGTGCATTTCCATCCAGTGGGCAATCCAGCCTGGCAACCGCCCCATGGCAAAGAGCACCGTAAACATCGTGATCGGAATGCCGATCGCCCGATAGATCACACCGGAGTAGAAGTCGACGTTCGGGTAAAGATGTCGCTCGACGAAGTAGGGATCCTTCAGAGCGACCTCTTCGAGTTCCTGGGCGATGTCGAACATCGGATCGTCGATGCCGCGCTTCTTAAGCAGTTTGTCGCACGAGGCACGAATGATCGTCGCCCGGGGGTCGAAGTTCTTGTACACCCGATGCCCAAAACCCATCAGTCGGAAGCTGCTGTTCTTGTCCTTGGCCATGTCGACATACTTGCCGACGTCGCCGCCGTCGCGCTGAATCGCTTCGAGCATCTCCACGACCGCCTGGTTGGCGCCGCCGTGCAGCGGACCCCACAGGGCACAGATGCCCGCGGCGATCGAGGCGAAGATGTTGGCGTCGGCCGACCCGACCATCCGCACGGTCGAGGTGCTGCAATTTTGCTCGTGATCGGCATGGACGATCAGCAGCAGGTTCAGCGCCTCGACAAAATCGGGATCGATTTCGTAGGGCTCCGTCGGTACCGCGAACATCATTTGCAAGAAATTCTGGCAGTAGGTCAGGTCGTTGCGCGGATAGTAGAACGGCTGACCGATCGACTTCTTGTGGCTGAAGGCCGCGATCGTGGGCAACTTGGCCATCAGGCGATGAACCGAGATTTCGACATGATCGGGATTCCGCGGATCGAGGGCGTCTTGATAGAACGTCGAGAGGGCCCCCACGACACTGCTCAGAATCGCCATCGGGTGGGCATCGCGGGGAAAGCCGTCGTAGAACGACTTGATGTCCTCGTGCAGCATCGTGTGTCGCCGCAGCGACATGCGAAATGTGTGCAGCTGCTCTTCGTTGGGCAACTCGCCATAGAGCAGCAAGTAGCTGGTCTCGACGAAGTCACAATTCGCCGCCAGCTCTTCGATGGCATAGCCCCGATAGCGGAGAACACCCTGCTCGCCGTCGAGATAGGTAATGCCGCTGGTGGTCGAGCCGGTGTTGACGTAGCCCTCGTCCAGCGTGATGTGCCCCGTCTTGGCCCGCAACCGCGAGATGTCGATACCGCGCTCGCCCTCGCTGCCGACCTTGATCGGCAGTTCAAGTTCCTTCTCGCCGAGCCGGATCGCGGCCACATCACCCATCGCGTCGCTCCTTTTCTCCACAGTCGTCATCGACGCGTTCGCTTGCTGCTGTCTTCTGGGGTCCGATCGCTGCCGATCCGGAATCGCGGCGACGGCCCGATCTGCGCGGACCGCCGCAAAGCCGAAATCCAGGCACTCCTAATGTACCGCTTCGAGCGGGGTCCCACAATTCGCCGCACTCCGACCGCCGCGGTAGAGATTCGCGGAGCGGCGGCGATGTTTATTGCAGATCGGGCGTGATTTCGCCCGTCGCCGGCCTCACCATATCGCAATAAGAACCCCGCAGCAGGTCGGAGGCCTCGATTCTGAAAACTTCGGACAGATAGGCGATCTGTGAGTGTCCCTCGTCCGGACTGATTTCGTCGCTCAAGACCGCCTCGAATTCGAGAAACGTCCCCAGCGATGCAACCTCGTCGAGGTGAATCCGCACGTTGTGGTAAAGAAAGACCTCTCGTCGTTTGCGAACGACGCAGCGAACGCCCAACGTCTCGGACAACATTTGAGCGAGGCGTTGCGGATCGTCGACGTCCAGGAGGTGATAGTCGCTCGCCTTCGACGTCGCCACGTCCGCGCGGCGATAGGCGACCAGCTGCGCCGGACCGCAACTCGAGACACGCAACTTCAATCGCCCCGCGGCACAGCGGTAGTAGACGTCGGTCTGCTCGACAACCTGGCCCGGTTCGGTGGCGAGGGAAGCGGCCAGCTCGCGGGCGGCCTGCAAATCGTCAAGCCGTGCCTTCAATTCGATGTTGCAGTCGGGTGGCGAGCAGGACATACGGCATCATGGCCCGGCGGGGGCTCTCTCCAGGGGATGGGCGCGGCGCGGACCTTAGAGGCTAACGGCAATCGCCAACAAAGCAAGGGCGCCGTCGCTGGCTCGCGGCTCGGTTCGTGTCAACGCGCGAACCGACTAGCGACGCAGGTCGCTGGCCTTGAGGCCGACCTGGGCCAAGAACTCCGGCTCGTCGAACACGGTCCAGACGCGAATCTCCTCTTCGAGCCGGTCGAGATACTCGCGGCGGGCGTTCTTGCGCCGCTGTTTGGTCAGCTTTTCGCGAATGTCGATCTGGGCATCGCGAAACGGCGTGTGGTGCCGGTCGACCCGCTCGATCACCCGTACGATGTGGAAGGCTCGCGGGCCCTCGATGATGGGACTCAGCTGCTGTCGCGGTAGCGAGAAGAGGGCCGCCTCGAGTTCCTTGCTGGAAAGACTGCCGAGCTTCGTCCAGTCATGCAGACCTCCTTGGGCGGCCGTGCTGCCGTCGGATTGCTCGGCGGCGACCTGCTCGAAGGGCTTGCCTTGCCAGATGGCGTTGCCCATCTCCGCGATCTTGGCGTAGGCGGCCTCTTTCGTCGGGTGGTTCTCGTAGCGAACGCGGAGTTGCTGCCAACGGACCTTGGCCTCTTGTTCGAATTCACCCAGGTTGGCCTGGTAATACTCCAGCAATTCGTCGTGCGAGAAGTTCTTCTCCTCTGGCACCTGCTGTCGGATCCACTGACCGACCAGGGCCCGCTCGAAGAAGGCCTCGCGAAGCTGACTCAAGGAGCTGCCTTCCTGTCGCAGGGCGGTGACAAGCTCGGCCCGCGAGCCGACCTTCATCTCTTCCATCAACTCGGGAATCCGCTTCTCTTCGAAGGTCTTGTTGACTTGCTCGCGAATCGCATCGATTCGATCGGCCGGAATATTCCGCTTGAAGTCCTGCATGACCCGTTTGCCGGGAATCAGCTGTTGGACCGCCTGATGAACGAGGCTCCACTTCACGCGGGCGAGTTGTGCCGGGGGGATCTGCTGACCGTTTTGCTTGAGTATCTGCTCGACGTGAGGGAGGACGTCGCTGAGCAGCACGACATCGTTGCCGATCGTAGCGATGCGCATCGCCCCTTCGAACTGCTGCTCGCCGCCGGGGGGACGGGTCGGATACGGCGACGTCGGCGACTGCGTTATTGGATACGGCGTGCGGGGATACGGCGGCGTCGAAGTCGGCGGCGGGAAGGCGTCGTACTGCGGCGGTGCGTCCGTCCTCGGGTAAGGCGACGGCTGCGCGAGCGCAGCGTCACCCGCGCAGACCAGCAAGGCCAACGCCAACCCCCAGCCGAGTTGCAGGCGAAGTCGGAGCACGCAGTCGTGAAACCTATCGAGGTGGAGCGCGACGGCCTGCCGCGGTCCGCAGAGGCGGTCGCGTCAGACCGAAATTCAGTTTCCGAACGGAAAAGGCGACTCGAAAAGTACTTACAGAGTGTCGGCGCAGCCGGCACCCTAACTCCAGCCACAGCGCGATCACAGAGGACACGCCGCGAAGCGGCGGGATTATAAGCACGCCTTCATTCAACGAGCAACCGCTATTGCGGTAGCAGCAGCGCTTGCAGTCGTTCGAGCAGCGCGGCACTGGTGCGCCCCTGTTTTCGCAGCGGCAACACCGCCGAGTGCCCGTCGACAATCCGCACGCCGCCCCCCTGCTTCTCGATCATCTCGCTCATTTGCCGGCGGTTTCCAAACCCGAATACGAGTCCGTCGTCGTCGAGGTGAATCGAGCGGATACTCCAGGCCGCCGCGTGCACGCGCAGCTCTGCTAGCGCCAGCAGACGCTCGACCGGCGCCGGCACCGCGCCGAAGCGGTCGTGCATTTCGCTGCCCAGGTCGGCCAACTGTTCATCGCTGGCGATGCGGGCCAGCCGTCGATAGAGGTCGAGCTTGGCCTTCATGTCGGGAATGTACGACCGCGGCAGATAGGCCTCGCCCGGAATATCGATGTCGACGTCGATCACCGTCTTGGGCGGCTCGTTGCGCAGCCGGCGAACCGCCTGTTCGAGCAACTCGCAGTAGAATTCGTAGCCGACCGCGGCGATGTGGCCGCTCTGCTGGGTGCCCAAAATGTTGCCGGCGCCGCGAATCTCCAAGTCGCGCATGGCAATGGCGAAGCCGGCGCCCATGTCGCTGAATTCCTCAATCGCCCGCAATCGCTTGGCCGCGACGGGCGAAAGCTGCTTCTTCTCGTCGAGCAGCAGGTAGCAATAGGCGTGGTGCTTGTAACGGCCCACGCGACCCCGCAGCTGATGCAGGTCGGCCAGCCCATAGCGATCTGCCTCGTCGATGAAGATCGTGTTGGCGTTCGGAATGTCGAGCCCGCTCTCGACAATCGTCGTCGCCAGCAACAGGTCGAACTTGTGCTCGACGAAGTCGACCATCACCCGGGCCAGTTGTCCTTCGGGCATTTGTCCGTGACCGATGGCAAGGCGAGCCTCGGGCACGATCCGCTGAAGCTTTGCCGCCACCAGGCCGATATCCTGCACGCGATTGTGGACAAAGAAGATCTGTCCGTCGCGGCCGAGTTCGCGCAGCACCGCGTGGCGAATCAGCTCTTCGTTGAAGCGTGTTACCCGGGTGTCGACAGCGGTGCGATCCTCCGGCGGCGTTTCCAAATTGGAAATGTCGCGGACGCCCATTAGCGACAGGTGCAGCGTGCGGGGAATCGGCGTGGCGGTCAGCGTGAGCACGTCGACCTGTTTGCGGATGTGCTTGAGCCGCTCTTTGATCTCGACGCCGAAACGCTGCTCCTCGTCGATGATGATCAGACCCAGGTTGTCGAAGAAGACGTCCTTCTGCGCCAGGCGGTGCGTGCCGATCACGATGTCGATGCGCCCCGCGGCAAGCTCTTCGAGAAGTTCACCTTGCTCTTTCGCGGTGCTGAAGCGACTGAGCGCCGCAATGCGAAAGGGAAACTCCGCCATCCGATTGCGAAACGACTGCAGGTGCTGCTGCACCAGAATCGTCGTCGGCACGAGCATGCCGACCTGGTAGCCGGCGTCGACCGCCTTGAAGGCAGCCCGCATGGCGACCTCGGTCTTGCCATAGCCGACGTCGCCGCAGAGAAGTCGGTCCATCGGCTGCCCGCGCACCATGTCGCCCTTGATCGCGGTGATCGCCGCCTGCTGGTCGTCCGTTTCCTGATAGGGAAACGCGGCATCGAATTCGCTCTGCCACGCCGAGTCGGGCGGAAAGCCGATGCCCGGTCGCGATGCCCGGGCGGCCTGAATCTCCAACATCTCGACGGCCAGGTCTTCGACCGCCGCCTCGGCAGCCCGTTTCTGCTTGACCCAGTTCTTGCCGCCGATCTTGGCCAGCCGCGGGCGGCTCTTGGTGCCCCCAACGTACTTTTGCACGAGTGAGATCTTCGTGGCCGGCACATAGATGGTCGTGCCGCCGTGAAATTCGATTTTCAAGTGCTCCTGCGCCGTGTCCCCTTTTTCCAGCAGGTCGATACCGCGATAGCGACCGATTCCGTGGGCCAGATGCACGACCAGATCGCCCGAGCGCAGCTCGAGAAAGCTGTCGATCGCCTTGCCCATGTGGCGCCGCGTCGGACGGGCAATCTCGACGCGTTGAAACAGCTGGTCGCCGCCGACCACGACCAGATCTTCGGGCAAGTAGCAGAAGCCGGCCGACAGCCGACCGAGCAGAAAGCCGAGGCGATTCTCCTTGCCGGTCTGTGTCGAGTTAAAGATCTCGCCGAGGCGTTTGATCTCCGCTTCAGTGCGACAGACGATCGTGACTTGCTTGCCCGCGGCGGCTTGATCGAGCTCGTCGCGGACGCGGCCGATGTCGCCGCTGAAGCGTTCGATCTCGCCGAACGGCAACCGGCACGTCGCTTCGTCGGGCGAAGCGGCCACGCTCTCGCACGTGGCAAGGGGAAAGCGAGCGAAGCCCTGCATCAGCCCGGCGTAGCTCAGCAGATCGCTGGTCTGGTCGCTTCGCTCGAGATAGTGCCGCGCCTCTTCGGCCAGCTCGGGCGGCTCGACCAACAGCAGCCAACTTCCCGCAGGCAGGTGATCGGCCAGCGAGGCGTCGTTCTGCTCGCCGCTGCCTGGCAACGTAATGTCAATTTCCGCAACGTCGGCCGTACTCCGCTGGGTGGCGATGTCGAATCCGCGGAGCGATTCGATCACGTCGCCAAACATCTCGATCCGTACCGGTTGATCCCAGTCGGGGGCAAAGACGTCGAGAATACCGCCGCGCGACGAGAACTCGCCCGGCAGGGCGACCTCGCTCGTGTTGTGAAATCCACCGGCGACGAGCCAGTCGAGCAGCTCGCGCAGATCGTACTCTTCGCCGACGGCCAGGCGTCGCGTCACCTGGACCATCGTCTCGGCCGCCGGCACCATCTGCATCACCGCCTGAACGCTGGTGGCAATCAGCGGAGGCGGCTGCTGGCCGGCGAGCGCCTTGAGCACCCTAAGGCGATCGCCGAACAACTCGTCGCGAACGACTTCGTTATCGCGATCGTGTTCGACGGCGGGAAACGTGACGCAGGGTGCCTCGGTGAAGAGGGCCGTTTCCGCGGCAAACGAGTCGATGTCGGCCGCGTGCGGCAGCACCACCACCAGCGATCGCTCGCATCGCTCGCAGAGCGCCGACGCCAGCAGCGCGCGAACCGATCCCCAGACTCGCTCGAAGTGGGTCGCGTTGCCTGCTGCCAGGTGCGCGACCGCCTCGGCAAAGTCGGTTTGTCCGTCCAGGCGACGAGTCAGGTCGACAAGCAAGCCCGACTCGCTCGCTTCGGTGGGCACGCTGCTCATCATGTGCGTCGCCATTCTAGGCGCTGGGGCGGCACGATGAAAGCGATGCTTGCTCCCCCGCCTTGGGTGCTGCTAGCGGGCGCAAAGTTTCGCTGCCTCGCCCCGCTCGCGACGCTCGCCGCGATACCCTGTCCGGAAGGCGCTACCAGATCGCAAGACGACGCGGGAACGTGTTGTTTTCCCGTGCCGTGCGAGCCGATAGAAATGTTACGACGCGAACCCGGAGTTTGCCGCTGCGCGCCTGAGTCACGCGATTTGGTTGCCAGAAATTGTCGAGGCGCGCACGAGCCGCGCTACGGAGCCGAGCAAGGGAAACAACGGAAGTAAGCCATGCAGACGACCCGTTGGACAAACGTCCTGTTGATCTTCGCGCTGGGCACCTTGGCCGCCGTAATGACGGCCGAAGCCGCGGACGAGTCGCGACAGATTCCTCTCGAGCCGATCGCCGACCGCGAAGAGCTTCCCGTGGTCACGGCAGTGGCCATCTCTCCGAACGGCCAGCTGGTCGCCATCGGCGGCGACGATCATGTCGTGCGCGTCAAGCGCGTGGCCGACGGCCAGCGGGTGCATCTCTTGGGCGACCACCCCGACTGGGTTCGCGCCGTGCAGTTCAATCCGGCCGGCGACCGACTTGCCACCGGCGGCGACGACGGGGCGATTCGCATTTGGGACGTGCGGACCGGTGAGCTGATACACACATTCGACGATCCCGACCAGGTCGTTTACGATCTGGCCTATAGCTCCGACGGACGGCTGCTGGCCGCCGTGGGCTTCGAAAAGAAACTTCGTATCTTCGATACCGAAAGCGGCAAGGTGCACGCCACGATCGCCTCGCCCTGTCGCGACATGCGAGCGGTCGCCTTCTCGCCGGACGGCGCGCGGCTCGCCGCGGGCGGACGCAACGGCAAGATTCGCATCTGGAATGTCTCGGACCTGTCGGTTCATCAGGAAATCGTCGGGGCCCACGGGCGGCGAATTCGCCGCGTCGTGTTCTCGCCCGACAGCCGGCTGATCGCTTCGACCGGCGACGACGGCCGCGTGCGGATTTGGGACGCCGACTCGGCTACGAAGCAGCAGACCTTTCTCACCCGCAGCGCCAAGGTGCACTCGCTGGTCTTCCTCTCCCGCGATCGCATTGCCTCGGCCGGCAGCGACGACCAAATCAAACTTTGGGACACCACGACCGGGCAGCAGCTCAACCGCCTGGCCGGACATACCGGGTCGATTTCCTCGTTGGCCTGGGATTCCCGACAGAACATCCTCATCTCGGGCAGCTTCGACACGACGGTCCGCGTGTGGTCGGTACCTCGCGAAACGACCAGCAACGACACCGCCCGCAACAACGATTGAGCCCTGCGCAGCCAATGAACCAGGCCGACCAGCGGGAGGCCGGCATTCCAGCTATCACCGCCGCGGCGAAGGGCTCCTTAACAACGCAGCCATCAATAACACGAACTCTCGCGACGGCACGCGATTGACCCATCGAAAGGCGACCAACCGCGCGACAGGAAGTCGCAACGTTGTCCGAAGCGGCAGCGAAAGGAATCGATCTGCCGCGACGATCGCGACGAGCAAGCAAGTGTCAAGGGAATGACACCGCCTTGCTCGTCGATCGCCTGAGAATCGAGTGCCGACGCGCCAGACAGCCCCGCGCCTGTACAGGGAGGTACGAATGGGTCTCTTGCGTCAAATGTTGGGCCTCGGCCGCGCTCGGGTCGACCAGGCTCATGCCACCACGAATGCACCGACGCGCACCAAGACGCACGTCTGCCAGGTCGAGGCGCTCGAGCCGCGCTGCATGCTCGCGGCCGACATCCACTTTGGCGGCTTCTACTTCGAAGAGGCGACGGGCGACGATTCGGCCGCCGACACGCTGCAAATCACCTTCGAAGGGGGCGCGGCCGACACCGAATTGACCCGAGTCGTCATCAACGGCGACAAGCTCGACGACGGAGCCGTCACGCTCGGCGACGTCTTCTTCGACGTGCAGCAGGGCGGGCTCGGTGTGTTCAACGCCGTGGGACTGACCATCGACACCCCGGTCGGCTTCACGGTCGACAACATCACGTTCAACGGCGGCGAGGCCAACGGCGACGGAGCCTATGAGCTGGCCTTCGATCTCTCCGGCTTTACCGCGGGCGATGTGCTCACCTTTCACGTCGACGTCGACGAACAAGGCCTCTTCAACGCCACCGCCCTGGCCGAAGGTGGCGAGTTCGAAGGATCGCGGCTGACCGGCTACTTCTCGGCCGAGCACTATTTCGACACCGAAGGCACCGCGATCTACTTCGACCGCTTCGACGACAACTTTGCCGAAGTCGCCGCGCAAACCGGCTCGACGCTCAATCTGCCGCCGGACAACTTCATCCCGCCCGACACCCAGGACCGCAGCGACCGGACCGCGGGCGCGGTGCTACCGATCACGCAAACGCCGCTGCCGCTGACGATCTCCGGAACCGTGTTCGAGGACTTCAACCTCAACAACCTCCAGGATCCGGGCGATCCCGGCATCGCGGGCGTGAACCTGGCACTGCTGCGGCTCGAAGGCACGAGCTACGTGGCGACCGGTCTGACGACCACCACCGACTTCGAGGGCGATTACGAGTTCTCCGACCCCAGCATGGTGCCGGGCACCTATCGCGTCGTCGAGACGCAGCCCGACGGCTATCTCAGTGTGGGGGCCGCGGCGGGCACGATCGACGACACGACCGTCGGCAGCGTGCTCACTTCCGACATCATTACCGGAATCGCCATCGAAGGGGGCGAGGACAGCATCGACAACGACTTCGCCGAGACGCGGCCGGCCGAGCTGCACGGCTTCGTCTACCACGATCGCAACAACGACGGCGACATGGACCCCGGCGAAGAGGGCATTGCCGGGGTGCGCGTCGAGCTGCAGGCGGTCGACGTGCTCGGCAATCCGGCCCCGATCATCGCCACCACGATGGACAACGGCGAATACTGGTTCATGGATCTCATGCCGGGCAAGTATCGCGTCGTCGAGCATCATCCGCTGGGATGGATCGACGGTCTCGATGCGGCGGGCGATGCCGGCGGCGCCGCGGTGAACCCCGGCGACGAGATCAACGGGATCATGCTGGCCGGCAACCAGATCGGCCGTGGCTACAAGTTCGGCGAGTACCTGCCTGGCAGCATTCGCGGTCGCGTGCATGCCGATCAGGACGGCGACTGCGTTGCCGATCCCGAAGAGCGGTTGCTCGAGGGCGTGCGCGTGGAGCTGCTCAACGAAAACGGCCAGGTGATCGCCGAGACCACGACGAACTCCAACGGCGTGTACGCGTTTACCAATCTGGCGCCCGGCACCTACGGCATTCGCGAGTTTACCCCGGACGGAGTGATCGACGGCTCCGAGCAGGTCGGCACCGGCAGCAGCACCCACGGCGGCGCGGTGACGGGCAACGATCTGATCACCGGGATCGAGATCAACTCGGGCAACCGGCTCGTGAACTACGATTTTTGCGAGCACGAGCCGCTGATGATCTCGGGTTGGGTCTATCACGATCGCGACAACGACGGCGTTCGCGAACCGAGCGGTAACGAGCGCGGCGGCATCGAGGAAGGCATCGGCAACGTCACGATCATGCTGCTCGATGCCAGCGGCAATCCGACCGGCCTGACCGCGGTGACCAACAGCCAGGGCTTCTACAAGTTCAACGACATCCTGCCCGGCACCTACACCTTGATGGAAGTTCATCCGCTCGGGTGGGTCGACGGCCTGGAGACGCCCGGCAACCTGGGCGGCGTGGCCGACAACCCCGGCGACAAGATTCGCCAGGTCTCGATCGATGTCGGTGAAGAAGGCAAGAACTACAACTTCGGCGAGTTGCGACCCGGCAGCATCAGCGGACGCGTTCACGCGGACGTCGACGGCGATTGTCTGCTCGACGAAGGCGAAGAGACGCTCTCCGGCGTGGTGATTCAGCTGCTCAATGCCGACGGCGAGGTGATCGACCAGACGACGACCGACGCGGCCGGCGAGTACCGCTTCGACAACCTGGATCCCGGCACCTACGGCATTCGTGAGTTTACGCCCCGCGGCTACTTCGACGGCGGCGAACGACTCGGCACCGGCAGCAGTACCTCGCGCGGCGTCGCCGCGGGCAACGACCTGTTCACGTTGATCGAAATCAACTCGGGCGAGAACCTGGTGCGCTACGACTTCTGTGAAGTGCCGCCGGCCAGCATTTCCGGTACCGTGCATGCCGATGTCGACGGCGATTGCCGCATCGATCCGGGCGAGCAACGGCTCTCGGGCGTCGTCATTCAACTGCTCGACAGCGACGGGGCGGTCGTGGCCCAGACCACGACCAACGCCAACGGCGATTACAAGTTCGACGGGCTGGCCGCGGGCACGTACAGCGTCCGCGAGTTCACACCGGCCGGCTACTTCGACGGGGGCGAATTGGTCGGGACCGGCAGCAGCACGAATAACGGCGTCGTCGGTGGCAACGACCTGCTCTCGAACATCGAGATCAACCCCGGCGAAGCGTTGATCAACTACAACTTCTGCGAGGAGTTGCCCGGCAGCATTAGCGGCATCGTCCACGCCGACCCGAACCGCAATTGTCTGGTCGACCGCGGTGAAGAGCGGCTCCAGGGCGTCGTCGTGCAGCTGCTCGATTCCGACGGCGACGTGATCCGGGAAACGACCACCAACGCCAACGGGGTCTACAAGTTCGACAACCTGGCCCCGGGCAACTATGCCGTGCGGGAGTTCACCCCCAGCGGCTACTTCGACGGCGGCGAGCGGATCGGCACCGGCAGCAGCACCAGCAACGGCAACGTCGGCGGCAACGACCTGCTGACCAACATCGAGATCAACTCGGGCAACCAGCTGGTGAACTTCAACTTCTGCGAAGTGCCGACAGCTCAGCTATCCGGCTACGTCTTCCAGGACGGCGATGTGATCATCACCCCCAACGGCGAGCCGCCGGCAGACATTGAGTTCTTCCGCGACGGTCGGTTCACGCCCGACGACACGCCGATCGAAGGCGTGGTGCTCGAGCTCCGCAACGGCGTCACCGGCGAGGCGGTCTCGCCCAGCGCCGCTTTGCCAGGTACTTACAGCGGTGCGACGATCACCACGGTGACCGACGCCAACGGCTTCTACCAATTTACCGGACTGCGGGCCGGCAACTACGCGGTGTACGAAGTGCAGCCGGAGGGCTACTTCGACAGTCTCGATACCGCCGGCACGCTGGGTGGTTTTGCCATCAACCCGTCGGACGACATCAATCCGCTGGTGCTCAGCCAGTTGACGGAGAACCCCAACGACGACGCGATCATTCGCATCGTGCTCTTCCCGGGTCAGGACTCGCAGCAGAACAACTTCAGCGAGATCGTCGTCGACTCGGAGCCGCCGATCATTCCACCGCCGCCGGAAGATCCCGAGCCGCCGGTGAATCCGCCCGGCGTGAATCCGCCGCTGGCGACCGGCACGCCCCTGCCCGTGACGCGACCGGTGCCGCTTCAGCTCAGCGATGTGCCGCTGCCGCCGATTGGTGGATCGGGCGATGTGCTGTGGTACACGTGGCACTTGAGCGTGGTGAACGCGGGTCATCCGCGTACGATCCTCTCGCCGGCCGCCCTGCATGGAAACCAAGTCTTCGAGCCAAGCGCCTTCAACGGCGATCAGGTGGCCGACGCCCGTTGGCAAATCGAAGATCCCGAAGGCCAGGAGTGGCTGCCCGCGTTCGGCTATCGGAACGCAATTCCGGTCACGGGCGACTTCAACGGCGACGGCATCTCCGAGATCGGCGTCTACGTCGAGGGTCACTGGTATATCGACGTCAACGGCAACGGCATCTGGGACGACGACGACCTGTGGGCCAAGCTCGGCACCAAGACCGACAAACCGGTCACCGGCGACTGGGACGGCGACGGCAAGGACGACATCGGCATCTTCGGTCCCGCCTGGCCGGGCGATCCGCGGGCGGTGGCCGAGGAGCCGGGCTTGCCCGAGGCCGACAACATCACCACCGGCAAGCCGAAGAACCTGCCGCCGCAAGAGCACGAAGCGACGCTCGGCGAACGCACACTGCAGCGGACCGCAGGCGGCGTACCTCGCAAGGACGTGATCGACCACGTCTTCAACTACGGCAGCCCGCTCGACGAACCGGTCACCGGCGACTTCAACGGCGACGGCATTCCGACGATCGGCGTCTTCCGCGACGGCACCTGGTACCTGGACGTCGACGGCAACGGTCGCTGGACGACGGGCGATTTGGCCTACACGTTCGGCCAGATCGGCGATCGACCGGTCATCGGCGACTGGGACGGCAACGGCGTCGACCAGCTGGGCGTCTATCGCGACGGCACGTGGATTCTCGACACCAACCGCAACGGCGAAATCGACGACACCGATAAGGTCTTCGAGCTGGGTGGCGCCGGAGACGTGCCGGTCGTGGGCGACTGGAACGGAGACGGCGCCGACCAGCCGGGCGTGTTCAACTCGCTGGTGCCCGAGCGGGCCGCGCAGCGGGACGAGTAGCAAAGGTCGAGCGGGTCGTCCTGCATATCGAGGGCAGGCGACCCGGTCGTTGGTCCTCGGAGCCGGGGGGTTCTGGGGACCGAACTGGCGGCGCGCTACTTCTGGGCCTTCAGTTCGGCCAGTTCCGTTTCGACGGCGGCGATCTCGCTTTCGATCCGCGTTACCTCGTCGGGATCGTCCATCTGCTGCTTCGCACCCGAGAGTTGCTGACGCAGCTTCTGCAGACGGACATTCAGCAGATCGATTCGCTTCTTCGTCTTCTTGTTCATCGGGGCTTGTTCGACGGGGCTTGTTCGACGGCGCTTGTTCGACGGCGCTTGTTCGACGGCGCTTGTTCGGCGGCGCTTGTTCGGCGGCGCTTGTTCGGCGCGGTGCGGCGCGGCTACTCGGTCGGGGTGTCGAAATTGAGTTTTAAATCGTCGCCGGCCTGCTCCTCTGTGGGATCGGGCAGCGTCTCCTTGTCGGGCGGCGGGGCCGCGGGTTTCATGAGCGCCGCCTTGACGGCCGCCACGTTCGGCCCCGTGTGGGTCGACCGGAGCCAGGCGGAAATGGCCACGATGGTCATGGCCAGCACGATCGTCACACAGGCCCACTTGCCGATGGCGGGGCGCATCTTCTGGGCCAGTCGACCGCGACCGTTGAGCAGACTGGCCAGGAAGAAGACGACGAAGGCCAGACCAATCTTGGTGCCGATACCGTGCGCGTAGCCCTTGGGGATATCGATCAGGTCTCGCTCCGACGGAGGTTCGTGGCCGTCGAAAGCCGTGAAACTGTTGTAATGCATGACGAGATTCACCGTGCCGGTGGCGATCAGCACGAGAATGGCGATGCCGACATACTTGGCCCAGCGGCGGCGAATCGCTTCGCGGAGCTTGTCCCGCTCCGCCTCGCCCAACTCGCTGCTGGCCGGAATGACCGCGGCCACGCTGAAGATCAGGCCGCCGAAGAGCGTGATGGCCGCCATGATGTGCAGCCAACGCAGCGAAATTCCTAACAGGTCGACGTCCATGGCGGGCACTCCTTTCTACTGGCCAGAGCGATTCTGCTCAGCCGGCCGTCGGGGCGAATTCGTCGACGGCCACGCTGCCGCTCGTCTGGGTGTGATCCTAGGTCGCCGTGGCCGCCCTGTCCATGTCACTCGGCCGGTGTGCGTTTCACTCCGGTCGCAGACGAGCGTCATCCGCGGGGGTCGCGGAGACGATCGACCAAGGCCAGCGCCTCCTCGGCCGTCGCAATCTGGCCATTGAGTTGGGCGTCGCGGACCGCTTCCAAGAGCTCGCGAAACGCCTTTCCCGGCTGTAGACCCCGCTCGACCAGGTCGTCGCCCGAGATGAGCGGACTCGGGTCGAGCCGCTCGGCGGACCAGGCGAGCCGCTCGCGAACAAATTGCAAATCGGCCGCGGCAAACGTGCCGAGCGAAACCCGCGCGGCGAGTAGCGTGACGAGATCGTCGATGCCCTCCTGGATCAAGATGCGCTGCACCCGCGACCAGGGCTGTTCCGCGGCGGCGGCTAGAACCTCCGCGTGGGTCATCAACCACTCGCTGCGGCCCACCTCCTTGTTTGCCAGTCGCCAGTGTCGATTCACCTCGCCGACCAGTTCGGGCTTGCCTGTGTCGAGCAGCAGGGCGGCCAGCGCCGTCGGGAAGCTCGGCCGCTCGAGGGCGTCGAGCAGCGCGAGCGTCTCTCGCCAATGTTCGTCGTCGAGCTCGGCGACCGCATGCGGCACGACGACCGGCAACAGGCCCGTGCTTCGCATCAGCTCGATCGCCTTGGCACGGCGTGGATGGACCAGCATGCGGCGCATCTCGACCCCGACGCGCTCGGCGCTGACGATGCTCAGCTGCTCCGGTCGCCGCGCAATGGCCTCGCGGGTGGCCGCCTCGAGCTCGAAATCGAAGGTGGCCGCGAACCGCACCGCGCGAAGCATCCGCAGCTTGTCTTCGTCGAAGCGGTCGTTCGCGTCGCCGATCGCCCGCACGACGCCCCGCTTCAAGTCCTCGCGTCCGGAAACGAAGTCGATCACCTCGTCGGTCACGGGGTTGTAGAACATGCCGTTGATGGTGAAGTCACGACGCAGCGCGTCTTCGCGCGCCGTACTATAGCGAATGCCGTCGGGTCGCCGTCCGTCGCTGTAGGCTTCATCGACCCGAAACGAGGCGACCTCGATCGGGCCCGCCACCTTGGGACCGAGCACGGTGATCACGCCAAAGGCGGCCCCGATGGCAAGCGTGCGGTGCTTGCCGAAGAGCTTGCGAATCTGTTCGGGCCGGGCGCTGGTCGCCACGTCGTAGTCGCTCGGCACCCGCTCGAGCAACCGATCGCGCACGCAGCCGCCGGCCCAGTACGATTCGTAGCCGGCCTCTTGCAGGCGACGCGTCACCTCGTGGGCAAAGTCGCGCTGGGCTGTAGGATCGAGTTGCGTCATGCAGCGGGTCCGCGCCTGGCCGACGTGGGAGGGGAAGCGAAACTAGGCAGTGGGCGTCATCGACCGCTCGAGAAACGCTTCGAGCTCTCGCCGGGTCTCTTCATTGTAAGGAACGTCGTGCCCCACGCCGGGCCGCAAGAACCAGAGCGTCAGCGACGCCGGCGCGACGCCGAGTGCCCGCTCGGCGGCCAGGCCGTAAAGCAGCATCTGCGGCCGGTAGGACGCGGCCACCTGATCGACACTTTCGGCCGTCGTCCGGTTCGTCTTGTAGTCGACGATGTGCCAGTCGCCGTCCGCGTCGCGGTAGAGGCAGTCGATGAAGCCCCGCAATCGCGACCGCTCGCCGGCACGGGCCTCGGCCGGCCAGTCGAGCAGGAATTCGAGCTCCTGATGCACTTCGGCCGCTGCCGCGATGGCCGCCGCCGGCTCCGAGAGAAGGAAGCCGCTGACCAGGGCGAGGGCCTCCTCGCGCACCACGCCCGGCGGAATCGCCAACGTCGCGGCCGCGCGATCGACAACCGCGACAAGTTGATCCTCGGAAGGCCAGGGCGGCTCGGCGAGGATTTCGTGAACCAGCGTGCCAAGCTGGGTTGCCTCGCGGGCTGCTCGTTCGTGGAAGGCGTGGGAAGTGGCCTCCGCCGCGGGCACGACCGGCTCTTCCCCGCGCGCCGCGGCCGCGTCTGTTTCGACGGCCGAGCCAAACTCGCCCGACAGTCCTGAGAAGGAGAACTCGCGGCGGTCACTCGCCCGCGGTGTCCAAGGCAGCGCGCCGCGGGGCACCTCGGTCACGTGCGCGGCCGCCTCGGCCTTGGTCTTCTCCAGCAGCCGCTTGAGTTGCCCATGGTGGCGCGCGGCCTTGCCGGAATGCGGCTCGGGCGGCTCGTCGAGTGTGACGCGAATCGGCGGCTCGGGATACTCCTCGGGCAATTCGTCGCGCAGCTCGCCGGTGGCCAGGTCGAAACGCCCGGCCAATCGCTTCAGCCAGGTCGAGCTCGGTTTGTCCGGATCGGCAAGACTGCTGGAGAGAATCAGGTAGTCGGCCGCCCGCGTCGTGGCGACGTAGAGCAGACGATCACGCTCTTCCTCATCGGCCGACGCTTCCCGCGCCCGGTACATCTCCAATCCGGTGACGCCGTCGTTGGGGCGTCGCTCCTGCGGGAACTGCACCACGACGCCCAACTCGTCAGCAAACCCCACGCCCGGATCGTGGCCATGCGAGCCGCGGTTCATGTCGGGTACGACCACGACGGGAAACTCCAGGCCCTTGGCCTGGTGAATGGTCATCAGCCGAATCACGTTGTTGTCTTCAGCCAGCGTTGCCGCGGGGGCCTCGCGGGGCGTGCGGGCCACGAAGTCGGTGAGTTGCGTGATGAACTCACTCAGCCCGAAGCTGCGGGCGCGGTCGAAGTTGCGGGCCAGCTGGATCAGCTTCTGCAAGTTGGCCAGTTTCCGCTCGCCCATGAACTCCGTGAGCAGCACCGCGTCGTAGCCGGTACGGGCGATGGCCAGGTTCAGCAGGTCGGCCACCGGGAGGCGATTCTTGGCCGCCTTCAACTCGCCGAGCGTGGCGGCCGCGAACTCGACTTGCCGACGTTGCGCGGCGTCAATTTCCTTGGGCGGCGTGGCGGCGAAGAGCCCGGCCCCGAGGCCGTCGGGATGCTGGGCGAGCCAGAAGAGCGTTTCGTCGGTTAGGGCGAAGAAGGGACTTCGCAGCACCCCGGCCAGGCTGACCGCGTCGCAGTTGCTCACCAACGAGCGCAGCAGGTTCACCAGGTCGAAGATTTCCTGTTGCGCGTAGAAGGCGTGACCGCCCACCAGGTAATAGTCGAGCTGGTAGCGGCGCAGCGCTTCTTCGTAGATGTCGATGTCCGAGAGGCTGCGAAACAGCAGGGCGATGTCGCCGAGTTGCACGGCGCGGGGCGGCTGGTCGTCGGCGACATAAACGAGCGGCGCCGCTTCTTCGGTGAGGTTGCGCAGGCGGCGGGCGATCCATTCGGCCTCGCGTTGCCGGGCCAGTCGTGCGCTACCGGCGGCACGTCCAGCTTCGGCGGGCGACCAAAGAAACTCGATGGCCGGTTGCTCGGCGACCTGGGCGCGGTGGGCGACCAGCGGCAGATGGTCGTCGCCAAAGGCGTCGTGGAACAGCGCGTTGACGAAGTCGAGAATCGCCGGCTGCGAACGAAAATTCCGCGATAGCGGCAACCGGCCCGACTCGGGGATGTCTCTCTGGAGTCGCCGAAACACCTCGGGACGCGCGCCGCGAAACCGGTAGATCGACTGCTTAAAGTCGCCGACAAAGAACAGTTTGCCGGAGGCCAGGGCCGCGCCACAGAGTCGGCGGACCAGTTGCTCCTGCAGCGGGTCGGTGTCCTGGAATTCATCGACCAGCAGCAGGTCGACCTGGTCGGTCCAGCGGCGGCAGATCGCCTCGCCCCGTGGTCCGCGGAGCAAACGGTGCGTCTGCGACAACAGATCGTTGAAGTCGAGCTGGGCCGCGTCCCGCTTACGATGTTCGTAGCGGTCGCGCAGAGCAAGCGTGACCTGCAAGAGCCGCTGACCGAGTTCGGCGGCCGGTCGCGCGGCCTCGATGTCGAAGCGGGCTAAGGGTGTCAACGATCCCAGCGTCTTGCGGAGGCGCTCACAGGTGTCGCGAAAGTCGTCGTACTCGTCCGTGTTGGCGAAGCCTTTTTTTTGGCCGACATTGGCGACCTTCAGGCACTCCCGCAGCTCCGCCAGCAGTTCCGGAGTGGCGTCGGCCTCCGCCAGGCGTGCCAGCAGCGATTCGAGCTGGCCCCGGGTCTCGAGCACCTGAGGCGAAGGAATCGTCCGCTCGAAGAGCAGTTCCCTGGCCCTCCGCAGGTCGGGCGATTCGAGCAGCGAGGCGATCAACTGGGGCACGACCCGCTCGCTGTGATAGGTATCCCAGGCCGCGAGGATGTCATCGATCGATCGCGGTTGCCAGGCGACCAGCTCGTCGCGCGTCGTACTCGCATTGAGCCGGCGGACGTGGTCCCGTAGGCCTCGAATGCCGAAATTGTAGATCAGGTCGAGCACGTTCTCGTCGTGCGCGGTCAACAGCTCGCGAAGTCCGTCGTCGATTGTCTCGGCGAGCAGCGTTTCCGATTCGGACTGATCGAGTACCGCGAACTGCGGATCGAGCTCCGCCTCGACGGCGTGAGCGCGAAGCAGCCGGGCGCAGAAGGCATGAATCGTTGAGATTCGCGCGGCATCCAACTCGCGCAATAACCGCTGCCAAGCATCGCGCTCCTCGTTCGTCGCCGCGTCGCGACGTCGCTCGTAGAGCTTCGCGCGAATGCGGTCCCGCATCTCGCGAGCCGCCCGCTCCGTGAAGGTAATCGCCACCAGGCGCATGAGCGGATGCGCGTCGAGAGCCTCGACGTCACCGATCGAGAGTGCGGCCAGGTAGCGTTCGGTGAGCACGAACGTCTTGCCGCAGCCGGCTCCCGCCGAGATCGCGATCGAAGTGCCCCGCGTCTCGATGGCGGCCCGCTGTTCGGCGGTGTAGCGCGCAGCCCGGCCGCCGGAGTCCGCAGCCTCGTGGGCCGTGGCAGTTCGTGCTTGTCGATCGACCGCGGGTGAGCTCACGACGAGGCCCTCTCGTCGGGGTTCTTGTCGGTGGTTTTTTCGTCGGTGGTTTTTTCGTCGGTGGTTTTTTCGTCGGTGGTTTTTTCGTCGGTGGTGTTCTCGTCGGCGCTGGCGCGCGAATCGCCGCCCCGTCCCGCCTCGGCCGAGGTGCGGTCGACGCTCCACTGCTTGCCCAGGGCCCGGGTCTGATGGACGCGACAGACCGTGGCGAAGTTGCACCTTTGGGTGCACTTCTCGTCGGCGCTGTGCATGGGAAACTCGGCGCGGCGAATCGCCTCGACGAGGGCCGCCACGCGGGCCACGATCGTCGGACGCAGTTGCTCCCAATCCTCGGTCGGCCGGATCCCCTCGGGCGTGGTCGCGTGCAGCTGCAGGTTGCGCTTGGCGACGAATCCCTTGTCGCGTGGCGTCCAATAACCGGCCTGCCAGGGCAAAGCGCCGCCGGTGATGATTTCGAGTTGCTCGATCGCCATGGCATACAGCGGCAACTGCAAAGTCCGCCCCGCTTCAATCTCCTCGCGAAAAGCCTTGCGGGCGCTGGGCGAGCGGCGGCCCGACTTGTAGTCGATCACGTTGAACAGCGGCTGGCCCTCCGTGCGGCCGACGTCGACGCGATCGACGCGACCCGAGATGCGGATCGCCTCATCCCCCTCGCCCAGGATCAGCGGATCACGCGTCGAGTTCTCGTCGGCGTCTTCGTCATCGGCGAGCCCGAAACCGACTTCGAAGTGGGCCGGACGCGGCGGCTCGTCGAACTCGGCAAAGTCCGCGTCGTAGTCGCGATGTTGCTGCAGGTAGTGACCGGCCCAATCCATCAGGTTGCGACGATCAATCTCGCGCAGGGCCCGCTCGACCGCCGCGGGCGCGCCCCAGCTCTCGAGCAACTCGCCCAGGACATCGGAAAACTCGGCGAGAAACGCCTCCTGATCGAGCTCCACCGGCGAGACCGCCTGACCGCGGGCTTCGTTCAGCTGGCGATGGACCGTGGCCAGGGCGTGATGGAGCAGCGAACCACGTAGCTGGTAATCGTCCTCCAGCACCAGGTCGGCCAGGGGCTCGAGACCCAGCACTTCGCCGAGATAGAACTTGTGCGGACAAGCGGCGTACTCTTCCAGTTGGCTGGCACTCCACGCCCGCTGGGATCCGTAGCGCTCGCGCAGACGGGCTTCGACCTCCGCACCGTCGAGCAAACCCTCGTAGAGTCCGTACTCGAGATGGCCGCGGCTGTAGATCGCCTCGATCGCCGGCAGCAGGTTTTGTGAGCCGGTGGCGAGGTCACCACCGGCAATCACGGCGGCCAGCGGCGCAAACGCGCCGGCGAGGGCCTGTTCGACCGAGCCGATCCGCAGCTCCATTTCGCTAAGCGGTTCGTCGATGTCCGGCAGCGGTCGCAACACGGTGACACGCTTTATCTGCAGCTGGTCTTCTCCGCAGAGACGAATCACCTCGTCGAGAAAGGGACTCGGTAGAAGTGGCTCGCCTTTGGCGTCGGTGGCCGGATAACTGAGCGTGAGTTGTCGCGTGGCGCGGGTGAGGACCTCGTAGAACAGCAACATCTCTTCGCGACCGCGGAGCTGTCGCGAGGGGAGCGGCAGCCCGGCGTCGATAAGCTGCGCGGTTTCCGAGTCGTTGTAGAGTCGGCCCACGTCGAGCGGCGGCGGAAAGGCCTGTTCGGCGAGGCCGGCCACGAACAGGTAGGGCACCTCGAGCGTGCGGACGCTCGTGGCGGCGAGCACACGGACGTGGCCGGTCGACTCTCTGGTTGGCGGCAGTGGCTCCAAGGCCGCGATGTCCTCGAGCACTTCGAAGACCTGCGCGTGCGTGTAGGCCTCCGGCCCGCCGAACTCGCGCTGCAAGTCGGCCGAACGCCGCAGCGAATCGAGCAAGGTGGCCAACTCCGCGGCGTCGCGCTGGCGAGCGGGCGACAACTCGTTCGAGTCGTCCACGTTTGGTACGAAGCCGGTGGCCACCAGGAGACGTTCGAGCGCCATGGCCCACTCGGACAGCGAGGCCTGCTCGGGCAGCTGATCCAGCGCCGCGGCGAGACGTTCGAGCACGTCCCGTCCGCGCTGGGCTCGCGACTGCCACGTTTGGTCGCGACGCAGCTGCTCGGCGTTGCCACTCCGCGGAGGTCGCTCTGCCAGGCGGGCCATGGCGGTGAGTAGTTCCTCCCGACCTTGGGGAATCTGCAGCCGCCGAATGACAAGCTCCGTCGACTCGATCGCGACCGCCAGCGAATCCGTCGAGCAACCTTCCGGGCAGAAGTCGCGATGGACAAGGAGCGCCAACAGGCGGCGAAACGGCCAGTCTTCGTGATGCAGCCGCAGCAGCGAAAGCAGCGTCGTGACCAGCGGCGAGCGGGCCAGTGGTTCCTCGACGTCCAGATCGATCGGCACCCCGTACTCGCCGAACACCTCGCGAACCAACGTCGCGACCGCGGCCAGACTGCGAAACACGACGGCGATGTCGGCAGCGGGCACGCCTTCGCGAACCAGCAGTTTCTTCACGCGACGCGCGACTTCGCGCAGCTCGCCGACGTCTTGCGGCGCCGCGATGACGTCGAGCTGTCCGGCGACCTGCAGCGGTTCCGGGGGGGCCTGCGGTGCGAAGAGGGCAGCCGCGAGATTGGCCAGCGGCGGTAGCGAGTCGTCGACCGACCGCTGCTCGACGCGGCAACCTGGGTGCCGCCGCTCCAGCTCGGCCAGGGTTCGCCGCGCTTTGTCGAACAATTCGCGACGCCGCTCGTCTGGCTCGAGCGGCAGCGTAATCCAGATCTCCTCGACACGGCCGGCCAGCACTTCGAGCATCTCGTGCTGTGTGCGGGTGAAGTCGGTGAAACCATCGACGACCACGAAGCGCACGGCCTCGTAGGGCGCGACGTGGCCTTCCTGGAGCAGAGCTCGGGCGGCCCAATTGCAGCCTTCGACGTCGAAGAGGTCGTGCTGCTGCAGCGCGTCTTGATAGGACTCGTAGAGCCCGACGAACTCGCGATCCTTGGCCGCCGCCCCCCGTGCTTCGCAGGCCGCGCGTAACTCGGCGGGCCAAATCTCGAGTCGCTTCAACTCGCTGAGGAAGGCTTCCACCTGGTGGATGAGTCCTTCGGTCTCGGCAATCGCATCGAAGTGCGCGAACCGTCCCTGGCGGCGGGCCTGTTCGATCAAGGTGCGAATGAGTCGGCGCCGTCGCGGGCCGGTCACCAAGCGAACCGACGTCTGCGCGCCGCGGAGAACATCGCGAGAGAACTGATCGAAGGTGCGAATCTGCGGCTGCAAACAGGCGAAGCCCGACTCGTCCGCCAGACGGCGGCGCAGATCGCCAGCACTCCGCGCGGTGGGCGCCAGCCAGAGACCCGCGCCGAGCGGCCCCCGGCGGAGCACCTCGCGATAGCGGGCGAGCAACCAAGTGGTCTTGCCGCAGCGGGCCGGACCGCAGAGGACGGCGGTGGAATGACCTGCCATCGAGGTGTTCCCTCAATCGAGCGTGGCGGGCGAAATACGGGTGCGGGCCTGGGCGTGCGCCGGCCCGGTGGCCTGGGCTCATTCTCGCATGCCATCGTTTGTGAGGTAAGCGTGGCAGGCAGTTAGGGGCGCGGCCGGGCGAGTCACGCGAGCGCGACACGGAATGGCGGGGTGCCGAGAAGTGCCACGGGGGCGTCGGGCCAGCGGGCCTAACGAGTGCGATGCGGACGGCCGGACGCGATCCTGGACCGGGTCGGTCTGCAGATCGAAAAAGCCCTGCTTTTGCAGGGAAAAATTTGACAGTCCGCCGAGAAATGCTTTATAGTGCTAACTTATTCTTCTCTGTGTACCCGGCGATCTTTTCGCTCGGCAGCGGCGGCGCGATCTCCGCCGCTTGAGGAGAAGAGGCATGCACTTCGGTTGCATTATATCTATTTCATTCTTTCGTTAGGGAGGTGGGTTATGCCACGAACGAAGAGATCGGCGTTCACGCTGATCGAGCTGCTGATCGTGCTCGCGGTGATCGGCATTCTGCTGGCGTTGCTGACTCCGGCGGTGCAAAAGGTCCTGGAGAACGCGCGACAGATCACCTGTCGCAAGAACATGGCGGAGCTGGGCAAAGCGTTGTTGATGGCGAAGAACCAGATGACTTCGTCGATGTACTTCATCAACGATACAAATCCCGACAACATCCGCCTGAGGGACAGCGCGGCGCAGATTGCCCAAGACCTGGACCTCGGCTCTTTGCAGCCCGGCCAGCAAGGGATCGGGGAGCAGGCGACGCCTTACAGTTTTCTGGTTCGCCTGATGCCCTATCTCGGCATGGAGACTCAGTTCCAGGATCTCGACAAGGACGACGGTCCCTTCGACGTCGGGGACAACGACCCCAATAATCAGTGGGGTGGCAACATCGGCATCGGGTCGCAGGTCATCCAAGCGTTGCTTTGTCCGAGTGTTGGCCAGGAGGTCACCGTGGCCGTCGATGTCTATACGAACCAACCGGTGCCCGCCTTGACGCAGTACAAGGCACTGGGAGCCTCGACCCTCGACGCCTTGCTCAGCCGGCAGGAGTGCGTCCGCAGCGAAGGTCAGGGCGGGGCCATCCACCCCTGGGCCAAGGGAAGCGTCGAGAATCTTCGCGCCCCGTCGCAAACAGCGGTGATGTGCGAGACCAAGGAAGAACGCTTCGCGGCCTGGATTGATGGGGTGTATGCCGCGATTCCTGGCATTATCCCCGATCCCGACGGCGGTAGCGGCAACACCAACGGCGTCGTCGGCATCAACCGCGGACAGGTCGACATCAACGACACCAACGAGGTGCCGTTCCTGGGCGCCAACTCGCTGGTGAACGACGGAAGTGGCGGTAACACCAGCGCGACCAGCACCCGGTTGGGAACGCAAGATCTCCAGTGGGGACCGAGCAGCAATCATCCCACGATCGTGCATCATCTCTTCGGCGATGGCAGCGTGCAGGTGATTGCTGAGGACATCGAAGTGCTCGCCTATCGGGCGCTGATCTCGCGGCAGGGACGCGACAATCGTTTCATCCAGAACATCGAGTTCGGCAAATAGCGAGGGACGCGGCCAGGATGCGCCGCACCGCGTCTCGAGAATCCAACCGCCTCGGTGCCAAGCGCCGAGGCGGTTTTGCTTGCGCCGGCCGACGCTGGCTTGTCGGTCTTTGGGGGATGGGCTATAAGGAGTGATTCGGTTCCGCGCCCAACCGAGCCTAGCCGAAGTGGCGGAATTGGCAGACGCGCGTGGTTCAGGACCACGTGGGCATTAGCCCGTGGAGGTTCGAGTCCTCTCTTCGGCACTCGCTCGCAAAACGCCTCGCGCAAGTTGCCCTTCGCCGGCCACTTGCCCGGGGCGTTTCTGTTGGGCTACGGCGATCGCGTCGAGTCGCCGCTCTGGGAACACCTGCCCCGCGGTGCGAGCAATCTGGCCGTCCTTGTGGTCGCGGGCAAGCATCGATCGCGAATCGACGCCCGCGGCGGACCTCAACCGCCGCTGACCGGGGGAATCATGGCGACCTCGTCACCCTCGCGAATCGGCGTCGCGTCGTCGGCATAGGCGGCGTTCACGGCGAAGCGGACCTGTGCCGCCAGGTCGGCCAACTCGGGCACGCGGTCGGCCAGCGCCGTGCGAACTTCGGCCAGACTCGCCCCGGCCGGCACTTCCAGCGAGACGGTCTCGGCATCGGCCAGCTGACGCGCGACGGCAAAGAGTTTGATTTCGATGATCATGTGACGGTCAGGGCTCCACCACGACGTTCCAGGGGCGAGTCGGCTTCCGAGATCAACCCGTAGGCGAGTGCCAACAGCTTGACGGGATGGACCGTCGGTTTGGAAGTTCCCTGTTCCATCTGCAGTTTGCAGGCACTGCACTCGGTCGCCCCGGCATGCAGATCGGCATCCCGCATGCCCGTGATCAAGTCGAAACCGGCCCGCAGACTGGCGCGGTAGTTTTCCCGTTTCAGGCCGAAGGTGCCCGCCATGCCGGAACAGCCGCGTTCGAAGCGATCGATGACGAGCCCCGGAATCAGCCGCAGCAGGTTCTCGCCCGGCGAGCCGACTTCAAGCGAGCGGACATGGCAGGGCTGATGATAGGCAATCTTCAGGTTGAGCGGCTTGAAGTCGAGTTTCAGCTTGCCATCCAGATGCAGCCGCCAGAGATAATCGCAGGCGTCGCTGGTGTTTTCGGCAACCAGTCGGGCGTCTTCGTCGCCCAGCAGATGACGATACTCGTGTACCAAACAGGAAGCCGCCGCCGGCTCGGTCGCCACAATCTGATACCCTTGGCGGACCGACTCGGCCAGGGCGGCCACGTTGCGAGACGCCAGTTTCCGCGCCTTGTCGAGCGCCCCGAGGCTGATCATGGCCATCGCCGACTGGGTCTGGCGCGGGTGGACGTAGACCGCGACACCATTGTGCTGGAGCACCTCGACCAGGGCCTGGCCCAGTTCGTGGTCGTGGTGGTTGGCATACAGATCGACAAAGTAGACGACCTTGGTCGAGCCACGATGATCCGACTTCGTCAGGCGACGCCGTGCCGCGGTGCGCAGAAACGTCGTCGGTGCCAGGCGCGGCAACTTGCGACCCTGGGCAATGCCGCAGGTCTTCTCCAGCAGCCAGCGCGCCACGCGGCTGCTGATCGCCCAGTTGGCCAGACGATGGAAGCGATTGCCCACGCCCGCAACCAGGTCGAGCTGCGAGACAAACCAGTCGGAAAAGCTCAGGCCGTTCAGGGCGACGCGAGCCGCTTTGGCCTCGATCACCAGACTCGGAATGTCGACGCTCGCCGGGCATTCCAGGCGGCACTGATGACAGTTGACGCAAAGATCGAGAATCTCCTTGAAGCCTTCGCGGCTGAGCACATCGGGTTCGAGCTTTCCGGTCAGCACGCCGCGGAGCAGATTGGCCTTGGCGCGGGGCGACGCCTCTTCGCGCGGCGCCAGGCGAAAGATCGGACACATCCGCTCGTCGGGCAATCGTGTTCGACAGGCGCCACAACCGTTGCAGTTGCGAGCGGCGAGCACGATTTCCGCGCGATCCCACTGCAGCTGTAAGGGAACCGTTCCGAGCGCGTCTCGCGGCGGCGCCGCCACGTCGCTTTCACCCTCACCCGCGTCGGCGGCGCCGTTGGCTCCCGCATCGACCGGTCGCAAGTGACGCGTGAGCAGGTGATCTTCGTCGCTGACGATCTTGCCCGAGTTGAGCACGTTGTGGGGATCGAAGATCCGCTTGATTTCGCGAAACAGATCGTAGAGGGGCCCGTATTGGGTCTTAATGAAGGTCGTGCGACTCAGACCGTCGGCATGTTCGCCGCTGATGGTGCCCCCGACGGCAAACACCTCCGCATAGAGCTCCTCGACCAGCGGCTCCATGAGCTTCATGTCTTGCGCATTGGCCAGATCGAGGAAGGGGCGCAGGTGGAGCTGCCCGTGACCGGCGTGCGAGAACAGCGACGCGGTGACGTGATGCCGCTTGAGTACGTCGAACATGCGGTTGAGAAACTCAGGCAGGACGTCGGGCGGGACGGCCATGTCCTCGACGAACGGCAGCGGCCGGGTCGAACCCTTGAGTCGATGCAGCGTGGGGACGACCTTGCGGGCCAGGTCCCAGAAGAAATCGACTTCTTCCGGTTCGATCGCCTGCCGCGAGCCGAGCGCCAGGCGTTTCTGCTGACGCAAGGCGGCGGTCAGCTCCCGCATCCGCGTCCGCAACTCGCCCAGATCGTCCCCCTGAAACTCAACGAGCAGGAGCGCCTCGGTCTCGACGGGAATCAGCACATCGAAGCGGACATCGTGCTCGCGCGCGAGGCTGAGGTGACGACGATCCAAGAGATCGCAGGCTGAGGGCTCATGCGGCAGGACCTCGACCACCGATGCGGCGGCACGGTCGAGACGGTCGAACAGCAGCAACACAACGCCGCGATGCGCCGCCAACGGCTGCGTGCGCACAGAAAGCTCGGTGATCGTGGCCAAGGTCCCCTCGCTGCCGGAGAGCAGCTTGGCGACGTCGAGATGGGTCTCCGTCAAGACGTCGGCCAGCTGATAGCCGCAACGGTTGCGCGGCAAGCGCGGCTGATGACGCTCGATCAATTCGGCGTTGGCCGCGATCAGGCTTGACAGCTCCTCGACAATCGCGCGCTTCCGCTCCACGCGGTCATCGAGCGTGGTGAGCGACTCGCGACCAAACTCCATCACTTCACCGTCGGCCAAGACCACTTCGACGCTTTCGACCTGATCGCGGGCCGTGCCGTAGCGCAGCGAATGGCTGCCGGCCGCGTCGATAGCGACGACACTGCCCATCGTGGTCACGCGGCTCATGGCGGGATCGGGTCCGAAGACCCGTCCGTCCTCTGCCAGGCGTCGGTTCAAATGAGCATGAATGACCCCGGGCTGCAGACGCGCGCTCGTTTCGCCGACCGCCAGAACACGATTCATGTAGCGGGAAAAGTCGAGCACGATGCCCGGGCCGAGCGATTCGCCGGCCAGTCCCGACCCGGCCCCGCGAGGATAGAGCGAGAGGTTGTTCTCATAGGCGTATTGCGAACAGGCCACGACGTCCCGGCGATCTCTGGGCCGGACGACCGCCAAGGGGCGAATCTCGTAGATGCTCGCATCGCTGGCGTACAGCTGGAGAAACAGGTCGTCGCAGCGAACGTCCCCGCGGACGACGCCCCGTAGATCTTCCAGAATTCGCTCCCGTTCTTGGTCCATCGATCTGGCAGCTTGCTGCGAGCGGAGTCCTGTGCGGGTCTGCGTGTCGTGTTTTGTTCTGGCGGCCGCCGAGTCTCTTCACCCGCCGGTCCCGGGCTACCGCTGTGCGTCGCCCGTGGTCTGCCCTGACGCGTGGGACCGGCGACCGCTAGGCCGTCAGATCGTCTGCGGGTCCGGAAGCGACCGGGCGGGCGGGCTGATTTTGCTTCTTTCTCGCCTCGATCTGCCGATAACGTTCATGCGTCTCCAGGTCGAAGCCGGCGCGCGACTCCGAGTCATCGAGTCCGCGGTAGTGGGCGTCGCAACGGTAGCAGACGACCGCTTCGCCCATGACGAGATAGAGCAACACATCGATCGCGGCGGTGCCGAAGAGAAACCCGAATGCCAGCACCTTCTCGTAGTAATAGTGCGAGACCAGGAACCCGACGAAGCCGATGACGACCAGCGCGATGCCGAGCCGTTGGGGGAAGTCCTTGCGCACGAAGAGATCGTCGCAATGACAGGCGAGGCAACGCTGCAGCTTGGCGTCCGACCAGGCGTCGGCGGGAGCCGGCGTCGACGCCCCGCAGTGGTCGCAGATCAGGTTGGTCGATTCAGGCGAGATGGCCAGGCGATTCGGCTTGCCGCAATGAGAACAGGCGAACGTGACGTTCATAGCCTTGATTATACGGGATACGCCAAACGACTGGACAGTAGCTGGGCCGTCAGCTCGCCGGTAAAGGTCGTAATCACCGCCACGTAGAGGATCCCCGTCGCGCTCTGCGTGTTGGGAACCTCGAGCGTCTTCCAGGTCATCCAGGTGAGCACCAGCGTGAGCAAAATGCCCGAAAACCAACGCAGGATGAGCAGCCAGAAATCGAGTCCCTCCAGCCGCGGACCGGCGCTCAACAGCAGGGCCAGCCCGACCCCGCTGACCACCGTGCGCAGCAACAACGCGACGGTCATCAGCTTCAAGAGGCGACGCAGCGGGGCGAGTTCCATCGTGGGCGTGTTCAAATACCAGTGACCCAGAAACATGGCCGCGATGGTCGTGCCCAGCACCAGGCCGCCGCTCGACGGCGTCAGCCAGGCGAGGAGCGTGGCCACGGTAACTTGGTGCGACCCCGACGACGCCCCATAGGTTGCCGCCAGCGCCGTCAAGGCAATGACCAGCAGCAGTACGATGCCGGGCCGTCGCTTCTCGTTGAGCCAGACGATCGAGGTCACATAGCACAGCACCGCCCCGATGATGGGCAACACGATCCCGTATTGTTCGAGTCCGCGGGCGACCAGGGCCGCCAGCACATTCAGCCCCAGCAGCACGTAGGTGTGCACCCGATAGTAGCCTGAGGTCACCAGCCGGGGCGACGTGCAGGCCATGGCCAGGGCGAGCCCGAACGCCAAACGCAGCACGAATTGATAGAGCGTTTCCATGACGACGAGTCGTCTCCTGCCGCGGACGCGCCGCAGGAGCGCTGCTCGGGCAAGACGAGGCGACTCGGTGGCCTCCGTCGGCTAGCGACGATTCCCGTAGATCAACGTCATCACTTCCGAGCGGCTGGAAAGATGCGAACGGAACAGGCCCTTCATCGCCGACGTGACGCACAGGCTGCCGGGCTTCCGCACGCCACGCACCGTCATACAGGTGTGGGTCGCCTCGATGACGACCGCCACGCCCTTGGCGTCGATTTCCGTTTCCAACAGGTCGGCAATCGTCTCGGTCATCCGCTCTTGCACCTGGGGGCGACGGGCCACGACCTCCACAACGCGAGCCAGTTTGCTCAGTCCCACCACCTTGCCGGCGGGCATGTAGCCGATATGGGCCTTGCCCATGAACGGCATCAGGTGATGCTCGCACATGCTGTTGAAGCTGATGTCGCGAACCAGCACGACCTCGTCGTATTGTTCGGTAAAGAAGCGCTGCAGATGGGCCCGCGGATCTTCGTGCAGACCCCCGAACAGTTCGGCGTACATGCGCGCGACGCGTCCGGGCGTATCGCGCAGGCCTTCCCGATCGGGATCCTCGCCGACGGCGGCGAGAATCTCTCGCACCGCCCGCTCGATGCGCGGCAAGTCGACCGGCGCCGTGGACGACGACTCGACGTCGTCGGCCTCGTCGACGAGGCTCCCGCGAAATTCGTCGACCGTTTCCTTCATGAATCCTGTCTCTCCCATCGCGATTCTCGGCCACCTCGCACGACGGCGAACCGATTCCAACTCACATCCAAGCCTACTTGTTCGATCCTAAGAGTCCGCCGAGGCACGGTCAAGCGGCAGGGCCTCGGCCGCACGAACGCTCCGCCCACGGCGCTTGCTGAAACGACGTGGGGCGTGGTCTTGGTGTCTCTTCGACCGCGGCCTGGGAAGCTCGCACCGCGTGCGGTTCAGTTGTCCGCAGCGGGCGGCGGCGGGTCGAGTTCGATGTCGGGAATCAGATCGGCGACGATCTCGATCTTGGGAAACTCTTCTTCGCTCTCGATGATCTCGCGGAAGCAGGCTTCCATCTCCCCGAATAACTTGTCGAGATCGATGCCGATGTGCCGGGGACGATAGGGATCGAGGTACTTGCGGCTACTGTGATAGAGCTTCCGCGCGCCGCGAATGTTGCCGTTGCAAAAATGGTGCAGGGCCACGGCGGTCTGGATGAGCCCTTGGTAGTATTCTCGCGACGGTCCTCGATATTCGGCCCACAGTTCCTCCCAGACGTCGTGCGCCTCGAAGAACTCGCAGTTGTTAAACAACTCCACGCCATGGAGGAATTCGGGGGTATACTCGGAGTCGGGGTTCATTCGAGGTACCGCAGTCGAGGGGCCATTGCTGACGACGTCGTCGTAACGGGTGTCGCCCACAAGAGCAAAGCCGCTACGCCACCGCGCTCCACGGCAGCGTGGACCGTACGGGCCACCATCACGCGGCATCAGTATCGCGCGCCCGGCCGAATTTTGCGATGCCCCGCGTCGCGGCCAGCGCGTGAACGGGGCACCCGAACGACGCGGTTCTTTCGAGGGGTCTTCGATGAAGTGATACTTGACACGATTTATGGACATTCCACTAAACTGAAGGTTAGCACGGCTGGTCGGGGCGCGACTGAAGCTGCGTGCGAAGCCAGTTAGCGTCTTGATCGGGATTACTTGTGGCTGCTTCTGCGCGAGAGAAAAAGCACGCGGCGAAGGTCGTCCAGGGACTGCGTAAAGAGTACCCGCAAGCGCGGTGCTCGTTGCGGTTCACATCGCCCGTGCAATTGCTCGTGGCCACGATTCTTTCGGCCCAGTGTACCGATGAGCGCGTCAATCAAGTGACGCGGTCGTTGTTCAAGAAGTACCGCTCCGCCCAGGATTTCGCCAACGCGCGGCTCTCCACGCTCGAACGGGCCATCAAGAGCACCGGCTTCTACCGCAACAAGGCCAAGAACATCAAGGATTGCTGCACGCAGCTCGTCGAATTTTACGGCGGCGACCTGCCTCGCGATCTCAACTTATTGACCGAGCTGCCGGGCATCGGTCGCAAGACCGCGAACGTCGTGCTGGGAACCGCCTTCGGGATTGCCTCGGGGGTCGTCGTCGACACGCATGTGGGGCGGATTGCCTACCGCACCGGGCTGACCAAACGCGACCCGAAGGATGCCGTGAATATCGAAGCCGATCTTTGTGAGCGTATTTCGCGGAAGGAGTGGATTGACTTCAGCCATCGCGTAATTCAACATGGACGGCAAGTTTGCACGGCCCGCAAAGCCAAGTGCGACGAGTGCATGCTCGAGGCGATTTGTCCTCGCGTGGGGGTCAAATGAGTTGCAGCCGGTGCCGCGGCTCGGGCAACGCACAAGCGCCACGTTCGGGGGTTGCCGCGCACGCCAAGGCCCGCTGTGCCCACGGCCACGGGAAGTGGGTCGCCTAGTGCGCTTGGCATCGGCGCGCCTGGCAAGTGCGCGACTGGCAAGAGCGACTGGCAAGGAAGAGAGGTCGACCATGATCCTTTCCGGGCATCAAATTCGCGAGCGATTGGGCGAGGGGATCGTCATCGACCCCTTCGACGAGCGGCACCTCAATCCCAATAGCTACAACCTCACGTTGCACGACGAGTTGATGGTCTACGAAGAGGTTGTGCTCGACATGAAGAGCGCCAACCGCGTGCGACGGATCGAGATTCCCGCCGACGGCCTCGTGCTGAGCCCCAACCAGCTCTACCTGGGACGCACCGCCGAACGCACCGAGACGCACGATTTGGTGCCGATGATCGAGGGTCGCAGTAGTGTGGGGCGACTGGGACTGTTCGTGCACGTGACCGCGGGCTTTGGCGACGTCGGGTTCTGTGGGTTCTGGACCTTGGAGATGTTCGCCGTGCAGCCGGTGCGCATCTACCCCGGCGTGCCGATCTGCCAGATCTTCTATCACGAGCTGACGGGCGAGTACACGGCTTACGACAGCGACAAGTATCAGAACAATCGCGACATTCAGCCGAGCCTGCTGTTCAAGGAATTGAATCCGAAGGAGGACGCCGGCGACCAGCTGAAGCTCAACTTCGGTCTCGAGCGTTCGCACAGCTGACGGGCCAGCGTTTCTAGAAGCAGACGGCTACCGCCACCACCGCCACGGCGACGGCGCCGATCATCGACTTGGCCAGCGTGCCCAGCAGACGGCCGAAGAAGGCCGCCTTGCCCACGTTCCAGCTTTCGTCCGACGATCGCCCCAAGGCGGTCTCTCCCAGAATCGCGCCCATCAGCGATCCGAGGGCACCGAGCAACAGCGCGCCCACCACCGTGCCCACGATGGGAATCGGCAGCAGCACACTGCCCACGGCCGCCCCGGTCAGCGCGCCGGCAATCGACCCCAAGAGGGCCAGGACCGCCGCCAGTTTGCTGCCGCCCGCCTTGGTGGCCCCCAGCGCGCCGGCCAGGAACTCGACCAACTCGGCGAGCGCCGCAAGGAGAATCACCAGCACGACGACTTCGCCCGCGATGGCCGTGCGGCCCTCGCCCACTTCGAGCAACCAGTAGCCCGACGTCACCCCCGCGGCCAACCAGTTCCCCGGCAGGGAAACCAGATTCAGCGACCACAGGGCGACCAGCAGGCAGACAAGAAGAATCGCGAGGGCAATGCTCATCACTGCAGGTTATTCGCTCCGCGGTTGAAAAGATCGTGTCACGACGAGCCTCGCATTCCCTAGTTTTCGCAGCGGCCCAAATTTGCTCAACGTCGCCAGACGGGCCGCGACTGGCTGCTGGCACGACCGGCCGCCTATAATGGAGATTATTGCCCGTGCCCTGCGGAACGCCCGTGCCCTGCGGAACTCCGAGAACCTCCAGTTCGACTCGCCCTTTCGATGTTGCAGCCGACGGATTCAGCTCAAGACGTTCCAGATGCAGGTACCCGGGAGCAGGAACCGAGCCTGTGGCTCTATCTGTTGTTGTGGGCTGCCTGGTTCGCCGGATTCGGGGTCAATCTGGTGCTCATCGCGACCACCTGGGGCGATCGCTTGCCCCCAGGTTGCAGCGCCGGGGCCGGATGCGGCGTGGTGCTGCAGAGCGAGTATAGCCGGATTTTCTCGGTTCCGCTGACGAGCTGGTCGCTCGGCTATTATCTGGTCGTGGCCCTGCTGCTGCTATTCGTCCGCTACGGATTTCAGCTCTCGTTAGCGCCTCCGCTCTCGTTGTTGCTCTCGGTGATTTCGGCCATCGGGTTGGCAGCGGGAATCTGGTCGATTTACGTCATGGCCGCGGTGCTGGGCGAGTTCTGCATCTATTGCCTGGGACTGCACCTGGCGAACTTCACATTCTTCGGACTGGCACTCGTCTACGGAACCCAGGATTGGCGACACCGACAGTTTCGTCGCTGGAAGGCCAACGTCCCCCCACTGCCGATCCTGCCGATTGCCTATCACGTCATCTTTGCGCTGCTGATCGTGACGGGCCAGATCGTCTTCATGAATCAGTTTCACTCCGACGCGCCGGCCGTGCTGAAGGCCCCGGTGATCGACGCGGAGCTCGACGTCAAGCGACTCGGCAACGTGATTGACAAGCTAGCCCTCGACGGTCCCGGGCAGGGAGAACCGATCATCTGGACGGTCAAGGGTCCGCGTGACGCACCGCACAAGATCGTCACCTTTACCTGCTTTACCTGCGAGCACTGCAAACGCGCCAACGACGTGATCACGTCCATCCAGAAGCGTTATCCCGGCCAGCTTCGTGTCGACATGCGGATGTTCCCGCTGTCGGTCGGCTGCAACAAGATGATGAAGGGGGCCCAATTCACGGACGAGCATCGCTACGCCTGCGAGCTTTCGCGGCTGGCGATCGGCGTGGCCCTGGCCGATCCGGAGAAATTCGAGCCGTTCGTCAACTGGATCTACGAGAACCAAAAGGAAGTCGACGAAGAGCTGGCGCGCGCCAAGGCCAGCGAATTGGTCGGCGACCAGGCTCTGGACGAGGCGATGAACGACGACGCGATGTGGCTACGATCTCGCCGCGACGTCGAGCTGGGGGCCAGCTACCGTCTGACCGGCGTGCCCAACATGTTCCTGGCCGGCGGCCAGGTCTACGGCGGTATGAGCCGCGGCAGCTTGGAGAAGCTCTTCACCGAGCAGTTTGCCTGGGAGCCGTCCCAGCAGCCGATCGAGGAGAGCGAAGCGGGCGTCGTGCTGCTTTCCAGCCGGACGCTGATCGACATCTTTCGCGAAGCTCGGGGGCTCGAAGCCCGTGGAGCCTATCACGAAGCCCGCGAGAAGTACCAACACCTGATCGATCTGCAGCCCGCCGAACTGGCGACCGAGTTGAACGTGGCCGCGATCCTCAGCTACACGTGGCTGTTGACCACCTGCGGCGACGACGAGATCTTCGATCCGGTGGCCGCGAAGAAGGTGTTTTCCACGGCGAAGCAGGCGATCGTCGACCTCGAAACGCTGGTCGAGGCGCTGCCCACCAAGACGCGACTCGAACAGAAATTGCGCGAGAAGCGGCGGGCCACGATGAAGGACCTGTGGGCCCGCTATTACGAGATCGAGGCCGCCGTCCGGGCGGCGAACAAGCAGTTTCGCGATGCCCACGACTCGATCATGGTCTCGATCGAGTACGCTCGCGAGAAGGGAGACTCGCAGACCGTTCAGCGACTGCAGATCCGGGCCAAGGACTTCTACGCCCGCGACAAAATCTTCCGACGGACCGCGGACACGATGCGGCGGCAAGACCGACTGCTCGATAACACGAAGTCGAATGCGGAGCCGTCCACATCCTCGCCGTCGGACACGTCTCCTTTGACGGCGTCGCCAGAGGATTGGTCGCCAGAGGATCGGTCGGCAGCGGAGAGCGAGCGACCGTCAGAGAGCAGGCCACCCTCGCGAACACCGTAGCGGGGGCCAGGCAGCGCCATCGCCGCCGACCGCGACATCGCCGACTGCTACATCACCGTGAAGTAATTCTCCACGGCAAAATCGAACAGCTCGGGGCTCATCTGCGGTTCGATCTTCTGGTAGTTGCAGTAGTTGCGAATCTGTGCCAAGAGATCGCGGGGCTGGCAGCAGCGGAAGGGGCGACCGACCGCCTTGTAGTGCTTTTCGATCACGTACTCGACCGAGGCGGCGTCGTAGGTGCAGCCGACGATCGGCGCCATGATCTCGAACAGCTTGCGAAAGTTCTCTTCACTCGGATCGGCCGCCTCGATCTTGTAGGGAATTCGCCGCAAGAAGGCTTCGTCCACCAGGTCGCGCGGCTCCAGGTTCGTGGAAAACACGATCAGCTGATCGAAGGGAACCTGGATCTTCTTGCCGTTGGGCAGGTTGAGAAAGTCGTAGCGTTTTTCCAGCGGCACGATCCAGCGGTTGAGCAGCTCGTCGGTGCTCATCCGTTGGCGGCCAAAGTCGTCGATCACCAGCGTGCCGCAGTTGCTTTTCAGCTGCACGGGCGCCTCGGAAATCCCCGTCTCGGCGTTGGAACTCACCTCGAGACTGGCCATCGTCAGTTCACCACCGACGACAATGGTCGGACGACGAATGCGGATCCAGCGACGATCGATCTGTTGTTCGTGCAGCAGGCCGGAGCCCTCGGGCAGCGGCATCTCTTCGTGGTTCACCGGGTCGTACAGACGAATTACCTCGCCGTCGATGCCAATCGCCCGTGGAATCCAGGTCGACTGTCCGAAGCAACCCGTGATGCGCTCGGCGATGCTCGTCTTGCCGTTGCCGGGGGCGCCATAGAGAAACAACCCGCGACCCGAGTTGATGGCGGGACCCAGGCGTCGCAACATCGACTTGTCGACGAGCAGGTCTTCGAAGGCCCGTCGCAGATCGTCTTCGGTCGGATGTTGGCCCGCAATCGACTGCGCCTTGACGCTGGCGATGTAGTCGGACAGGGCCACGGGGGCCGCCCCGTAATAGGTGCAGTGCTGCGAGAGTCGTCGAGCTCGCTCGCGGCCCACGTCCGAGAGCGTATAGAGATAGTCGTTCATGGCGGCCGCGCCACGATGTCCGACCAATTGCTCTCGCTTCAGTTGGGCCAGCAGGTTCTCGATCAGCAGGAAGGGAAGCTTCACCTGGTCGGCAATCTCGCGGCCGACCGTGTCGCCCCGGGCCAGCATGTACTTGAGCACCAGGGCCTCGACCTCGCTGGCGGTCAGCTTCGCCTCTTCGTAGCTTTGCGGCTCGCGGGGAATGAACTCGTCGGACACGACGTGCGACGGCGGAGCAACCGGTGCCGGGCCTGTCACGGTGCTCCCGGCCAGCGGAGACGGCGACGTCGTATCCGCGACCGTCTGCCGTACGCGACTGACCAATCGTTCCAACTCGTCTTCCTTGCCGCCGCTTCGGTCGCCGCTGTCGCCATTGCCGGCGGGCGTCGTCGCGATGACCTCATCCCACGCATCGCGAGCGCCGCGGGTAAGTTGGGCGAGCAGATCTTCGTGGGCGTTTTCGGACATGTGCCAGGCGGAGCAGGGGAATCGACGCGGCTGCGAAATAACGATCGTCCTTCCGATCGCGGAGCCAACGTAGCAAGCAACTTGCGCCGAATTCGGACAGCCGGCTCCAAGCAAACCTAGGTCCGGAATCCGGCGGGGTCAACGAAGGCGGGAAAGCCGCGCGCGGACCTCGCTCGGGGGGCTGGGAAACGGACACGTTAGAACAATCGTGCCGGTGGTGCCGGCCCCAAACGGCCAGCACGAACTCTGCGAGCCCCGCGAGTCCAGCGGCGGGCCGACGGCCTCGACCTCGCCGGAGGTGTCTCGCCAGGACGGGGGCAGATGCTATTCGTCGAACGTCTTGATCCGGATGTTGCGAAACTCGACCCGCGAGCCATGTCCGCAAAAGGCGATGTAGCCCTGTTCCCGCTCCAGACCGGGATGGGCCTGTCCGTCGAGCGTTTGCGGCTGACTCACCTCGGCGAGATCGACGTCGACGATCGTCACGCCATTGAGAATGACCTGGACCCGCTGGCCGCGACAGATCACCTCTTGCGAGTTCCACTCGCCGAGCGGCCGCAGATGACCGGTCTTTGCCGGGGCAACCCCGTAGATCGAGCCGTGCTTCTGCCAATCCTTGATGCCCGGCCACTTCTCCGACGAGTTGTCGAGGATCTGAATTTCCATGCCGGCATAGGCGGGATCGGCGTTCTTGGGGGTGCGAATCCCGAGTCCGTTGTTGGCGTCGGCGGTCAGCTTGAACTCGAAGCGAAAGTTGAAGTCGCCGTATTCTCTGTCGGTGTAGAGAAAGCCCCCCGTCTCCTTCAAGCAGACGATCGCGCCGTCCTCGACGACGTAGCCGCCCGGCCGGTTCATCGTCCAACCGGTCAGCGTCTCGCCGTCGAACAGCGAGGTGAAACCCTCCTCGGCCTTCGCCGTGCAGGAGGCCGTGTCCGCGGCCCACGTCGTCGCCACCAGCGGCAAGCAGTACCCGCAGTACCCGAGCAAACAAGTCACCAGGCACCAGGCAACAACACGTCGCCAGGTCGCTTCGTTGCATCTCCGCGGGCAAGTTCGGGTCGACATGATCGTTTCCTGCGTAAAAGGGAGGGGTTCCGCGAGCGGTCGCGGTGGTGGCGGTTCGATTCATCGTACGGTGCCCGTGGCGTGCTTGCCAGTCTCACGGCGAATTCCCCGCGCCGGCGGCGATCGAGTAGAATCAGCAGGGACTCGCGCCACGCCGTTCCGGAGCCTTCCGGCGCGGCCGTCTCCGCTTCGCGGGACGGCCTGCCGGGCGCGATCGCCGACCGACGTCCGCCGTCTTTGTCCCCCGAGCCGCCACCGCCGCCCCCGCGACGATCTTGAAGAACCGCGACCGACAAACTTGGGTCTATCTGCCGCACCTGGTGGCGGTGATCGCGCTGGCCAGCCTGGCGATGGCGCTTTACGCCGGCACGTACGAGCACCCTTTCGCCTTCGACGACAACAACGCCGTCGTGGACAATCCCAAGGTGCAGATTCGTGAGGTCACCTGGGAGAATCTGCGCAAGGCCGCCCAGTCGCGACCCGACGGGCGGAGGCCGCTCGCCTTTATCAGTCTGGCCCTGAATCATGCCTACGAGGGCCTGGGGTCGACCTTCAGCTATCACCTGGTCAACAACCTCATCCACGCGGTGACCGGCGTGCTGGTCTATGCCCTGGCCCTGTTGACCTATCGCCAGGCTCAAGAGTTGGACGAAGGTCGCCCGGTTCCGCTCACGACGTTCCGCTCGTGCGGCATGGCGATCTTCGCGGCGGCCCTGTTCGTAGCCCATCCGGTGCAGACGCAAGCGGTGACCTACATCGTGCAGCGGATGACCTCGATGGCGACGATGTTCTACGTGGCCGCGCTGCTGCTCTACATCCTCGGGCGGCGACGACCGTGGGGTGCGGGCCGCGTGTTGCTATGGCTCGGGGTGCCGGTGGCCTTCTTGCTCGCCTACTGGTCGAAGCGGATCGCCTTTCCGCTGCCGTTCGTGATTCCACTGTACGAGCTGTTCTTCTTCCAGGACCTTCGTTTCGCCTGGCTGAAGCGACCCCAAGTCCTGGCCGCGCTGGCGGTGGTGCTTCTCGCGGCGACTGGCCTGGTCATTTGGGCGATGGCTCTGCCCGGCGACGAGACCAAGTGGAATCCGCTCGAGCGACTGGAGAAGGGCTACGGGCAGCGCGATTTCACAATGGCCGAGCGTCTCTACACCCAGCCGCGCGTGGTGATGCACTACCTGACGCTGCTCGCCTGGCCGACGCCCGATCGCTTGAACCTGCTCTACCACTTTCCGACGTCGCGCTCGCTGCTCGATCCGCCGACTTCGTTGGCGTCGCTCGGGGTGATCCTATCCCTCATAGCCGTGGCCATCTACGGGGCCCGACGCCAGCGAGTCCTCTCCTTTGCCGTGCTCTGGTTCTTTATTCACTTGGCGCTCGAGTCGACGATTCTGCCTCTGGAAATGATCTACGAGCATCGGCTCTACCTGCCGATGGTCGGGGTGGCGATCGGCTTTTCCTACGTGCTGTGGACGTTGCTGTGGCGACATCCGGCCTGGGCCACCGTGGCAAGCTGCCTGTTGGTGGCCCTGCTCTCCGCGGCCACGGTCGAGCGGAACACGCACTGGGCCGACATCTACGAGGACGTCATCGAGAAGAACCCGCGACCTCTGCGGGCCCTGTTGGGCCGCGGACTCGCCGGCATCAAGGCCTACGAGCGGACGCGGGACGAAGAGCACCTGGAGAGTGCTGTGAAGGACTTCGAGGAGATCATTGAGCTCAACCCCTCGGCCCGCAAGTCGCGACCCGGAGTGGAACCGGCGGTCTATGATCGGCACGTGCTCGATGCCTATGTTGCTCGCTCTGAGGCGAAAGGGATCTTGGGTTTCCCGGCCGAGGAAGTTCTCGACGGCTATGCGGAGGTCGAGGCGATCGATCCAACGTATGCCAGGATCTACGGCTCGCGCGGCAACTACCTGGCCCGCAGCCGTCGCTTCGAAGCCGCCATCGAGCAATATACCGAGGCGCTCGAGCGTCGCGCCGAACGCCGCCGCAAGGAACTCGGCCAGGATGCCGATACCGGCCAGGCCCCGGGCGAGACTTACTTCAGTCGCGGCTTCTGCTACGAGCAAATTAACCAGCCGGAGAAAGCGCTGCTCGACTACGACCGGGCCGTGGCCAAGAATCCCTATCTCGGCAAGGCTTACCTGCACCGCGCCAATCTGCTCCATCAGCAAGGCGACGCGGCCGGCGCCCTGGCCGACATCGAGCAGGTCCTGCGCCTCAACCGTCGCGACTTCCGGGCACTGTTCTTGCGGGCCCAAATCGCCCACGAGCAAGATCGACTTCGCGACGCGAAACGGGACCTGACGTGGGTGATCCAGCTCAACAACCGGCACGAAGCCGCCAAGTTCGCGCTGGTTCAACTGTTGCTTTCTCCCGATCGTCGAGTCCGGGATGTGCCGTACGCGCTGCAGATGGCTACACTTCGCTGCCGCGCGACGCGGAACAAAGACTATCGCTGGTTGGAGTTGCTCGCCCGGGCTCAAGCCAGCAGCGGCCGGCTGGACCAGGCGATTGCGACGCTGGACAAGGCGATCGACGTGGCCCCGCAAGAGGCGGTCGAGGCGCTTCGTCTGCGGCGGGCCGAGTTCGCCCAGGCCCAGCGTCGCGGCACGCCACCGGGCGCACGGGGGGGAACGGGCGCGCGGGGCCGAACCGGCGCGGGAAGCTGACGCGACCGCGGCCCGTTACAGCTCCACGTCGGCTTCCGGATCTTCCTCGGCGACGATCTCGACGCCGCACAGCACCGGCTGGCCCGCGGTCGCCGATAGCTCGATAGTCAGCTGTTTGGCCGCCGGCACGCCGGTGAATTCCTTGACGAGCATTCGATTGCGACCGCCCGTCTCCTGGGCCACGTCGAGATCCGAGATTCGCTGCTCCTCGCCGACCGTGACATCGAACACCCGCTCGCCGGGCTTCAGGTCGAGCGGCTCGGCAAAGTAGAGCGTGACCTTATAGGGCCGCGGCGATTCGGCATACTTGTTCACCTCGACGGTAAGCGTCTTCAGGCCTTCGACGCCCGAGGCCGCCACCCAGCGATTCTCACCACCCTCGACCTGCGTGGGATGATTGCGGAACCAACGCGGTTGGTCGGTCTGCAGCGTGACGGGAACCTCGGGCGAGGGTCCCTTTACGTTCGGCAAGCGGTAGTTCTTGTCGTTCTTGCTCGGGTAATCCATCCACAGGATGCCGCGCTCGTCGATGCGATCGCCCGGCGCGGCCAGGTTGATGCCGACGCGCGAGACGGGCGCCTCGGGCGACGCCAGGGCGCTGTACATCCAGACGTCGTTCTCCGGCTGGTGAACCAGGGCCAGCGACGTGAACAGGTTGAAATCGCAATCGCAGCCGTGGGCAAAGTTGGGAGCGTTCATCACGCCGCCCGCCGGGATCAGACTGTTGCGACAGCCCGAGCGGAAGCCGTTGAGCCGGCCGGTGTTGCTCGAGGCCAGATCGGCAAAGCCGGCCGTCGCCGCGCGGAACGTCATCAAATGCTCGCTGGCAATGGCATAGGCACAGTTGTGCCCGTGGGCGGTGAACTCCCACTTCACCTGCTCACCACTGATCGGATGTTCGCGCGTGATCGGGTCGCCCGTCTCGACGAAGTACTGCACGCCCGGTCCGCGCTGATCGATGATGCGATCCTTCCAGAGGATGACGCGGTCCCAGCGGCTCTCGGGGTGGCCGATGAAACCCTTACCTTTGGCCTGCTTCGACCACAGCTCCGAGCCGTCTTCGCCGCGACGGGCCTGGATGCCCTGGCGATTGGCCGCCACAAGAATCTCGTTGTCTTCGGCATAGGCCAGCCAGGTGATCGTCATCGGCGACTCATACTCCCAGACCACGTCACCGGTCGCAACGTCGAGCGCCTTGATGAGCCGCTCCTTGCCGGTCTTCGGCACCACCCCGCCACGACCGATGTCGTTGTACAAGGCCTTCAGGTGACCGTCGAAGAAAAACACGCGGTCGCCGCCAATCGCCACGATGGGACAGCTGGCCACGGCGTCGTGTCGCCAAACGAGCTTGCCCGTGTGCCGGTTCACGGCCACCAGGCTGGTGGGCGCGGCGCCGTCGAGCCGCTCGCTGTCGAAGACCGCGCCGATCAGCAGATCCTTCCAGACGCGGATGCGGCCCCAACTGCCGGTTCCGATCGGCTGGGCCAACTTCGCCAGCGTCTTCCCGGTGACCGGGTCGATCTTCAAGCAAGTCTTGGGGTACGTCAGATAGACCGCGTCGGGCACGGCACAGAAGTGATAGCCCGTGTGGTCGTCGCCGTCGTAGAAGTTGCCGCGACGTCCGGGGCTGGATCCTTTGACAATCGTTTTTTCCCACAGCATGCGCCCGGTATAGATGTCGGCCGCGCCGAGTGTGGTGTGCCCCTGCAGGAACATCCGCCCGTCGATCACCGTCAGGCTCGGTCCCCAGAAGTGGCGATCGAAGAACAGCTTCGTATCGGCAGCCGGACCGCCGAACCACAACACGCCCAGCGGCATCTTCACCAGCTGATCGCGCGACATCAGCGAGTTCGACGCGTCGCCATATTCGTGCGACCAATTGGCCGATCCTTCCAGGGCCCCTTCACGGGCGAGCATCGTCCATTCATCGAGCCGGGTGAGCTTGGCCTTGGAAAGCTCCGCGGCTTGCTTCTCCACGGCCGATCGCTGCGGTGCGTCGAGTGCCAGTACGGCCGCCCCGCCATACGGTCGTAGCGGATGATAGATCTTGGCGGCCAACTTTTCGTCCTCGGCGTCGCCCAGGCGGCTCGGGTCCTCCGAGACCAACAGGTTCGCCAGGTACGGCGGCAAACGCATCTCGGCCGGCTCGCCCGCCAGGGCCACGGCCCGATAGCCGTACAGCCCGCGGTCATCGAGCCGCTCGCGAAGCGCGGCGACACGTTTGGCATCCGGATCGATGGCAACTACGCGCAGCTCCGACTGCCGCAGCAGCTCTTCGACCAGGCTGCCGTCGTCGATTCCCCACACCAGGCAAAAGCCGCCCCGCGCGTCGGTTTCTTGTAGCAGTCGCGTCACCTTCGCTTGCCACTTGGCGTTGGCCGCCGGCAAGCGGACCTCGGCCCGCGGAAAGTCCTTGGCCGTGGCCGCGTCGCCACCGAAACAGTGCAGCGTGCCGTCGCGGGTCGCGACGAACAGGCGATCGTCGGCCGCGATCAAGCTGGTCGGTTCGCCTGCGATCTTCCTCGCCCACGAGACCCGCGCGGGCCGGCCGTCGGCCGCTTCGTCAGCGGCAAAGACGAGCTTGCCCAGACGTCCGTAGACCCGCTTGCCCGACTTGATGTCGACGCTCAGCGGCGTGTCCTCCGCCACCGAGGTTCCGGGACCCGCGGCCGCCGCGATCATCTTGGCGGTCACGTGCCAGCTGGCCTTGAACTTCGGCGCGCTGGCCGGGTCTTCCGGATTCGCCTTGCCGTCTTGCTTCAGTTGCGGTTGGTTTTCCAGATCGGCGGCCACGACGTTCGGCCCCTGCGGAATGTAGATCATCGACCCGTCGGCCACCGGGCGCGGCGCGTTGATCGGCAGCATCTGGCGCGTTTCGATCTTCAAAATGCGATGGGCATGGAACAGATACGAACCGCTCGCCGTGGCGTGATAGTCGGTCAAGCCTCGCACGTTGTAACGCAGCGGCTGAAACGCCCGCGCGCCGAGGTGGTAATAGGCCGGCACGCCGCGTCCACAGGGGATATAGAGTCGCTCGCCGCTGAGCGCCAGATAACCTTGCGGCGTCAGATCGGGCAGGGCCTCGACCGTATGGCTCGGCGGGGTGCCGTCGGAGGGCGTCGTCGAGAGATCGAGCACGTAGAGGAAGGTCCCTTCGAAGGGCCACACCCCCACGGTGAAGTAGAGCTTGCCTGCGGAGAGCACCGGTCCGCCGCGCACCGGCCAGACCGAGACGAGTCGGTCGTTGCCGATGACCTTGCGAGCCGAATCGGCCGCGTCGAACTTCCAACGCAGCTTCCCGTCCGCCGCCGCCAGAGCATAGAGACACCCATCGTCGGACCCGAAGTAAACCGTGTCGTCATGGGCGACCGGGGCAAAGCGCACCGGCCCCTCGGCGAAGTACTGCCACTTCTCCTCGCCCGTCCGCGTATCGATCGCGGTGACCGAGTCGTTCTGCGCCGAGGCGAGGAACAACGTCCGTCCCATCACGACCGGCTCGTAGCTGCCGTCGAACGTCAGGCGAGGATCTTCCGGCCAGGCAGGTTGTGGGGCGGCGTAATGCCGCGTCCACTGCAGCTGCAGCTTTTCGGGCAGGCTGTCGGGCGCCGCCGCGTTGCGACCCGAGTTGTAACGCCACATCGGCCAATCGCCGGCGAAGCCAGGGTTGGCGAGGGTCGAGAGCAGGCCGGCCAGCGTGAGGGCCAGGAGCAAGGTCAGGCGAGCGAGCTTCATCGGGCGAGATCCTTGTGAGAACGAGCCGCGGACACCGGGGCCGCGTGGTCTGGCGAGGGAGAGTGGGCGGATCGGGTCCACCGCAGGCGAGGCCTTGATTTTAGAACAGCCAAGGCATGGAGGCCAGCGCGCGGTCGCGACGGCATTGCAGAACTGAAGTCGATGGGGCAAATCGACTTAGGGACGAATGGTCAAGCGACTCGGGGAACCGGGTTGACAGTCGACTTCGATCACTTACAATGCACCTCTTGCAAGTGAGACCGAGTCTCAATATCAATTTCAGGTTTGTTGTCCAGAATTGCCGGGAAAGGTTGTCAGCTTATGTTCGCCGTGAAGCCGCGATCCGCCAGCCGTGATGCGTTTACGCTTGTCGAGATTCTTGTTGTTCTGCTGATCATTGCCGTCCTCCTCGCCCTCCTGTTTCCCGCGGTCTCGGGACTCCGCGAGAGCGCCAATGACACCTCCTGCAAGAACAACTTGCGACAGATTGGCCAGGCGATCATGAGCTATCAGACCAGCAACAACGGACGGTATCCAGCAAGCTGGAACTCGACACCCGCTGGCGTCGGTAGTAGCGATATCAGCGGATGGTCCGCGCAGGCCTTGCTTACGTCGCACTTGGAACAAACCAAACTGTTCGACAAGATCGACTTCACGCAGCCGTACAGCACCGGCATCGAGATCACCACGGCCGATGGCACGGTCACTGCGCTCGGTGCGATGAGAGTCGCCACTTATCTCTGTCCTTCGGAAGTTCGCGACGAAGTGCGGCTCGACAGCAGCACCGGCGACCCGGAACACTATCCGCTCAACTACGCGTTCAACCTGGGCACCTGGTTCGTCTACGATCCCGAGACCCGCGAGGGAGGCGATGGAGCCTTCTTTCCCGATAGTCGCCTGAGTTCGTCGAACATCCGCGACGGTGTGAACGAGACGCTCTGCGCCGCGGAAGTCAAAGGCTGGACTCCGTACTACCGCAACGCGGCCAACGACAGCGTGCCCCCGATCCCCAATCCGCTTGATCTCGACGCGCTCTGTAGCCTGGGCGGCACCTTCAAGACGAACTCGGGACATACCGAGTGGATTGACGGACGCGCGCATCAAACCGGTTTCACAACCACGTTCACGCCCAACGCAAAGACGCTGTGTGACGAAAGCGGCACGACCTACGACGTCGACTGGACGAACTGGCAGGAGGGCAAGGGCGCGGCAGCCGCCACGCCTTCGACCACGCCCACCTACGCCGCGGTCACCTCGCGCAGTTATCATCCGGGCGGCGTGAATGTGGTCATGCTCGGTGGTTCGGTCCACCGTGTCGCCGACGACATCGACCCCTTCGTGTGGCGAGCCTATTCCACCCGCAATGGCGGAGAGATCTTCGACAACAAGGATCAGCTGACGAATCACGGCAGCTAGCCACCCGTCGTTGACGTCAAGGAAACGCTCAGCGGCGAATTCCCGGTGGCGTCCTTGTCGCCAAGGGGGCGCTCCAGTCGACGATCTTCGAGCCCTCGGCCTCGCGTGATGAACCGGCGAATTCGATGCGACTGCGGGCCAGTCCGTCGATGGCAAACTCGACGTCGTCGACCGTCATCGGCGACGCCGTGTCGGAATGCCAGGCGGCGAAGTCGGCCTCCTCGGCCAACAGCGAGCCCTCGCCCGTCCACGCCACGCGGTGCAGTAGTCGCGCGGGCGAAGGAAGACCGCGACAGTAGATCACCGCGCCCTGCGGCGTTGGCGCGAACACACAGTTCTTCGCTTCCACGGCAACACGGCCCGGTTCGTCGTGGATCCGTTCGTAGTTGAATTCGATCAGGGCATGCGCTTCGCGCAGCGTCACGTGCGAGAGCCGCAGCGAGAGCGGTTCTTCCAGTCGCGGGCTGCGCGCCAGGCGGACCAACGGACCGGGCCCGAGCGCCAAGGTATCGTGAAATTCGAGCGGTCCCTGCGGCGGTTCCGGCAGATCGATGCCCGCGACCAGCCCGCCCATCAAGCAGTCGGTTAGCAGCAAGAGATGGGGCGACGCCATTTCGGCTTCGACGGCCACGGGCGGCTGCCAGCGAACGCCGCTGCGGGAACTTGCCGGTGCAGCCTGAAACGAACAACCGCGAAAGGCCACTCGCCGACACTGTGCCACGACGAGCGCGGCCGTCGCCTCTTCCCAAGTCGCCGAAGCGTCGGCGGCATTCGGCTCGGCTTGCTCCGCCGCCGCGACAAAGTCAATGTTCTCGAAGCGAACGTCGTCGACCGCCACGTGCAGACCTTCCGGTGGCACCTCGATGCGGACGCGGGCATGGTTCAGCCCCCGCACCGTCAGCCCGGCGCGGAGATTCAGTTCGCTGGCCGCCACCGGTCGATCGCCGGACAGGAGCAGCACCTTCTCGCTCGCGATCGCCTGAGGATCGGCAGCAGCCAGTCGCGCGTCGTCACCTTGCGCGGGCTCGAGCGGCACGTCGACGTCTGCCGTGGGCCGGGTCGCCGGACCGTCAGCATCGGTTGCGACGAGATTCTGTCCTGCATCGGAGTTCGCGCCAGTGTTCGCGTCGATGTTCGCCAGTGGCACGGGCGGCCCGCCTCGCCACAGCGGCCAGACAATCGCGGCCAGGGCCAACAGGCAGGCGGCGGTTGCAATCCCGTACGGCCATCGCCCGGTCGCCGAAGTCGTGCGTGGTAGCGTGGTGCGCGGCGAATTCGCACGCGGCCGTGACCAATTCGTACGCGATCGTGGTCGGCGGATCGAGAGTGACGGACGGCCCGTCTCGGCGATGCACTCGGCCAACTGTTTGCGTCCCGTCTCGGTCGAGGGTCCCAACGCTTCGACCAGCCGCGCGAAACCATCGGGACGATCGCCAGGCTTACTGGCCAGACAACTTCGTACGGCGTCGGCCAGCGGTGGCGGAGTTTCTGGGGCCAGACGGCAAACATCGACGAAGCGACCGCGATGCGCCGCCTGCAAACGGGCCAGGCTGTCGCCGCCGCCGTGCGGTCCGCGGCCGGTCAGCAGTTGCCACCAAACGCAGCCACAGGCATACAGGTCGCTGGCCACGGTCGGCGGGGTGCCCGCAGCGATTCGTTCCGGGGCGAGATTGTCGTAGGCCGCCGGCACAAGTTCCGTCAGCCCGTAACCTTCTTCCGGCCGCAGCACGGCCCGCACTCCCGGGTGCGGCAAGCGCACCTGCCCTTGCGGGTCGATGATCAGGCCGGCGGGCGTCAGGTCCGCATGAACGAGTTCCAGGTGTTCCAATTCGGCCAAGGCCGCGGCCATCTGTCGGGCAATTTCCCACACGACCTCCGGTGGAAATCGCCCCGAGGCGACCATCCACCCGGCGGCGGAAATGCCTGGTACCGCGTCGGACACCACCCAAACTCGTGACGGCGAAACTTGTGACGGCTCGTTGTGTTCGTCGATGCCGAAGTCGAACACGGCCGGCAGCACCGGCGAAGCCAAGTGCGCCGAATGCGACAACAGCTTGCCAAGCGACTTGCCTGCTCGCTCCACCTCGCCGCGGGCGAGCGGAGCCCGCAGCAAACGCACCAACCGCCGCGACGAAATCTCGCGGGCCGCGAACGCGCGGGCGTAATGAGCCTGATCGAGCGGGCGCTCGATGACGTACGGCCCGGCTTGCAGCTGGTCGCCGCGCTGGGCCGTCAGCTCGTTGGCCTGATAGGGCGTGACCAGGCCTGCTTGTCGCAGGGCGTCGATCCAGATCGAGTCGAACCAAGGCAGCTTGCCGGCCAGGCGGCGGACCCGGCGGCGCACGGTGCCCACTTCCTGCGGGCTGGCCAGCCCGAGATGTTCCAACCGCGCGAGCAGGTCTGGCGAGGGTAGCGAAGGCATCGGCGGCATCTAAGGGAAAGGGAAGCGCGGACCGAAGGCGTTACGCTAGGCGCAGTTCGGGCGCATCAAGTGCAGCGCCGTCCAGGCGCGGCACGGGGCGCGCGGTCCGAGCAAAACAGAAGACGACGGCCCGCGGCCGAGGCCGCGGCGTAGGCTAGCGAAGCATGCCTGCGGGCGTCAATCGCGTTTCCCGCCGAGTGCCAGCATGCGAGCGTGGCGGCGGGCCTATTCCCGACCCCGCACGAGCATCCAGAAGCCCTGCAGGTTCTCCCAGCGACGGATAACGACGTCGGCAAGGAACAAGAGCAGGAACAGGCGGAGTAGCAGTGGCATCAGCTCGACATAGCGCGAGTGGGTGCCGCGGATCTCCGTGAGCCGCTCGTCGCTATCGGCGAGCAGCCGACCGCCGCCAATCTTGGTCGCCTTTGCCAGCAACCGCTCGTTGACTCGCCCGGTTGCGGCCTCGCCCGAGACCTGGTGAACCTGACCGGCTGACACGATCGCCGCGCCGCTGCGCGCGCGGACCAGGTAAACCCCGGGTTCGCGAGGCGAGAAGTGCGTCGTATACCTTCCCGGTCCGGTCTGCCTGAGCGTCTTGCCGGCCAGTTTCTGCAGGCTCGAGCCGAGCGAGCCGGCGGGAACAAAGTAGATGTCGGCGGTCACCTCGGCGCTGTTCTTGAACGTGGCGGCATCCTGCAGCAAGTCGACGTTGACGACCGAGCGATCGCCGTCACGCTCGACTTGAATGTCCATGAAGTGTCCCTGCGGTTCGCGAACCGTTTCCCGCAGCAGCTGCGACCAAAACTGCTGGTAGTTCGACCAGCTGCTGAGCCAGAGGGCGGCCCAGCGCGACTTGCAGTCGGACGTAAAGGCGGTGACCTTGCCCAAGCCATATTGCCAGTGGGCCAGCAGCGGATCGCCCTGATCGGTGACGAGGGGAACCTGGGCCGTTTGCTTGCGGTTCGTCTTCACGTAGCCGAGCAGCGAGGGTGCCTCGGCGATGGGGCATCCCTTGAGCATCACGTGGCGTTCGACCTGGCGGGCGGCAAAAGGTCGCTCGCGGATGAGCTTGCCCATATGCGTCATCGCGTCCTGCGTGAAGATCTGCGGGATGTTGCTGGGGTCGACGGTGACATAGAACTTGCCGCCGCCGACCGCCGCGATGGTTTGCAACATCGGCGAATTGGCCGACTGACCCACCGCCACGGCGGAGAGGGTCATGCCTTCGGCCTTCATCTGGGCGGCCAACTGCTGATAACCGTCGCCGCCGGTGTGTCCGTCGGTGAGCACGATCATGTGCTTGATCTTGGCCTTGATCTTGCGAAGTTGTTCGCGGCCGGCCGACATGCCGGGAAACATGTTCGTACCGCCACCCGCGTTGAGCGTCGCCACCAGGTTCTTGATATCGTCCTTGTTGCTGATGCGAGTGCTGGGCACGACAACCCGCGCCGAGCTATCGAAGGAAATCACCGAGATGTAGTCCTTCTTGCTGAGCAGATCGACCGTGGCCACGGCCGCCGACTTGCAGATCTCGATCTTCTGTCCGCCCATCGAGCCGGACCGGTCGATCACCAGGCAGAGGGCCGTGGCAAACCGCTGTTCGGTGTCGGGGGCCTTCATCTTCACCGGCAGGACCTCCTCGATCGGCGTGCGGTAGTAGCCGCCCACACCAAAGGAGTTCTTTCCGCCGACCATCACGAAGCCCCCGCCCAGCTGTTCGACATAGTCGCGCAGCAGCGTCATGCTCCGTTCGTTCAGCTTGTGCGCGGGAACGTCCGAGAGCACGACTCCGTCGTAGCCGGCCAGCTCGCGCATCGCGCGGGGAAAGTTCTCGGGCGAGCGGATCTGCAGTCGCAAGCCCTCGGAAGCCATCGCATCGGCCAGGTAGTGGGCTTCGCCCGGCTCCCCCTCGATGTAGAGCACCAACGGTCGTCCCCGCACGTCGACGAGTGTCATGGCCGCGTCGTTCTCGGCAATCTCGTCTGCGGCGAAACCTTCGACGCGAACCTGATAGGTGTAGAGGTTCCGCTCCTCGGGCGAACGACGAAACACTTCGGTCACGCGCTCTCCGACTTCGAGCTCGAGCGGCTTCGCGGCCACTTCGACGCCGTTCTCGAACAGGCGAATGCGGCCCGTGCCGGCCAGCGACGATTCGACTTCGGCCCGCAACTCGAGCGCGGCTCCTTCGTGCGAGCGCGATCGATCGGCCGCCAGATCGATCACGCGGACATCCGCGCGGCGCTCGCCCGCCACCGGCACCACGTCGAAGACCGTGCCCAGCAACGACGCCTCGCGAACCGCGGCTTCCAGATCGCCGTGGGTCTGTTGTCCGTCGCCCAGGTAAACGATCCGTCGCGATGCGCCGGGAGGAAACAGACCGCCCGCCAGCGTCACCGCCGCCGCCAGATCGCTGCGACCGCCATTCTCTTCGCTGAGTCGTTCCTCGATCTCGGGCAGGTCGCGATCTGCGCTCGGCAGCCGCAAGACGTGGGTATCCGCGCCCGCGGAAAGGAAACCGATGTGGGTCCCACTCGGCAGACTCTCGACCAGTTGTTCGGCCCGCTCGCGAGCCCGCTCGATTCCCTGGGCACCTTGGCTTTGCGAATGATCGAACAGGAAAATCACGGCCTGTTGTCGCGACAGCTCCTGACGGGCGGGCCCCGCCAGGGCAGCCAGGGCGAGCAGAATCAGCAGTCCCCGCACGACCAACAGGGCCCGCTTTCGTCCCGGTGGCATGGGCCGCAGCGAACGGCGGCTGAACCACCACAACAACGGCAGCACCGGCAACACGAGCAGCAGCAGGTAGGGATTCAGCCAGTCCACAAGCAAGTCATCTCGAAGTTCGAGCTCTCACCGCGCGACGGCAACGCAGCGGCCCAACGGATTTGCTGGTCGGCTGCGTCAACCCGACGACATCGCGGCTGCGAAGAGAAGAAGTCACGCACGTCAATTCGTCCAACAACGGTGATAAAGCCAACTCTCGAAAATCAACAGCAGGATTGCTCCGACGATCAACGGCGGCGCCAAGTCGCCGCGAAAGAAAGAGGCCGTCTGCACGGTCGCGACCTCGCCCGACGTCGAGCCGGGTGCCGCGGACAAGTTCGTTTCCGCCTGCGACAGCAGCGAGGCCGCGCCGCGCTGTTGTTCTTCGTCGCCTGCTTCCCAGAAGCCGAGCCGATCGAGCAGCAGATTGCCGCCTGCGGTGAGCACGCTCTGCTCGCTCCAGGGGCCCGACTCGGCGGGTCGGAACTCTCGCCACACCACCTCGGCGGGCACGACCGGAATCACCTCGCCCGTGCGTCGGTTGTTTCCCGCGGTCTTGGCAATCGACTCGGCGGCCGCCCAGTAGATGGCATTGCCGACCAACAGCGGGTACGACCGCATCAGCGGCAGGTTCTCCGATTGCTGCACGTCGAAGGCCATCACCACGATGCGCTGACCGCGCCACTGTCCCGCCGAGAGCAGTGGGCCCTGCGGCCCGAGCCACAGCGGCTGCAGCGGTCCGTCGGTATCGAGCACGCTGGTTTGGGTCAGCGAGACCCGGCCGCTGGCGACGCCGAACAGCAGGGGATGGGTCGCGTTCGTGCTGCGCACCGCGTCGACCGGAAAACCGCCACGCTCGATCTTCACGGCCTGAACCGGACCCGACGAGCCGGGCGGCTGCATGACGATTGCCGGTTGATCCGGGGGCCACGTGTCCGGCAACCACCGGTCGAAGATCACCACGTCCGCGCCGCGCTCCGGCGGCCAGCTCGACGGCGGACCTTGCAGGACCTCGATGTCCTCGTCGCTTCCCATCGTCGAAAGGGCAATCTGCGTGAACGGATCGGGCGACTCACTGATCCACATCACGCGGATCGGCTTCAGCTCGGGAATCCTCGCGTAGGCCACGTCGTCCGACGCCAGCTGGTCGCCCTTGGTGCTGAGCCGCAAGACGAGCTCCTGGGCCGAGCCGTGTTCGGCCAGGACGGGAATCAGCAGCGGTTCTCGCTGGCCGTCGGTGAGGGTGAGATTGCGAATCCCCACCGGTTGACCGTCGAGCAACACTTCGAGCTCGGTCTCGATCGAGCCTTTGCCGACCGCGAACAATTCGACGAAGACCTCGAAGCGGCCGCGCTGCTGGGGCAACCGCCGCACGTCGAGCATCGTAATGCCTACGTTCAGCGGACGCTGGCCGGCAAATGACAGGTGGCGGACCTCGATCGACGCGGACTCGTCGGCGTCCGTATCGGAATCCGCGTCAGGCGGCTCCGGCGTCGCCTCAGGGAGCTCTGGGGTCGCGGTCTCGGGCAGGTCGGCGGCCGTGTCCGTCGTTTCGGCACCCGGTTCGGCAATCGTGTCTGTTGGGGCGTCGGACTCGTCGTCGTCACCGGACGTCGCTTCGGCAGTCCTGTCTCGGTCCGTGGCATGCCAGATCTCCGCGGGCGTCTCCAAGGCGGCCACGCGCCGCGCCAGGGCGATTGCCGCGTCGCTGTCGCCCTCGACCGGCAGCGTCTCGATCGTCTCGAGCATCCGTTCCACCTGACGACGGTCAACCGTTCGCGCCAACAGCACCTCGGGGCGACGATCGTAGGCGATCACCACCATGCCGACGCCCGAGGGCAAAGCCGCCACACGTTGCTTCAGATCGACAAGCGCGCGGGCCAACCGCGGGGGACGGTCCGGCTCGCGAGCACTCATCGATGCGGAGCGGTCGACCAGCAGCACGACCGTTTTCACATCGTCGGCGGCGGGCGCGACGACGAGCCGGCCGAGCGCCATCGAGGCGAACAGAATCACCAGCAGCGTCATCAACAGCGAGAACAGGTATTTCAGCCACTTCAGCCAGGCGGCGTCCTGGTGTTCGCGGGCCAGCGTCTTGAAAAACGGCAGCGTGCTGGTCATCACGGTTCGCGGGCGCGGGCGAAACAGGTACAGAATGATCGGCACCAGCACGAGCAGGGCCCACATGCCGAACAGCGTTGGATAGAGAAATCGCATGATCGTGTTGCGGGCGATCGCGCCGGGATGCCCGCCTGGGGATGTCGAAGCGCGTGGCCGCGCGGCCCAAGCTCCTTATCCGCTGCCGGCCAGCGCGTTACCACGCGAGAGCAATTCGACGAATGTATCTTCGAAGGCCCGGTCGGTCTGCCAGGGGAAGTAGTCGATCTTTCGTTGCAGGCAACTTCTGGCCAGGTCTTCCTGATACTGCGCGAAAGCGGCCTCGTAACGAGCGAGTTCGCGCTTGGTGAACCAAATCCGCCGCGTCTCGGACGTCTCCACATCGACAAGACGAATCTCGCCTTGCAAGTCGGGATGGGCTTCGCGGGGATGGATGATGTGAATCACATGGGTCTCCGCCGGCCAGCGGGTCGCCTGGGCAACCGCCTCGGCCGAGGTCTCCGGAGAGCGGCCGAACAGATCGGAGATGATAAAGACCAGCCCGCGGCGATCGCGACTGGGACGAAACCGTCCCAGTCCGCCGACCAGATCGGTCGCGCCGCCGAAGGGCAGCTTGGCGAGTTGTTCGATCATCTGATAGACGTGCCCCTGACCTTTGAGCGGACGAAGCTCGCGTCGCAGATCATCTCCCAGGCTGAGCAGGCTCACCCGGTGCTGACTGACGAGCGCCATATAGGCCAGTGCCAGGGCGAGACGCAGCGCCATGACCCGCTTCTCCGAGTGCGGCTCCTGCATCGAAGCGCTGCGGTCGACCAGGATGTGGACGTGAAACTCCTGCACCTCTTCATAGATGCGAATGAACTCGCGGTCCAAACGGGCGAACAGACGCCAGTCGATGGCACGAAAGTCGTCGCCCGGGACGTAGTGGCGGTGGTCCTTGAATTCGCGCGAGAAGCCGGCCGCCTGGGTCTGCTGGATCCCCTTGCGCTGCAATTGCCGCCGCTTGCGAAGCTTGAAGAACAGCGAACGCAGGCGGTCGAGGAACTGCGGATCGAACAACTCTTGGCGGTCAGTCATCGCGATTCGACCCCGCGATTGCCACCAGCTGATTTGCATCGAACGTCGTATAGAGGACGCCGTCGTGAACCTGCGAGGTATCCGCGTGCGCCCGACCCGTCACGGCAATCGGCACGGGCTGAGCCGGATAGGTAGGCATTGTCGGTGGGTAACCAGCCGTCGGCGGTGCTGCGGGCGGTTTCTCGTCGGCGACGGCCACGGGGACCAACTCGGCGGGCCAACTGGCGTGATGCAGCAGCTCGCCGCTGAGGGCGCTGTAAATCCGGATGCCGTCGCCCTGGACGATATAGATCTGCGAACCGTCGATCGTGACGCGGCGTTTCGGATCCGAGCCGGGGATCTCGATCGCGTGCGTCCGCTGCGGATCCACGAGATCGACCAAGTGAAGGTTTGTCGCCTGTTGCAGGCAGGCGACGCGACCCGAGACGCCGATCAGGTCTCCTTTGACGGGCAGGCGATGACCGGTCAGCGGCAGGTCGGTCGAGATGACCTGCAAACCGGTCGCATCGCTCAGCAGCAGCGATTGCTGTTTCAACACCGCCTGGCGAGGACTACCGGCATTCACGCTGGATGCCCAAATGACGGCCGGTCCGGTGAGCACGAGTCGGCCGTCGGGATGCAGATTCTCGTAGCTTACGTTGTGGTAGCTGGCGATCGTGGGGGGCTGCTGCGGGATGACGGCCGCCGGATAAGCCCACGGATTGTAGCCCGAACCGGCCGCCATATAACGATGCCCGTAAGCTGGCAAAAGAAGTTGCCGCTGATATTGGGCCAGTCCGTAACTCGACGCGGCAGCCTGGCCAGCTGCGGACGCCGGCCTCTTCCGCTTCTTGTCGTCGGCGTGAAGATCGACCGGCAGGGCGCGTAGCTCCCAAGGTTCGAGCGACCACACGACCTCGCCGCGAACCAGATCGACCAGCGCCGTTCGCGCGCCGTAGACCAGCAGTCGGTCGCCGTCCAGACTCGATCCGCTATTCTGCGCGGTAACCTGAAGCGGTTTCTCCGCTGTCAGCCGCAGCTCCCAAGTCACCTTTCCCGAGGACGGATCGATGCGGGTGATCGTGCCGCTCTCGGGTTCGAAAGTAACGAGCGTGTCACGGTGCATCGCCAGCGACACCGGGGCCGCGAAGCGAGGTTCTCCACCGGGAACTCCCACACGGGCCCGCCACCGCAGCGATCCATCGCGAAGGTCTCGGCAGCTCACCGAGGCGACGTCCGGCAGATAGATTCGCTCACCGTCGACGATCAGTCCGCCAAAGGTGTGCGCGGACGCCGCCGCTGAGACCGTCGTCGCGGGACGGTATTGAACGTATTGTTGGCCGTAAGGCGTTTGCACGTAGTAACCCGGCATCGCCGCCCCACCGTAGCCGTAACTCGCGACGTAGGGTTGCGGCTGGGCCGCGGCCAGTCGAGCCGATGGCAATTCGATCTTGTGTTTCCAGAGCAGCTTCCCGGAGCGGGCGGCGACGCAGTGCAGCCAACCGGTCGAATCGCCCACGAGCAAGCGCTCCGGCGATGCCGCACGAATCTTGACGATCGAGGCGCGACCGGTCTCGTATGTCCAACGCAAGGCAAAGGGCGGGGCGGGACCCGCGGCCGACGCGGTACGGCGATCGGGACGCTCGCGTAGCGGCGCCGTGAGTAGTTCTTGGGCCTTGGCCAGCGACATCTTGAGGCCGTCGGGAAACGCCAGAAAGGTCGTCTCGGCTCGCAGCTCTTGCGAACTCTCGGCGGCCGGATCCTTTTCATGACCGGCCAATCGCTCGGTCAATCGCGCGAGTTCCGCGATCGCCTCGTCGCGACCGCGCTCGCGATCCAGCCGATTCAACACATACGCCCGCAACCAAGCGACCCAGAGCGCTTCTTTGTCGTCGCGCGCGATCCGTTCGAGATCCGCGATCAACGGCAGACTGTCGGCCAGGGTGGCTTTCTTCGAGGAGGCCAGCTTGCGGGCGATGCTCCGCCAGTAGGAATCAACCAACTGCGCGGCCAGTTCGTCGCGCGATTCCGAGGCGAGCGGCAATTCCTTGATGCCCACCAGCAGCCGGCGCAGCTCGCCGCGCAAGCGCTGCTCGTCGCGCGAGGCGGCCAGGGCCATCATCCAGCGCTTCCAGTTGGCCCGGTCGCTGGGATTGATTTCGGAGAGTCGTCGCATCAACTGGAGCGTGATCTGCCGATACGCTTCGCTCCGGATCTGCGGATAAAGGCCGATCAGTCCCGAGACCGTGCCCGGATCGCGAATCCGCTCGACGTCGACGTTTTCCAGCTGCTGCTGGGCCAGGTCGAACCGCTGCGAGCGGGCGTAGCCCAGGGCCAGCCGGGCGTGGGCCTCATCGGCCGCCGCCGGGTCCTCCTGGCCAAGCGACGTGAGATGCGCCTCGAGCGCTCCGGCATCCTGCATTCCTGGACCGAGTTTCTTTTCAAGAATGCCGACCAGGGCCCGACGCAGACGGACGCGATGCGCGCGAGGCAGCTCGCCCATCAAGTCGTCTTCCAGCATGACCACGATCGACTCACGAAGCTTCGACTCCGCCGCGACCTCGACAAAAGCCAATCGTCGCTCGATTTGCTCGTCACTCCACGGGCCGGGTTCGCTCTCGACACGGGTCTGCTCGGCCGCCAGGAACGCTTCCGTCGTGTCGAACTCATCGTGAAAACTGACCGCCGCCTCGAGCCACAGCCGGTAACGAGCCGGCGTGTCGCAAAGCGCTCGGCTCGACTCGATCAACTCCTCGCCCGATAGGGCGCGGCCGAGATGCTTGTCGATTTCCAACACCGCCATCCGCAGCTCGAGATTCTCGTCGTCCTTCTCGAGTCGCCTGGCGATCGCCTCGCGGGCCGGCAGATACAACTTCTGCCGCATCATGTACGCGACCAGGTCGCGAAAGTTCTCATCCTTGGCGTCGTCGCCCACCCCCTCGACGAGCAGTTGCCGCATCTGGCGACGATTGCCCAACGTGAAGTACACCTCGGCCAACTCGCGCCGCACGTCGAGTCGCGTCGGGTCCCGCCGCAGCACCTCTTCGAACAGGGGGATCGACTCGCGGGCCAGGCTGACGCGGCGCAGAAACCGCGCCAGCTGCAGCGCCTCTTTCGATCGCGCGACTCGATCGAGCCCGCTGGCCAGATCGTCCCAGGCGGCTTGGGCCTTGTCGCGCTGCCCGCTCAGATAGAGCGACTTGATATTCTCGAAGGCCAGGTCCTGGCGTTGGGGTTGTTGCTGCAACCGCCGGCTGAGGTACTCGGCCCGTCCTTTGTCGTCGCGGAGCCGATCGAACAGGGCCAGCGTGCGTCGCTCGATCGCTTCCGAGTGGGGCAGCCGATCTTCGGCCGCCAGCAAAACCGCCAGCGACTCGCGACGAAACTCGAAGCCGGCGAGAATCTGGGCCAGGTCGAGCACGGCCGCCTCGTCGCGAGGATGCTCGTCGACCTTGGCACGGGCGGCCGCGATCATCTGCTCGCGCTCTTCCCGCGCCTCGACCAGGGCCAACAGGCGATGCAAGATCTCTTCGCGCCGCCAGTAGTCGCCGGTCAGCTTTTCCAGCAGGGCGGCAAGTCGCCCGCGGGCTGCCGTGGCGTCTTCGAGTCCGACTTCGGCCGAGGCCGCCTCGAGTTCCAGATCGACCATCGTTTCGGGGGCCACGACTTCGTCGCGCTCCGCCAGAAGCTTGAGGCACTCCTGATGAAAGCCGTAGCGATTCATCTTGCGAGCCACATCGAGTCGGGCTTCCGGCGTGCGGGTCAGCTCGGCCAGCACCGCCAACTGCTTGCGGGCCAGGTCGTTTCGACCCGATACCTGCGCGATCTCGAGAAGCTTCTCGATCCAGGCGACCTTCCGCGCGGTGTCGTTCTGCAGCTCGATCGCCTTGTCGAGATGGAGCACGGCGTTCGGTCCGCGGCGGCGCTGCTGGACCTCGTACATCACATAGCGCAGATAGGCGTCGTCGGGAAACTGCTCGACGGCAGCCTGGGCGGCCCGCCAGGTTTCCGGATTGCCGCCGGCCGCCAGCAGACGCAGGAGGACCGTGCGGGCATTGCGATCTTGAGGATAGTTGGCGACGTGGCTTTCGTAGAGCTGGATCAACTCGTCGAGCCTGCCGGCGGCGCGATAATCCTGGACGAGCTGTTCCAGCGGCGCCACCAGCGACGGATCGTGATGGAGCGCCGTGCGCAGGGGCAGCGTCCGCTCGACGAGCGTCGCTTCCGGCGCCTCGGTGGCGACCGACTCATCCGCGGCGGACGGATCGCCATCGGAACGGGCCGCATCGGTTTGAGCCCAAAGCGGAACCGCCAGCAGCAGACATCCGATCAGACCCGCCACGTTCGTGACGAGTCGTGTGTGCAACGACATCAAGCAGCTCCTTGTGCGGGAGTGGCAACGTTGTTCAAGACGCCCTCGATCAGCTCGTCGACGTCGACTTGCTCGGCTTCGCCTTCGAAGTTGAGAATCACCCGATGTCGCAACACCGGCTTGGCGACGCGCCGAATGTCCTCAACGGCGACCGCGGTCCGTCCTTCGATCAGGCAATAGGCCCGCGCGCCGCGAATCAGCGCCTGCATGCCGCGGGGACTGGCACCGTAGGAGACGTAGCGTTTGACTCGCTCGTCGGCCACGTCCTGATCGGGATGCGTGGCCAGCACCAAACTGGCGGCGTAGCGCGTGAGCGGATCGGCGACCGGCACATGGCTGAGCAAGCGCTGATATTGCACGAACTCGTCGCCTCCCAGGGCCACCTCCAGCTGCGGCTGTTCGAAATGCGTCGTACGCCGCGAGATCTCGGCCAGCTCGTCGACCTTCGGAAACGGGACGTGCAGTTTGAAGAAGAACCGATCGAGCTGAGCCTCGGGCAAGGGATACGTCCCTTCCATTTCCAGCGGATTCTGCGTGGCCAGGACAAAGAAGGGCTCCGGCACCGGCATGTGCTCGCCGCCGGCCGTGACGGCGTGTTCCTGCATCACCTCGAGCAACGCGGCTTGTGTCTTGGGCGTGGCCCGATTGATTTCGTCGACGAGCAAGAGATTGTTGAATACGGGACCCTTTTCGAAACGAAACGCCCGCCGCCCCGTTTCATCTTCGCCCACGATGTGCGTTCCCAGCACGTCGGCCGGCATCAGGTCGGGCGTGCACTGCACACGACCGAAAGAGAGCCCCAAGACCTGCGAGAGAACTTTGACGAGAAACGTCTTTCCCAGTCCCGGAACACCTTCCATAAGCACGTGGCCTTGCGAGAACATCGCCACCAAGGCATCGCTAATCAGCTCGTCGTGACCGACGATCGCCTTCTGTACCTCGCGATTGAGCCGACTGAAGCAATCGCGAAAGGCCGCTACCTGGCTCGCGAGTTCCGCAGTCGACAGCTCACTTGGCGTTTCCGTCATCGTGGGATTCATTTTCTACCAAGGTCTTTCGAATCGTGGTGAAGTAACGCAGAACCTGTTCGCGGCGAGAAAGCGGCAGCGGATCTTCGGCCAGGGCCTGCTCCTCGAGCTGGATCTTCTCGGCGGCAACCTCTTGGAAGCTGCGACTCGACGCCTCTTTGTGCTCGCCGCCTTCGCGACGACGAACCACCGAGGCCCCCTCGCCCGAGATCTGGGCGGTGACGTTGTCTTTGTTGGTCGGTTGATACGGTTTCGTGGCCGTGTTGCCGTAGGGTGCCGTGCCGGTGCCCGCCCGAAGTCCGCCCTGGCCACCACCCTGGCCACCCTTTTCCTGGCCACCCTTTCCTTGGCTACCCTGACCGCCCGGTTGTTGCCCACCGGTACCCTGACCGGCTCCCGCCCCGCTGCCGGGTACGGGCGCCTGGCCCCCGCCCGGTTGCTGACCGCTGCCCGGTTGCTGTCCGCTGCCGGGCTGTTGTCCGCTGCCGGGAATGGGGGCCTGTCCGCCGCCCGGTTGTTGACCCTGCATGCCGGACAGGGGCGGAGCGCCGCTGCCGGGAATCGGCGCACCGGCCGAGCGTGGCGGTGCCTGGCCCGTCGACCGCGTCCAGGAACCATTGCGACCGCCCTGCGGTCCGCGGGCGAGCTGATTCTGAAGCTGGGCCAACTGGCGAGCCGTTAGTTGTTGCTGACGCCCGAGCGATCGCGTACCCTGCGGAGGTTGCTGAGCCAATCGTCGCACGCCGCCGGTTTGCCGTCCGAAGATCTGCTGACCTGCGGCTCGCATGCGACGGGCCAAGGTCTGCAGACGCTGCTGCGCGGTTCTGCGCTGTAGCGAGCGGCGAAACTTGGCAGCCATCTGCTGGAACGGCTTGGCCGCCGACTTGGGTTGCTTCTTTTGAAGTTGCTTCTGGGCTTTCCGCAGTCCCTTGGCAACCGGATTCTGCTCGTCCTTCTTCGTCGCCTTGGCCAGGGCGCTCTTCAGGGCGTTTTCGATGCGTTTCTGTTCGTCGCGCTTCAGCTCGTCACTCTCGAGTCGGTTGGCGATCTTCTCGGCCTCGGCCGCCATCGCTTCCAGGTCCTCGGCCCGCAGCGCCGAGCCCAGCTCGGCCGTATCGGCCTGACCTTCCAGTTCCTCCAGGAAGTCGTTGGACAGCGCGTCGCCGTCCTGTGCCAATGCCTGCGCGAGTTGTTCGGCAGCCTGGGCGCGACGCGCCAGATCGGCCAGCACGTCGCGGCGCGAGGTGTCGTCGAGTTGCTTCAGTTTCTCGGCCGCCTCGGCCAGATCCTGACCGAGCTCCTCAACCTGCTTCTGCTCCTCTTCGCTCAGACCTTCCATCCCCTCCAGCAACGACTTCTCGGCCGTCAGCTTCTCGGCAACCTGGCGGGCATTGTCCGCTTCCTCACTCGTGACGGCGGCGGGCGCCGGCGGCGTCGGCGTGACCAGCAGGAAACTCACCAGGGCGACGAACAAGATCGGAGCCAGCCAACTTCGATAGGCCACGGCCAGCGGCAGCTGGCGGGCGATCTGCTGCCGCTCCAATGCGAGCTCTCCGCGAGCCCGCTCCAAGTGCAACGCCTGGCCGGCGGTCGGCTGCGCGACCGCTTCGAAGCAGTAGGCCGAGGCGAACATCTCGTGACGGCCGGCCCGGTCATCCCAATAGGCCAGGCTTGCCACCGGAGAGAGTCGACGCCACCAGGCGAAGAGCGCCGCGGCCGCAAAGTGCGCGATCACCAGCCCCAAGGCCAACAGCGGCGAGACGGTAAACGTCCCCGACAGATAGAGAAACGTCGCCCCGACCGCCAGCGCCAGATAGACAATCCAAGCCGATCGCCGCAGGGCCGCCAGCCAATCGGCCAGGAACAGCCGCCACGTGATCTCGCGTGCGACGCGGTCGAAGGAGACCGCCGCTTCCATCTCTCGGGTGTCGGTCGGCATCATTGCAACTCCGCGACCAGTTCTTCGATCCGGCGCCGTACCTCGGCGTCTTCGGTCACGCCAAGCGCTTCCTCCAATTGAGGTCGGGCCAGATAACCGAGCTCGGAGAGGGCTTCGGTGGCCGTTTCTCGACGTCGAAAGTCCTCGTGTCCCAGTTCGCGAATGTGCTCGGCAATCTGAGCCCGCAGGGAATCGGGCACGGTCGGCACGGGAACGCGGATCTCGACGATGTCGGACACGTTGATTTCGGTGACGCGGTCGCGCTCGCGAATCTTCAGCCGCCGGTCGACGAGGGTGCCCTGGATGACACCGCCGTCCCACAACTCCGCTTCGAAGCGCCGGCGGTTCTTTCCCTGCGGATCGACGACGTCGCCGTCCGCGCGGAGTACGCGAATCTGATTCGGCGGAATCGGAATCGACTGGCCGCCGGCAGAGATGTGGACTTCCGGCGAATCGATCTGCCCGATCAACAAGTTCTCGCCCGCCAAAAGCACGAACGGGGTGTTCGGCTCGATGTCCTTATCGAGTTCCTCGACGTCGAGCTGTGCCGCGAAGAGCGAGCGGATTTCGTTCGGTGCAATTTCGATCTCGCCAAATTCCACGGTTCGCAGCAACACGACCTCGTCGCTCATGTAGGCGAACAAGCGGGTGCCGTCGGCGAACACGAGACGGTGGCCGTTGGTTTCCGGCTGGGGCGTACAGGCCAGCAAATCGCCCAGGGGAACCCGCCGCTGGCCCCAGTTCGTCGTGACCTTGATGGCCACGTCGGGCGACTCGCGAACGGCGATCCGATCGCCGTGAAACGTCTCGATCAAGGCTTGGACATCGGGGGCCACCTGACCGTCGTCTTCGCTGGTGTGCAACACCAGGCGGTCGAGTCGCGATGAACTCAACTCCATGTCCAAGCCGCTGGTGAGCTGAATGATCAAACCGTCGAGAGTCGGCTTGCCGAAGAAGATCTGGCCGTCGCGCAAAAAGACACGCGGACGCCCGTCGGCCGATTGCTCGCCGATGATTGCGGCGACGCGCTCCAGAGGAACTTCGACCTGGCCGTACTTCGTCTCGATCGCCAGCCGGCGACATCGGGCCTTTCCCTGCACGCGGGTTTCCTCACCGACGGCGAGAATATCGCTGGCACCGCGATCGACCCCGAGCGAGTCGAGCTGCGTGAGCGCCTCGAGATCGAGCGTGCCGTAACCTCCGCCGCGGAGATTGACAATCGTGCGGCGCACTTTGCCCTCAACGCCGCGCGTCCACTTCCTTGCGGCAAACGGCTTGAACAGCTTGGCAAGTTCCTTTCCGGCCGGCGGAGACGCCAAGCTACGCTGGGCCACGCCGTGAACGATCGAGACTGTCTTGCCGCCGGGCACGGCCAGCTGAAAGCTGGCGTGGAACTGATAGTTCGAATTGTTCTGAAACGTCGGCCGCAGTTTGCTGCGGGGACTTCCGTAGTCGAGCAGCACCGTGCGCTGATGCTGTGCCGGCTGCGTGAAGATCACCACGCCGCGAGCCGTGCCGAGACCGAGGTTGCCCGTGAGCACGCCACCCAGGTCGGTCGTTACCGACTGGGCCTGAGTGCGGCCGAGGCGATACTGCAGTTGGATGTTCGCCACCTGCTGATTGGCGCCCAGATTCTCGAACGAGTCGACATAGCGGACCGCGCCGACGTTGACGTCGATATGAATTCGCCGCGTCACCTTCAACCCGTTGATGTTCGGCGTGCTGAAGAGAAAGTCGAGCCCGTCGGCGGACATCATCGATTGGGTGGGATTGAAGGCGGCGCCGTTCACCGTCAGTACCGCCGCCGTGCGAAAGGTGCTGTTCGTCCCCTGGTTGATGTAGCCGCCGTTGTAGATGTCCCATTGATTGCCCAGCGTGTCGACCTTGCTCGAATTTTGCCACGGCATCCAGGCCTGTGGCGGCTGCGCCGTGGCGGGCGATCCCGCAATCATGAGCAGCCCGCTCCACGTCAGGAGCAGGGCCATCGCCACACGTCGATTCCTCGTGGTGTCCGTCGGCATCATGCATCCTGAGAAAGGGGTTTGCGAATTCCTCGGCCCGTGGGGCGGTCACGCAATGCGCGTGGGACCAGCACTCCCTCGGTCGGCGTTGGTGCCGTGTCGTCCTCGGCGGTTTCCTCGTCCGACGCTGGCGCGGGCTGGCGGAAGTGATTCAGATGGCGAACCGGAATCGCCCAGCGGGTACCGCGAAACTCGACGGGAATCGCAATCGCCCGCAAGGCCCCCGTGATTTCGCGTTCGCCCTGGCGCGCGGTGCGAAAGCGGAACACCGCCGCGGGCGGCTCCGCCGTGCGTTCCAGCGACAGCAGCGTCGCGGTGTCGATCATCACGTCGGCCGTGTCGGTTTCCACTTCCAGCTGCTCGGAGGCGAGACGGCAAACCAGACGATTCTCTCCCCGCAGGAACAAGAGCGGGACGCGGGACGCACGTTCCTGGTCGTTCTTCCGAGTTCGCTTCTCCAGCGGCGCGCCCGAGAGCAGCGTCACCTCGGACGAGGCGAGCTGGATCGCTCCGAACCGTGTCGTCTCCAGCGCAAGCGTCGGTTGCTGAGGAATCACGTGAAGTCGCGAACCGTCGACCAACGAAAGCAGGAACCGCGGTTGCGGGTCGCGTACCGGAAACAGCCCGCGAATCTCGCGGAGCTTCACCGCAAAGGAGCCCCAGGCACTGGCCAGGGCGATCTCCGGATTCGCCGACTCGGCAATCGCAATGCGGTCGCCCCAGACCGTCTTCACCAGGGCCGGGGTCGTCGGGGGCGATTCCGCGGATGCGGCCGGCAGCCGTAGAAATAAGGCCGAGATCTGGGCCGGCTGCGGTGTCGCGGTCAGTCCCTCGGCCGACGCGAAGTTCCAATCGACGTCGGCGAGCTCCCCGCCGAAAATTTCACCCGAGTGAAAAAATAGCTGCGCTTCCGACGTGTTCTTGCCGCTGCCGCCGACGATCGCGGCCACCTCTTCGAGCTGGACCGTCAGTTCTCCATAGCGGGTACGCAGCGTCAGGGGCTCACTCTCGAACGTCCCTCGCAATTGCGATTCTTCGTCGAGCACCAAAATGTCCTCGTCGGCCGAGGGCTTGACCTCCCAGGCCGCGGCCAAGGCGCGAATCTCGTCCGTGAGCCGAAAACGCGCGTCGTCGTCATCCAGGTAGAACGGTTGACGGCGGTTGACGATCGAACGCCGCATCTCGGTCGGCAAACCCTCGAGCCAGTCGCGATGTTTGAATGGATCGAACTCCTTCGCGATTGCCGCGCTGTCCTTGCCGCCCAGATTTCGCTGGGCAATGCCATGGGTCAAGGCCACCGACTGTTGGGCCGGAATGACAAGCTGATAGTTGGTGACGAACGACCGGTTCGAATTGTGCACCTGCATCGCCGCGGTCGCCTTCTTGGGGTGGTGCGGCAGGTAGAGTAGCAGCGACGGCGCCCGACCTTGATGGTTCTGGACCAGGGCCAGCCCCGAGTCCTCTTTCGTGAGGGCTCCCGCAAAATTCCCACCCGTGTCGGTAAGGATGCTCTGCGGCGTGTCGAAAAGATTCGTGGTCAGCGTGACCATCAACGTGACCGCCGCGGCGCCCGGATTACGAAACGTGTCGACGTAGCGGACGACGGACTTCTCGGTGTCGATTTTGACCCGGCGTTGTACCTGGAGCGTTCCGCTCTGGCCGAATAACAAGAGCTCCCCGCCAACGAACGTTATCTGGTTCTTGTTGAAGCTGACCGTATTCCCGTTGAGAGACAGTACACAGGCATTGTTGAACGCGCGGCGATTCGTCCCGCGACGGAACGAACCGTTGTTGGGATGGAAGTCCCAGAGAAAGCCCTGGCTGTCCGTGACCTCGCCCCCTCGGATTGCCCGCCGCACCGGCGAACCGACCGCCGACTGCCATCCGGCCGCCAGCACCAGGAAGACCACCAACGCGGCCGTGCCCGTCCGTCTGTCGATGCGATCGCGAACGAGTCGGTTCGTGCGACGGGTCATGGATAACCTCCTGACACGATTGCCCAAGGAGTCGAATTGTGAGACGCCGCGGAAGTGCTATTCGTTCCCGCCAGGGGCGGAAGTGTTCTTCGTTCCCACCAGAGAAGGAATTCGTTCGCCGCGCCACCTTCTTGGCGGGAGGCCAAATGGACAGCAGACAGGATGCGACAGAGTGAACGACAAGCAGCCTGCGCCCCAAGGCGATGGCGTCGCGCACTCGTCCGCCTCGCTCGAATTAGACTTCCCCGCGTCGGGTACGGATTCTACCACGACGGCCCCACGGTTGTCATCTTACGCCCCCACACGGCCGAATCCCAGCGGCCGACGGCAAGCACCGGCGGCACGGTGCTCACGCCATGCTGCGGAGAATGTCAGGAACTTGTCACCGCCGATTGCCCAAACGGTCGAGTCGGGACAGGCACGCGTGGTTGATTTGCGGGACCTGACGGGTGGCGGACGTGGTGCGCGGCAGACATTGCGTGTGGCGGGGCACGGCGGCTGGCAGATGTGGTGGCGGCGCTGCTGGCGCGCGCCGGCCGTCGCGATCGCGCGGACGCGCGGCAACAGGTGGGCGGACTCGACAGTCGGGTGGAAGCAACCGTCAGGCAGAATTGAAAGTCGGGCAGAATCGACGGCGGGCTGCAAACCGCGATGATAGAGATGATCGAGATAGCGGCGGCGGATCGCTCGCGGTGGTGACTCGCTTGCGACAGCGGCATCGGGCGTCGTCGTGGCGGCTCACCTGTCGTGAGGGAAGGCTTCAACAGCCGCATCCAATCCATCAAATCACAAGCCCGCGGCTTCCGAGCCTTCGAGAACTACCGTACCCGCATCCGCTTCTACTGCGGCACACTCGACCTACAACCACCCCAAATCACCCATTATTGAGCCCTGCGCAGCCAATGAACCAGACCGACCAGCGGGAGGCCGGCATTCCAGCCATCACCGCCGCCGCGAAGGGCTCATTGACAACGCAGCCATCAATAAGTTCCGCTTGCGGTTGGAAGGACGTGGCTACGGGCAACCTTTGGACGTATAACAACATTGACGGTGCTCCGCGATTCGTCCGCTTCTCTGACGCACGCAGCGGTCTCCGCCCGGCTGACGGAGCATGGAGTTGATCAGGCGACCGTCTTTCGTAACCTGAGACACCTGGTGACCGCCAACCTGGTACGCCGATCGGAGATCGGCGACCACGTTTGGAGATTCGAGATCATCACCCAGAGCGTGTCTAGGATAGGTGTCGCGTCATTGGCGTGGGCGAGGCAAGTTTGGCCACCAGACCGAAGCAGACGAATTGGTAGATTCGTCGATGCAGGTCGACGTAGCCAAGCACAGCCGTAGCTCGCCAAGACGCTAGAGATAAACGAGACGCGCTCGAAGGGGGGCAAGCCCATGCGTCTCGCCCGCACTTCGTGTTCGTCCATTGCGGCCGTGTCTCGTGCTTGCCGAAGACGGAACCGACCAAACGACGCGAGTCCACGAGAGCGCGATCAGGACAAGTGGAATGGCCCGATTCAAAGACGTCACCTGCACCATCTGCGGCTGCCTTTGCGACGACCTGCAAATCACCGTCGAAAACGGTCGCATCACGGAGGCGATTGGGGCTTGCCACTTATCGGAAGAGTGGTTCTTGACCCAAGATACCAAGCAACCTCCCGTTGCCGAGATCGAAGGGCGTGAAGCGCCCTTGGACGTCGCGGTACAGCGGGCCGCGGAGATTCTTGGAAACGCGCGGTGGCCGCTGATTTACGGCTTGTCTCGCAGCAGCACCGAAGGCCAACGAGCGGCCGCCTCGCTGGCCGATCAGATCGGGGCGAGTATCGACACCACGGCTTCCCTTTGCCATGCGCCGTCCATCATGGCGATCCAAGAAGTCGGAGAGTCGACCTGCACGCTCGGCGAAATCAAGAATCGCGCAGATCTCGTCGTCTTCTGGGGCGTGGATCCCGTTCGCAGCCATCCGCGACACTTTGAACGATGCTCGGTCGATCCCGCAGGCCAGTTCGTGCCTCGTGGTCGAGCCGATCGCACGGTCGTCGTGGTCGACACCGTCGAGACCGAAAGCGCCAACCTGGCCGACCTGTTCATTCCCGTGTCCGTAGACCGACACTTCGAGCTGATTTGGGCGCTTCGCTCCCTGGTTCAAGGGGTTCCCCTGGAGCGCAGCGACGTTGCCGGTGTTCCCTGGGAGGTTCTCGTTGACCTTGCCGATCGCTTGAAGTCATGTCGCTGCGGCGTCTTCTTTTTCGGTCTGGGGCTGGCCCGTACCGGACTGGGGCACTGCAACGTCGAGGCATTGCTGCGCCTGGTGAGAGACCTCAACGGTCACACGCGGTTTCATGCACGTCGCATGCGCATTCCGGGCGACGTGACGGGCGCGGACACCGTTTTGTGTTGGTACACCGGCTATCCGTTTAGCGTGAATCTCAGTCGAGGGTTCCCCCGCTACAATCCCGGCGAGTATTCTGCCTATGAAATGCTCGAGGAGGGCGAAGTCGATGCTTGTCTGTTCGTGGGCAGCGAGGGGGTCGATGACTTTTCGGCGAAAGCGATCGCGCACCTGCGGCGCATCCCCACGATAACTTTGGACTATCCCACAATTCCATCCGCCATCTCGCCAACCATTCGCTTTACCACGGCGGTCTACGGAGTCCATCTGCCGGGCACGGCCTATCGCATGGACGAGATTCCGCTACCGCTGCGCCCGGTGCTTCCGGCAACCTATCCGAGCGATGCCGAGGTGCTGAATGCGATTGAAAAGGTGCTTCGTCGTGCGGAATAGACGGCGGTGGCTTGAGACGGCGCTGGCCTGAGACGGCAGTGGCTTGAGAGGGCGGGCGCTTGGGGGGCACAATTTCCTAGGTGGCGGCCGGACTGCCGAGCTGGGGCCGTTCCGCCTGCCAGTTCCGCGGGCCATTCGTCGAGCAGAATCCGGCAGTCTCGACGCGCATCGACAAATGGAGCGCAAGACGCGATCATGAGGTCGTGCAACACGAAGCGCGAAACGAAAGGCGCGCAGCGCAAGTTGCCTGACAAGACAGGGTCCCCGTAGCTCAATTGGATAGAGCGTCGGCCTCCGGAGCCGAAGGTTAGAGGTTCGAATCCTCTCGGGGATACTCAAACGGCAAAACAACTTACGCCGCGCGACCCCTTGCCGAGTGCACAGAATTCTGCACAGAATAGCCGTGCTTCCTGCTCGCTGCCACGAGCAGGAAGCTTTGAGCGACCTTTCGGTCAGCCCTTGGTGTTTCCGCTTCCTTGGGTACTTTGATCGGAGGGTCTTTTCATGTCGCGAACACCAAAGCCTTGGTATCGCAATCAAACTGGGGAATGGATGGTCGTCGTGCGCGGTCGGCGCATACGACTGGCCAAGGCGCCAAATGATGGAGAGGGTCGCAGGCTGGCGTGGAAGAAATTCCACGAGCTGATGGCCAGCCTCCCGGACAAAATTGGCGACCCCAATCCGCGTATTGCATCTTTGCTGGAGGAGTTCCTGGACTGGTCGGCACGTAACCAATCTTCGGAAACGTATCGTGGCTGCAGCTTCTACTTGAATGAGTTCGACAAGTCCCACGGCGACCTTCGCATTCGCGACTTGCGCGTTCACCACGTAACACAATGGGCAGAGAAGGACACGTGGGTAAGCAGCTCGACTCGTTACAACGCGATCCGACATGTTGTGCGGGCGCTGAATTGGGCCGTCGAGCAACAGCTCATCGATAAGAACCCCATCAAGGGTATGCGTCGCCCAAAGCCGGGGACGCGTCACCGCGGGCTGGATCGCCGCGAGCTTGTTATGCTGGCGCGGGCGGCACATCCACGATTTCGGGCGCTGCTTATCGCATTGCGGCAGACGGGGGCGCGCCACATCGAACTGCGGCACCTGACGTGGGAACAGATCCACGGCGATCGGCTGGTCATTGCGGACCATAAGACGGCGGGAAAAGTCCAACAACCCCGGGTTATCCCGCTGACGCCGAGAATGCAGCGACTGATCAAGCGGATTCGATCGCGAACGGAGTCGGCCTTCGTCTTTGTCAATACTCGGGACAAGCCATGGACCTGTAGCGCGGTGAATCAACAAATCCGCCGGCTTCGAAAGAAGCTGAACCTTCCCGACGATGTGTGTGCCTACATGATACGACACACTTTCGCCACAGAGGGCATTGCAAATGGCGTCGATGTCATAACGCTCTCGAAGGTGATGGGTCATCAGAATACGACCATGCTTCGGAAACATTATGGGCACGTCGAACAGTTTCCGGAGCACATGGAGAGCGCCATGCGAAGGGCGGCTGGAGACGGACGCCGTTGCACCTGAGTATGCCGGTGGGGAGACCCGCGAGTGGACTACTCTTGGTGTAAGGGCCGATCGGAGGTCCGCATGGAGACGGCTGGAGATCACAACACGCCCTCCGTTCGTCGTCGGTGGCGTAGGTGTCTGAAGCCGGCATGGGACGATTGGGTTTTGCCGCGAGACGTGCACTTACTGGTCGCGGGCAGTTCGTTTGTGACCGGTGTTCGGCATTGGTCCCACCAACGGTTGGCAGCATCGACCGTAATTCGATAGTTCCCTTTTCGGGGGCCGATTCGGTGTGCTTCAAGTTCCCCCGCGCGGATGGCCGCATACACGGTGCTTACGCCAATGCGATAGCGAGCGGCAATCTCAGCGACCGTAAACGGGCCACATTCGGAAGACGGATCGATCACAGAACATCACCTCCCGCGCCGCTATGGGCACAATGAAGGCCGATGTCCTGCGAAGCCGAGAGAGGGACCCAATGGTCGGGCGCGAAAAACAAATTCCACGCCCGAGAGAAACCGCCCGCTTCGGTACCATCTTACTGAAGCACTTGTCAGAGCCGCCCGGGAGGCGACCAGGGGGCGGTATCTTCTTCGCCGGGGACAAACAGCAAATAGTTGTCAAAGACTCTACTCAAAGCTAATATATCATGCGGAGAATTCCTGTCAACCAGTAGAATTACTGGGAAATAGTAGAAAAATGCTTGTATTTCGCTTCGGTGAGCTGCTGCGTGCACGGGAACGGCAACTGAGTCGCCGCGTGACTCTGGCAGAGGTTGCTGAGGCCACGGGCATTTCCGTGCAAGTTCTTTCTAGCCTGCGTTCTCCCGGCCGGACGGTCGTGACGAATACCGCGTTTGTGGAATCTCTCTGCCGGTATTTCAACTGCAGCCTGGAGCATCTTCTCGAGTTTGATCCACCGCAGGACGCGGAAACGGCCTGCCATATTGACGAACTCTACCCTGACCGGCGCACGCGCCAGTAGGAATCATACGAGAGGAGCCCGAACTCCAGAAAGAAAGCACCAACCGATTTCGCGTGAGCAGCAAGGGGCGTCTGGTCCGAAGAGTGGAGACCGTGAAGGCGGCCCAAACCGGCGGCGTGAGGCAGTCAAATTGGTGGCGCCGGGCTGGTAACAGCTGCCAGGGGGTAACGGTGTGTCGCAGGCTGAACGAAGGCCCGACAGGTGTAGGCCATTCAGCTGAACGCGGGGGACGAGCTATGTGCCCACCCCGCCTGGACAGACACGTTAGCGACACAGCACTTCGCGACAGCGGCTGGCGAGGAGGCTCGCTAGGGGGGTAGACTAACTGGCTGCGGCCCGAGCAGCATCGGGCCAGCCCACGATCGCATAAAGGAGGATTAATGCTCCGCGGCCACCGCGGTGATGAAGACAATTTGAGCTGACGCGCGTGCGTCAGGTAGCTGTCCCTCGACGAATGACCAACTTGGGCCCTCGGGCTCTTGAACAGCAGAGACAGTCACTTGGCACGGCGTTTCCGCAAGGGAACGCCGGGGCCTTGTGCTGTTCTGCTGTGCCCTTTGGTCAGGGCGTCGAGGATGGCCTTGGTTTCCGGCGTTCTCTTTTTTGGGGAGTCCCCGCTATGTGTCAGATGGGTCCGATTGATTTTCGTCGGCTGAGGAGAAGCATAATTTTGCTAGCGGATGCAGAGGGTAAGCGATGGTGCACGCTCAGCATCGGCCCCAACACTTGGGCGGTTCGGACATACACCTCACACGAAGTAAGTCGCGTTGCGTACCAGCCCCAGCTTCGGGACTACCGCGGAGCGTTTCAAATATTAGTCCAACTATCCTTGGCGGAAGTTGGCGAGATCTGCGGAGAAGCCGTTGCTGGCATTAGGTTTGATGATGCGGCTTCTTGGTACCGCATTCTGGAACATGTGGAACAAGAGTACGGTGCCGTGGCCGATGGGGGTGACGGTCCGGATGAGGGACCAGCCCAAATCCCGCTGACACCCATGCGTCACGTCTATGACCAATTCAAGCTCTACACATCACTCGCTTGTCACCTTGAGATGGCCGGCGAGATCGACCGCGTGCCCACGCGATTGGAAGCACTATTCGAAGCAAGTGTGAATCGATTCAACAGCTATATGAATAGCGAAGCCTTCTTCCCGCAAATCCCGCCTCGAAAAGATCTGCCCGATCCTACCACGGTCACGAAGATTGGAACGACCCGCGATCTTGTCTCGTTGACGAGAGCAGCTGGCAATTGTTCTGTCACGAACGACCCGACTCTTCAATTCCGATACGTCGATCGTGAAATCGTTCCGGCTCGAACTACTGGAGGAGTCCAGTACGACAACGGAGATCCAGCCACATCGGGCCGAAGGTTGGACATGCTTCTTACGGACACTACCGCAAGAACACCCATCCTGGCCGAGGTAAAAGTTGGCAATGACAAGAATCCGTTCTTCGCTCTTATGCAGCTGCTGATGTATGCAGCCGAATTCGCCACACCGCATCAATACGAACGACTACGTGAGCACTACCCGGAGCAGTTCTGCCCCGCATCGGTTGAGTACGAAATTGGCGAAGAGACGAACGGTGTTCCGTTAATGGATCTCTACATTGTGCTGTCCGCCTACAACTTCCGCAGTCCTGTGCGGGCTGATTTGCTCGAGATGACAGACAGCATCTGTTCGAGACTCGTGGAGCTTCCGGGCATCGGCCGGCATATCCGTCGGTTCACCTGCCTGGAAGCCAAGCAGCCGAATGTGGGCGGTTTGGAGTTCGAGAAGCTTTTCTGCCATTCCACAATTGAATTGGAATAGACCCTCGTTCGAGGCCGGCCCGCGGACTTGTCAAAGGAGGTTGGATATGCCGCTGACAGCAGACTACGTGAAAAATCTTTCCAGAACTCCTGGGGGAGCGGAGCTTCTTGCAGCCGTGTTGTCCGATCACGAATTGGAGAATGATGGACAGGAGCACGTGCTTCGAATCAAACGAACGGGCGAGCCTTTTCTAACAATTGTGTGTGTTGGGCCGCATTTCTTTGATGTCCACTTTGACGACACGTACCGTACGGGATTAGACCCCGAAGATCCGATGGGGTATGAGACAATACAGCGGGACACGGAATTACCGAACAACCCACTCGATAGCATCAACGCTCAAGAATGGATTCGCCTGATGCCTCGCATGAAAAAGTCGGTCGACCGGTGGCTCGCTCGACGGCAAAGACTTCGACGAGGGGAATCGCAAGCTCCCCAAACTTAATCGTGTTTATGCACGCCTCGTTCTTTCTGCATCAAGCATTGATCGGATCAACTCAAACACGTACCGATTCGGCTGTCGGTAGCCGACAACTTCGGCCAGGTCGCAATTGAATTCGACTGCTAGTGCAGCCGCGACGGCAGGACTGCGACTCATGCCCTGTTCGCAGTGGCAAACGATGGCACCGACTTTGTCCTGGTGCTGTGTTACAAAACTCCACACGGCTTTGGCCTGCTCGACCGTCATCAACTGGATATCTCGAGGAGCGTCTCCATTTTCCATTGGTTCCGCATCATGGAATTCGAGATGCAGCACGCCACGGAAACCAGCTGATCTGCGCACTCGAGGCTGTCGAGATCCTGGGTCACTAATAGAGATTACGACGTAGGCAGACTCGACGACGATGCCCTCCTCGATGGACTGTCGATCCGTCACGATCACTTGCAGGTCGCTGTTCATTTGATCTCCGGGGTATGAAGCCGAGTTGTCGGGAGACGATGGCAGGTAGCTTGCGTAGACTTCATCCCACAGTTCTCGCTCCCACACGTAATTCGAGTCTTCCCACGACGGCTCATAGACGACTTGGCCAGATGGTTTCCGCTCGTCTCGCAGATAGTCGAATCTGGCATGAGTGTATTGCCAGGAGAAGTCCCGATTGATCATGCCCTGCAGGCCATACCTCTCGGCCAAGCGAACATCGTAGGGCGGACACTCAAACTGTTCGAAGATGTCCAGGATTGTGTTCTTGTCTGTGTTTGAAACGCCCAACAGATTGACAGAAAAGCGAAACCTTGCTGGGCTAATCTTGAATGACCCGCCGCCCTCCGGCTCACATAGCAGTTGATCGCCCCTCCCGACACAGTTTGGGAACGCTTCTCGCAATCGATCGACGATGTCAGCACATGGCAGCGACTCAACTCCAGGTGGTGTAATTCCACGTTTCAGATCTTCGTAGATGTCCCACGGCCATGAATTGCACTCATACGACTGCTTCCAAAAGGCAAACTCTTCGTAGAGTCTTGGCGGTTCCATTAACCATTGCTCCCGGAACACTCCCCAACTATCTGAAGCCGCCTAACAACATCGTCCGATGAACTCCCAGCAAGAACCGCAGAGAAACTCCCTCGCCGGTAGCTGGGCAGGATTGTCGTAAGGCCACACTTCGTTCTCATCCAACAGGTAAAACACGAACTCCGGCAGCCGCGTACATCCCTGCTCTTGCAGGACGCACTGGTTCACCTGTGGATGGGCGACCTCCAACTGCATCGACAGAATAGGTCGCGAGAGGCTGTGGTACATCTCCTCGAACCCGGGCTGCGTTCGCTTCAGTCGGGCCTGTTCTACCTCCAGGGCCACCAAACCCTGGAGTTCGATGAGCGTGATCGGCCGCTGCCACTCGAGGTATTTCAGATGCGGTGGCTGGTACCAACGAGACCTCGGGTCGAGATGCCGAACCATTTCCTGGAATTGAAGCACGTCAGCGTGAGACTCCGCTGGCATCGGCCCCTTAAGCTTGCTCCAATCGATACTCGAACTGTTTGGAGTGAACTCCCCTGGCACCTCAACGGCTTCGTTAGTCGGGGCATCATGCTTGTCGTCTGAACTACGTGCTGCTGTTGCGTTCTGAGCACTACTGGGCAACGAACCTTCTCGTCGACGGGTTCGACGGTCCTTGAAGAGCATCCCCGAAGTCCTTTCCTAAGGCTGGATGTGCCGCCGTTGTCGTGATCCGACCGCGACGATTGAGGCATACGCTTTATCGGCTGAGAAACGAGCCTCTAGTGGCTTCATATAGAGCCGAATTCCTTATCCGCGGATTTTTGATCGCGTAATTACATTAAGGGCCTTGTAAGCGAAACTGGGGAACCGTATTTCGAGCTCACGAAAATTCGGTGTCCGATTGGCATTGGCCATGATCGATTAGTGTTGGTTCATCTCTAAAGCCGTCTGGAGTTTCTCCACCACCAACTGTCTCAGTTCTACCGGCTTGATCACCTTCGCACGGCCGGACCAACCGAGTACCCACCAGACAATTTCTTCGAGACCGTCGACCGTGAACGTGAGTGTGACCCTGCCATTCGGATGACGTTTCACTTGCTGAGTCTTGTGCCAACGAGTTTCCGTTACCAAGTCAGCCGCGTCTTTGCTAAATTCGATCTCGATGTCGTAGGACTCATCGCCCCGAAAAACGTTCCAGGCGTTCCCAAAGTAGTCGTCGAGCGAGAAGTCCTCCGGGACAACTGCCTCCGCATCGATTAGCCGGACTGAGCTGAATCGGGCTACGCGGAATGTTTTAGGATGTTCTTCGTCCACGGGTCGGGCAATCAAGTACCACGCCTGGCCGCTCAGGCAGAGTCGGAACGGATGCAAGGTCAGCTGCATAGGACCATCGGCGTTTGGACTCTTGTATTCGCCCGAGATTTGCTTTCGCTCGATGAGAGCCCACTGAATATTCTTGATCATCTCCCGGTGTTGGGAATGATCGGCAAGCTTGAGGTCGAGGACTTGCATCACTGCTTCGGCATCGGCGAGCAGTTCGGCTTCGGCATCTCTGGACCGAGCAGCAATTCTTTCCGTCGTTGCTCCTGCATCTGCAGCGACGTCGAGTCCGCTAGCCTTCGTCACCACGGCAGCGGTCGCTTGTTCCAGCAGCTCATCACGACTCAGATTCAGGACTGGAAACTTGACGTCTGGTCGCACTCGATAGCATTTGGCGTCGCGGTCGTAGGTGTAGGGTACGCCTGCGTACTCCAGCACATTCAGATGCCGACGTATTGTCCGAGCACTACACTCGAATTCCTCTGCTAAGGATTGGAGATCCCACTTTCCTCTGCCGAGCAGTAGGTAGAGAATCCTGAGTGTCGTCGCCCACCGATCGGCCTGACGGATTCGGCGATCGGCATCAGTTCGCTTCGGGATGTCTGGATCTTTGGCCATTAGAACTCTCGAACAACAAGATGATTCTTCACGAAAGCATTCTCGTTATAACAGCGGTTTTGACCGCTCTTAGTGTCAGTCTACTTATGCCAATTTACGATGACCATTCTCCATCGCCGATCTGTCCCGAAGGTTTCCGAACTGATCGACCTGCCAAAGCTGGCCGCTCGTGACCTCCAATCCGGTCAACCAACCGCCATCACAGCAGCCTGTATCGATGCAAATCAAATGCCCCAGGTCTAACACTTCTGATTGCGGAGTATGGCCTAATACTGCAGTCTTCCGTGAGTAGTGAGGTGCAACACCTTGCTGCTTATCGAGGGGCTCCCATCGGCGTACATAGCCGTTTTCTTCGTCGAGGCGAAAGTTCGGCCGATAATTAGCATGTACGAAAAAGTGGGTTTCCGTTTCATAGTAATCGACACAGGACTTGAGGAATTCAACGTGTATTCGGGGTACGCGATCCAGGGTTCTCCCCTTTCCGTAGGAATCTAGCGCCGCCCTGCCTCCACACTGAAGCCAACGATCAAACTCGGACCCACCAAGGTAAGCCGCCAGCATCAGCTCTTCATGGTTGCCGAGTATTGGAATGAGTCGACAATGCTTCCTCAGCTCGATTAGCTGATCGAGAACGCCTTTTGTATCGGGACCTCGGTCAACGTAATCGCCCAGGGTTACCACCGTATCATCTGGCCCAGGGGCGATGGCCCCTAGCAATACGGATAAAGCCTTGGAGCAGCCGTGAATATCTCCAATTGCGATGAGTCGCTTAGTCAGATTATTCTCCTTAATGTGTTTGTGTTTGAGTTGATCGCTAGATTCCGCGGCCGCGGATGTTGAAAGCAGGCTGCAGCCTGGCGGTCTTTCGTTCGAGGTATCGGCACAGTCTTGAAACTCTGCTATTTGATCGACACCGGTCGTGAATCTGTTCCCAGGTGACACGGCGAAAGCGACCGCGGCGACTGGGGTGGATGAGCTGTCGGAATTCAGCGGCACCATCGTCTTCGTACCCGTCTCTGACGAGATTCAGATGGTACGCTTTCGTTTGCCGGTGATCGTTTCGGGCCATCCACTCCGCGAAGACGACGTTTCTCCACAGCTGGTAGTGGACCCGATCGGCGGCCAGAGAACGGCGAATGTTCATGATCCGCATGCCGGAAAATTGATAGATGGCCAGCAGTTCATCCAAAGTCAGCGACGCGGCGTCTTTTCGCGGTCCTCGCTCGTAGCACGTGTTGGGACTGGTGAACTTGGCCTCGATCAAAATCAAGTATTTCCCCGGCAGGTGCAGAGCAATGTCCGGCTCGGTGAGTGGCCGATCGACCGGTAGATTGGACTCGAAGTGGCCACGTGCTTCAACCAACAGATCCCAGGGCTTGTAGTCATCATCCGTGGAGCAGATTCCCCACAAATACAAGAACGGCTCGACCTCGATCCTTTCGCCCGTGAAGAGCTCCACGATCTTGTGCAGCACGCCGGCTTCTTGCAGAGATCGCCAGACATTCCAACTGAGGCTATCTTCCGAATTCTCTAGGCCCAGTCGGTGGCTTTCGTATTTGAAAGGGTTGCCGATGATGTTTCGAGAGAATTGGTCTGGAGAGGCGATGATATTCCGAGCCGGCTTCGCATAGGAGTACGTCGCCCCGGCTGAAGAATAATGGCAGCGAATTCCATGCTCCGGGCAGATGTCTCCCCGCCGGGTTCTCGTCGGGGTTCGCAGCACGTGATTGCAGCCTTGTACATAGCACCGGACCCGCCGTGCTCGGCCAGGGATCGGCTCGACTTCTTCGCTCAAGTCTCCAATCCCGTAAGGAAGTCGGAGATTCGTCATTACTCCAGAATACACTCTAGATTGTCCTCACTTTCTTTTGCTCGTGTTCAGCTGCGACGAGAAACTCTCGTCGGTAGTGTGCTTTTAGGAACGCCATTTGGCAGATCAAGAAGGCTTCCGCTGCCACATGGCTTTCACATCTGCTGCTGCCAGCTTCAGATATGAGCTTCTCAAACAAAATCCCCGCATCCATGGTGGCGATGCCGTGAATTCGAGCGCCGGACAGAAACGCTTCTCCGATTCTTGCGATGGCTACTGCATCTCGCCTGCAGATCGCTTTGACAAGCTCAAATGAAACAGCGGGCGGAATTCCCGCGATCCGATGCAGAATTTTCATCACCTGCTCTTGGTACAAGAGTACTCCACGACTTCTCTTAAGAATTGGTGTATAGAGTGGATGAAGTGCCGTTTGCCACCGAGGCCGCTGCTCTACGTAAGCCTCGGCCCGACGGTGGTCAGCGTAATCTAGGGCGGGTCGGCTTAGAGCGACACTGTCCAGAACATGGCGGAAACAGGTTGGCCTGATCTGTCTAAGCAGGTCCTTACTCCACTCGTCGTTCAGGCCAAAGATGTGATCGGTATCTCCATTGGCCAGCAGCTCAAATGTTGACTCGTCCGTCAATGGAACGCTGTCGAGATCAAGGCGGACTCCGTGGGTTCTCCTAACCAGATCAACGGTCCTAGCAAGAATTGCCAGCTCCCACAGGGTCACGAAGGTTAAGTGTGTTGCCGAGTCATGTCGGGCATCGGAGTTTGGTCCAGGTAAGACGTGTGCCGGACCGTCTCGTCGATAGCCAAGCTGTTCGGACAAGTGGACCACAATGTCTGCCGCCATCGTATTGGGTTCATCAGGGCCGCTACTTACATACGCCAGCATGGAACGCGGTGACGCGTTTGCTGGACTCAAGAACGGCTCCCATATGAGCCCATGCTCGACTGGGCAAACTGGGCTCACGCCCAGGGCATAGTTGACCAGCGAGCCGACGGCCGTGCCCCGTGCCCGCAGATAGCCGTGTCGGTTGCGTACAAATTGGACGATTTCATACAGACGCAGAAAGTCCTGGGTAGCGTCGACGCTTTGAATCACGGCCAGCTCTTCGTCCAGCCGCTCGATGACATCTCGAGACAGCTCTCCGCAACTAAACCTGATGGTATTTTTCTGATACCGCTCTTTGAGTCCGGTGATGCACAGCTCACGCAGACGACGCACCGCATCCTTCTCGGGTGGAACAGCGGTGGTACCCGCTTTGTTGGAAACAATTTGCGGCGGTACGCACATCAATGGTGCAGTCGCGGAAATCTTCAGGAACTCGCGTCGGTTGGTCATGGAGAGTCCTTTCTGTTGTCCGACGACAACCCGATCTTCGGATAACTCTTGCTCGTTGATGGATATTTTTCGACGCTCAATTCAACGCTGCTCCGATAATCGCAATCACCACAAAGATCACAAAGATCACTCCCACGACGTACGGAAAGGCGTAAAGCCACATTGCCAGCCGCATGTATAGGGCTTTTCCGAAGCTCGGCTGGAATTCACCGTCCACCAACTCTTGCTCGTAAGTCTCGTCGAGGTTTCCGGCCATGTAGTCTTTGGTCGTTCCCAAGAGAATCATCAGGATTCCCAGGATGAAGACCAGCAGAAAGATTCCGACCATTAATCCAGGATTCACTTTAGACCCTCTTTACCATGGCGATCAAAAGACAAAGCACGAACAGCAGGGCCAAGATGAGGACTCCCCACTTAAGAATCGCAGTTATGTTGCACCTCCCGCTTAGTTTCTCGTGACGCACCACCCACCGTCCGCATCGTCCTTTCTTGGGGTACTCGCGTGAGCCGGACTGGTGGCCATATTGCCTGGCCACGAGCCGCACCTTGGAGTGGGGTTCGCACACATTCTTAGCGATCCACTCGACCAGCATTGGGTCCCCGCCTGACAATAATTCCGAAAATTTTCTATTCGGCCGGTACGAAACTCCGCTGCCGAGATGGGCTTGATTTATTCGCACCACGGGCCTTGAAGTCCAGGTAGTCGCACAGAAACTCGGCCAACAGACGCTCCGACCGCGTCATAAATCGCCGTGTGCTTCGCAGGACACTGGCCAGGTTGCGATAGTTCAGATCGCCCACGAGAGGCGTTTCGGGTAGCCCGGCGAGCTTCCGTGAATGCGGAATGGCCGCCAGAAGCCGCCTGGTGCTCCGGTATCGCTTGACCAGATCATGCCCGTGTACGGGATCCAAGACAACGACCACAAATCGCCGTGGGGACGGGGCAAACATCCGGCCACGGCCGAACCAGCCACACTGCAGCAAGCCAACCCGGATGTTGCGAATGACTTGATCGGACGGAAACTCGCTCTGCTGCCGACCACCCTCGGTACGGGCTGCGAGCGGGGCCAAGTATTTGGCCTCGACGAAAACGGTCGTGGGCGGGTTCTCCCACGTGATCACCACATCGACCTGAGTGGATCCTTCCGACCACGGCAGCAGCTCTCTCGGATAGGGTGGATAGTTCTTCCAGAGCTCGACCCGGAGTCGCCGAAAAGCGCGTTGCCGAAACAGGCCCGTGCCAATGGCCGCGTTGAGGATCTGCGGCAACCACCATCGGGGATCGATCGCCGCCAGAGTCCCGAAGATATTACCGGTGATGGCGTCCTCGGAGGTCGGGCGAACAATGAGGGGACACTGAACCTGGCCCTCACGTGCTGGGCCACAGACGCGACCGCCTTTGCCGTACAGCTCCGTCAGCATGAGATCGCCTCCCGGGCGACCGACGTATTCAGGTCTACCACCGTCGTTCTCGACTTCCTTTGCCAATCCCGGCACGGCGCGTGATACGGACAGGTTGAGCAATTGAGTGGACTCTCGACCGGATAGAAGGCTCCCGCTTGAATTGCTCGGTCGACTGCTTCGATGGTGTCACCGAGCCGACCGGACTCGAATTCGGGGCAGTCATCGGTAAGCGTCTGAACCTGTGGCGTCTTCGTCTTGACGAGCACCGTGTACTGAAGCTTGACCGGCCAATCGGACCGCTCCCGCACGGCATGGACATAACAGTTTGCCTGGAGGGCCGTTTTCAAATCGAGTTCGCTGTATCGTCGACGGCTCGTTTTGAACTCGACGATCATGAGGGACTGTTGATCTCGGCACAGCAGGTCGAGAACAACCACTAGCGGCTTTTCCAAGACCGCACCCTGACTGTTGAAGAGGGGCACGACGACTTGTTGTTCAACCGCGACGATGTTCTCTGGCGGGGGTTCCCGGAGGTAGGCCTCCAGCAGGCTGAGTCCCAGGTCAATCAGCTCCACGGTCGATTCGCCTTCACCAAGACGGATGGGCCGGTCCTCATCAATGGCCCTCCAGGCCGCCAGCAACTCGTCCTCGATTTGGTGTTGAACGATCCGACCCCCTTGCAGGAGTTGCTCATGGTAAGCGGCCAACGCCGCATGGACGGCTGAACCCAGAGCGAGCCCAGTGGGTGTGAACGATCGTGGCAGCCGGACGATTCGCTCGAAGAAGTACTGCAAAGGGCATCGCTGGTATTGGGCCACCTGGCTGAAGGACCAGTGAGGACGAGTGAGGCGCTGTCGACGTTGTGCCGGGCTTGTTTGGTGCATAGGAGGATTTTGGCTGCTCTATAAGAAAGGCCACCCCGGTATTCCTTCACACGAGGTGGCCCGAAAGACATTGCTTAGATCTGCTCAGCGACGACTTCGACTGGCAGCTGCGGCATCGTTTCCGGTCAACTCGTCGATGACCGTTCCGGCCTGTCGTTTTGTCAGATCATAGACCCCCACGGATTCGCCGAGGATCTCTTCGATCCGGGCTTCGAGTTCGACCGTGGAGAGCCGCTGTCGCTTCCCGATGCTGAGCAGATATTGAATCTGCTTGTTTGTGGCCGGCACGCCGCCCTGATTGGCCTGGTGACCATTGCCCGAACGGTGATTCTCGTTTCGGCCATTGAAGCCTCGGCCCTGACTGGCCTGCTGTGTGTGAGATTCCTCGTCATGGCGAGCAAGGGCCGCTTCGCTTCGACTCCGCTCGATCTGAACGGCAAGGGCCTCCTCCGCCAGGTCGTAGAGTTGCTTGACTTCTTCGGTAACGGCCTCGGGATCGGTGACCGGTGAGGTTACTTCTCCCTCGACATTGATCGAGTACCCGGTGCTGTTGTAATCCTTCGACAGCTTTCGGCTCAGGCCGACGTTGACTCGGAGCATGGACTGGTCCTCCAGAAAGGGGTTGGTGCAAAGTGCTGCTAAGCACAGATACCCCTGCCGGAGAGGCTTCGACGTGGACGTCGTCACGCAGCCGCCATGGCTCACCGATGATGTCGGCGGAGCCATCCTGTGAGTGCCGGCCGCAAAAAAAAGAGCCCTCGCAGGTGGGGCAGAACCGGCGAGGGCCTGCGGGGATTCTAGAGGTCCCCGCAACACATGTGCCCTCTCATTCTGTCTCAGGGCACCGTGGCAATCAAGCAGCTAGAGGTCAGCGATCTTGCCGTCCGTAACCTGCTCAGATTAATCACGGCCCCAAGTCAAACTTTGCCGCCATTGCCAACCCACGGATATCGGCGAAATCGGCGGCCCATAATTTCCCTTGCCCATAGTGGTACACGCTTTTCCAACCCCTTACAATTGAGGGTTCTGGTCGCGAGTTGTTGGGCGCGCTGCCGCGTCTTTGTCGGAAAAGGGAGGAGCCGATCCGGAAGCGGGGGTGATGATGCGTACCGGTATCAAAGGCTGACTAAGGGGACTAACTTTGGCCTTTCGCTTCTTTCGACGATTGAAGATTGCACCGGGTGTTACGCTCAACATGAGCAAATCCGGACCTTCAGTGTCGGTCGGACCGCGCGGGGCGAAAGTGACTGCCGGCCCAAGGGGCACACGAACAACGGTCGGGATTCCGGGTACCGGTCTGTTCTATACAACCGCATCGAAAACGGGGTCTCGACCAGCGTCGAACTCTATACGCCGGCAATCACAGACGCCGTCCCTCGGGTTTCTGAAGCGGTTAGTCACGCCAGACGATCACGAGGCGCTAATAGATGCATTCGTAGCGCTTTCCCGCGACGACGAGCCCACCGCACTCAAGCACTTGCGACGCGCCGTCCACCTTGTAGATGGCGCATTTCTTGCAGGCTGTCTGTCTTTGAAGCGTGGTCGATACGCTGACTCAGTCCGGTATTTGAAAACAGCATCACAATCACCGGCCGAGCTTGATCGGCTGTTCAGTCAGTACGGTATCGATGCCACCTGGGAATTGCCGATTTCTGACGATGTCGTGGCAAGGATTAAACCGAGCCTTCGAGGTTCCTTATTAGCGCTCGTGGAGGCGTATCAGCGACTGAATCGATGGCAGGACGCGGTGGACACTCTAAGGCGTCTCCGCCGGCTCGAACCGAATGACATCATCATCAAGCTATCGTTTGCCGAACTTCTAATGACCTATCCTTCCTCAACCCCGAAGATTTGTCGGCGAGTTGTGCGTCTTGCCGACGGAGTAGCGAATGAGTCATCAGCGCATGCCGCGCTGATGCTTTACAAGGGAAGAGCACTTAGGCAACTGGGAATGCCTGAGGCCGCATACCAGGTGCTTACGGCTGCTCTGCGTCGGCGAAAGGATCGATCAGTCGAATTATTACAGGCGTTGCGATATCAGCGCGCTTTGGCGAGTGAGGAATTGGGGAATCATTCAAAGGCAAGATCAGATTTGGAACGAATCTATTCCGAGCAGAGCGACTATGAAGACGTTGCAGATCGACTAGGGCTCTAGAGTAAACACTGATCAAGAGAGCTTTGGCTATGTCGCATTTTACAAATGTCAAAACACAGCTCGTCAATTTAGAGTATCTCAAAAAGTCACTTACGGATCTCGGTTACGCTTACGAAGAGGGAAACGTGGAGATCAGCGGCTATCGAGGCAAGCGAGCGGGTGTCGAACTCAGAATACCTACCAATAGTCCCGGCTATGACATTGGATTTCGAAAGGGTAGTAGCGGATACGACATGATCGCCGATTGGTGGGGAATATCCGACATCGATAAGAGATCATTCCTCCAGCAAATCGGTCAGCGCTATGCATATAACGCGACACGCGACAAACTTGAAAAGCAAGGATTCTCCATTGCAGAAGAGAAAGTAAATGACGAAGGCAAGATTCATCTAGTACTGCGTCGCATGATTTAGATGATCGCGGCGAGAAACAGATGGGGGACATCTGGAAATGGAACTACAGGAAATCGACGTGTTTATCGATGAAAAGGGCGAGGTGCGCATCGAGGTTCGCGGCGTGAAAGGCAACTCCTGCCTAGAAATTACAAAAGATCTAGAGGCGGCGCTCGGGGGCCAGATCGTAAATCGTGAAATGACGCCTGAAGCTCTGGAAGAGTCGCAACAACGTACGGATGACCAGCAGTGGTTGTCGGGAAGCTGACGGTGTTGAGAGCAAGAATAAGACTGCATAGCTTTCTTCCTCACAGCCGCGCGAATGGCCCCGGTGTTCGTGCGGTCGTCTGGGTGCAGGGCTGTTCACTCGGTTGCCCTGGTTGTTTCAACCCGGAGACACATGACGTTTTTGGTGGTGAAGATGTGGTTGTCGATGAACTTGTTGACCGCATTGTAGGGCTGTCCGACACGATCGAAGGTGTCACTGTAACCGGAGGAGAGCCTCTTGAGCAGCGTTGGGCCGTTCAGGGCATTCTTGTCGGTATACGAGAACGTACAGGCCTCTCATCTATCGTCATGTCTGGATTCACATGGACGGAGATTCGACGATTACCCGATGCAGCATCCCTACTGGAACCGATTGACGTATTAATCGCTGGCCGATTTCAGACGGCAGGGCGTATTGCAATCGGGATGCGAGGGTCGGCGAATAAGACGATCCACCTTCTAAGCGATCGTTATACGTACGATGACCTGGCGTCAGTGGTGACAAGTGAGATCGTGTTGGACGTCGATGGCAGAATCACAGCAACCGGCATTGATCCAGTCAGATTACTAGCCGATTGAAGCTACGTGGAGTTTTACAAATGATCTTTGACCGAGAATTGGATATCTTTCTTCGTGCTCGCTTCACGTTAATGGTACTTGTGACCGGAGAAGAAGAGCGGGCCCTGCAAACGCTCAAGTCGGTTTGCGAAAGGAAGAAGCACCCATGCCTGTCTTGGGATATAGCAGCTGGCTTTCAGGTTGTGACGGGAGGCAGCGGGACGCTACCGACCGCACGCGATCCCATCACGGCGTTGGAAGAACTGGACAAATGGGATGGCGAAGCCCTTTTCGTGCTCAAGGACTTTCACGAATTTTGGAGCAATGAACAGATCAAGCGACGATTGCGCAATGTCGCCCAGAAGTTCAAATATGCAAAGAAGTCTGTGCTGGTAACCTCACCCAGTAACAAACTGCCGGTCGAACTTAAGGATGAAGCTGTAATCCTGGATTTTCCTCCACCGACGGAACGGGAACTCGAAGCCGTTCTCAACAAGTTAACGAAGGTGCCAGGAGTACGCGTTAATCTCACAGAATTGGGTCGGGACAAGCTCGTTCGCGCGGCTGTCGGTCTGACTACCGCGCAGGCGCAACGGGTCTTCGCAAAGGCGATTGTAGCGGACGGAGTGCTGGACGATCGCGACATCGGACTGGTTAATGAAGAGAAGAAACAAATTATCCGGGAGAGTCAAGCGCTGGAATTCTACGCAGTGACCGAAACACTTGATGACGTTGGAGGACTGGATGTGCTAAAGGAATGGCTCCGATTGCGAGAACGGGCGTTCACGCAAGAGGCAAGTGAATACGGCCTTCCCTCGCCAAAGGGCGTGGCTCTAATTGGGATACCCGGAACAGGGAAGAGCCTGACGGCCAAGATGATTGGCGGACTTTGGCGATTGCCGCTGCTTCGTCTTGATGTGGGAGCACTGTTCGGTAGCCTCGTTGGGGAATCAGAGGAGCGTGCGCGTCGTGCACTCAGAGTCGCCGAAACAGTAGCGCCCTGTGTGCTCTGGATTGATGAACTGGAAAAGGCCCTCGCAACTGGTGGTTTGGATGGCGGTACCAGCACTCGCGTATTTGGAACGATCCTGACGTGGATGCAAGAAAAGACGTCCCCCTGCTTTGTCGTTGCTACTGCCAACGACATATCAAAGTTGCCACCCGAGCTGCTGCGAAAAGGAAGATTCGACGAGATATTCTTCTTAGATTTACCCACACTGGACGAGAGGGAGGCGATATTTCGAGTGCACCTCAAGAAACGACATCGAATTGAGGACGATTTCGATGTTGCGCGACTGGCAGAGGAATCCGAAGGGTACGTCGGTGCAGAAATCGAGCAGGCCATCATTGAAGCAATGTACGTGGGGTTCGATGCGAAACGTGAATTTAGTACAGACGATGTGTCATTAGCGATAAAGCGCCAGGTACCACTTTCCGTATCGCAAAGAGAAGTTATTGAGGGGCTGCGCGCCTGGCTACGGGAAGGACGCGCTCAATCGGCGTCGTTTCAGGAAGTGTCCGATGCCGAACAGCAATTCGTGCCACTTCAGCTTGAGACCCTTTGACTTTCTGCCATGTCTCATTTCACTTCGATACACACACGACTTGTTGATAAGTCAGCACTTGTGGCCGCTCTATCAGATGTCGGATTTGACGATGTTGAAGTGCATGATCAGGCCCAACAACTGTACGGTTATCGAGGCGACAAGCGCCGCCAGACCGCCGAAGTGATAATACGCCGACAGTATGTTGGGTCGGCAAGTAATGATATTGGATTCCGTCGTCGCGATGACGGCGCATTCGATGCGATCATCTCAGAATATGACCGCTCCAAGTACGGCCCCAAATGGATAGAGAGATTGACACAACGCTATGCGTACCACGTTACGCGACATCAGCTCAACGAGCAGAGATTTGATGTGGTCAAGGAGGAGATACAAGCAGACGGCAAGATCCATCTGTCCCTTCGTCGAATGATCTAATAACGGGGTAGTTCGAAATCGTGGCCACTCGTTCCCCGAGCAGACATAGCCCTTGGTTGTTGCGCAATCAAATACCAGTGATTGGTGGCTGGTTGCGACGGCGGACTGCACGTAAGCTCGCTGACGAGAAATCGCAAGATTCGGTGGTCGTTCTTGCCGAGGCACTTGTACGCAATGAAGATCCTGATGTTCGACAAATTGCAGCTGAAGGTCTAACCGACCTCACAGATCAACGGGCGATTGACGCAGTGTGCTGCATCTGGGCGTCATCGCGCGATCCCACGATCGAAGCCATTTTGGTTAGTGAGGGATGGGTCGCGTCGCGACCGACTGACACAACTATTCTGTGTCTGCTCAAGCTGGGCCGAGTCGAAGTGGCGAGAGCCATCGGTGCTGATGCAGTTAAGCCACTGGTTAAAGCCTGCTTTGATGACGACTCGAAGATTGCCGAGCTGGGCAGGAGATCGGTGGTAGCCCTAACTGATCCGGCCGCAATAGATCGACTGTGCCAGTGGTGGCATGAGAGTCGTAAGACTGCGTTAGAGAAAATAATTGTCCACGCGCGCTACGTTGCAACAAATCCAATCAAAGTCCGGGTTCTCACAGCCCTATTGACGGAACGGCGCAATACGCTTGTTTCGCTCGGTCCCGACGTCGTCGCTCCGATCGTGTCAGCGGTACGCGACAGACACGCAACAATCAGCAGGCAGGCTCGATTGGCTTTGTCGGAACTTACGGATCCTCAGGCTCGTGCGGTAATTGCGGACAAGCTATGCGCACAATGGGCCGCGAGTCGATCACCACAGCTCGAAGAGTTGATGATCCGCGGACGCTACATTGCGAGGCAGCCGCCAGACGTCCGAGTGCTGAGTGCGTTGAAGTGTGGTGAGCGGGCGACTCTCACCAGCTTAGACAATACGGTCGTTTCTCCGCTCATTAGCGCCGCACAAGACGCGGACGAGACCATTCGGCAAGAGGCGGTGCTAGCGATTAGCGAACTCACTCACCCCAAGGCGACAGCAATTCTCCCGAATCAATTATGTGATGAATGGGTCAGGACCAGATCTCCATTGCTCGAAGATCTCATGGTCCGCGGTGACCACGTCGCAGAGAAGCCAACTGCCGTTCGCGTTTTGAGTGCCTTGCGTTGTGGAAAAGTCGATCTCATCTCCAGAGTCGACTCAGATGGTGCTCGTGAGGTTATCCAAGCTCTGGACGATCAACAGGAAGTTGTTCGACAGCGAGCGCGGGAAGCCATCGCGAAACTGTCCAATCCTGAAGCGCGGGTGATTGTGGCAAACTGGCTCTGTCCGGCTTGGGCAGAAGCGCGTGACGCTGAAAAAGAAGAATTGGTGCTCAGTGGCAAGTTTGTTCCTGACCAGCCTCTACACGTTCGCGTTCTGTGTGCACTCAAGACTGGGCAGATCAAGCTGATCACGGACCTTGGGCCCGAAGTTGTTGAGCACTTGATCGAGGCGTGTCGGGATGCCGATACCACCATCTCTGAAGGAGCTTCAAAGGCTCTTCGTCGGTTGCGCAACAAGGACTCCCAGGAGGCGTTTTGCAGACTGGTTCTTGAGCAGGCCGATCCGTCTGCCATGGCGATTGCTAAGGATACGAATTACGCGCCCAAGGACGACCTGGACAGAGCGCTGTATTTGTTCCTAACAGAGCAATGGGACCGATACGAGACTTTCGATTTTGATCATCGGCTGATGCGATCAGTATATGAGGCGGCGGATGCCTCCCTGCGAGGTCGGATCACCGAAAAGCTGCGGATCGCCGGTCGCACGGACTTTCTGACTGTCATCAGTGGAAGGGATTACCGTTCCCGCGCTGGCGAGATGACAGCGAATGAAATCAAATTCGTTGTCAATACGCTTGTGCGGAACCAGGAGTGGGACAGATTGTGGGAACTCGTCTTCGAGCTTCCTCTATCCTGGAGTATCGCTGTCGTCAGGCAACTTGCATCTACCACTTGGGTGCCGAAGAGTGAGGACGACCGTGAGACACTCGCTGTGCTGGCTTCGCTTGCCGCAGAAGAGTTACCGACGTCCCTGACGGAATTGGGTCAGCACATCCCGCCAGCTGTCCGTCGAGCGAGCGCACATGTCTCCGGGCGAGTTAGTGATGTAGCCTTCTCGCCTCATCGACCAGTGATTGCGATCGGCGGACGCCACCAGGCCGTTGTATGGAATTTCCAAACTGGCACTCCTGAGGCAATATATCGTGGATTCTCTCGATCGGTGGGGTCAGTCATGTTTACCGAGGATGATTGCGTCGTGTGCGCGGAAGGCCTGCGGCCTGGCAGGAACTGTATCCTGCATAGCTGGTGCAACGGTCAAAGATGCCGGCGCGAGCACGAAGACATGATTACATCGCTCACGCCCGCCGGCTCATCGCACATTCTTATCACGCGGCGGGACAGTCGAGCGATTCTATTTGATGTTGCCCAACAGACGGTATTGAAAGAACAAAGCTTCGACTTTTGGCCACGAGCGGCGTGCGTTTCTCCGGATGGTAAGCAAGCACTCCTATTGCACCAAGGTGTGACATTGATCGATCTACCGGACATGTCGATCCGGGCCCAATCAAATGGACGCCTTAGTGGGGGAGTTTCACGCTGCGCGGCATTCTCCCCCAGTGTAGATCAACACGTCATAGGTAAGTTCAATGGTGACATCTTCATTACAACACGAAAGGGCACAAGGTTGTGGTCTGAACGAGAAAGACTTACGAAGTGTGATGGGCGCACACAGGGCATTGAGATGATACCGGGTCAACATGTCGTCATCGTTGCGGGTGCCCGAGGTAGTGTTGAGTTTCTGTCATGGGAGACCCGATCTGCGATGGGCAGTGTGCATTCAGACGGCGAACGACTGACGTCATTACATATCGCGCCGGGCGGCGACTTCATGGCGATCGGAGACACCGACTCTTCAATGTCGTTTTGGGACCTGCGTGTGATGCAGATTCCCTTGTTGTTCTCGATGCCATTCGCGCGCGCACGACCGACCCATCTGGGCGCTGTGCAGGCGCTTTCGTCAGGGCGTCGGCTGCCGGATATCGTCAAGCGATGCGTTGCGTTCATGGAATGTGTGCTACGATATCGTTTTCGCTACGACATTGAGGTCGGCGATATCCAATCGATTCGCGTCGGTGAGTTCGACATAGAGATCGAGTGACGAAAGGATGAATGGCAAATGCTTGAGCGAATCGCATCTCTTTTTGGCAGAGGTGGTCGTCATTCAGAACACGCGCCACCCGTAGACGAGCATGACTTTGTGCGGAAGCTTAGGACTCTGGAGCTTGATCTTGCAGACCGTAACAATCTCATATCCGAGCTTCGGAAGGACTTGGAACAAACACGTGCCAAAACGCAGGTGAAGATAGACTTGGCGATCAATTCAAACTCAGAAAAGATGATCGCTGAATTGGCAGCTCCCGTATCACAGCTGCTCACACAGGTTTATCTGCATGAGACAATCGGAAAGGACGTTCAGATCGATAGTGTGTTTGCTGTCAGTCGGCGACTAGTACGCGTACTTAGCGAATTCGGCTTGCAGATCCAAGGAGAAGTCGGGGAAACAGTTCAATTCGACCCAAACTATCATCAGCCGCTCAGCCGCGATCATTCTATTCAGTCTGATGAAGCCGTTGTTGTGCGATTCGCAGGTATCGGATTCGACAACAAGGTTATTCAAAAGGCTGGTGTAGAATCGCTTGGGAGGTAGTTTGTGTCAGGTCGTCTCGGAATCGATTTTGGAACGTCAAACACGGTTGTCGCCGCGTGGGACGCAATTCGGGAGGTAGCCGAGCCGGTGCATGTGCCCGAGTACGGACGACAACTCACGTATCACCGCGGTAATGACGAGTCGGAGACCATCTCAATTATTCCCTCTCTGATTCACTATGCTGCTGTGGATCAACGCTGGCTTGGCAATCAAGTTCGAGTTCAAAACCTCGTCGAGTCCGATCGGACGTTTCGATGGATGAAACGATACATCTCTAATCGGAGTCCTGTGAAGCAAATACTAGGGGACTCGCAGCTATCTCATTTTGATGCAGGTCGTGATTTCCTTTCGGCTATTCTTGCGTTTGCCGCGGCTGAGCTACAGATTCAGGAGGAGGAGGTAGCATTCACCGTTCCTGTCGAGGCATACGAGCATTACGAGAACTGGCTCGCAGACGTTGCAGATGATGCCGGTATGCCTCGGATGCGACTTATTGACGAGCCATCTGCTGCCGCTCTTGGCTATGGTGCTCACGTCCAGCCAGGAAATGTCTATTTGGTCTTTGATTTCGGTGGTGGAACTCTTGACGTGGTTGTGGTTCTGATTGAGGAATCGGAAACTGCCGCACTTGGTCGTCGCTGTAGAGTCCTTGGGAAGGCGGGAGCCAGCGTTGGTGGAATGACGATCGATCAGTACATCTATCAAGCGGTGCTGGAGGAAAACGACCGAAGTGACTCGGAAGATGACGTACGACAGATAAGTCGAACACTGCTCGCAGAGTGTGAACGAGCAAAGGAGCATCTGTCTGCACATCCGAGAGCAGAGATCGCGGCGATGAATCCAGATACCGGCGCTATTTTGGGGCTTGAGCTAACGCGATCTAGATTCGAGGAGATTCTCGACGAACACAATGTTCTAACTGAGATCGATCGGTCGATTCGAAGTGCGATCAACGCGTCTCGCGAGCGAGGTTACGCCGAAGAGCACATCCACACCGTTCTCATGGTGGGCGGCAGTAGCCTAATTCCATGCGTCCGGCGGACTGTCCAACGGATATTCGGTCGCGACAGAGTTCGCCTAGATAGACCTTTGGATGCTGTGGCTCGTGGCGCAGCGGCTTTTGTCTCGGGAGTGGACTTCTACGATCACATACAACATAGCTACGCGATTAGGTATATCGACCCGAAGAAAGGCGACTACGCATACCGAGAACTCGTGCCGCGCGGAACTCCGTATCCGTCTAGAGATCCAGTCGCTCGAATGACGGTGAAGGGGTCGTTTGATGGTCAAACACAACTTGGAATTGCCATTTACGAAATGGGTGCAACGCGCCAGTTGCATGGCCAAAGGCCCATGGAGCTGGTCTTTGACCCGTCAGGCGCAGCACGAGTGATGCAGGTGTCAGCCGACGAACAAGAGCGGCGTACACACTTCTGGATCAATGAAAAGAATCCCACGTTTCTCCTGGCCGACCCACCGGCGAAACAAGGGGAAGCCCGATTTGATGTTGAGTTCGGTATCGACGGCAATAAGCGGTTGCTCATCACAGCACGTGACACTATATCGCGCAGCCTAGCATTGAAAGATGTTCCCGTCGTCAAACTGACGTGATTTGTAGGGTTCCCTTCGCCGCCACGGCCACTTGCGGAATCCACCAAAACCAACGATAGACCCAACGTTCACTCCTCCGTTCAGGCCGACGTTGACTTGGAGCATGGACTGATCCTCCAGAAAAAGATTTGTGCAGAGCGTTGCTAAGCACAGATACCCCTGCAGGAGAGATTTCGACGTGGAGGCCATCACGTAATGCCCAAGACTCATCGTTGACGGCAGCGGAGCCATCCTGTGAGTGCCGGCCGCGCAAAAACGAGCCCTCGCAGGTGGGGCAGAACCGGCGAGGGCATGCGGGGATTCTAGAGGTCCCCGCAACACATGTGCCCCCTCATTCTGTCTCAGGGCACCGCGGGAATCAAGCAGCCGGAGACCAGCGATATTGCCATCCGTAACCTGCTCAGGTTGCCGACACCTACGCGCCTTAGACCGGACCCTGGTGGCAGCTCAGGTTACCCCCACCTGTGCGCGTTAGCGGGGGCGACGACGGCGCTAACGCCGATCGCGTCCAATTGTCTTATTGAGAATCGCGGATCAGAGCAATCTTGGTTCCTGACTCATCATCTCGTAGTACCACTTTCTCCGACGTTACAGACAGAACTGCGTAGCATTCGGGTTGTGCTTTGGCTATATCATCTTGCATCTGACTTGCAATCTGTTCGCGTGTTATGGACGGTACATTCGACTCAAACTCCAATAGGTTTGAATCACTGTAGTGTTTGCAAATTTGGTTTTGCTTAACTGTCCAAGTGCCTGATTCTTCTGTGCGCATCGTCACAAACGGCTGATCTGTGTCACCGTCAATCAACTGCGATCGCGAGTTCGAGACAAATGTGCCGTCCCTTCGATAAGTATCGAGATTCCTGCCCGTAACATAATGCCCATTCGGGAGAACCTCTTTCGTGTCAATGCTCCATGTGCCCACCAGTTTAGATGATTCCAAGTCTTCGGAGTTGTTAACAGGTGCGTTCCCTCTGAAAAGCTGAAGGATGCTGAAGGACGCGAACACTCCATCCGAAATGAAGACGATACCCAAAAGGATACAAAGGAGTCCGATTGTTATTTTGGGTTTGCCCGTGATGTTTCTCTGTCTCGTTAGCGGCAGTCCTTTCGAGGTGAAAGCTTTTACCCCCAAAAGAATCGTGAAGACTCCTAGGATAATTCCGATCATATCTATTTATGCCCGTGCTCGTTAGACGCAACTGCTCTAGCGATATACGTGGAATGGTTCGTCAAACAGTTTTCTGGTATTCACTTTGTCCCAAAGAAAGGGGTTGCAGTGGGCCCCGCCTCCCGATGAGCATCGCCGACCTTCGCCCTGCCATTTTCACCGGCGCACGGAGAATAGACAAGCGGTTTCCGGCCCCATAGGGTCTTGTGAGTCGTAGGTCTTTACGCGCGTAGGTGAAATAGACCTCTGAAGTTTTAGGTCAGTCAAAAAAAGCCTCGATTTAGGCCGTTTTCGCCTCCTCGGCAAGATTTCAGACCCAGTTGTCCAGATTCCCAGATTTAGCGGTGATCCTAGAGACTCCACGTTCTGAGGCATCCGATGGAGATACTTGGCGACCCGTACCGTTAACGAGGCAACCTCTGCCGATGAGACGGAAACGTCAGCGAGCGATTGGACTTACGAGCTCAAATCCAAAGCGAGATCCCAAGCCGCGGTTTTCAGCCGGGCACCAGAGCCGAACCATTGCGACTGGAGCCGGCGATTGGCTCGTTCCGGTTCCGATCGAGCACGCGTGGGGCGGCGATGATCCACGTACTCGGTTACCGCGTTGTACGCCGCCCACCAAGAATGGCGGACCTCGTAGATATTCTGCCCACGGCCTGCTTCGAAGAGTTGAAAGAGCTCCTTGCGGGTGTTTCGTGCCCGGGTCTTGTTGCTCGCCTTCGGATTAGGATAGAGCGACCGAAAATACTCGGCGACTTGAGCCTTGGTCGGATAGCGGCTGGCCAGGCGATCGACCTTGACCTGCACATCGTCATAGAACCGTGCGGCCAAGCCGAGGATCTCTTGAGCCTCGCGGACCTTAGCACCGAGGTCGCCTTTGTGGAGGACGGAAACGCCCTTGTCGACGGCTTGTCGATGAGCGACGGCTAAGGTGTTGGCACAGACCACCCGGATCGGAGTGAAGAATACCCGCAGAGCCGATGTGCCGTTGTGACTATTGGACAGCAGGAGATACTTCTCGACGTGATCTTCGCTGGCCTTGACCCGGATGAACCCGGGGAGTTTCGCCAGCATCCAGACTCGTTCACCGTTGCCCAGGGCCCCAGCCGTGTGGTATTCGAGCTGCCCTTCGGCCACTACTGCATCTAAGAATTGAAAACACTCTCGGTTCTGGATCGGGCTGTAGCTGTTTCCGACGACGCCCAGGACTTCGTTGGCATCGGTGCGGATCACGGCTTTTCGTTGCGGCACTGTCCTACCATCGGCCGTGTAGAGTGAGGCCAGTTCGACCTCATAGTCGAGCCCCGCAACGACAATCGCTTCTTCGGCAGTCGCGGGCTGTTCTAGCCTTGTTCCCAAGCGGTGCCAGGGTGTGTCTCCGAAGTAGGCCATCGCTGGCCGACCGTTGGTGGTCGCGATCGCGTGCGGCATGTGGGGTACCTCCTAACGAGAAGAGGACGTCTCATGGAAATACCCCGGTACTACGCTCGTCACTGTCGTGAGCGTTGCTATCCAATGTCCGAGATCTTGCGAGGTGACTGCATCAGCCCACCCCCTGTACACAAACCCTACCTATGACTGGTAGACTATGTGTCAGTTAGGTTCTCTGGACGAGTTCGAATGGAGACGAAACTATGGGGTCTACGGGAAGCGGGCGTTTCACGGACTACTCCGGTTCTGGAAGTAGTGGGTCCGGTACCAGCGGGGCCAAAGGTAAAGGGAGTTCCTCGACGGGCGGGGCGTCGGGAGAAGATCGTTGCTCGCTTCCACTTACAGGTGTGCGTTTACAAGAAGTCGAGCGAATGGAGTACTACGAAGCACACGAAAACGTACCCAGGGAGGGAACTCAGGTCGTGATTCGGTCAGAGCTCTTTTCGGGGCGGATCGCAGTCCAAACCCGCAGTGGTCGCGAGATCCTCGGCGTTCTCCCAACGAGATTCAATTACATTAGAGGTTGTCTAGGCAGGGGATATCGATACTCTGGGGACGTATCGTCTTCTTCTCTCGAACCCACACCAACCGTCGTGGTGGACCTTGCAGTAGAGTGAGCGTGGAGGTGACAACACGCCCTGTCTGCATAATCGGCGAGGTGCTTGTCGACGTCATGGTGCCCGGTCAGGCGGACCATGAAGCCGAAGTTAAGATGCGCCTCGGGGGGGTGTTCCATGCGGCTCGTGCGCTCTGGGCCATTGGTTGCCCATACACGCTGGCGTATCTCGCTCCGTCCTACTTAGATGACCAAATTCAGCACTATGCTAAGCATCACGGTGCTACCTGTGTTTCCAAAGTTGGAAGCATCGTTGGTTGTCCCAACGTTATGCTCGTCCGCGAGGCCACGGAAGCCGGACCTCAAGGCTATGAGTATCTCTTGCGGGATGAGCACAACGCGGATGTCGATATCGAAGCTCTCACGTCCGCACTTCAGGAACAAAACTGTTCCGACGTCTTGGTCTTTCCCGGTGGATTCGATTTGCGGGCGGCCCTTGGTGCTGTAGCAAGTACGTCAGCTCGCGTTTACCTAGATGCAAACTTTTCCGACCCAGCGTTCGATCAGCTCTCACCGCTCGGACGGCCGCTCGATGTGTTTATTCTGTCTACATCGTCACCGCTTTTCTTGGACCACTGGGGCGGTGACGTCTCAACCTTTTGCCGTGACGTCGTTGGGAACTATGCCACCTCGGCTTTGCTCAAGGAAAACCGAGGCGGGAGTCGTTTCTTTCCTTCGTCCGACGCAAGCAAATTGACGAGGGTCCCTGCACAAGTTCAGCAGATAGTTCACTCGGTCGGTGTCGGTGATTGCTACGACGCCGTATTCGCGCACATGCGGCACAAGGTGTCGGACCGAGCGGCGTTGTGCTTCGCATCGTTGATTGCGGCGGAGTATGCTTCGACGACATTTCCAGATGATTTCAAGACCGCGGTACAAGGAGTGCTGTCCATCTCATCGGAAGAGATCGAGACCATGAGGGGTGTACAACTTCCTTGGGAAGATCGTCCGTCGTACCAGATTTATATGGCAGCACCGGACTTTGATTTCGTTGATACTCGGCCATTTGACCAACTGGTGCGATGCCTGAAGTACCATAATTTCTCGCCACGGTGTCCAGTCCGAGAACACGGCCAGATCGGTAAGGATGCCGACCCATCCGAGCGTCAAGCTACGCATCTTGCGGACATGCGACTGCTAAGACAGTCTCAGATGCTTGTTGCCGTGATGTTGTACGATGATCCGGGCACCTTAATCGAGATTGGTCTTGCCCACGAACGCGGCATACCTGTAATTGTTTATGATCCGTACCATCGAGCGGAGAACTTGATGCTTACGGAGCTTCCAGAACTCGTGACGTCTGACTTGGATGAGATCATCGCCCGCGTGTTCACTCTCGCTGCCGAGGCACCAGCGTGAACGAATCAGAAGAAAAAGCCAGTGTATTGCTAGCGTCGGGAGGGCTCGATTCAACCGTGCTAGCTTACTGGCTTCGCAAGAACGGCGTGCACTTCAGGCCAGTATTTATTGACTATGGTCAGCACTGTGCGGCCGCAGAACTTGCCACTCTCAAGCGGGTTCTTCCAGCAGATATCAGTTCACGGATTCAATGTATCAACGTTGGGGACATATACGCTGGCTCCTCATCGCGCATGATCGCCGAAGCCGATCTCTGGCAAGACCATGTAGAAGCGGATGATCTTTATCTTCCCTACCGAAATCTACTATTGTTGAGCATCGGATCGGCTTACGCCCAGGCACATGGATACGGCGCGCTTTACTCGGCGTTTATCAACAGCAATCATGCAAAGGAAATCGATTGCTCGGCGGAATTCTTTGGCCGGCTCGACTCGCTTCTCTCAGAATACGGTAGCGTACGTGTGGAAATGCCTTTTCGGGAATACTCGAAGTCACAGGTGGCCAGACTGGGAATTAAACTTGGTGTGCCAATAGGAGCTACCTATTCGTGCCAGGTTTCGTCCAACGTCCCGTGTGGAGTTTGTCCGAATTGTGTTGATCGCTTGGATGCCCTGGAGGAGTTATTCGCGGTAAGGTGGGACGAGATACAGAATTAGCAGAACCAACAGACAAGATGGAGCTTGTGGTTGACCATTCACTCTGACACATCGCGTTTGGTGCGGTACATTCGCTCGCTTTCATCCTTTCCTCACGATGTGGTGAACAACGGCCGCAGTTCTTACGGACATATGGGAGCAACGATTTGCGATACGATCCTTCAGGCCGGGCTTAACTATCGCACTGTGGTCGCACCACGTATCGACCGTCTTCTGATACGCTGGGCAGGGGCGACAACAACATCGGTTTTCGATCGGAACATTCGACGCTACGGGCTCGCCAATGTCTTGTCCTGGCGAGATCGGGAAAAGCCTCGTCGAATTGTGGAACTAACTCAACTGCTATTGGAACACTCGGTCGAGACAGAGGCCGACGTCGCCGAATGGTTGACCAGTGCCGAGAATGTAGAGTCACTGAAAATGGTCCGCGGAATTGGTCCAAAGTCGGTTGATTACTTTAAGATGTTGGTGGGCATCCCGGCTGTAGCAGTAGATCGGCATCTACGGCAATTCGTTGCAGCCGCTGGAATAGGCGTCAGAGACTACTCCGGTGTGCAAGATCTGATCAACAAAGCGGCAAGTCAACTCGGCGCCAATGCCGCGGGTCTTGACTATGCGATTTGGCTCTACGTCTCGTCACAACCACAGCAGGTGCGTCGTATCGCCGCATGACATAGCCCTAGGTTTGCCTTGAGTTCGTCTCGTTCCGAAGAGCCGGTGCCTCTTCCGCCAGGTCGTAGAGCTGCTTGACCTCCTCGGTGACGGCATCCGGATCAGAGATTGAAGAAGCAACCTTACATTACGTGTCTGGCTGTGGCTTTGCGGTTTCGCGAATCTCCTTGACCAGCTTGTGTAGCTGACCGTAATTTACGAGGCGAACATTGTGTTGATCCAAAATTCGTCTGACTAAGGCAGGAGATTTTCGGTCGTTGTCCCGAAAGCTGCCAACGACGACTAGCTGTACATCACCAAGCTGCGGATCAGCATTTTCAAAGAGTGATTTACCCTCGACTGCATAGGGACACGCCTGCCGCCCCGCGACATCTGGCCGTCCTGATTCAAATTGAACAGGATTAATTAGGTTACAGCTTCGTAGAAGGCCGATTTCTATCTGCGGATTTTTGGTTGGGTACTTTGACGACGATTGTTTAGAGCCAATCTCATTGATTGTCGACAACGCTGTGCTTTTTTTGCCGTTGATCGGGTTGTCCGCGATGGTCGAATTCGGGTCAGTTTTCGATCCGCAGTCCAAACTTTAGGGGATCACAAATCTCCTCAAGCTGAAGAGGCCTGTTCGGTTCTTTTTCCAGACGATTGAGGACGAGTTCCAGAGCTGGAAGGGCATCCCTGAGTTTGTCGTCGTCTAGCGGTGTCTGGTTTGACGGTGTCAGGAACAGAGCGGTGGCTAGTTGATCGTCGGTAACTGGTCGTCCGACGATGTCCGAGATCTCGTGAGACTTTGATTCCAAGAAGGCACGAATTAATGTTCCTGTCTTCACAACTCCATCGGTTCGCAGCGTGATCTCTTGGCATACGGTTTTGCCCGACTCACTGCAAACGAAGAAAGGCCTGGTGCATAACCAGGTGTCGGCGTATTTTTTGACACGGCAGTTTTCTGGATCGCCCGGTATGCAACTCAGTTCGAGAGCCATCGTGTTTTCTCCTGGGTTGGGAAACGTTGAAGTGGGTAATCATGTTTTCTATCACGGTCTCGCGACGTCAAAGCGCTTTCTTCTACCGGCTCACTGAGGATACCGGCTTCTAGATCCTCTTCCGTTGGGCAGGTTGAGCCCTCGAGCAGTTCTCGGAAGCCCGCCTCCGCTTGTTCTGCAGCCGAGTCATTCTTGGCGGGGTTCATATTGTGACGCTCCTGACTGATTCTGTTCTTGAACTCCTGGTGGCTTTGCATAAGGCCGATCTCTATCCGCGGGATCTTTGATCGCCTGTTTCCAATACGGTTGATAAGAGCCAATCTCATTGATTGTCGACGACGCTGTTCTGTTTTTTCCTGCCACCGACGGCGATTTCTATCGAATTCGATCAAGAGGTGGCGTCACAATCGGTATGCTCGAACGGTGCTCGGCCGCCGCACTTGGCATTTCGTTCCACACCTGCCCGTCCAACTCACGACCGTTCGCTTTCTTCGATCTTCGGACGCCATCGGGGCCAAAGGCGCCCCACTGCTTGAAGAAGAACGGAACCTCCATGGTGGTACACTCGTCGCGGATTTGGCGAACCCATTCTGGCTGCATGGGGCGTGCCCCGGGGCCCGACTCCCCACCGGCAATCACCCACTGGATCCCATCGAGAGGCAACGGATCGATTGGGCCCAGCAATGGCTCCAGTGAGAGAAATCGAACGGCAGCAGGAATATCCCGAAGTGCGGCAATGCGACCGGTGTATCGCTGGGATTCGACACTCGTGCCCAACCAGACGTTGTGGCTCCAGCACAATTTTTCGGCCATTTCAGCGGCACGCTCAGGTCGCTTAGTGAGTAGCTGGAATACGTGTTGGCTGGCCTGTTGCATGACGTTGAAGCATCGCTGGACGAACTCCGCGGGCACGTCGACGTGGAAGAGGTCGCTCATCGAGTTGACGAAGATCAATCGGGGCTTCTTCCAGTGGAGCGGTCGCTCGACCAGATCCTCTTGCAGGGTCAGCCGGAAGGCGTTCCGGTACCGCGGTTGGCCCATGCGCCGGAGGCGAAACGCCATCCGCTCTGCATAACAATGACTGCAGCCAGGACTGATCTTGGTGCAACCGGTTGTTGGGTTCCACGTCGCCTCAGTCCATTCGATTGAAGAGTTTTGTGCCACGGTGCGCTCCTCGATAAAAGAACCCGGAATTCATTTTGCAGCCAGTGTTTTTCATAGCTTGCACACGACCCTACTCCTCGCGCAGCAGGGCAAAGAGATCGTCCTCATCTGGTATCGCTGGCCGTCTTCTTTGGTACGCTTCGAGATATCTAGCCAGGCGTTCCAGCGATTCGCCGGTGCGGCGACAGACCCATTTCCAGTTTGGATTGTTGTATCTTTGCCCTCGGCGGGTGATACGACGTACGACTCGGGCGAGATCTCGGAGGAACCCGATGTCGGCAAGATTCAGCTGCAGAGAGATGTTCGTGCCGAAGTCGCCGTCGGCGATGTTCGGGCCACGCAATGCGATGAGTTCAGAAAGCTCGCGGTTGGTGGGGATGTTTTCCAGCGATAGCTCGAAGGCGTTGTCGCCGTTGACCCGCAATTGGATGTGGCAACAGAGATGGTATCTGTCTTCCGGGCCGAAGTCGTCGATCTGGAAGGCCTCGTCGCGTTCGACATCCTTCAGCTTCTTGTTGGCGAAACCGCCGTAGCGGTCAAACAGGAATCGTTTTAGCTCGCGGGACATGGGTGTTACGGGGCTCCTATGGGGTCTCTTTGATTGCGGAATCGCCCTCCGCGTAGAGGTTGTAGTAGCCCGATATAGAGCCGATCTCTATCCGCGGATTTTGACCGCTTGGATTTCAGTAACGTTGTTGTAAGCCAAACTGGCGAACGATAATCGAAGCTGGTCAATTTCTTGGACTGCCTTCTCGACATCGATACAGGGTTCGCTAAAACGCGTACTCACACAGAATCGCTGTTAGATTATTCAATGCTGATTTCAATAACTGCAGAACCATCATCCTCTCCCTCCATTCTCGTCCGCGGGAGTCCGCCGTGCTCTTTGCAGAGGTCTTTGAGGGCAGTCGCGACAACATTCTTAAGCTCGTCATCGTCAAGGGAGGAAACATTGTGAACTGACCCGTTGTCGACCGCCCACCACAGGGCCATGGCAACGTGATGCCATTCGATTGGGAGATTAAACTTCTGTTGCAGTGGTCCAACGAGGCTTTGAAACGTCGAGAGTGCTTCTTGTGGGAACGTGCACCCATTCGGGCCGAAAGTCCAGCAACGACCACTCACCATTTCTGCGATTTCCTGCGGAGTGATCGGTTCATCTGGCGCTCGATCGGTACGATCTAGCACCCAAGTCAAATCCGTTCGGAAGTCCCGCTCACTACAATCTTCTCGGGTTGTCATTGGATTCGAAAGAAACAGGGCGATACCGGCCTGCCTTTCGCTCACAGGCCTCTTCAAGACCCCGGACCAGCGTTTGGCAAGTATTTTCAAAGATTTGCGTGACCTCTTGTCGGCCAAGAGGTTTCCGTCTTCTGTCAAGTCAAGTCGAAAGTTCATTTGAAAAATGCCTTGTTTAGTTGAAGGTGAATTTGAAATACTCGCCTGAGAAGGTGGCATCACTCGCCGATTCCGCAGCTCGGCCCGGCGGACTTCCGCGACGGGTCATCCGGGCTCCCGCCAGCCGCCAACTCTTCAAGGCGACCTCGTGCGATGGGTGTGTGCTCAGTTATCCATTCCAAATTCTCGTAGCCCATGTCTAATTCCCCGCAGTACTGTTCGGCTGCGTCCCGACGATCCTGAGCTTCTGACCATATCTCTTGCGTGCGGGTCACCAATGCAGACAGCTGTTTTGCGACTCTTCGAAACTGTTGCTCGGTCAGTTTTGAGCCAGGACCTAGTTTGCTAGTCGCGTCTAATGTTTCCACGAAATCTTGAAAGTCGTCATCTAGTTCGTCCGCCTTATCACACCAGGCATTCAGTTCATTTCGGTATCCCAGAAAGAAGTAGTATGGGAGTCGGCAAACCTCTTTTGCGAACTCCTTGGTGCTTTCGGCAATTTGCCGAAGCTCCTCACGCTGGGTTGAGATTTCTTGTTGTTGGTCGGACGGAATATCAGTGGTCACTTCGACGGTCATTTTTAATTCTCCTACCTGGGAACAAAAAAGAGTACCTGCACACGAAGGAGCGGCAGTCCGAGCTTTGGTTGAGCTACATCGCTAGGTTCACTCAACCAAGAGTTGCCTCGGGCAATGTCTGGCAACGCTCCCGTGTAACAGTTGTTACTCGTCGCGCTGCTGGCTCTCTGAATGGTGGAGACAGCGGAGGGTGGGCATCAACTGAGAATGTCGATACGAAAAGACCAGGTTGCGATGAAGCGGGTGATCGTCCGCATCACCCGGAGCAACGCACCGGTTCAGACAGCCCCCGTACGTTTTCCCCGGACTCGAAGGTGCTCTTGATCACCAGTGCCTTTGGTAAGTCGGCAGGTGGGCCGTTCCGCAACACCCGAGGCACGTCACCGTTCGCTGGATGATGCATGATTTCGCCGTAGCGTTCCCAGAGATATTTGGTCAGGGCGAATTCGGTCCAGCTTTGCTGCTTTGTCCCCATCACGCTCACGAATACTCGGCAGGCATCTAGCGTTCGGTCAATTTCAGGACGAGCTCGCGATAGTTCTTCCTTGGTGGGACGCTCGTTGACAACGACACGAACCCCCTCGCTGAGGAAGCGGTCCCAATCGATTAGGGCGTCACACGCAAATCGGCCCTTTTCGGACTTGCCGTTACGGGAATATCGGAGTTCGGCCGTAAATCGGTTGTGGAAATTCTTCGTCTTTCCGACGTAGTTGACTCGATACTCGTCGCCGAAACGATAGGTCCACAGGTATAGTCCCCCGGTGTCTCGGTATTCACTGCCTCGAAACCTCAGGGCATCCTGGCTCTGGCCGAATGAGTACGGGCCGTGCCACGTCAGCGATAATTCGGTTTCCGAATCTGCATCTATCGCCCCGAGTACTGTCGTTACGAACTCTTGAAACGCACTGTCCAGCGTACGCAGTGATTGACGCATCGTTCGGACGGTTTCTCGAATCCGTTCTTTCGCTTCGTTGTCCAGCGTCACGAATCACCTCACTTACTGTCACTCGGGCGTAGTGCCGCCAAGAGAACCGATCGTACCACACTTTGTACGATCGCTGGATCGCGGGCAGCAGGTTTCCCTCAGCTCGCGATCATCGATGGAGGTTCCCGAGGATTCAGCTGGTACTGAAGGGAGCGGTGTTCAGCGATTAGGAAGGTGCGGCGCCGCTGGTCGTGTTCGTTCAGGTCGTGGGGATCGCTGAGCAGGAGTTGCCGTTCGCACGGTGGGCAGGTGGGGTCGTTTACGATCTGTTCAATGAGCCGCAGACTTCGTTGGAACGACTCGGAGTCGTAGCCCTCCTGAGCAGCTCGATCACGTAGTCTCTGAAGCGCATCCGCGATGCGGCCGCGTTCCGACGAGCGTGACACCAGATGTGTTCGGGGACGTTCCGAATGTTGAGATTCCAGGTCCGGATCGGGATGGTCGTTTCCTGTGGATCCTGGGATCGCCGCTGCGACATCGGCTGGCTCTTGGCCAGCAGTCGAATGACGTAGGCCTGGATCGTTGGGCCGTTGGTCGGAGCGGCCTCGATGATCTTCCAGTACAGGTCGTTGGGCACTCCCCGAATGTTGACGCTCCTGACCGTTTCGCATCTGGGGTTGAGCGTTGCTTTCATCGTCTTGTTTGGCCGGTGGGGTTATGTGCTGGTTAGTGGATTCTCTTCCTTGTGATACTGAATCTGTTTCCGGTTCGTTGGCTGAACTATCTGGATGTTTCCCTTTCAGGGAGACAATCCTAAATTCCGTGTCACTTTCGGCACCAACGAATTGCTTATCGCAAGGGCTGGCGTTCCACTTTTCAATCCGATCGTTGAGATAATCTACGGCCTCGTTGTAAGAGAATACCTGTTCGGCCTCAGATACCTTGGAAACGTGCACGCCAAAGGTTCGGGCCCGTCCCGGTCCCCGTGGGTTGTGCCAGCTGTTCTTGACGACAGAGATCAGTCCCGCTTCGCATGCGGCATCAAGCCTCTCTTTGTATCGCATCCCGCTACAACCTCTCCATGTGCGAAGTACTTCCTTCGTCGCCGCCCGGATCTCCCAGTGATCGCCGATGTACTTGCCACATGCCTTGGCAAGCCGAAGGAGGTTCAAACCAAACAAAGCCTGAAGCTTCCGCAAGCGTTTAGCGACGCGGAACGACGCACCGGCGATGCGATCCAGTTCGGCCGGTGCAAACTGCTTCGGAGGTGCCGCTGGTCCCGAGGAGCCATCGTTACCGCGTTGGAGAACGTACCACGCAACTATGTCACGGGTCTGCGCTTCAACCCTGCGTATGCCGCCAGCTAAGTCGGCACGGACATCTTGCGAGGAGGCATGACCCGTTCGGTAGACCCACTCCACTAGGAAATCTGCGGCCTCTTGCTCTCCCATTCTTTGTGCAAAGATCAGATGCCAGGCAATGTGCTTGGTCGCCTCTACCCGAGTACCCGCCGCCTGAATGCCGAGCTGCATAAACTCCTCGGCCTCATTGGTAGTTCGAACTCCACGTATAAGCAACTCGCGGTATCGGTCATTCGCACTTGTTGAAGGAGCCACCTGATCGACGTGTGGAGAGCTACGACGCCGGCACGCGTTCGCCCTGTCGAGTCGATCGGCAGATTTTTGAGCAGGCCCGGGCTCGCGCCCTGACCGGCATAGCCAGGCCGGAGGATTCTGGCCGAGGATTCTTTCTGCGCGAGCCACGCAGCGCTTCCAATTTACACGGGGAATGCGACCCTCCATCAAGTCTCGCGTCGTGCGAATCCAAAGGTCGGGGTCCGGATCCTGATTGGGGAGGTGACCGAACGGCAGTCGGATAGCGTTTGTCGCTGACGGGAAGACTTCATGTTGACCCGGCAAATGGTCGAGGCCTGCCACGCTGAGCACGTTCCTGACATGGAACAGGTCGACTCGCTGATAAAGGAAGAAGTAGTAATGCCGGCCCCCGGACGGTGACGGTGATTCAAGCAGACACTCGTTCCGGATTCCAAGCCGGGCGAGGATCTTCTTCACCTTCCAGCAACGCAATTCAAAATCGGGATGGTCGCCGCGAAGATCGACGTCGATGGCGACATACTTGGTCTTCTCCCAACCGAAAACGCCTACCCACTTGGTATTCCCCGAGGGAACCCGATCACCCAACAAGTGCCGGACGAGGTCGTCATCCCGCAGGCGATGATTCACGGTCGACCAACCTTGGCGAGCCCCATCGATTGCCAGCTGGGAGATGTATGGCGTATGCCTGGGGACAAACAGCTCCTTGAAGTGATCGAACTCTTGTTCATGTCCGAGCAGCTGCCGGCGGTCGGCAGCCCTGCTCGACGGATTGGTCGGCCTCACGGGTGCGATCATGACCTAACACATTGGATGGTGTAACGAACGAGAAACTTGTTCGATTTGTTACACTACCCGGTCGGTCCGAATCGCTCTGACTGACATTTGTTCTTCGAGGTCCGGCGGCCCGCCATTTCTTAAATAAGTCGAGCGCTGGCAATGTATTTGGATTAGCCCGATTCGCAACTGTCATACAGCAAGGCCAAGCATGTCATCAACGAGTTCGGCTGAGAGTGTCCGATCCTCTTCCTCAGCAGCAGCAGCGATGATTTTTTGACAGATTCGAAAGCTAGTGCCAGACTGAGACACCATGTGCGGAATCACACCAGGTTGGGATAGGATGTCCCACTCACGCATCTTCTGTTCGAAGAATTTGGAAATCTCATCGGACGAAGGGGGCACCAAGTGAAGAGTCTCAAAGCGCTCTCGTAGCGGCGGAATCACCTCTTCAAGGCGATCCTCCATGATTGCTGCGACAAATATGCCGTGAAAATCCTCGACAAACTTCAAGAGCGGCTCCTGCATGCGCTTTTCGTGAAAATGATGGAGCTCGTCCATGAATATCGCGGGTTTGTCGAACCTGTTGTCATCTAGATCCTCCCTCAACGTCTGGATTAACTCGGAGCGAGACATTGACGTGCAGTCGTACTCGTAACGCCGATAGGGATTTCCATATCCTTGATAAAGTCTGCCCGTGCAAACACACTGTTGGCAGACGTTGCATGGATCGGAAGTTGAGGGATCGCGGTCTTCGCAGCAAAGCGACCTAAAAAGCAGACGGGCGAGGGACGTTTTGCCATAGCCAAAGATCCCAACAAGCAATAGCGGCGAAGGCAGACGCCCCCTGCGTAACAGTCTTTGTACGCGTGCAATACGGCGCTGATTCGTCGCACCCACAAAATCGCAGAATCGAGCTGGCCGCCATTTTCTGATTTCTTCGGAATTCATATTCTTCTCCTACTTTATGGGCACACGCACACCCAGCACAACGCAAGCTGAAAGCGCGCAACACGTTCGGTTTGCCCTCGCGCCCGGGCAGGCCGAAGGCATTCAATGGAATGCATGATGGCCGATCAGATAAACCTTTCGACCTCTTCAACTGCTGGCAAGTGTTCAAACGGCGAGCGCTGCTCGGCCAACTCCTCCGGAATCCGGTATTCCAGCGAACCATTCTTGGCCGAGCGGCTGACTTCAATGAGTCCTTCTCGCCGCAGGTTCTCGAAGCGAGTCCGAACCTGCTTGTAAGACCAACATGGAATACGCTTCATTAGCTCCTCCTCAAGCTTTGTGGAACGCGATCGACGGCGTATTTCTTGGAATGTTTCTTCTGAAATACCAAGAAGCTCTACGTCTTCAGAACCACCACGCTTTACAAATTGTTTGACCAGGTTCTTCAAGGTATTGCTGCATGGATTGCCCAAGTCAGACAAGCAACACCGCGTTATCATTCGAACGGGTGGTTTTGGGCAGCTGTTGTCAGTTTGTGTTGTGCTCGTGGTGCCGGCCCTAGCGCCGACGGGTTTCGTGTTCGGAGGAGTACCTTTGGCGCACAGGGACAGTTGAAGGTTTGCTCTGGCGACCATGGCGCAAGTCAACTCGTCGTGCGGTTCGTTTATAGATTGAAGAAATGGTTTTTGAAGCAGGTCCCGCACAACAGCGTAATGGCTCGGCGATACCTCTGCTTTCTTTGATCGCGTGTTGGAGCAGCGCGACTGTGCATCTACAAGCGCAGCTCCGAGAGTTAGTCCCTCGACAATCTTGGTGTCGCGCACGGAAAGAGGTGAGTCTGATCGGCAGGACTCGCGCAACGCCCGCATCAAACAGGTTGAGGATATTTCTGGAACGGATTCAATCGTACGTGGCCCAGGGAACTGCTCCTGTTCTTTCAGCCAAGCCATCAGGCCGTCGTTGCATCCCGCTGACCCCGTTACAAGCAACGTCGAGTTCGGCGTATCGCCTGTTCGGGAGTCAAAATTTGACAAGACCGCCGGCAATGGATGTTGGATACCTCTGCGCCGTTCAATCATCCAATCGACTGTGTTTGTGAAGGGCCCCCGTCCATTACTTGGGTAGACGAGCACCAGACGGATGTTCCCGATCCGAGCATTGAGTCTTCGGACATCGGATTGAGACCAAACCTCGAGCACCTGCTCTGACGGAATCCCGGCCGCGAGATAACCCCACAGCCCCGCCGTAAGATCAGGCGGAACGTCACGGAACGCGATGGAAACGGGCCTGCCCAGAATCCCACCGCAGATTCCGTACTCCGCGAGTTCAACCAACTCCGGTGGGCCGCTAGGTGTGTGGCCGAGGGAGCAAGTCGTCATGAGGCGCCTCCCCGTGACTGAATACCGTCCATGCATTCGCGGCACCCGGACCACTTATGCTCGGAAAAAGGGAGCCGACGGCAAACGCTGAAATGAAAGTGCCCGTCGGAAATGGTGTCGTTAGTCAGCCCACTTTCGTTCGCCGTGTTGTCTGCGCGCGGTTCGTAAGAATGCCGGCGCTGGGCGAACGATCCAGTCCAGCGGTATGCACACAATCGTGTACAGAACCCTTGCAAAATGGAGCAAAGTATGCGATATGTGCAAACCGTAAAGGGTTGATATGCAAGGATTTCTTGCTGATTCGGTGCTCTCCGGAGCCGAAGGTTAGAGGTTCGAATCCTCTCGGGGATACCTTCCATCCTGGTTACGCAACTCGCTTGATCGGTAGTCGCGTAACTCGACGGACAGAGGCGTGGGGCGGCGGCCCCATGCCTGGATCTTGAGTTCACCTTCGCTCTGACCCTTCTCGAAGTTGAGCTCGATCTGCTTGACCAGCAAACGCACAGCGTATTGCCGCTCCTCGAAGTCCAGCTCCTCCCAGATCTCATCGAAGTGTTCAAACGCCTCCCGAATTTCGTCGGACGAGAGGCTCTGATCACGGCGGTCACGAATCTGAAGGGTCAAGTCGGTGATATGCGATTTGAGAGTCTGCTGCTGCCGCTCCAATTCGGTGAGACGATTCTTGATCGCGGTGATCCCCAGCAGATCAGGATCGGTGAGCCGATCGACGAGGGTCAATGACTCGCGCTCTGCGGTCGCCAGTTGCCGTGAAAGCTCCGCACGTTCCGCTTCAAGCTCTCCACAGCCCTCCTTTGACGCCGCTTCCGCCGCCTTTAATACGGCCTCGAGCTTGTCTGGCTCGCGGGCGAGGTCGCGAAAATACTGAACGAAAGCTTCGTCAATGAGGGTGGCCCTGAGATCAGCACCTTGGCAGGCTGCCGCGTCACGTCTCGATTTCGTGGTGCACTTGTAGTAATAGTACCTTCGCTTTGTGCCGTTCTTGTTCTTCTTGTTCACGAAGCTCGACGTATACGCACCACCGCAGAATCCACATCGGACGAGTCCCAAGAGTAGGGTGTCTCGCTGGTGCTGATCGCCTCGGCGTGGCTTGTCCTTCTTGGCTGCCAGTAGCTCCTGCACCTGAATGAACTTGCTTTCTGGGATGAATCCCTCCTGCTCGCCGTCGTACTCGACGTCGTCAAACCGCACCTTGCCGATGTACGTAATGTTACTCAGCATACGCTGGATATCCGCGCGGGTGAATTCGCGTGGTTTGAACTCTCGCCCATTCTTGCAGCTCACGTGTTTCGTACGGTAGCCCTTGAGGTTTGCCCATCGTGTGGTGCGGGAAATCGATGCTAGCTCCAGATACTTGTCGAAGATGGCCTCGACGATCTTGGCTTCGTCGCGGTTGACGACCAAGGTTTTCCCCTCGAGATCGTATCCTAGAATCGGTCGGCCACCACTCCATTTTCCCTGGCGAGCCTGTTCGGCCATCTTTTCGTACGTACGTTCGGCGATCATCTCGCGCTCAAACTGTGCGAAGAGCATGAGCAGGTCGCGAAAGAATCGGCCCATGGGGGTCGACGTGTCGATCTTCTGAGTCACGGAGACGAGCGCCACGTCGTGCTGGTCCAGCAACTCGTTCATCCGACACCAGTCGTGCATCGACCGGGAGAGACGATCCAATTTCGTCACAAAGATCGCGTCGTATTCATCGAGCTTGCCCAACATCCTGCGAAGCTCTTCACGTTCAAGATTCGTGGAGCTAGCGACCTCTTTGAATACCTGGAATACCTTGTAGCCCTCAGCTTCGGCTGCGCGCTTCAATCGGACTTCTTGATCTTCGAGCGAGCTGAAATCACCGCGGCTTTGATCGAACGAGCTAACGCGGCAGTAGATTGCGGCCTTCGGCTGTTTCTTGCGGGCCTCGGCCTTCGTTTTCCTCTTCACCATATTCGTTTTCCCCTTGTAACAAACTTCCATACCCCTCACCGGACGCAACCTCGTCGAGTATTGCTCGTACATTGGGGAGGACTGTCTGTCGCCATTGGCGACTGAATGTTGTCAGGTCTGTACCAAGTGCCTCCGCGGCACAGCGACGATCACCGCGAGCCTCGATTAGGGCGCTGAGCCTCTGGGCGTCACGAGGCTTGAGGTGTGGTAGGATCGCCTCCAGGATTTGCCATTCCTCGTTGCGAACAGCTCGCTCGTCGGGCAGTTCGGTGTCGCTGTCGGCGTGATTTCGAGCGGCTTCACGTGGACCTCCCGGAAGACAATCCGCGCGAAGCAAGCGACTGTCTCTTCGTTCCGAAGAGCGAGCGGTCTTACGCCGTCGCCGGAATTGTCCGAGTAAGTAGATGTACTGGCGCAGCCGCTCGGCACGCGCGGCGAGTTGCTCGGGCGTAGCGTCTCCCTCGTGGGCTTGCGTGAAGTCATTGATCAACTCGGCGAAAAGCGGTCCGCACCCGAAAAGCAGTCCCAGATTAATATCCCTCAACGCTCGACTCCCACCGTACCGCAATTCGAGCAATGCCTCTTCAGCTGGCGTGAAGGTTTCTTCGTCGTGCGTTCGGCGGTGTGCCCCGAGTCGCCTCATGATGAAGGCCCTCGCGACCAAGCCGTTGAGTTGACTGGCAAGCCGCACTGTTGCGGCGAGTACGCGCTTGAAGACCCGCCGCCGCTCTCGTACTGAAGGACGAACCTCGAGGTCGTGGAAGTTATCTGACCAGAGATCGGAAATACGTCTTCGTATCTCGGATACGTTTACGGTTTCACGGCCCGAGCCGGACGGTACGAGATGCAAATAGAGAGCGCGAACGAAACTAGACATGTCGGGATCTTCAAATTCGTCCGGCAGATCGGGCAGTTCTGTATGTGCGTCCCAGAAGATCTCTGCAAGTGAGTCCGCAGGTGGCTCCTCTCCCATCGTGACGACGCGGTAGTCCTCCGCCTGATCCCTAGCAAGTTCACGTGCGACGATAGTACGTGTGTCCTCGTACAGCGTGTCACCGCGGATATCAAGATCTGACCACTCCTCGACGACGAGGTGGCGACGATTACCCCGATATTCGAGACAGGGGACCAAAAGGCGAAAGAGGGACAACACCAACGACAACGCTGGTCGCGAGTTTGCAACTCGCTCCAGTATCGAAGTCGCCAGCTCGAGGCCCAGCAACTCCATCGGATTGACAGCTTCGGGGGTGCTACTGCCGCTATCGATACAAATGACGAAGTCGCGCGTACCGGACGGAAACTCCAGTACGAACAGATCGAGGTCATCCTCGCATAGTGTTGACATCTTGGACCTCCCTGTGGTCGTGGCTCACTCCCGTCTTTCCGGCCCGACATGAACGCCACGTAGCGCCGACGTTATCGAGCTACTCCGCCAGCGAGCGAACTGCGGCTGGCCCTTTCTCCGGTTTCGGTGGCTAATCTCCTGCTGTTTTTTCGACGCCCTAATGCTGCGCAATGTCTGCCTCGCTGAAACGAGTACCACGTTTCACGGAGCCGATGATGGGCAACTCAATGCCACCACCGGCAGCTGCCAGGGCGAGCAAGACCGACGCACCAGCGGGGATGTCAGTCAGCTTTCCGAAGGCCAACAGCCGACCTGATCCGACATTGCTCACCGACGAACAACGGATGAGCGAGTTCGGTCATCTAATCAGCCGCGCCATCGAGCGTCGTGCGGCAAAGGAACGATCATTATAGGACCGGACACATCAAAAACGCAACTATACTGCCTCACAACCTGATAAGTCGTCGTAACTCACTGTTATAAAGCAATTTATAGCTAAATTAGGGGCAGAAACACGTCATATATACATGAAGGCCCGCTTAACTCTTGTCGGCCTTCGCTCTCGCGATCCACTCCCCTCACCCGCGGCCTCCGCTGAAGCTCTATCAGCGATTTTTCGACGCCCTGTTCTAGCGCAATGTCTGCCTCGCTCTGAGGACGTCTTCATCGGAATCTGAAATCGACTCGACGGTCGACGGTCGCCATACGGCACACCGGCGAACGTCGGAGTGCGGGATCGCCGTGCGCCGTCGGGCCATCAACTTTGCACACAAGCGGGAGAAGTCCCGAAAGGAGATCTTAGGCATGTTCGCCATGTTGCTGACAATGGTTATCGTCATTTACACGCGCTTCTCGTCCGATCTGCAGTCTGCAAAAAGCTGTGAGGACCAGGAACGCGAGGTACGTGAGGCTCTCACGCGGATGGGTATCGACCATTCCAAGGCGATCGTAATTCACGACGAAGCCGAGAGCGCGACCAAGACGTTTCGCGATGAATTCGCGCGGCTCGAAGCCATGATGCAAGCTGGACAGATCGGGATTCTGGCGGTTGACGATCAGTCGCGCTTGAGTCGGGCGGACAACGCGTTCGCTTTCATTACCGATTTGGTCTATTCCGGCGGCCGGTTCCTATCGACCGGTGAAGGCATCGATACAGAGCAGACCGGTTGGGAACTACGAGTCAAGGTCATGGAGTTGCACAACTCCACTACGATTCGTGAACTCGGTCGCCGCGTCCGCCGTGGCCAACTGGGCCGCATTCTTGGCCAGCTTTCGGCCGGCGATTTTTGTTACGGTTACGAATCCTTCCTGGTCGACCCCGCAAAGGCGACCGAGCAACGAGGTCCCAAACCCGAGCGCGGTCTGCGTATCAATGAGGATGAAGCCAAGTGGGTTCGCAAGATCTTTGAGTGGTTTAATGAAGGTCGCTCGATAACCTGGATGGCTAACGAGCTGACGCGACTGGGAGCGGGCGTGGGTAACCGCCGCCGATCAAAACGGTGGCGAGCGAGCCATGTCCGAAAGATTCTCGCAAACGAGAAATTCATCGGTCAGTGGAAGTGGGGTACTACGCGTACGATTCGCAACTCTCAGGGAAAGAAAAAGCAAATCCCTGTGCCGGAGGATCAACAGGTTGTTGTCGATCGACCGGAGTTGCGGATTATCGATGATGTTACTTGGGAGAAAACTCAGGCCCGCCTCAATCGCCTCAAAGAAATCTACGGCAAGAAGCCCGGCCAGAAGCACCGTGCGCCCAAAGTCCATCATACGGCGCTTTATCCCAATGGTCTGCTGAACGGGCTCGTCTTCTGTCGCACATGTGGCGCCCGTCTTTGGCAGACTGGCATGGAGAAGCACCGGTACCTGCACTGCCCCAATCGCGGCACCGACGAAGGCTGCTGCCACATGACGACCCAGGTGCCTATTGCCAAGGCGGAGGAGAAGCTCTTGAAGTTTCTCGCCGATCTGCTGACGTCCTGGCCTGAGTGGATCGACAAGGCCCTGGACGCCATGCGACAGCAGATTACCGAGACCACGCGGCAGATTCCCGAGAATCTTGCCGGTGACGAACGGCGGCTCAAGGAGTTGGAAACGCAGATCGCCAACCTCGTTGATGCGCTGGCCGATGGCACCGTCCAAAGTCAGGCCGTGCGTCACCGACTTGATGAAGCAGAACAGGAGGCAGCGTTCCTTCGCAAACGGATTGACGATGCTCGCAAATTGTTGGCAGAGCCTGTCGAATTGCCGAGCAACGAGTGGATCCTCCAACAGATGAACGATCTGGCGTCCGTGATTCGTGAGGGTGGTTATCAGTCGGCATTGTTGCTGCGAAGTATCCTCGGCCGCGTCGAAGCCGACCAGATGATCCCACCGGGGAAGAAACGTGGATATGCCCGTCTGCACTTCCGCATCAATGGCTGGGAGGTGTTGAAGGCTGCCTTGCAGGAAACGGGCGACCTTCCCCGGATATTGGAGGCGATGCCGTCGGACTCAGGCAAGGAGGCTCCCTCAGACGCGTTCGTTCTCGACCTGGGCGAACCCACCTTGATGGACCGGTGGGCCCCGAAGATCGCGGAACTGCGTGCCGCCGGAATCAAATGGACGGAGATCGTCGAGATCACCGGACTGGACCTAAACCGCGCATATCGAGCCTGGAAACGTCACGTCGATGCTCAGCATGACATGGACGAGGACAAGGACGAGGCGACACCGGAGGAACCTGATTCCGACGACGACGAGTCAGATGACTCTTCTAAGACAGAGGAGGCGGCCTAGCTCGGAACGTCCGTCCGTTCGCCGTTTCAGAAATCTTAACTTCTCTCACAGGGCCCGGCTTTCCACCGGGCCTTTCTTTTTTGGAGACCAGCTCATGGACAATCCCTTCGATGACCTTGCAAAGCTCGTCGGCAAAGTGCTCGCGAAACGCTGGCTCAGCAGGAATACATCGGCGGACAAGACGACATCTGACGGCGGGCCGATCAATCATCGGTCCTCCGAATCGCCAACGAAGCGGTCTGTGGTCGAGTCTGCCAATACAGCAACAACCGATTCCGACTTCGACGAAGGTCACTTCAATGAAACGCGGCAACCCTGATTACAGAGCTAAATTCACGGCCAAAACACGTCATATATACATGAAGGGAGCGCATAGCTCTACGGACTCACCAATCGCGGTGCGACTCTACTTCTCTAACCCTGAAAGGAGATGCATTTGAATTACATCGTACTCACCCTTGTTTCTGTTGCCTTGTTGCTGTCGGTCGTGGCGCTCATCAAGGAGCGCCGCTTGCGACTCGCCCTGCAAGAAATTCTTAGACGTCTCATTGACCGCTGGGGGTCCCATGAAAACACTCATTCGCCTGACCATCCTCGTCTCCACGGTGGCGATCGCGGCGGCCCTGGGTTGCAGCAACCACGAAAACCATCGCCTAGCCGAGATGGCCGAAAAGCATCTGGAAGACCAAGTTGACCAAAATCGCCGAATGACCGAGCTACAACAGCAAGTTGCAGAGGGCTCTCGTCGGCTCGTCGAAGCCGACGCGAAGGCACGCCAAGAAATGATCGTCCTACAGCGGGAAGTCCAGGGCGAACGGACCGAGGTTGGTCGGCAAAGAGACTTATTGGAAGGAGAACGACGGGACTTGGCCGCCAAGCGTCGGATCGATCCGATCATCGTGGCGGCCATCACCAAGGTCGGCCTGCTCTTGGCCTGCATCCTGCCGCTCGTGCTTTGCTGGTATCTGCTCCGGCGCCCTGTGGAGCCGGCTGACGATCAGGTCATCGCTGAAGTGCTCCTTGAGGATCTCGTGACCAATCGGCCGCTTCCGCTACCACCGGCGAACCAAAACCACCATTACCTTGAAGAGGAGCCATGAAAGTCCAAACAAACCTCTATCAGTCAACGCATCCACCGCCGTCCACGAACATTGATCGAGTGCGTATTCTCCTGGTTGTCGAAGGCAGCAACGACATCGAATTCTTACGACGCATTTCGCGTCTGCTGCATACGCATGATCGATCATTGCCCAACCTAGAAGATTGGGAAAGGCGGGGCGAATTGATTTTCGTGCCGTTTGGTGGTGGGCGAGTGGCCGACTGGTCAAATCGCCTGGCCCCGATCGGTAAACCTGAATTCCATCTGTATGACCGCGAGATGCCGCCTGAGACCGACATCCGCCTCAGGGCGGTCAAGGAAACCAATCGTCGGCCCCGCTGTCGCGCGGTGCTCATGCGGAAGCGAAGCCTGGAAAACTATCTGCATCCTGAGGCGATTCGCACGGCTGGCAACGTCGACGTCATGTTCGACAACTCTGATTCAGTGGCGGAGATTGTGGCGAAACGCTGCTACCGGTCTGATCGGGACGATGCGTCATGGGATCGCCTGCCGCCGCGCACCCGCCGCAGGCTCGCTTACCGCGCCAAGCAGTGGCTCAACACCCTGGCCGTCGATCACATGACGGTCAATCTGCTTCACGCACAGGACCAGGACCGCGAGATCATTTCTTGGCTGCGGTCGATCAGCCTACTCGCCGATGACCAGTAGCGTCCGGTCCTTCCAAGTACCCAATGTAACACGGCTCTCGCACGTGTTTTCTCCGACTGCCGTGCCACGAAGCAGCAGAGACTTTCTTCATTCATAGGCCTCGTCGATGCGGGCTTTTCGACCGCGCCGTCGCGGTCTTTTCCTTTCTCTGAATCTCCACAGGAGGATTTGTCATGAAACAAACGGACCTTAATCGGGCTGTTGCCCGAGCGACGGGTGAATCGGTTGCGACCATCAAGAGGCTTGGTTTTCTCATAGCCGCTCCGGAGGAACTTCTCGACCCGGACTCCGAAGAGCACGGCCCGTTCGTCATCGACTGGGATGAATTGGCGGGCGAGCGATATGCGCGAACGACGGGAAGGCCCGATTATGAATCGGCTATCGCTTGAACAAGTCTCGCCAATTCCTTCGGTCCAATGGGGGCGTGTCCCCGGGGAATGCAGCGAGTCGTTAAGGCGGCTGCAACTGCGGGGTGGCCAACAACGCGGACGACGCGAGGTGAAACGTCCATCTTGCCCGCGGAATCGAAGAAGGATGGAGATCTAGGGTCACGAATGAATGCGTCTTAACCGCTACTTTTTTCACGAAAGGTTCTTCATGAGGGTACTCACGATTAACAACAACGGCGGAGGCTTCGCCGACTATGTGGAAATCGCCGATGGTACGACGGTCGCTCAGCTATTCGAGCAGCAGATCAGTGGTGCCAAGCCGAGTAACTACCTGATCCGAGTCAATCGTCAGCCCTGCTCGGAGGATCAGGTGCTGCAACCGGGCGATAGGATCTCCATCACTCCGACGAAGATCGAGGGCGCGTTGGGGTAAGTCCTCGAGTTGTCCTCCGGCTGCTGGGCGCACGTGCTCAGCAGCCGGCCGAAGGGAGACGAACGCCTTGGGAGGAATAAATGATGTGTCGTAATGACAAGCGGCTCTTGCGGATGGCGGCTGCCATTCGTGAGCGAGCCATGTCTGGAATTCAAAAGACCGCGGCCGTTTATCTGCCGGTCGCGATCTGGCAGCAACTCGTCGATCTGCACCATCAGTTGGAACGCGCGCGGGAGCGAGACTGGCAGATGGCGGAAATGCAATTGCAGCGCGACTTCAGCGCTGTCATGCAATCGCTACGGGCCGACCTAGAAGCCTCGGAGAGGGCACTCCAGCGAAGTCGTCCCGATAAACCGTTCGCATCTGTCGATGAACTGTATCAGGACTTGAAGGCCCTGCATGAAGAATTCGACGAACTTTCGTTCGACCGGCAAGATCGTACGCTCTCCGTGACCACCGAGCCGATCGAATTGGAGGGCGTTTATCTGGGCACTTTTCAGATTCAACTTGACTGGAGCGACCTTGGTTGTTCGGAGCGACAAAGCTATCGAGCGATTGCCGTAGAAGGTAACCCGTCCGCTGCGAACGAGTCGGTCACTCATCCGCATGTCCAAGATGGTTTCGTCTGCGAGGGTGAAGGTCGTCCGACGATTCGTGCCGCCTTGCAGCAAGGTCGACTATTGGACTTCTTTCTGATTGTGGCCAATCTCTTGCGGACCTACAACGCCGACAGTCCCTACGTGTCGCTCGACGACTGGCACGGCGTGGAATGTCGTGACTGCGGCACGACGGTCTCAGGCGACGATCGATGGACGTGTGAAAACTGCGAGTCGGCCGTCTGCGGCGATTGCTATTACAGTTGCCCTGATTGTGATCGGACGTTCTGTGCCGGGTGTGTGACTCAATGTGAAGATTGTGACGAGCACACGTGCTACTCGTGCACCAAGTGCTGTCTCGGATGCGAACGTGATCTATGCCCGAACTGTCTCGAAGAAGATGAAAGGTGTACTACCTGCCATGAGCAAGAAGAATCCGAATATGAAGACGACGAAGATAATAGGGAGCCGGTCGAGGCCATCGACGCCCACTCTCCGGTTTAGTCCCACCGCCTGGGCGAAGCTGCTGTTCTTGCGTGACTATGGACGAACGGAGATTGGCGGTTTCGGGATCTCACCAGCCGACGATCTGCTCTATGTCGACGACGTGCGGCTCGTCAAACAGACATGTTCCTGGGTGCACGTTGCCTTCGACGATACGTCGGTGGCGGAGTTCTTCGACGAGCAGGTCGATGCCGGACGGCAGCCAGAGCAGTTCGCGCGGATCTGGGTGCATACCCATCCCGGCGACTGCGCGCAGCCGAGCGCAGTCGATGAAAAGACGTTTACACGAGTCTTCGGCCGATCCGCCTGGGCCCTGATGTTCATCTTGGCCAAGCGTGGCCAATGTTTCGCTCGGCTGAGGTTCAACGACGGTCCGGGCGGTGAATTGGTGTTGCCGGCTGATGTCGATTACTCACGGTCCTTTCTCGGTTGCGACCACCAGATGTGGGAGCAAGAGTACCTGACAAACGTGTCTCCACAGCAAACCAACCTGGTCGCCTCGCGATTGTCGGAATCGGCCAACGGCTCACCGTTCGACGAGGAGGACGAATGGCTTGATAGCTGGTTCGACTACACCGACGACGGCGACAACGAAAAGGAGACGGCATGACAGCATATACAAGAAGTAGGGTGTCGGATCGATTTGATCGACAACGAGGCCTGGTGCCCACCGATCGGATGGCGAACGTCAGCGCGACCGTAATCGGCGTCGGCGCCGTCGGCCGACAGGTCACGCTGCAACTCGCGGCCATCGGCACGCCTCAAATACAACTAATCGACTTCGACAGCGTGGACACAACCAACGTCACGACGCAAGGATACTGGGCCAAAGACGTTGGTCGGCCGAAAGTGCTCGCCACAGCAGACGCCATTCGTCGCCTGGATGAAACCATCCAAGTTGAAGCGGTTCAGGATCGATATCGGGCCAAGCTCGACGTTGGTAAAGCGGTATTCTGTTGCGTCGATTCGATTTCGGCACGTTCGGCCATCTGGCGATCCGCGAAATGTCGTTGCCAGTTCTGGGCGGACGGTCGCATGTTGGGCGAAGTGATTCGGGTCTTGGCCGCTTCGGATCCGAACGGCTTCACGCAATACGCGGGTACACTGTTCCCGCAGGTCGATGCACAACATGGCAGCTGCACATCTCGCAGCACGATCTACGCCGCCAGCATCGGCGCGGGCCTTATGGTCCACCAGTTCACTCGATGGCTTCGACGTCTACCGATAGAGGGAGACACCATCATCAACTTGTTGGCCAGTGAGTGGTCAACGAATTCATCTATCTGAAAGAGAGGACTGTATGCAGACATTACTTGGAATTGGAATTGCTGTTGTGATAGCCGGCATGTTGGCCGGTGGCTCGAAGAATCCAAAGCAACGATCGGGTAGAGTTCGGAGCCGACAGAAGAACCTTCGCGGGCGAAATTGCACCTGTCACACTGGCAGCTGCTGGTGCCATTGACCCGGCTGTTCGCACCGCGAGATCACTATCCGTAAGAGGTCCGTAAGAGGGAGGTGTCGATTTGGAGAACATCTTGGTACTGACAGTCGTTGTTCTCAGCGGCTGGTGGCTCTACAAGCAGGGCAAGCACATCGGCAGTCGTAAGGGCTACAACGTCGGCAGATCGCGTCGTACGCGACGTAGACGTTGAAATCTGCCATGGGAGCAGGCATGCCGGGCCGGCAACTGCTGGCCCGGCCTACCGCCCCTTTCTTTTACCTATTTGAATTTAGCTCCCGTTGATGTCCCCGATTGATGTAATGTGCCGTTACTGCGTCGTTAGCGACAGCGCCATATCTGGTAGCGAACAATCGCGTCCGCAATTGAACGCGGAGGTTGTTCCGCCCACTCGCAAAAGGCCGTACCCGTGGCGCGTGGCCACGAGCGGGTTTTCCCGAGGAACGGTTGCACCGTCGGCGTGCTTGCGATAACCCGTTTGCAGTGTTAGGATTAGAGCGTCGAGCGTCGGCTGTTTTCGTCCGACCGATCCTTGGATTTAGTATCCATGCGTATAGAATTCACAGGTCCCTCGGGAATCGCGGCAAGTGGGAAAACCGTACCGAACCGAACTTGGAGACATCCCCCGAACCTACAGGTGGGCGACGGCAGAGCCTGTTCATGGACTCACTAGGGCATTGACGGAAATCGGCGGTTATCCGCTTGTCGCCATCGGTTCTGGTGGGTCACTTTCCGCCGCTGAGCTGGCAGCTCAGCTACACACGCGATTCACGGGGCAAGTTGCACACGCCATCACGCCATTGGAGGCATATGGCTACGCGAAGCGTTCTGGGAATGTCGCGTTTCTTCTCGTGAGCGCGGGAGGCAAGAATTCAGACATTGTCGACGCACTCCGGCACGTCGTTTCTCTTGAGCCATGTCGGATATTGGTTCTCACAGCAGAATGTGGAACCAAGCTTGGGCGACTGGGCCGATCCTCCGAACTCGTTGACGTGTCGGAATTCGATGTACCCCAGAAAGATGGATTCTTGGCGACCGGTTCGCTTGCCGCGTTTTCCGTATTGCTAGGCCGAGCATATGGTAGGGCATTTGGATTGGACGTAAAAATGCCCAGCGCTCTCTCCCGATGCACTCCCTTCCATCAATTCAACCCGCGATGGGAGATGACCATTGAGCGAATATGTGAACCGCTCTGGAAACGTGAAACTCTTACTGTTCTACACTCTCGCGATCTCCGTCCCATGGCGCGCGATTTAGAATCACGATTTACAGAGGCGGCAATCGGCCATATTCAGTTTTCCGATATCCGAAATTTCGGCCATGGGCGTCACAACTGGCTCGCAAAACACGGTGATACGACGGGAGTGCTCGCGTTGGCTTCTACGGCAGATCAAGCGATCGCTCGTCGCACACTTGACTTGCTTCCAGTCGACATTCCGCAAGCCATGATTGATTTTCCAGATGGTCCGGGCGAACCTGCTGTCGGTGGAGTGCTGTTGAGCATCTACCTAGCAGGCGTAGCGGGCGAGGCACGCGACATTGATCCAGGGAGGCCGGGAGTTCCGAGCTTTGGAAGAAAGATCTATCATCTGCGGAACGGAACGAAACGACCGGCACAGGAGGCCGATGCAGCTGCGGCCGCGATCGACCGAAAAATCAGTTCGGGCGAAAAAATGATTTGCTGCAAGAAGCAGCGAAGATTCTGGCGCGATGCGCATCGAGACTTTTGCGATGCATTAACGGATAAGAAATTCAATGGAATCGTGTTCGATTACGATGGCACGTTGTGTGCGAGAAGAGAGCGAATTGATGGGCCATCGGACCAGGTCTCAGCTGCGCTGACGCGTCTTGCCTCGCGCAGCATTCCGATCGGCATTGCAACCGGCCGGGGGCGCTCCGTAAGAAAAGCACTACGGCGTCGAATTCCCCGTGAATTTTGGCCTCTTGTTACGGTCGGCTACTACAACGGCGGCATGATCGGGCAACTTAGTCAGAATTCATGTCCGCAGCGTTCATCCTGCAGCCTGGAGCTGTCCGACGTTGAAAAGGCCATCAACCGAGACTCGCGTTTGCGTTCGCTCGCGGAGAGTATAGAGACCAGAGGAGGACAAATATCCGTACAATGCGCCAGCAATGTTTCGGCTTCTGTGTTGCGATCGATAACGCAAGAAATCGTGGAACGATGTGGACCTCCAGAACTGCGAGTTGTTTGGTCCACGCATTCTGTCGACATTCTTGCATCCAACGTCACGAAGGTCGATGTTGTTAGGGCGATCTGTGAAAGGCACGAACTCGCAGACCAAGCACCAATCCTAAAAATCGGTGATCTCGGTCAATGGCCAGGAAATGACTATCAGCTTCTGGCAGAAGCGGACTCACTGAGCGTGGATCAGATATCGCCGGCGAGGAATACGTGCTGGAACCTAGCCCCGCCCGGAACGTCCGGGACGGACGCGTTACTTTCGTACCTGGGTGCGATCTCGCCTCGCGAGGGCGGCTTCTATTTCTTCCCCGAACGCATTCGACGCAAACGAAGACGCTAATCATTCTCGTTTCAATCGTTCTAACACCCCAGATCTTGTACTATGGACCAGGAGTTCATCCTAAGGAAGATTGCGGAGGTCATGAACTGGGATGACGCTTCCGCGACGACGGAGTTTGCGCGTATTCGTCTAATGTCACGCATCAAATACGACGGATACCAAGACTTCCTTGCGGGTGCCAGGTTTGCGGAACGGCTACTTGACTGGCTGCAGCAGTTTCCGCCGAATCGGCGCGATGCAGCCTACGGTTTTATCCGCGACCGACTTGTCTACATTAGCGCTGCCGAAATGGACCATTTGGTCGAGTTGTTCTTTTTTGAAAACGTAGTACCTCGACTCGTTCGTGCCGTTGCCGACTCGCGGCGTGTGCCGTCGTACGCGATCTGGGGTGACGAGGACGCAAAACGCGAATTCCGCAAGTTACTGAGGAAATCGTTGTTCATTGAACTCAGTGATGGCGCTCGCATAGGAACCTTTCGGCGTGCAAACGCTGGATGGATAGATAACGAACAAGTTGTTACAGCACCACGCATCAATGAGGACAAATGGGGGGAACTGCTCGAAGACCTGCGCGAATCGGTTGGCGACGAGAACGCACGCTTCGAGTTCATATTCCTGATGGATGACTTTACGGCGAGTGGTACGAGTTTGTTGCGAAAACCCGAGAAAGCGTGGAAGGGAAAACTGTTCCGATTCCGAAAGGATGTGTCAAATGTCTTGGCAACTCACTTTGCAGATCCCGTAACGATCCACGTACACCATTACCTGGCCACCGAACAGGCGCGTGATTCTATTGATGCCCGCAATGCTCAAATTACAGACGAGCTGAAAGACGATTGGTTCAGTAGCGTCGAATTCTCGTACGGACACGTTCTTGTCGACGGTGCGATCGATCTAGTGACGGACGCGGAGTTTATCGAGATAGTCGACGAACACTACGATACATCGATCGACAAAAAGTTTAAGCGTCACATCGAGCAGAGCGGAGTCGACACTATGAAGTACGGGTATGGTGGTTGTCGGCTGCCAATTATCTTGGATCACAATGCTCCAAACAATTCCTTTCCAATTCTGTGGGCGGAAAGCCCCGGCGGCGACGGTGGACCGCCAATGAGGGCGCTTTTCCGTCGAAGGCAAAGGCACACGTAGAGGACTTTGGAGTGGAGAATCCATTTGAAAAACGTGCAACCGAGCATCTGCGGGATGATGTCGCGTTTCTTGCAGTTGTTACGCCCGAACCCGTTTCCAGGTTTTTGAAGCCTGCCGCCGAGGCTGGATACTTGTACGACCGGCTTGTGGTGATCTCGGGATCCCCTGGAAGCGGAAAGACGACTCTCGGCCGTCTCTTCGAGTATCCGTCGCTGAATACACTCGTGCGATTGAGCGACAACAGCGAATTTCGTGATCTGAATGTGTCAATGACAGGCTGTCGCGCGATCCAGGGATCAATACCGAAGTTGCTAGGGTGTCGTTTGCAGCTCGAATCCGATTATCGCAACTTCTGGGAATGTCCTTATCCCGAAAAACTCAAGACGGGAATGATGACCAGCCTGCTTCAGGCTCGGGCCCTATTGTCCTGGCTCCGAAATCTTACATTGGCAGGGATCTCTCTAGATCGAGTCACGATTGTTCCACGAAAGGAATCTGAAGCGGTTGTGGACGCGATCGGAGGTGTTCAAGCGGCAGAGATTCAATCGCGCGCGAGAGAAGTTGAAGCGGCACTTTATGGGGTTGTAGGTGCGCTGGTCCCGCCGCCGATCGATCAAATCGAAGACGATGCGACCAGTGCGTATCAGCCCTTTGACGTCATTGAGGCCTTTCTTATTCAACGAGAGTCTTCGACCCCGTTGGAATTACGGCCATTGGTCATTTTTGATGACGCACATGAGTTACATCGTGATCAGTATCAGCTCTTAACGCGATGGCTTGCTCGCCGCGAACTGAGAATCTCGCGGTGGATGTTGACCCGTTTTGACGTTCTGACACCGACCGAGGCGTTAGACGTTGCGTCGTCGGAGCCGATCGAGCAGAAAACGTACGCGGGCATTACCGCGGGTCGGGACCTCGTGTATATCGTGCTGCAAAGTTCGGGCGCAAGTCGAGCAAGTCAGCGAAGATCGTTCCGGAAGATGGCGAAAGATATGGCGAATCGCTATCTTCGTCGAATGCCATTTTTTAGTGAACTCGGCCTTACAAACCTATCGAGCATTCTCGGAAGTGAGCTTGCTCCTGCTTCAAATAGCACGTTGAAAAAGATGAAGGAGTCCGCGGACAAGACACAGGATCGTCTGAAGATTAAGCGTGAGCGTCGCGGAACTCTGGAGACCAGTGTAGACGAATACCTCAAAGGCGTCGCGGATAGACGTGGCTTGACGCCGGAATTCACAGATGTCAAATATGCGATGCTCAATATCCTGATGCATCGATATGCAAAGCGAACGAAAGGTCCGACACTCTTCGGAGACGATGATCCTGATCCGTCCCGGCCGCTCAAGGTCGATGCATCTGTATTTGACTCGGCCTGCCTGCACCTCTTGCATAGTGTAAATCGCCCCTACTACTTCGGCATTGATCGACTATGTGACGCTGGATCGGAAAACGCAGAGCTCTTCTTGCACCTAACAGGCACCCTAGTAGAGCGAAGCGCAACTCAGGTTATCCAAGGAAAGAACGCGGTGCTCTCCCCCGCTACGCAGAACCACCTCTTGCGCGAGCGCGCCTCCGACATAATCGAAAGATGGAACTTTCCGTCTTACATGGAAGTTCGGCGGCTGTTGCATGAGATCGGAACTCTATGCCGGGATATTTCAATGGAGCCCAATGCTTGGCTGGCACCGAATGCGTACGGAGTGTCCCAAGAGGAATTCGAGTCAATCGCCAGTAGCCATCCTCGATTGGCTTTCGTTCTGCAGTTTGCGGTGGCGTACAACGCCATTCACTTGAATCCGAATCATAGCTGCAAAGGTCAGCGCTGGTGCGTGATCGAATTGGGAGGAACACCCAGTCTGCGATACGGTTTAACACTCAATCGCGGTGGTTTTGTCGAGGGCGGACTTGCGCAACTTACCCGGTTTCTCGAGGGAGCCGAGTAATGTCGATTCGTAGTCGTTGGGAATTTTGCGTGCAGCATTGTGAAGAGGTGGCCGAGAATTTCATTCGCGAATTTTTTTCCGACAACAATCGAACAGTTTTCCTCATAACCGCAGCCGGATTCGACCCACGTTCGTGCGAGATTCCCGATAGGTTATTGGCAGCCGGTCATGAACGCATACACGGGCTCGTCCTCCGTGAGGAACGACTAGAAGGTCTGGAGCTAATGCCATTGGCGGATGAACACGCAAGCAAGTTAACGGGCTCATCTGACAACTTCGTCGTGGAACGTGTTCCCCTGTTCGCGGATGATGGTGCTGTTGTCGGCGGGCGTCATGTTGCGACGTTATTGTCACAACGCGATCTTGCACAATACACAGATATCGTCGTCGACTTTAGTGCGTTATCCATCGGAATCGCATTTCCCGCTGTCCGGTATCTACTTGAGGCGATTGATTCGGGAGCCGCAGCCACGTTGCCGAATCTACATATCGCCGTGATCGATGAGCCGTGGACGGATTCGGAAATCCAATCAATTGCGTCGAACAAAGCCGCGCCAATACATGGTTTTTCAGGTGTTTCGGGTATTGATCGGGCGCAGGATTCCGCAAGGCTCTGGATGCCACAACTGGGCAGAGGTCAGGACCTGCATGCCGTATTGGAGCTTATTCACCAGGCCGTACGCCCTCACGCTGTTTGTCCGATCTTGCCATTTCCTAGTACGGATATTCGGTTTACCGATGAACTAATCTGGCGTTTTCGCACCGAGCTTGAGAACACTTGGCGCGTCGACGATCGAGATGTGGTTTTTGCACATGAGAATCAACCTTTAGACCTATACCGATCAGTCTTGCGTATCCACGAAGTAAGAGAGCGAGTCTTTTGCGATGTCGGCGGTTCGATGACGGTGCTTTCCCCGACGGGGAGAAAAATGCTGGCCATAGGGGCCATGCTCGCCGCAATCGAAAAGGACTTTCCAGTGATGCACGTCGAGTCTGTAGGATATAGTGTAGACCTTGATCGCCTAAACGCGGCCAGAGATGGCAAAAAGGGGCGCTTGGCACACTTATGGATCGCAGGTGAAGCCTATTTAGGAAGCAGGGAGGCCTGAGAATGTACAAAAAAGACTCGAAAAGAAGATCTTGTGTACCGACATTGGTATCTGCCGGATTCATCGCGCTCGACGTCGTCCTCGATCAACATGTTCCCGGCATACAAAGGGTGTACGCGGGAGGTACATGTGGGAATGTCACGACCATATTGTCGCACTTCGGCTGGCGAACACTGCCCATAGGCCGGCTCGACAGAGACGCCGCAGGCGAGCGCGTTGTGCGTGACATGAAGAAGTGGGATGTCGACACGAAATACTTGAGTCTTTACCCGAGGGCCGCAACCCCGGTTGTTATTGAGAATCTTCGCTATCGAAAAAGCGGAGATTCGTATCACCGGTTCGCATGGACATGCCCTAGCTGTGGAGTTTGGCTGCCCAGCTATCGTCCAGTCACCAATAAGAGCGTACTTGAGTTGAAGGAAACACTACCGAAGGCAGACGTATTCTTTTTTGACCGAGTTTCTCGATCAAGTATCGAGTTAGCGAAGTATTACAGAAAACGTGGAGCATGGATCGTATTCGAGCCATCGGGTACAGGCAGTCAACGGTTGTTTCGAGAGGCACTCTTGTATTGTCACGTACTCAAGTACTCGAACGAACGCATGAGCGAGCTGAGTGGTCTGTCGGGAACGAATCGACCGTTGATTCAAGTCGAAACACTAGGAAGTGAAGGATTGAGATACCGATTGCAAAACGAAGGGCGAAGAGGAACAGGTTGGAATAGGCTTCGATCGATCTTAAAGGAACAGCCGGTCGATGCGGTCGGCGCCGGAGACTGGTGTACGGCCGGATTTTTGGAGCAGTTGTTGAAAGGTGTTCCTACTCCAGATTCGCACATCGAAGCTGGGCTTGTTGGCCATGCTCTTGAGCATGGGCAGGCACTGAGCGCCTGGAGCTGTCAGTTCGTTGGCGCGCGCGGCGGCATGTACGAGTCTAGTGACCAAGAAATCGAATCTCTCGGCTGCGATACTGCATACGAGTGCGAGCCATCTCAAGTGCGCCCAGTGGGCCGGAGGCGGCGCGGCACCGCTCTGCATTGTCTATCTGCGGCCTGTAACGGCTAAAGACATTTGCATCTGTATGCTATTAGATTCGTCACGGCCTCGTCATAGTGCTCTTCGTCGGCATTGACACCTCTGAAAACGACGTAGCCGGCGCATGGTACGGCATCACGACTTGCGTGGCCTTTATTCATTCATGCAGTACAGTAGCACCTTGAGTCCTCAAGGGGGCACTGAACCGGACTTCTTGATAAAGCCAAGATTCGTCTAGGTCGTATTTCTGCAATGGTTGCTCGTTTGAGTAATCCGATAATCCTGACGCAACGCGACCGTAAGTGGACTGCTGTTCCAGTCCGAAAGGTCATGAGTGTGCGGTATTTAGCAATCTCAGCCCGTTAAGAATCACGAGTAGCGACGCACCCATATCGGCGGCGATGGCGGCCCAGAGGGAGGCATAGCCGGCGAATGTGAGGATGACGAAGATAGCTTTGACGGCGAGGGCAAACGTAATGTTCTGACGAATGACGGCTAGAGCGCGACGGGAGTGGCCGATCAGCCAAGGCAGTTTCGAGAGGTCGTCGGACATCAAGGCAATGTCCGCCGTTTCGATGGCCGCGTCACTACCGACTGCTCCCATGGCGATGCCCATGCTCGCACGGCCCAGTGCTGGTGCGTCATTGACGCCGTCTCCGATCATCGCGACTTGGCCATGCTTGGCCACCAGCGCTTCAACGGCACGGACTTTGTCTTCGGGCAGTAGTTCCGCCTGGACTTCGTCGATGCCTGCTTGGTCGGCGATCACGTGGGCGGTGCCTTCGTTGTCGCCGGTGAGCATGACAATGTGGTCGACGCCGGCTTCTCGAAGCCGCTTAATAGATTCGGTCGCTGTCGGTCTCAGTGAATCAGCTAAGGTAAGAAAGCCGCAAACGTGGGAGTCATTGCCAACAACTACAACCGTCCGGCCTGCCTGCTGCATTGCTTCCAGACGCTCATGCACGTCCGCCGTTTCTTGACCACGTTCTTCCAGGAAGCGGTGCGAGCCGAGCCAGTAAGGTTTGCCATTGATGCGACCCATAGCCCCTTTCCCCTGAATGATTTCAAATTCCTCTGCATCGAGGATTGTCACGCCCCGGTCGTTCGCCGCGGCCACGATGGCTTGTGCGAGTGGATGATTACTATGCGATTCCAAAGCGGCTACTCGCTGAAGGAGTTCCACATCGTCATGCCCGCTCATGGGCACGACGTCCACAACGGAGGGCCGGCCCTCCGTCAGGGTACCCGTCTTGTCCATGGCAATCGCCAGCAGGCGAGCGGGTGCTTCGACAAAGACGCCGCCTTTGATCAACACGCCATTGCGAGCGGCCGCCGCCAGTGCCGCCACGATGCTGACCGGCGTTGAGATGACCAGGGCGCACGGACACGCGATCACGAGTAGGACCAAGGATCGGTACAACCAATCGAGCCACGGGCCGCCGAAGACCAACGGCGGAATCAGGAGAACGGCTGCTGCGAGGATCATTACTGTGGGCGTATAGACCCGCGCAAACTTCTCCACCCATTTCTCGGACGGGGCGCGGCGCGATTGCGCTTCGCCAACCATACGAATAATATGGGCCAGTGTCGTGTCGCTCGCCGGCTTCGTGCATTCAATTTCCAGCACGCCATTGCCGTTGACCGTACCCGCGAAGACTTCAGAATCGGGACTCTTGGCGACCGGTACGCTTTCGCCCGTGATCGGTGCCTGGTTGACGTCGCTCGCTCCACGAACGACGGTGCCGTCGAGTGGGATTTTCTCAGCGGGTCGCACGACGAAGATGGCGCCGATGGCAACGTCTTTTGGCGCAACGATCTGCTCATTGCCTTCGTCATCGCGCACGCGAGCGGTTGGCGGCGTCAGGTCCATGAGCGCGGCGACGGCACGACGAGCGCGACCAACACTCCACGATTCCAAGAGCAGCGAGACCGAGAAGAGGAACACTACGGTAACTGCTTCAAACCACTCGCCGATTGCCACGGCGCCAATCACGGCGATGGTCATCAACAAGTTCATATCCGGCCGGAAGCCGACGGCCGCTCGCCATGCCTTGGGTATGATTAACCACACACCGGTGACGATACCGATTGCGTAGAGCAAGATCGCGACAAGCGGCACACCATGGGCCACGCCCATCCCTTCTGAACCCAGTGCGGTCATGATGCCGCCAGCCAGCCAGGCATGCACCACCAAACCGCTCAAGCCACACAGACCGCTGGCTCCAGTCAGTACAGTCCGGGCGTGCTGCTGCCAGAATCCTGCATCACCCACCGCGGAGGCCGTGGCCTGCCAAACCTCAGCCCGCATTCCTGTGCGCGCCACGGCCTGGATGATTGCTTCGGTCGAGACCGAATCCGTACCCGACTCGACAACCAACTTGCCGTTAAGGATGTCGAACACCAGCCAGTCCTCACTTCCGACAAGGGGCCCCAGCTCCCGTTTGAGCACGGCTATCTCCTCGGCACAGTCCATGCCATGGATTTTGAAAGCGAGTTCTGGAGGTGTCGTGCTCATGCTAATGAAATCGGAGAGCCAATGTCGTGAAGTGCAGGACCGGACCGAAGTAGAGGCGATGCCATATCAAAAACTTGTCGGAATTAGGCAGTGACCGTAGTATTCTGGTAGTGCTGATTGGGTGGCACTCGTTGACTAGGACTTCTAGCCATGACGCCCCACGCCTATTTGCGGCTGTCCTTCCTCGTGACGGCTAGCTCGTGCTTCACGTTGCTGCCTGCAGGCCGATCTCACGCCGACGATGCACACTCACAGCCGAATCAGCAGCCCATCGCCGCTTGGCAAATCCAATCAAGCCATGAGCCAGTCGTCCGCTATGTTTCTGGCCGGATTAGTCACCGTGCGAAGCATTACGGCCAACGCTACGGCCGCACCGTGCATCACTACTACAGCTCTCCCTTCTACCGGTACTATGCAGGACGTATTAGTCACCGTCGGGTACATCATGGTCAACGCTACGGGCGCACTGTCCATCATTTCTACACTACCTCTCCCAACTACCGAAGATACTCCTGCGATCGACGTCCTTCATATCGGCCTTCCCCGGCGATGTCTGACCAGCAACCCATACCGAAAAAATTCGATCGCGCTGAACGGACCACCGACTCTGGTCAATAACGTCCAGGTATGCCGCTGTCAGAATTGTGAATCATGTTCCGAGTCGGTTGTCCCCTGCCAAACCTCAGCTCGCATTCCTGTGGGCGCCACAGCTTCGATGATCGCTTCGGTCGCGACCGACTCCGGCCCCGACTCGACGATTAACTCGGCGTTGAGGATGTCAAAGGTCAGCCGGTTCTCACCGCCCACGAGCGGTCCCAACGCCCGTTTGAGGAGGGCAACTTCCTCAGCACAGTCCATGCCGCATATTCGTAGAATCAGTTCTGCTTGCCTTGTGCTCACGACCTGCGAGGCTTTGCACTTAGGTGAGCTCAATCACGCGTACATGGAGTTTATCCGTTTCGAGGATCACAATCGTGGGACGACCGAAGCTCCAGCCGCCAGTCTCGCCCGGATTGATGAATAGCCGACCGCATTCATCACGCCGAATCCGCGGTTTATGCGTGTGTCCATACACGCCGACATCAAACGCATTATCTGCGCCACGAAATTGCCGCTCCATGTGAGCGATAACAAACCTCGTGCCATCCGTTGCCTCAAATCGCACGGGTGGCTCCTCATAAAGAGTAGCCACAATCCTCAAGCCCGCCCGCAATCCAGTCTTGTTTCCTTCGTTATCGCCGAAGCACCCAATCAGCGGGCAATGCAAAGCGCGCAATGGTGGCACAGCAATCGTCGAGACGAGATCACCTGCAAAGATGACGCATTCGCACTCAGCCCGATTAAATTGATCCACCGCCAAGCGGATATTATCCAGGTGGTCGTGTGAGTCCGCAAAGATGCCAACTCGCATACAGCGATACTCCTCACGATTGACCGCGTCAATCACACAACAACGGCCGTTGGACGGTCATGTATCAGCTAAACGGACGACTGCTGATCGTGCCGGAATGTCCGTGTCCGGGATTACCATCGTCATTGATACTCTCAACTGTTCGCTGAGAGCAGACAGCTCAGGAATTGCGACGACAGCTGTCTCAGTATAATCTTATTCCTCAGGTTCGGGCGGCGCCTGGCCAAATTTCGCCTTGTAGAGTTTTGCAAACTTTTCCGCACGCGACGGATCACATTTGAAGCACTGCGACTCAGCTCGGTTGTGTTCCTCACACCAATCGCCCTTAGCCTTGAACGCCGCCGCAGCCTTTGAACTGCAAAGACTGCATTCTTCCTCGGGGATGGCGTGCTCAACACACCACCAGCCGCCGTGATCATGGTCGGCGTCGTGATCTTCCTCGCCGAGGTCGTGCGACGTCTTGGAGACTGGCCTCGAGCTGTCGTCACCCGCCTGTTGGCCGCAGCCAGTTGCTATTACGGCAAAGGCCAGTAACAGACCAAACATCGCACTTCGCTCGATTAACACTCTGCTCATAATTCACTCCTTTTCAAATCGTGCTCGGGGAACAGTGTCCAGCAGGGTCCACAGAAACCCTGCCTTCTTCTGTTCAAGTCAATCCGGTCTAACTCGGTTACGGGGGCTGGAAAATCTGTTACAGGGTCATTGGCTACTCGCTCCTACCAGTTCCATCTCCTCTGTTTCCGCGGCCGACTCGCGGCTCTCAACCTTTCTTCCGACTGGCCCGGCGAACACCATGTACAGCACGCGTAAGACCAGGAGCGACATGACCATCCCGCTGATGACGCCGCCGATCACGACCGTTGCGAGCGGTCGTTGGACTTCGGCTCCCATTCCGGTATTGAGCGCCATTGGTACAAATCCCAAGGCCGCGACCAAGGTCGTCATCAACACTGGGCGCAGCCGCGTCATCGCCGCCGTCTCGACCGCGTCTTCCAACCCCATGCCTCTCCGGCGCAAGCGGCGAATCGTGGAGACGAGAAGCATGTCATCCAGCACTGCAACGCCAGACAACACCACAAAGCCCACAGCCGCCGAAATGGAAAACGGCATGTCGCGAACCCACAGTGCAATAATTCCACCCGTCCAGGCGAACGGTACCGCAGTGAATACGCGAATCGCGTCAATCACGTTGTTGTAGGTCATATACAGCAGGCCGAAGATCAACACCAGCGCGAGGGGAACCACGACCATCAGTCGCTGGCGGGCGCTGATCAGATTTTCAAATTGCCCGCCCCACTCCAAGTGATAACGGCCGGGTGGCAGTTTCACTTCGTCTTCGATTCGCCGCTGGGCCTCGGCCACAAAGCTGCCCATGTCGCGACCGCGAATGTTGGATGAAATATTGATTCGGCGGTAACCCCATTCGCGTGTGATCGTCGATGGGCCTTCAATAAGCTGAATCGCGGCCAGTCTCGCAAGTGGAATCCGCTGACCACTGGGTGTTCGTAGTTGCATCGCGCCGATCGCTTCGGGGCTGGCCCGAATATCTTCCGGGAGACGGACGATTAGCGGAAAGCGGAGCTGGCCCTCGAAAACTTCACCCAACTCGAAGCTTCCCAGCGACTCGACGAGGTCCAGCACTTGTTTGGCCGATACCCCGTAGCGGGCAATTTCGTCCTGTTTGATTTTGATCTGCAGCACCGGTTGGCCCGTGATTTGTTCAACGGCCACGTCAGCGTTTCCGTCGATCGACCGTAATACCCTTTCAATCTCTTCTGCCTTGCCCACCAGCACGTCGAAATCGTCGCCGAATAGTTTCACGGCCACGTCGGAGCGGACGCCGGAAATCATTTCGTTTAACCGCATCTCGATCGGCTGCGTCATGGCAATCCGCTGGCCGGGCAATTCCCGCATGCTCTGTTGGATCAACTCGGTCAATTCAGCTTGCGTCACGGCGCGCGTCCACTGATTGCGAGGTGTCAGCGTGATGAACAAGTCACACAGTTCGATCCCCATCGGATCGGTCGCGACTTCGGCACTGCCAATGCGCGTCCACACGTGTACGACTTCATCCGGAAACTCCTTGAGAATCGCTCGCTCCATCTGCGTGTTGTAACGGATGGATTCGTCCAGGTTAGTGCCTGCCAGCCGCACGACATTGATCGCAATCGCGCCCTCGGACAGCTTTGGCACGAATTCCGATCCAAGGTTGGGAGCAATCAACCCGAAGGCGATCACGAGTAGACATAGCGCGAAGCCGATCACGGCCAGCTTGTGGTGCATCGTGAAGTGCAAGATTGGCTGATAGAGACGTTTGATCCAGCGGATCAGAAACGGCTCGCGTTCTTCCAAGCGCTTGGGCAGGACATAGCTGGCCAGCACCGGCATCAGTGTGAGCGACAAGATCATCGAGCCCGCAAGCGCGAAAATGACAGTCAACGCCATCGGCCGAAACAGTTTTCCTTCGACGCCTTCGAGCGTGAGAATTGGCAGGTACACGATCATGATGATCAGTTCGCCGAACATCGTGGGCTTCCGCACTTCGACAGCGGCGTCACGCACCACATCGATCTTCGTCATGCCTCGCGGAATCCCGTGCGACAGCTTCCGCACACAGTTCTCGATCATCACCACGGAACTGTCCACGACAAGACCGAAGTCGATCGCGCCCAAACTGAGCAAGCTGGCGGCGATGCCGAATCGCAGCATGCCAGAGAAGGCGAACAACATCGAGAGAGGAATGGCTAGGGCAACGATTAGTCCGGCCCGCAGATTGCCGAGAAAGATGAACAGCACTGCGATGACTAACAGGCCGCCTTCCATCAGGTTTTTTTGAACGGTCTCGATGACGTGATCAACCAGTTCCGTCCGGTCGTACACGGGTACAACCTCCACGCCTGGGGATAGCGTGGTTGTGATCTCGTCCATCTTCTCTTTGAGCCGGTTCGTTACTTCGTGACTGTTTTCGCCCATCAACATGAAGCCCAGTCCGTAGACGACTTCGCCGCGGCCGTCGGCTGTTACCGCGCCACGGCGAATCTCGTGACCGATCTGGACGCTTGCCACATCACGCACATAGATTGGCACACCGTCTTTTGCCTTGATGACGATGTTCTCGATCTGCTCGATGTTGACCGTCCGTCCAATGCCGTGGACGAGCAGCATCTGGCTGTTCTGTGTGATGTTGCCACCACCGACGTTGCGATTGTTTTCCTCGACGGCTTCGACCACCTCGTCAAACGTCAGACCATGCTTGACAAGGCGATCCGGATCGATGCGCACCTGGAACTGTTTCTCGTATCCGCCCCAACTGTTGACCTCGGCCGTGCCACTGACCGTGCGTAATTGTGGCTTGATGACCCAATCATGGATCGTGCGCAGCTCGGTGAGCTTCTCCACCTGCCGCTCTTTCGGCAGCGACGATATATCTACACCGTCCAGCCGCACGATGTAGTGGAAGACTTCACCCAGACCGGTCGAAACCGGTCCCATCTTGGGCCGCTCGATGCCGGCGGGCAGTTCGACGGTCGTGAGCCGTTCGTTAATCAACTGCCGCGCGAAATAGATGTCCGTGCCATCTTCAAAAACGACAACCACCTGGGACAGTCCGAACTTGGAGATCGATCGCAGCTTTTCAAGTCCAGGCAGACCGCTAATCACCTGCTCGATAGGAAACGTGATCTGCCGTTCAACTTCTTCCGGCGACAGTGATGGTGCGGTCGTGTTGATTTGCACCATGACCGGCGTGGTGTCGGGAAAGGCGTCGATGTCGATGTATTGCAGGGACCACGCACCCGTGGCGATCACGGCGGCAACGACGATCAGCACCAAGGCCCGGTTTCGCAGCGAAAAGTCAATAATCCAGTTCAGCATGACGTGGTTCCCTTGAGGCCGTGACGGCTAATCTCACTTTCCTCTGGTAACAAAGCTGCTGGGCGGCGGTTGCCGCCCAGCAGGCACTCGGCCTCGGATACTAAAACCGCGGCTTCTCGCTGAACGTACCGCTCGGTCCCGCGAGGCGAACCGGCTGTTCGCCGTTCTTTTCGACGGTATCCCACAGCGCACGAGGCGAGAGCACACGGCCAGATGCGGGCACGACGACAAACGTCTTCGACTGGACATCCGCCTGCGCTTTCGCGACTCCATCAACCTGCTGTAGCTTTGCCACAATCTTTTTGGCGCACACGGGACACATCTTCTTGGTCGCGATCGCGGTCGTCGGGTTCGGACCCGCCGCCTGAACCACTGTGCCAAAACCGATGACCACCACCATCGCGGCGGCCATAAACCGCCGCCTCGACTTTTGAGGAGAATCCATTCTCGACCTTCCTTCCTGAAAACTGGGACACACACTTTGTCAAAGGCGACGCGCCTTCAACTCTGAATCACATTTCACCACCCGACCGGGCGGTCATTGTTCGCACAGTCACCCAGCGCCGAGGTTGCCTTTGAGCAATTCTGCTCGCAGCACCCCGCTTCCCTTGGTGACGACAACCTCGCCGGGCAATAGGCCGGCAATCATTTCGGTGGTATCATCCATTCGCACGCCAGGCCGAACCGACCGCGTGTGAAACACTTTGTAGGAACCCTTCTTCATGAAGTCCTTGTCACGAACGAAGACCACGTGGCAGCAGCCCTCCCAGTGAATCGCGTCGCTGGGAGCAATGATTGCGTCGTCTTCCTCTCGCAGCACGATTTCGCCCGCCCCGAATGTTTCGTTTCGCAAGTGCGAATCCTCGTTAGGCAACTCGCCGCGAACCTTGACGGTGCGCGTCTCCGAGTCCACGTCGGAGCTAATCCAAGTCAGCTTGCCGGTGTGGGGATCATCGTTACCGTCGGGAATGAAAATGACTTTCTGGCCAGCGGCGACGCGATTCGCTTCTTCCAACGGGACATTGAGCACGAGCCACATGCGGCTCGTGTCGGCAATCGTGAAAAGCGTTCTGGTGGTGTCGATGACTTCGCCCGCAACCACATCGCGACTCACAACAATGCCGTCACGTGGTGCGACGAGCGGGATCAGGTTCGCCGTAATGCGTTGGGAACCGAGATTAGCAGTAACGGACTTTGGCAAGCCAAGGAATTGAAGCTGTCTCGCCAATTCGCTGTCCGTCTGCTGGTAAATGTCCTCTAGCGCAATCGGCAATCCCAGGTTTTGCAAAGTTTGGACTGACTTGCGAACAGCGGCTTCTGCTTCCGTGCGGGCCGCTTCCGCTTCTAGCACACGCTTGCCCGCGACTACACCTTCCAGGCCGGCGAGCCGCTTGAGGGTCTTGTCGTGCAATTGAAGCTGAGCGACGGCTTGCAGCAACTCTGCCTTGGCTCGTCCGACTTCTACGGCATCGACGAGCGCCAGGACGTCACCTTCTTTCACCTGATCGCCGACATTCTTTTCCACGCGCCAAGCTGTGCCTGGAGCGCGCGAAGACAGGCGCGCAACCCGTGTGGGGTCATAGACGACCTCGCCCGTTGCTGAGACCGTTTCGACCACTGGACCGCGGTCCACCAGGTTGATGTCGATGCCAGCCTTATCCACAGCGGCTTTCGACGAAAACTGAATCCGCCGCAAGTGCATTTTGCAGGTGGGGTCATTCTTCGTGCGCGGCCGCAGAGCGATGGCCCGCGCCGCCCGCTCGAAATCCTCCTGCGAAATCTCCGGAACTTCACTGAGCTGCGCAGACTCTGGGTGGTGTAGTACGCATTCGTGAACACCATGCTCCTTGCACCAGCCGTACAACTCGCCCTTGGGCATCAAGTCCGCGTTACATGCGATACACTCGGCTTCGGGGACACCGTGTTCCTCGCACCACTGGACGCCTTCTACTTCGCCGTGTCCCGCCAATTCAGAAAACTTCGGAATCTTCCAGCCGTGGTGATGCCCGAAGTAACCTAAGCCAGCCAGTGCGCCCATCACCAGCAAAGTAGGAATCGTTCGCGTGACCCATCCAACAACGGACCTGCGGCGCAGCGGCTCCGAACTTTCGGATTCCGCCGCCGGACGTTCACAAACTTCAGCCGGTCGCGTAGCCGCTTCATCATTGCCCTCGTGATCGGACGCGGACGCCTGCGATTCAGGTGGGCTATCAATCGCCTCATGCGTGCGAGTCTCGGTGTCGTTGGTTTTCGTACTCATCGGAATGGCCTCTGTAAGCGTAACTGCAAAGCGAAGATGCACGGGCGAGAGAGAATGGGTCAAACCACAACTGTCCGACGGCTCAATCGTGCTTCGTCGCGTCGCTTCGGTGCGCAGCAGATACTCAAGTGAGGATGCGCAATCGGAAACGCATCAGGGACTCGACTAACACGACTGGTCGAGCGGGATCGCTAGCAGAGGCGATTTAGAGCAAGAGCGCGCAGGTCAGCGCGCACACATCCCGCCCGGAGGAAAGCGGCGGAAATTGATGAGGCTGTTCAAAAGATATGGCCCAAAATGCTGATGAGGTCCCAATCGAGGACAGCAGCGAGTCGCCGCCTAGCCACGTAACGGCGACCGCCGGCGAATAGTCGAGATCTACAGAGCGCAGGCCATCCACGATCGCTCCATGGCACAGGCAATCTCCGCTATCATCGGCGGGCGACTGCGGCGCCTCACGACCGGAACGATCACCGTTGTGCGGGCACCTGCAATGATCAGCTTCACAGGATGCGACGGATGCGCCAGCTGCTTCACCCAAGCAAAGATACGGGCAAACCAACACCACGAAGATCAGAAGATAGGAAACGGTCGTTCGCAAACTTTTCCCCAGCTCGGTCGACGACATACAACACGCAACACGACACCCACGCTTCATGTTGTCAATTCTAGGCCTAGCGGAGTGAGGCGTCAAGTTAAGTTCACGTACCGTGTTACGATCACCGCCCTTTGTCCGGAGGTCGGTTCGCAATCCGACATTCGTTCGTTTTTTCTTTACGGTTCGGATGATCCGATCAAGTGTCGGGATCCACACAACCGATATGTACACGGCAGTGGAATTGTTGTAGCTGTATGCGCAGGAACTAGTTTGATGCTCACGTCCCACATGTGGCCGAAATGGCTCGTCTGTTTTGCCGCTCTGCTATCGCCGATTCAGGCGTTGCAGGGGACGCCGGTTTTCTGCAATCTACTTGACCCGTGTCAGACGTCGCCTGCCGCCGGGGATCACCATCATGGGTGCTGCCAGCACGAATCGACTGGCTCCAATTGCGGCCAGGACGCATGCGACGTCAGCAAGGCCAGCGATGCCGATATCGCTCTCACGGTACCTCTTCCGCCGAACAGGTGCCCCCAAAGCTGCTGGTGTCACCGATCGGCACAACCACAGCCTAATCTGAATGGATCTACACGACTCAATGTAGTCGTTGATTTGGTCAACCTTGTCCTCGATCAGTCGGTCATATCTCAGCGCCCACTGGTCAACCGACAATTCTCAATCGAGCGTCCCGATGCGCTCGCCTCTGCGCAAGAAATCTGCGCCTCTCTCTGCCGCTTTCTGGCATAAGTCACTCTACGCCTCTGTGTGACATGGCGCTCATTCGCGTGCGCTGTCGTCTGTGAGGCGTTCGTACTTCGTGCGTTGTGCGTGTTGTGCCCTCGACTCGTCGTTTTACCGACAATCCTAGTCGATGGGTTGTCGCAGCCAACGCGACACATCTTGTTCCTTCCTTTTCAAGTTAGTGATGGGAGAAAACCATGAAATCTAAGATCCGCGTGGCTCTCGTGATCACCCTTCTGCTGGCCACCGCCAGCAGCGCCGTGGCTGCCGACACCGTCTGGACCAGCATCACGGTCAAGGAAATGCACTGCGCCGGCTGCGCGAAAAAGATGGCGGCCCGGCTCTACACGGTCGCCGGTGTAAAAGAAGTAAGGGCCGACATCGAGAAAAAGACGTTGATCGTAGCGCCCACACCTGGCGCGACGCTGTCACCTCGTGCCATGTGGGAGGCAGTCGAGAAGTCCGAAAACGAACCGATTCGCCTCGCTGGTCCGGCTGGTACGTTCACCCAGAAACCGAGGTTCTGACAATTCAGCCAAACAGACCGATCGCAAAAATCGGTCGTGGAGGCATTCGCCGAATGTCGGCGACATACGACAACCCAATTATTCGTTTAGGAGACAATCATGTTGCGAGCGACAAGCGTTATCAGTTTTGTGGCTCTACTGCTGACTGCCGTTGGCGGTTGTAGCGAATCAAGTCACGCAACGTCGACCGAAGCGGCGGCATCCATTGACAAGTCGCAGTTCCTCCTCGTCGAGGAACCGTCCGACGCGATTGGCGTAATGATTGCGCGGGAGGACGCAAAGGACAAAGACGAAATCGTTCTGCTCGCCCGCATCGGTGGCCGTCGTAATCCGTTTATTGAAGGACGATCTGCGTTCATGGTGATCGACGCCTCGATGACGATTGTCGACGATGGGCAGGAGTCAGGGAAAGGGCAAGTCTGCTTGGACGATTGCTGCACTACCCTGCGCAAAGAATCAACGATGCTCGTTAAGGTCGTAGGCGCGGATGGAAAGATTGTTCCGCTGGATGCTCGCCAACTTCTCGACGTCAATGAAAACGATCTCGTCGTCGTCAAGGGAAAAGTCGAGCGCGGCAAAGATAGTTTCTCAGTGGCTGCGACTGGAGTATACGTGCGCCGATGAGCATCTCGATTCGAGCAAGCCATCGCAGAAGTTCCTACAAGTGTCACGATTTTCTGTCCACAATTTCCTTTTTGCAACTTGCCATCCAATGAAGACTTTACCTTGGGAGTACGGTGTACGAAATCTGTTCAGACGGCCGACGCGGACCGCGCTGACCTTGGTCGGGCTGACGACGGTGATCTTGTTGATCTTCGTCGTGGTGGCCTTCATTCGTGGCCTGGAGGCGTCGCTGGCGGCAAGTGGAGATGAAGACGTGGTGTTGGTATACGCGCTCAGCTCGGGTGCGGATATCGAAAACTCCTCGATCCCCGCTCGAACCCCCGCCTTGTTGGCGGCCAGCCTGGACGGCATCCAGCGACGATTCGATGTCCAGCACATATCGCCGGAAGTGTACCTGGGCACGCGGATCACGGTTGCGGGTACTGACAAGAAAGGGTTGGGGCTGGTCCGTGGTGTTACGACCGCGGCCCCGCTTGTGCGAAGCAAGATGCAAATCGTCGAAGGCGAGTGGCCAGGGCCGGGAGAGGTGTTGGCCGGCAAACTCGCGCACTCCAAACTTGGCTGTCGTGAGGAAGCGCTGTCCGTTGGCAGCACGGTTACGTTCGATGGACGGGAGTGGCGCATTAGCGGTCGGTTCACCGCCGCCGGCTCGGCATTTGAATCAGAGTTGTGGTGTCCACTGCAAGACATGCAAACGGCTTTGAAACGCCAGGACCTGAGTCTCGTGGCGGTGAAGATGGCACCAGGTGGCTCGCTGGCAGATGTTGAAATGTTTTGCAGCGAACGCCTCGATCTGGAACTCAAGGCAGTTCCTGAGGCGCAATACTACGCCTCACTACAGCAACACTACAAACCAGTGCGACTCTTGGGTTGGGTGGTTGTCTGGCTGATCGCGGGCGCGGGAGTCTTCGCCGGCTTGAACACCATGTACGGCGCGGTTGTGGGTCGGGTACGTGAATTATCGACGCTTCAAGCGATGGGATTCCGCCGACGCGCGATCACCATGAGCCTGATACAGGAGGCGGTGCTGCTATCGGTTGGCGGCTCGCTGATCGCTGCCCTCGTCGCATTCCTGCTCGTCAACGGAACGGCCGTCCGGTTCACGATGGGCGCGTTCGCCCTTCGAGTCGATAGCCTGGCCGTTGTGATCGGATGCGGGACCGGATTGGTACTCGGTCTGCTGGGGGCAGTCCCTCCGGCGATGAAGGCGATGCGTGTGACGGTGGTTGAGGGAATTAAGGCAGTCTAAGTGGCCGAGGCACACGCGGCTTGGGCATGGACGCCCATGCCGTCTCGGCCACGCGGATTTGATAAACCTCGGAACGAATTATGAGTAACGTCGACCTAAGCCAACTCTCTGTGGATCGCGGTCAGGAAACAATGGCCCCGACAGCGAACGTCAAGCGGCGCTGGATCTCCCGCTATGTATTACCGCTGATGATCCTGCTGACGTTTTCGGGACTTCTTGGTTGGGCTGCTAAAGACAGCATACTACCGTCGAAGCCCGTGACGGTCGTGCCGGTGATCATCGCCAAAGCTCAGGTACAGCAAGCCGGCACGACGTTGTTTCAGGCTGCTGGTTGGGTCGAACCTCGTCCTATGTCCGTTGTCGTTTCGTCGCTCGCTGAAGGTGTCGTCGAAGAGCTAAACGTCGTCGCGGGACAAAGCGTTAAGAAGGGAGATATCATCGCCCGGCTCATCGACACGGACGCCCTTATCGCGCTTGCCGAGGCTCGTGCGGACCTAAGTCTTCGCGAGGCAGATGTCACCGCGGCCCGTGCCGAACTGGAAAATGCCCGGGCGTCGCTTGACAACCCGGTTCAATTGCAGGCCGACCTGGCCGAAGCGGAGTCGGCACTCGCTCGGGTGGAGGGCGAGTTTAACGGCCTACCCGCCGCGATTGAAGCGGCGGAAACGAAACACGAGCTGGCGGAGGTGAACGTCGTGAAGAAGCTGCGTGCGGGTGACGCGGTCGCGGGCCGAGTGTTGCGGGATGCGAAAGCGGAACTGGCGGGCGCGGCGGCCACGCTCCAGACGCTACAATCGCGACAGCCGGTGCTCAATCGCCAGCGCGAAGCCCTGGTGCGCCGGCGGAACGCGCTCGCCGAAAAGCTCGAATTGAAACTTGAAGAAAAGCGGCGTATCGCCGACGCACAGGCCGGTCTGCAGGCTGCCGAGGCCCGAAACAAGCGAGCGAAACTGGCCGTCGAAACAGCGGAGTTGCGGATGCAGCGGATGACCATCGCCGCACCAATCAACGGCCGCGTACTATCAGTTCAGACCGCGCCCGGTAGGCGGGTGAACGGTTTGGCACCGCACTCGGAACAAGGAGCGAGTGCGATTGTCACGCTGTACGATCCCAGGATGCTTCAAGTCCGCGTGGATGTCCGGTTGGAGGACGTGCCTCAGGTGCAGATTGGCCAAGCGGCGCGCATCGAAACGGCATCGGTGCAGGAGGCATTGGTGGGTGAGGTCGTCTCGGTGACGTCGCTTGCGGACATTCAAAAAAACACGTTGCAAATCAAGGTTGCCGTTGTTGATCCGCCCGGCGTCATCCGTCCAGAGATGCTGGCGCAGGTCGAGTTTCTCGCTCCCGAGCAGCAAGGCGAACAGGAGGAGTCGGAAGACCGCATGCGGCTACTGATCCCCCGCCAGCTGGTCGCTGCTAGTGGCGGCGCATCTCAGGTATGGGTTGCAGACCAGGAAACACGAACGGCAAGAGTTCGCACGATTACCCTGGGTCGGGCGGGCACGGACGAACTGGTGGAAGTGACCAACGGACTAACGCCCACTGACAAGTTAATCAGTGGTGGCCGTGAGGGGCTAACGGACAATCAACGGATTCGCATCGCCAGCGAAGACGGCATGCTGGGTCAGCACCGATAGTAATTTGCACGAAAGGAATCGACAGATGACGCTCGTACAGGTCAAGAATGTCACGAAACAGTATGCAAACGGCGAAGAGACAATCACGCCGCTGAACGAGGTGAACCTCGAGGTCCATCAAGGCGATTTCCTTTCGTTAATGGGAGCCAGCGGATCGGGCAAGAGTACCTTGCTGAACATGATCGCCGGCATCGACGAGGTGACGTCGGGCGAAATTCTCGTCGAAGGGACGGATATCACCAAGCTATCCCGCGGAAAGTTGGCCGACTGGCGTGCGTCCCACGTCGGCTACATCTTTCAAACGCATAACCTGATTCCGGTGTTGACCGCCTACGAGAATGTCGAAATGCCGCTGTTGCTCTTGAAGATGTCCGCGGCGGAACGACGCAAGCGGGTAGAGATTGCCCTGGAGGCAGTCAACCTGACGGACCGCGCAACACATTACCCACGGCAGATGTCAGGTGGCCAGGAACAGCGCGTCGGCATCGCCCGGGCAATCGTCGCCAGCCCGACGCTGGTCGTGGCCGACGAACCAACCGGCAATCTCGACGATGAAACGACCGAACAGATTTTGGAGTTACTGCAACGCGTCAATAACGAACTTGGCATGACGCTGTTGATGGTCACTCACGACATTGAAGCGTCTGAGATCGCCAAACGTCAAATTCGACTGGAGCGAGGCAAGCTGACTGAACGGCAAGCTGGATCCGCAAAGTCAACGGTTACAGCGGCTTAGGCAGAAAAGCAAACGAAGAAGGAGCAGCCCTGTCATGTTTCAATTCCTGCCCTATCTGTTGAAAGGGTTCTGGGGCCATCGTGCCCGAGCGATGCTGACTGTGAGCGGAACGGCGGTTGCGCTATTCGTGTTCTGCTTTGTCAGCGCCGTGCAGGACGGCCTGTTGCGACTAACGCAGGACAAACAGGCCCAGCGAACGCTCGTCGTTTTTCAGGAGAATCGCTTTTGCCCGACGAGTAGCCGGCTGCCGCAAGATTACACAAAGCACATCGCGGAACTGCCCAGCGTGACGGAAGTCATTCCGATCAAGGTCGTCACGAATAACTGTCGTGCAAGTCTGGACGCGATTGTGTTTCAGGGCATGCCGGCCGAAAAACTCAGGTCGTCTCGCGAACTGAATCTCACAGCGGGGAACTGGTCGGCGTTTGAGGGAGCCGACGATGGCGCCCTGGTCGGGCAAGCCGTCGCCAACCGGCGAAACCTGAGTGTGGGCCAAAAATTCACGATCAACGAAGTCACCGTATTGGTTACCGGCATCTTTCAATCGTCGACCACCGCAGAAGAGAACCTGATCTATACGCATCTCGATTTTCTTCAGCGGGCTCGTGGGCAGAACAGCGTGGGCACGGTCACGCAGATGGAAGTGCATCTGTTGGACGACGCGGACGTCGATAGCGTCGCGGCCGCGATTGACACACACTATCGAGGCGGACCCGTAGCCACGACGACCCGCACCAAGGGAATGTTCCAGGCAGACACTTTGGCGGACTTGGCCGAGCTGATCGGTTTTATTCACTACCTGGGGTACGCCTGTGTTGGTCTCGTGTTGGCATTGGTCGCGACGACGACGGTCATGTCAGTACAGGACCGCATCAAGGAACATGGAGTTCTGCAGACCATTGGACTGCGGCCCAATCGCATCTTTCGGCTGATTGTCAGCGAAAGCACCCTGCTCAGCACAGCCGGCGGTCTGCTGGGGATCGGGGCCGGCCTCGTGTTTCTCAGCTTCACCGGTCTTGCCGTCGCAGCCGAGGGAGTGACGATCTCATTTCGGCCATCTATGGATTTGGCGATCACGGGGGCCATCGTTTCCGTCGTTGTGGGCGTGTTGGCAGGCATCATCCCCGGAATTCAGGCGGCGCGCACGAAGATCGTCACGGCCCTGCGTCAAGCCGGATAACGTCGGTCAGGAGAGTCATCGAAGTCATTCGTGAACAGAGGAATGAGGAGTCAAGATCATGAATAAGTCCGTAATCAGTCTGGCAATGTGCTCGCTCGTACTCGTAGCTACCGGCTGCCGCACCGCTGAAGAAACTCCGATTGCTTCGATGACAAGTAATGGCTACGCGCCACAGGGTTTTGCGGCACCTACCGTGCCTTATCCCACACCCGCCTTGCCTTCGAGCTACGCTAACTCGCCGTACGCGGCATCGACAGGACAACCGTACGGTAACCCTTCGTATCCGCCGTCGGCATCGACTGGCTACGCAACGTCGCCGCCAGGCTACCCATCGCCAACATATCCGGCCGCTGCGGGGCATCCGTACGGCGCAAATCCGTACGCCTCGTCCGCCGGGCCTGCCGGCTACAGCCAAGTCTCTCAACCGGAATATGAGCGGTCGACATCGGTAAGCGACACGCTGGCCATCCCTCGTGATGTGTCGTCCAGCTCGTCGAGTTGTCCGTCCGGCTGTAACAACCATTAGTTTGAACAATGCGTTCGGGTCCGCCCGTAAAAAGGCACGCTCGCCAAACTGTTTCATGGAAGATGGACGTCATGCGATTCTTATACTCTTGCGTACTTGTGATTGGCATTATCACCGGTTACTGCCCGTCCGCGAATGGTCAAGATCCAGTCGTCGGACCGCCAATCGCGGTCGATCCGAATGCAACGGGCGAATGGGGTCCCCCTGGGCACCCACAACAAACGATGCCCGGGCCGATACCCGCAAGCCTCAACACCATGGCACCAAGGGTCATGGCGCACTCAGGCCACGGAAATGCCATTGCAGTGCGTCCGGTAGCATTCCGTCACGGCGTGGTGCAGCCGGCCGAACCGATTCCAACGCCACCACGGCAAGGATTACCTGTCTCTGAATTGCAGCTGGCCGACCTGGAGGCAATGGCCATTCAAAGAAATCCGGCGTTGGCGGCCGCTGCCGCACGTGTTGACGCGGCTCGCGGTCAATGGACACAAGTCGGTCTATTGCCCAACCCCTTTATCGGGTACTCCGGCGAAGAAATCGGCGATGGCGGTA
>QQVP01000024.1 GCA_003389215.1 Planctomycetota bacterium | reverse complement strand
GCGGAGCGTGAATCCGGCGGGAGTGGTCAATTCCAGGTCGCCCGCGACCACGCCCTTCCGCTCGGCGACGCGGCGGGCGCTCGGTGCCACGACGTCCACCGGAATCAGTTCCGGCGGCTTCTCCGCGTCACGGGCTGCGAGAGTTCGCCTCCACGCATAAAACGAAGCCTCCGACAGCCCTTCCCGCCCACAAAACGTGCGAACCGAAAGTCCGCTCGCGGCGAACTCCTCGATCACCGACCGCCAAAACGACTCTTTCTCCACCGACCGCTTCGCCCTGGCCATGCGGATCGCCTCCCGAGGAAACACCACGAAAAACCTCAGCCTAATCCGCGCGTCAAGATGTGGTTGAGCGTGCGCTCACCAGCTGTCGCCAACGATTCAGAGTCAGTGCAAACCTAGGGTCCTTGACGGCCCAAGACTGGTGTTGCTCGAGATCATGTAAGACAGCTACCGCACGCTCACGGTCAAAATTGGCCCCCGTGACGATCTGCTGATTGAGCTTGCGGATTTCGCGGTGCTCAAGAAAGGAATCCACGACACCTGGAAGAGTCCAGCCAAGTATTCCTAGAATCCTGGTAAGTATAGTTGTACCAGAGTGACCTACGCCGGCTACAACTAGGTTGGGTAGACGGCGCTCAACTTCTTTGCTGTCTTCCATGGATTTGACGGGAGATCGGGCCGTTACTAACCATCACCGGATGCGAATCGAGCGGGCGATATCCATCAGTTCGTCATACGTCCGGTCGATTAGGGGTGCGTCACCACAGCATTCCAGGTTATACGAGTGCTGCTCGAATTCCCACACGAACGTCAGGCGTTTGAAGCACTCATGTTCGATCGACTCGATCCAGTTGATGTCAAGGCTCTCGTGGTCGAGCACGCCGTGCGAGACGATCTCGATGTAATCCGTCTCGCGCATATGATTGACACGCTTTTGCAGCGTGTAGAGCCCCGGACGCTCGCGGCACAGCGCGACGCTGATACTCGACTCATTCGGCTCTCCGTACTCATTGACGAAATCCATCAAGGGAGAATCGACGGAAAAGAAATCATCACTGCCTGCCCGTCCGGTGCGGAACGCCCAGGTCGCCGGAATTCGCACAGCGACGCAGTCCGCGATCTGATAGAGTTTGTGCGCCGCGGACGCCTCCTCCACACGATAGTCGTAATGCACGACCGGCGAGTACAGCTCCAGAGGTTCGAACGAGGCTTCAATCTCCTTGAACAAATCGTGCGGTAGCGTCTTAGCAAGCAAACTGATCAGGAAATCCTCGAGGCGATACTCTGACAGATAAAACACCTCGCCCCAGGAATGCTGTTCGACGACGATGGTCCAATCCTCGGGCTCCCCCTCGGTGAGCCAGTAGATCTGGTCGCCGTCGTCACTGTATATACAGATCAATAGGCCGGGGCGGGCTGGATGAGGCAAGAAGCGATAGTCGGGATCGTTCTTGTCAATGTAACCTTGAAAGAGTTTGGTGTACTCTTCCTGCCACTTTTCGCATTGGCGGATGAGCTCAACCGCTTTGTGCTCGGAAAACGGATTGAGCACATAAAAGAGATTGCAGAGATGTCCTGTGCCATACATCTCGATGAACGCTTTGTAGTCCTGGGGAAGAGGCGTGCCCAGTCGTCTTTCGACTTCTTCCCAGTCTCCCGTTGTTTCGATGGGAGATTCCGGCGGCGGCAACAGGTCGGTCAGTCGCTTGGTCATGAGTTTACCATGCCCCACCTAACGACAGTCATCTCTACGAGGGGGATTCTCAAAAACATGGTACTGAGACCTGTCAGGATACCAGCACTTTTCGTTGAGTCGGCGTAGTTTTCCAACGACCTCCAACTCAATTTTGATCGGCCTCGCCAACCTCCTTATCATTCCTAAGAAAGAAGTTGCTGGATTGTAATCTCGAAATTCTCGGGAATCTCATCTTGTTTGACCCATTCGATCAGGAGGCGCTTCGCAATCACGGCCGACTCCTCAGACAGTTCACAATGAATAACCAGTTCTTCAACTGTGTCGGATTCACCACGCTTGCCACCGAACGTCTTTCTAAATGCAGTAATCTGTACATCAGAAGACTCTGGCGGTAATTGGATAACGCGAACTCCTTTGCCTGTTGAGGTTGAAATCAAAGAATAGATCGGATTGCCGTCGGCAAACGGCGTTCCATCGGCAAAGCATGTGGTTAGCCAGGGCTGCCAGTCCCTGATTTTCGAATAACGATCGACAATTTGGCGGAAGGCATCATCCCAGAAGACTTCCGCATTATGGTACTCTTCAGCATCGTCCAAGAATCGAGGAAATAGATGCGTAACCATCGTTGGCTATCCTGCGTGACAGAGCGACTCGAGAATACCAAGAACTCGGCCACCTTCAGTTGCCCGGCACAAAGGCTTTACCCGTGATTATTTCAAGGTCGACACGCACGTCCCGGGTGCCCGGCGTTACCCAGCTTCGCGTAACTCTCGCATCGATGCCGCCGCTTTGCCCAGCTCGCCGAATAAAAACTCGCAACTGCGTAAATCCGTGCTGCCTAGCTCTCCGTTCTGTTCTAGACAGCGTGTTCTCTAAAGCATCAGTCATCTGCAATCCATCAGTAACCGTCGGCGGCGCTGCTCGTGACCACGCCTCTGATTCTTCGACGCCGCCACCTTGAGCTTGCATCCGGCCACGGTGTTTGTTTGCTCCACCACCCCCGCCACCTTGCGCGTCCTGTTAACCCTGAGCTTTTCGGGTCAATTCTAGCGCGTCGCCGCTGCCCGAGTTTACTCGCCCGCCTGCCAGAACCGGCAAACGGTCTCGGGCGCACCAGGGGACTTGTCTTTCAGAACGTCCAGGTGGGTCCGATCGTCTCAACGCACAGGAGTCTCTTGCTCGCCTGTGCTATTCCGGTACGCCGTCGTAGGCGTCCCCCCGAGATTCAAAGTCGTCGGCGAGCCAATACAGGCCCTGTCCTTCAGCCTTGAGTAGATGAACGAGAAGCTCCGTGAACGACCTCGCGATGATCGCGGTATCACCTCGCAAGGCATGTGTCTCCCAGAAGCTGTCGTAACATCGTCCCAGTCGGCCAGGAGCGAGATCAATCGTTATATATTGTGGTTCCGACTTGGCAACAATGAACCAGTTATGAGAAATGTCGTATTCGGCCGGGTCCTGGAGGATCTCAGGATTCCCGCGCACAAAGTCCTCGGGACGCACGATCTCGATGTCGTAGGGCTCGTCCCTAAATAAGATCGCGCCACCCGCACGCTCATAAAACATACGAACGTCATCCGGAAGAATCAGCGGCGGGGGAATGTCCGGCATCCCGGCCGGTGGATGCAAAACACACGCCGGAGAAGCCGCAATCAGATTGACGCACTCATCAAGCTCCATAGCTCGTACCGTATTTGCGATTGAAGGTCGCGTAGTAATTCCTTCGTATTGCCGCCGGAACGGGCAATTGAAGAGACCCTCTCAAATACCTAAATACGAGAACCAATCGTTGACTTTCTCGGTTGTCTCGGTCTCATCGTCGATTCTCCAGCATCCAAGTACTCTCAGCATATCCTTACTATAAATGACCAACTCAGGTGTTTCCGCGTGTCGAATGAGCGAATCGATTCGGTCGTCCAGTGTCTTGAGATAAACGCTATCTGGATGCTGCCAAATTGGACACCAAATTTTGGATGTCGGCGAACCGAGACCCTTCAAAGCTTCGAGTAACTGAGAACAGCTGCCGGATGGAATCTTCCCGGCTAGGTAAACGCGATCGTCGACGTCATCTGTGCAAAAACGAAAACCAACAGCTTTGAAATAGAACTCAAGAGGAGGTTGCTCTAGCCAACAAAAGCCTTCGTTCGCCCCATCATACCAATCAATGGCGACAACTTGCTTCACACGCCAATCCTGAAAGTCGAAGCCAAGTGTTTCCGTCGTGGCCACATCTATCTCCTGGTTCGGCCCAACACTTCGTTGAATTTCTGCGCGACGTCCGGAGTTATTGGATTCGGAAGGCGCACCGTGTGATGATCCTTGTCTCGTCTGGTAGGAGTGTAGACTACTTTGAAGCCGGCTGCTTCAAAGGCGCGTCTAGTAGCGCTTGAAAAGTCCGTTGGAACGAGGGCAAGTTTCCTATTTGAAGCCAGGCTCGTCACAGATACACCATGTCCATACGGAACTCCATTCTGCGCGACGCCAGCCTTCTCCGCCTCCTTGGCCTGTCTTGCTAGACGACTTGCTGATTCCCAACTCCGCCCTCGCCGCACCAATACTCCGCCACCTGGGGCAGGTCCACCCGCTTCGTCGCCGCGATCGTCGGCGACACGCTCTACATCTACGGCGGACACCGCGGACGGGCTCACGAGTATGCGGTCGAGTACCAGTCCGATCAGTTCCGCCGCTTGAAGCTGGTCGCAGGCGCCGAGTGGGAAGCGCTGCCGTCCGGCCCGCGCCTGCAAGGCTTGGCCCTGCTTGCGCACGACGGCAAACTGTATCGCATCGGCGGCTTCACGACGCACAATCGCGAGGGCGAAGATGAGGACCTGCGCTCGGTCGCCGACGTTGCGCGTTTCGATCCGAGCAAGAACGAGTGGGAGGCGTTGCCGCCGCTACCCACGCCGCGGTCGTCGTTGGACGCGGTGGTGCTGGGCGATCGGATTTATGTCGTGGGCGGCTGGCAGCTGCGCGGCAAGGACGACGAGCCGCAGTGGCATCCGTCGGCCTACGTCTTGGATCTCTCCCGCGCCGAGCTGGCCTGGGAGGAACTTCCCCAGCCGCCCTTTCAGCGTCGCGCCCTCTCGGTGGGCGTCTTGGACGGCAAGGTCTACGCCATCGGCGGCATCATGCCGGACGGCGACATCAGCATGGACGTCGACGTCTACGATCCGCAGTCGGGCGAGTGGTCGAAGGCCGCGACGCTGCCGGGTGAGGGCGTCGAAGGTTTCGGCACCTCGGCCTTTGCCGCCAACGGCAAGCTCTATGTGAGCAATGTCGCCGCCAAGGTGTTTTGCCTGGAAGCGGGCCAGGAGGCCTGGGAAGAGGTCGGGCAGCTCAAGGAGAAGCGACTCTTCCATCGCATGGTGACGACGGCCGACGAGCAACTACTGGTCGTGGGCGGCGCCGAATGGATGAAGGGCAAGGCGAACACGGTCTACACCGTGCCGGTTGCCGCGCACGAGGAGTAATGGGGCGGAGTTCTTCTTGTCCTGCGTGCCGCGTAGTCGTTCGCGGCTGACGAGCTGGTGTGTGGCATCCGTCGCGCAGCCGACCAGCCGCGAGACTCGACGGTAGTCTGTGCTGGTCGGCTCCAGACCCGCCTTGCCACGCCGCAACGACGTTTCTTCGCGCCGCAGCCTGCTGGCAGGGGCTTGCCGCCGCTTGGTATCATCAAGGGCACTCCGCGTCGCAGGAGTGTCGTCGGAGTTCCGTGTCGTAGGAGTTCCGTGTCGGAGGCGTCGCGTCGGGCGCTCATTGCCACGCCGTCCTTCGTCGCCTTCATCGTTTCGTCACTGCGTCGCGGCGTTAGCTTCAACTTCCTGCTGAAAACTCCCTTGCCAAAGGTTTCCCTATGATAAGCCGCGGGCGGTGCGGAGCGGTCGCGTTTCTGTTGGTCGTCGTGTGTCTGGCCGTCGGTTGCCAGGAAGCGACGGAGTCGAAGGGCGTCATCGGCTATTCGGCCCTGTCGATGAAGAACCCTTTCTTCACGATCATCGCCGAGACGATGGCCGAAGAAGCCGCCCAGCACGGCTACACGGTCCAGGTGCTCGACTCGGAAGAGGACGTCGAGAAGCAAGCCCGGCAGATCGACAGCTTCATTCAGCAGCAGGTCGTGGCCATCGTCATCAATCCGGCCGATCGGGTGGCGATCGGGGCCGCGGTGAAGAAGGCCAACGAGGCGGGGGTGCCGCTGTTTACCAACGACGCCCAGTGCGTGGCCGAAGGGGTCGACATTGCCGGGCACGCGGGCACCGACAACGAGCAGGGCGGCCGCAAGGCCGGCGAGGCGATGATCGAGGTGCTCGGCGAGACGGGCGGCGAGATCGCCATTTTGGCCTACCCCCAGGCCCATTCGTGTGTGCTCCGCGTGCGGGGATTCAAAGCGGTGATCGAGGCCCATAACGCCGAGCATCCCGATGCCCAGATCCGCATCGTGGCGGAGAACGACGGCGGCGGAAAGCAGGGAATTAGTCGCAAGCAGACCGACCTGTTCATCTCGCGCAATCCCGAACTGGCGGCCATCTTTGCGATCAACGATCCTTCGGCCCTGGGGGCCTATACGGCGTTGGAAGCGGCCGGCAAAGCGGGCAAGGTCACGATCATCGGCTTCGACGGCGAGTTGGCCGGCCGGCAGGCTATCAAAGAGGGAAAGATCTACGCCGACCCGATTCAGTTTCCCAAGAAGATGGCCCGCGTGACGATCGAGAACATCATCAAGTATCTCGACGGGCAGGAGTTCGAAAAGGTGCAGCTCTTTCCCACGGAGCTCTATCGTCAGAGCGATGCGCTGGACGATCCGGAGTTGAAGTAGTTCGGGGCCCGGCCACCGACGATGGTTTCTGTGCCTATGCGAGCCCCGCTGCTGCGGATGTCCGGCATTCAAAAGCGATTTCCGGGCGTGCACGCGCTCCGCGGGGTCGATCTGGAATTGGCAGCCGGCGAGGTGCTGGCCCTGGTCGGGGAGAACGGCGCCGGCAAGAGCACCTTGATCAAGGTGCTCGGCGCGGCCCAGCAACCCGATGCGGGCAGCGTGGAGATCGACGGCGCGCCGCTCGTGGCGGCCACGCCGCACGCGGCCCAGCGGGCGGGTATCGCCATCATCTATCAGGAGCTGAACCTGGCCGGGGCGATGACGGTGACCGACAACATCTTCCTCGGGCATGGGCTGACGCGCTGGGGATGGGTTCGTCGCGCGGCCGAGCGAGATGCGGCGGAGGAGTTGCTCGCCGGGCTGGGCGTGGCAATCGATCCGGCGGCCGAGTGTCGCACCTTGAGCATCGCCGAACAGCAGGTTGTGGAAATCGCCAAGGCGCTCTCGCTCGATGCTCGCATTGTGGTGATGGACGAGCCCACGGCGGCCCTGTCGCCGGCGGAAGTCGAGCGGCTGTTCGGCGTGATCGGCGAGCTGAAGCAGCGCGGCATCGGGGTGATCTACGTGAGTCATCGCCTTTCCGAGGTGCTGGAGATCGCCGATCGGGTGACGGTGCTGCGCGACGGCGCGACGGTGGGCGAGAGCCCCATCGCCGCAACGTCCCGCGAGGCGATTATCGAGATGATGGTGGGGCGAAAGCTCGAGGACGAGTTTCCGCCGAGGCAGGTCGACATCGGCGAGCCGCGACTGGTGGTGGATCGGCTCTCGCGCGAGCCCGACGTCCGCGACGTCTCTTTCGCAGTGCGGGCCGGCGAGATCGTGGCCCTGACCGGCCTGGTCGGTTCGGGACGCACCGAGACGGCTCGCTTGTTGTTTGGAGCCGACCCGGCCGACGCGGGCCAGGTGTCGATCGACGGTCAGGTCGTCTCGACCGTGCGGCCGCGAGCGGCAATTGCGGCGGGCATCTGCTTGTTGACCGAAGATCGCAAATCGCAGGGGCTGATACTCGCCCACGGGGTGCAAGAGAATTTTGGCCTGCCGAACTTGAAGCGGTTCGCGCCTTGGGGCTTGTTGCGACCGGCGCGCGAATCGACGGCCCTGGACAACTACGTCGAACAATTGCAAGTTCGACTGGCGAGTCGCAATCAGCGGGTCGCCACGCTCTCGGGCGGCAATCAGCAGAAGGTCGTGCTGGCCAAGTGGCTGCAGAAGAACGCCCGGGTGATTATCGTCGACGAACCGACTCGCGGTATCGACGTGGGCGCGAAGCGGGAGATCTACCACTTGCTCAACGCGTTGGCGGCCGAAGGGAAGGCGATCTTGATGATCAGCAGCGAGCTGCCCGAGGTGCTGGGCATGGCCGATCGGATTCTGGTCATGCACGACGGTCGCATCACGGGCGAGATTGACGACGTCGCAGCGGCGACGCAGCAAGAGATCATGGACCTGGCCGTGGCCTGAGAGGAGATAACGCGTGGAGCGTGCCGCATCGCCGCAGAAACTGATTCACTTCCTCTCGCAGTTCGGCCCCTTGGTGCTGCTGCTGCTGTTGTGCCTGTTCTTCAGCATGATCAACTGGCGCGAGCAGCATCCCCGTTCACCGGCGGCCGGTGCGCGTTTGGCTGAGGCGATCTTGGCGGACTTCGACGCGGAGGCCAAGGCCGACGCGGCGTTTGTCGTGCTGGCGGGGCACGGCGAGGAAGATCGGGCGTTTGCCGAGGCGATCGAGGATCGGTTCCGAAAAGGCGACGCGGCGAACGTGAGCACCTTCGCCGGCAAACCGCAGGAGATCCGCGAGTTCCTCGACACGGTCGTCGAGCAAGACCGGTCGGTGGCCGCGGTGGCGACCAATCATCGCACCGGCTCGCTCTCGCTGTTGAGCGAGAAGGCGCTGCGCCAGCGGCACGAGATTTTTGCGGACGTGGTCGTGCGTCAGCCGCCCAGTTATCGCTGGCCGATCTTTCTGACGATCGACAACTTCCGCAACCTGCTGAACAACACGGCCACGATCGCCATCATCGCCGTCGGCATGACAATTGTGATCATCACGGCCGGCATCGATCTTTCCGTGGGCAGTGTCATGGCGCTGGCCTCGGTAATGACCGCGGTGTCGATCAATTCCTGGTACGGCGGAGCCGATGCCACGACATGGGGACTCTACGCGGGCGCGGCGACGGGCATCGCCGTCGGCGCACTCTGCGGTGCCTTCAACGGCATGGTGACGACGTACCTGCGGGTGCCGCCGTTTATCGTCACGCTGGCCATGTTGATGATCGCCCGCGGACTGGCCTTCGAAATTGCCACCACGCGGGGCTTCGCCGGGGCGGGCGGCGCGGCGCGCTCGACACCCGAGGCGATCAAGATCGGGGCCGAGGCGTTCGGCTACCTCAGTCGCGGACGTCCGCTCGGCATTCCGCTGCCGATTCTGATCGCCCTCGGCCTCTACATCGTCGCGCACCTGTTGATGACGCGGACCTCGTTCGGGCGCTACGTCTATGCGGTCGGCGGCAATCGCGAGGCGGCGCGGCTTTCCGGCGTGCCGGTGTTTGGCGTGTTGATCGCTGTGTACGCCCTTTGCGGGGCGACGGCGGGGCTGAGCGGCATTCTCGACGCCTCGCTGTTCGGCGGTCGCTCGACCGCGGGCGAGCTCTTCGAGTTGCAGGCGATTGCCGCGGTCGTCGTGGGCGGAACGAGCATCGCCGGCGGCGAGGGACGCATCTCGGGCACGCTTGTCGGCACGTTGATCATTGCCGTGATCGAGACCGGCCTGAATCAGACGCAGGGCGTCAGTCCGTATCAACGGCAGATCATCTTTGGCTCGCTGATTTTGGTGACAGTGGTGCTCGATCAACTCAAGCATCGCTACACGTCGGGCGCGGCGTAGCTGGCGCCGCGTGCCGATTGGCGTGGCGAGCATCAATGGATCGAGCGTGGTCATGCCCGCACTGGCAGCGATGTCAGCGGCGATGGCTCACAGTCGGCTGCGATTCTCTTCGCGACCCAGCTCAGACGGCGATTGATCTTGACGGTCGACTGGCCGCGAGGTATTAAACGCCCCTCTTCTCGACAAGAATTCTCATTTTCGATTCCGAACTTTCGACGAGTGGGCACCTTTCCCCTGGAGAGATGAACGCTCGGAGCCTGTCCGCGGCGGCCGAAATTCTCGACCGCATATCGGACACAAAAACCTTCGCGTGCGAAGTCGGTTCGCGGTCTGGCTGCTCGTGTCGCCCTCGGGGGCGATTGGCCAGGAGCCTACGCTTCGTCGACAAGGAGAACTGCGTTGAAGCCCACGATCAAGATTATTGCCGTCGCCGGATTGAGTTGTTGGCTGCTGGTCGGCTGCGTCGAATCCATTCTCGCCGCCGGCTGGACTGCTGGTGTCGGTTCTCTCTATGCGGTGGCCCAGACCCCGCCGGCTGCCGAACAAGACGCGGACGGGCTGTTGAAAATGGCTCGCGAAGCGATCGCCAACGGGCAATTCGCCGTGGCCGACTCGTACGTGCGTCGGGCCGAGGCGAAGTGGAGCAAGTTTCAGATCAATCCCTTCAAGGATTCGCCGGCCAAGGTCCGCCGCGATTTGCGTGAAGCGGAGTCGAGCAAACAACAGACGCCGCCGAGTCGTTCGTCGCGTCCGCTGCTAACCTCGCCGTTCGGCTCGCGGAAGGAACCGCCGCAGGCGGACCCTTTCAAGAACGCGGGACAGAACGTTGACAACCTGCTCGAAGACAAGAAGGGCAAGGCCAAGAACTATCTGCGCCGCGGTCGTGAAGCCCTGGCCCGCCGCGACCGCGTGGGTGCCGAGCACTACGCGAAGCTGGCGATCGAGACGGGGGCCCAGTTCGGTCCCAATGAAGATTCTCCCCAGCGGCTATGGCGGGAGCTGCACGGCGACCGGCCAATGCCCACGGCGGGACAAGCGGCGATTCGCCAGGCGCCTCCGCAGCGTGCGGAGGTGGCGGGACCGCAGCTGACGCCGGATGCGAACTCTCCGGCCCACGCGCAGGCGCGGTCGACGATCGGCGTCGAAGAAGCCCCGCCGGAACAACTGCCCGCCAATACGCAATTGGCCCTGCCAGCGCGCCGCCGCCCGGCCGCCGGCCCGGCTCCGGCGAGTGCCGCTGCGTCCTCGGGTAACAGCAGCCAGCCGCAGCGCGCCGTCTACAACCCGTACTCCGACGATTCGCGGACAATTGCGGCGGGCGGCGTCGTGCCCGACTATCCCCGCACGCCCTACGCCGACACCAAAATCCAACTCGTGGCGGGCGTCGAACCGGTCGATCGTGCTCCGGCCACGGTCAGCACGGCGGCCGCCGAGGCCAGCAGCAGTGTACCGGGACCGCCTACGGGCCAGACTGCCAGCGGACCGACTTCCAGCCAACTGATCCCCAGCGGCCAGGCTCCCACCACTTCCACCAGCGGTGCGGCCGAGCCGCTCCGCAGCACTGGCGTTCAGCTTCGTCAGGTGCCGCCGCAGAATGCTCCCGCCTTCGTGGAACCGTCGCGCAGTTCCACCTCTGCGGGCCAGCCAGTGACGACCCCGGCCAGCGGGACGATGTCGCCCGATGAGCTGATGCAGCTCGGTGAAGAAGCCATGCAGGCGGGCAATCGGGAGGTCGCCTCGCGTTACTTCCAGGAGGCGGTCGCCCGGGCCAACGAGCTCGATCCGGTCGTCGCTCAACGCATCCAGGACCGTCTCGTGCTCTCCGCCAAGCCTCGCGCGCGTGGGGCCGATCGTTCGCAGCGACTGCTGCAAGAAGCGTCGGATGCCGAGCTGCGACGTCGTCAGCAGGTGCATGCCGAGGTGCAGAAGCAATTGCGCGATGCCGAACGCCAGCAGGAGTCCGACCCCAACGCGGCCATGTCCGCGCTGAACGAGACCACCCGGTTCATTCAGGACGCCGACGTGCCGGAGCAGGACAAGCGAGTGCTGAATAACCTCGTCCAGATGCGCCTGAAGCGCGTGAAGAAATACTACGAAGACCACCGCTCGGAGATCGAGCTGGCGCAAACCAACCGCGAACGGCGCGACAACGTGGAGCGTCGCAAGCAGCACAAGGTGGAGGTCGAGGAGCGGCTGGCGAAGCTGGTCAACGAATTCAATCAGTTGGTCGACGAGCACCGCTATGAAGAGGCGGTGTTGATCGGCAAGAAGACGCGTGAATTGGCGCCCAACGAGGCGGTCGCCACTCAGGTCTGGCTGCAGGCCCGCATGCTCCAGCGGTTCATGCGCAATCGTGAGATTGGCGAGCTGAAGGAAGACGGCTTCGTGAAGGCGATGATTGAGGCCGACGAGGCTAGCATTCCGTTCGACGCGTCGAGGCCGATGCAGTATGGCGATGACTGGGACGCCATTTCCGAGAGTCGCTCGCAGTTCGGCGATGTCGAACGCCGGCGACACCCTCGAGAATTGGAGATCGAAGCGTCGCTCCGCAAACCGGTGGCGCTCAAGTTTCGTGAGGCACCGCTGAGCGAAGTGGTCAACTATCTGCAGGGCCTGGCGGGCGTAAACTTCTACGTCGATCCCGTGGGGCTCAGCGAAGAAGGGGTCCATCCTTCGACGCCCGTCACGATCGACCTGCAGAATGAGATCTCGCTCAAGAGTGCCCTCGATCTGATTCTGCAGCCGTTGCATCTGAGCTACGTGATCGAGAACGAGGTGCTCAAGATCACCAGCGAGCAGCTCCGCAACAGCAGCGTGTTTACGAAGATGTACAACGTGGCCGATCTGGTCATTCCGCTGCCCAACTTCGCGCCGCACAACCAGCTCGGTCTGCCGCAGGCCCTGGATGCGGGCGTGAGTCGTACCTTGGGAAGCCTGGGCGGCAACGCCCCGCCGGTGATGGTGCACGCCAGCCCGATGGGCTTGTCCGGTGGCATCGACTCGCCGGACGCCCTGGCCCAGACGATCGATCCCAGCGGCGGGTTTGGTACCGGCGCCCGCGGCGGCGCGACGAACGCCGACTTCGATCCGCTCATCGAACTGATCACCACCACGATCGAGCCCGACTCGTGGGAAGAGGCGGGCGGTGCCGGCCGCATCGCCGAATTCGAGACGAACCTCAGCCTGGTCGTCAGCTCGACCCAGGAAGTGCACGACAAGATTCGCGACCTGCTGGAACAGTTGCGACGTCTGCAAGACTTGCAGGTGACCATCGAGGTGCGGTTCATTACGCTTGACGACGACTTCTTCGAGCGGATCGGCGTCGACTTCAACTTCAACTTGGACGACAAGTCGCCCACGTTCGACCCCACCGCGGACGAGCAACAGAATACCTCGACCGTCGGTTTCGACGGCTTCGACGGTGTGGGCGGTCCGCCACTGTTCCCGGAAACCTTCGATATTCAGGTGCGCAACGGCAGCTTCGGCGGCTTGATTCCGGGTGGCTTCGCGGGCTTCGATCCGACGACGGCGGTCGGCACCACGGTCGGCTTTGCGATTCTCAGCGACATCGAGGCCTTCTTCGTGGTCGAGGCGTCGCAAAGCGACAGTCGCTCCAACATTCTTACCGCGCCGAAGGTGACGTTGTTCAACGGTCAGGCGGCGTCCATCTCGAATCAGGTACAGAACCCGTTTGTGACGAGCGTGGTGCCGGTCGTCGGCGACTTCGCCGCGGCCCAGGCGCCGGTGATTGCCGTGTTGCCCGAAGGCACGACGCTCTCGGTGCAGGCGGTCGTGTCGGCCGATCGCCGCTACGTACGGTTGACGTTGATCCCCTTCTTCAGTGAGATTCGCGACGTCGAAGAGTTCACCTTTACAGGCAGCTCGACTTCGACGTCTTCCGAGTCGGATGAGACGGCGGACGCCGGTGACACGACGAGCGCCTCGACGGCGACGACGACCACGACCAGTGGTACGACGATTCAGTTGCCGCAGTTCGCCTTTACGACGGTCACCACGACGGTCAGCGTGCCGGACGGCGGCACGGTCCTGCTCGGCGGGGTGAAGTCGCTCAACGAGAGCCGCACGGAGCGGGGAACGCCGTTCTTGGCCAAGATCCCCTATATCAGCCGCCTCTTCAAGAATGTCGGTATCGGCCGCGAAACCACGAGTTTGATGCTCATGGTCACGCCGCGTATCATCATTCAGGAAGAAGAGGAGCAGAATCTCGGCCTCTAGCAGATCGCCGGGTTTCGAGCCGATCGGACGGCATGCGCTCCTTGTCGTGCCGCGACACGCGCGGCGTTTGGCGATCCGGACCAGGGAATTGGCATGAGTCTGCGGACGATCTTATTGTTGGCCGCGCTCGTCGGCGCGAGTGGGGTCATCTTGGGCGCTTATCACGCGCACGGCCTGGAGAACCGGCTGCTCGGCAGCGGCCTGGCCGAAGAGGAGGTTCAGCGGCGCGTCGACTCGGGCGACGTCGGCGTTCGCTACCAGATGGTCCATGCCGTGGCCCTGTTGGTGCTGGGGCTGTTGGCGGAACGTCGCCGCACGGCCTGGCTGATCGCCACCGAGTTCGGTTTTCTCGTGGGCATGCTGCTCTTCTGCGGCGGTCTGTATATGATCGCCTTCAACGCCCCCGATCCGCTGCAATATTGGGCGATCGTGCCGGCCGGCGGTTTGACCCTGATCCTGGGCTGGCTCTTCCTGGGGCTGCACGCGCTGCGGATGCCGGCTGCCTGACTTGCGGCGCCGCCAACAAAGAAACCGACCGCCGAGCGAAAGGCTCGACGGCCGGTTGGCTGGCGAAGTGCCGCAGCGGAAATCCCGCCCGGCGGTTACGCGGGGTCGGCTACACGGCAGCGAGCTGACCGAGTTGCTCGGCCAGTCGCTTGCGAGCGACGTGCAGACGCCGCTTGATCGTTCCGACCGGCGAGGAAAACTCGTCGCTCATTTCCACGAGCGACTGACCCTCGAGGTAGAACGCCACCAGCGTCGCGCGGTCCAGCTCGCCCAGCCGTGCCAGACCCGAGTGGAGCCCGGCGGCTCGCTCGCGGGCTACCGCACGATCGACCGGCGAGTTGTCGTCGGTCGCGGTCGCCTCGAAGATCTCCGGGTCGGCCGACGCCGGCTGGCGGCAACGGGTGCGTCGGTTGATCGCCATCCGCACCGTGATGCTACGCAACCAGCCACCAAAGCGTCGCGGGTCGCGCAACTGGTAGAGGCGCTCGTACGCCTGGACGAAGACGTCCTGGGTGAGCTCCTCGGCCTCGGCGTGGTTGCCCAGCTGGCGCAACGCGGTCGCGTAGACGGCGGCCTCGTACCGCACGACCAGTTCGCCAAACGCGTCGCGGTCGCCCGCGCGGGCCGCCGCGATCAGTGCCGCGGTCTCGTCGCGGGGGATGTTGTGTTCGATGATTTCCGTCATGGTTCTTTCCCGTTCTATTCACCGCCGCCAGGGCAAGCAGGCCGGCGATGGCCGTCCGTGTAGCTATTCGTGAAATTCCGCCGCCAAGAGTGCACTACGACGTCAGGCAATCCGGGCCGTCAGGCAGGCACGGTCGACTGCGAACCGGTCGCGGCTGCCGCTGCAAGGCACTCAGGAGGATCGGGATGTTGTCACGCGCCGTCGAGCTAGCGTGAAAACGGTATCGACGCTCGGAAGTCCCTGGGCATGCCGGCCGTCATCTGGCCGGAATTGCCGCCTAGGGAGACCGTGGTCGGTACCAACGATCCCGTGCCGGGCTTGGTGGCGAGCCTCGACTCGTGCGTGAGCCGTTCTCGCCAACCGCCGAGATAGCGCAAAGCAGCAAGACCAAGGAGTCGACGGATCGACAGCTCGACCAGATCAGCAACGATCGAGCAACGACCCATCGGATCGGCGTGCAACTCGCGCTGTTGGTTGATAATGGCTGCCATGTCATCGCTCCTTGCGCTGTGCGCGGCGGGAGAGAAAGAAAAACGGATTGTGAAACAGGAAAGTGGCGGTGCGGCCTGGCAAGCCGGCAAATCCGCTCCTCGCCTGTCCTTCAGCAGGCCCTGTACTTTTCAGCAGGCCCTGTACTTTTCAGCAGGCCCTGTACTTTTCAGCAGGGATTTGTCTGGTCGCCTGCCCTCGATAAGCGAGCACGGCTGGAGTCGGAGCCCCGTTGTGCGACCAAACGGCACGACCTAAGGACGCACGAGCGAGCCAAAGGTTCGCGCCACGGGTGAATTTTTCCAGATTTCTTGCCAGGCTGCCAGCATCCGGCGCCGTTTCGCCCGGAAAACGGGGCGATTTCAGCTAACCGACGCCGAAAATCTGTTCCACGTTGCCCCGCAGAATCTGGCGGCCGAGCTCGACCGCCCGCTGCTCGGTCCAGCGGCGGTCGATGACGAACCGCTCGGCCAGGACCTTGGCCAGAATTTGCTTGTACATGCCGAACTTGGGCAGGGCGAACTCGAGCTTGTACATGTCGCTGTAGTAGCCGATCTGCTTCGTGGCGGGGATGGCCTCGAGCCGGGCCGAGAGATCGTGCTCGATGAAGGTCGGCGTGTTCGAGTACCACCAGTGGCCGTTGGTGACCACGTTGGGAAAGATCCAGGCGTAGCTGGTCAATTCCTGATTCGTGACGCTGGCCAGCACCGAGACGGGGAAGACCACCTGCGGAAAGTGGTTGAAGAGCTGGCGGTACTGGATCAGCGAGACCCGCGAGTCGTAGAGGTCCTGCCCCTGAAACACGCCGGCCGGATAGACCTTGCGGTTGACGCCGATCATCAGGTCGAAGGGCAGCTGGTACTCGGTACAGAACTCGGCCAGCGACCAGAACACGAAGCAGGCCATGGTCGCGCGATCTTCGGTCGCCGCGTCGGAACCGTCGCTCAGCAGCCGGGCCAGGGCCTGCTCGGCCGCGGCTTCGGAAATCGGCTGCGGGGCGAAGTCGGGCGGTAACGAAATCGCGCACGCTTTGGCACCGTGGCTGGTAAAGTGCTCGAACAAGTTGCCGATCGCCTCACGCAGGGCCGCGACCTTCGATGGTGCGACGCCGGTGGCACGTTCCAGCCGCTCGCGAACGGTCGGCTCGGCCAGGTGAAACACGAGGTCGTCGGTCCGCAAACACGGGATGTAGCGCGTCGTGTCGAAGCCGGCCAAGGGATCGTCGAAGTCATTCGTCAGAAAGACCGCTTCCAGGCGGCTCTTCGCCAGCACCTGCTGCTCCCACTCGGGATCGGCCATCGCGGTCGCCGCCTGGTCGTAGAGCGAGCGCCAATTGTCGGGCGTGATTTCGTCGTCGGCAAAATCAAACAGTTCGCGGGCCGTCTCGACGAGCCAACTGAGCTGAATCGTGTTTCCGAGACGATCCAGATACTCGACCAGGCGACCGACCTTTTCGTCGGGCGCGAGGCCCGGCTCTTCGATCTCTTCGCGCGGCATGCCGGCCGAATGAGCCAGTTCGGTGTAGTAGTGGTAGCCGAGGATGTCGGCCAGCGTGGTCGAGGCCGGCGAGAGGGCATCGATGTGGGTGTGGGGATCGATGAGCGTCACCGCGTCGAGTGCGCCGAAGAGTCGTTCGCGAAGTTCCAGGGACATCGTGCGTGTTTCTTGAAAGGCGGATGCGGATTTCGGGCGAGGTCGTCGTGAGCGTCAACTTACTCAGGCTCACGACGGTGCGAGAGTGCGGCACAGGCGGCCTAAACGGTTAGCGGTAGTTTCGCATTTCGCAGGTCCGCGAAACAGTCCGCCACGGCCGCCGCGTCACCTTTCCGAGTTACCACGACGGCCCGCATGCGGGTGCGGACAATAACGCCCTTTTCCATCCAGCGGTGGAAGAGGTCGTGGGTCAGTTGGGCGTTCGCCTCGGGACTGAAATCGAGTCGCGAGCCGCGAAAGTCGATCGGATGCACAATCTCCGCGTAGCTCCAATCGGCATTGCGGGGGCGAAACAGGATGACGCCGGGGGCATCGGCGGGCAGGGCGACGGATGCTTTGCCGGCGACCGGTGCGAGCGGCCGGAAGTCGGTCGAGTCCGGCGACGCCAGACAGAGAAACTCGCCGGGCGACAACTCGCTCTGCAGCGACCAGGTCGACGTCACGTCCAGTCGACTCGTATTGACGGAGACGATCAACTCAATGCCGCCCAGCACGGTCGACTCGGGCGGACAGGGCATTGACCGCCAGTAGATCTGCGTGCGGTAGTGGCGTTGAGGGGACTCGTCGTACTCGGCCACGAGATCGTCACCGCGGACGTAGAAGTCGCCGAGCGACCCGGAGAGTGCGGCCGCATCGGGAAGCTGAATCTGCATGGGACGAATGCCCAGCTCTGCGCCCGAGGCCAAGCCTAGGTTCTCGATACCGCGATCGGGCGCCGCGAGGTCGACTCGCGCCGCGAGTTGCGTGTGCGCGAGCTGCGCTGTGGTCGCTTCGATTTGCCAGGCCGCCTGCAACATTGTGGGCATCATGCCACGTCGAAGTTCGACATGGAACGCGGAGGGGAAAACGCTGCGCGTGTGGTAGAACGCGGGCCGAGTAATCGACCGGATGGCAACAAAAAAACCCCGCCGTCTGCTAAAAGCGGAACGGCGGGGCCGGAACAGAGAAGAGGCAACTCACGCAATTCTGGGATGAAGCAGATAAGGCAAACCAATTGCCGGAATGATGCCCAGAGGTGAACCCTCCTCATTGAATTTCCACCCCTGATCATACCAAGTTGGCGGCCAGTGTCCAGCGCCAGCTGAAAAAAACGTGAGTTTTTCGTTTCTTGTGCTCGTCGGCCCCCGCGGAATTCGTGATCGATCGCATCCGATTAATTGCCCACGCGAACTTCCTCTTGCCGGGAATGCGTCCGCTTTGTCGCCCGCGCGACCGATTCTGGAACAGTGTGCGATTCTGCTACAATGCGTCCCGTAATGAGTGAGTATTTAAAGACTTGTGAAGCCGCCGCGCGGGCGGGTGGCGAGCAACTGCTACTTTTTCGCGGCAAATTTGCCGTGCGACGCAAAGGACCTCGCGATTTGGTCACAGAGGCCGACTTCGCCTCGCAAGATGCGATTCGGTCCGTCGTCGAATCGGCCTTTCCTGACCACGAGTTCTTGGGCGAGGAGGACACCAGCTTTGCCGACGTCGGCAACGCCGGCTCGGCGGTCGACGAGCCGGGTGGCGCAGCCGGCCCGGGACAACCTGCGGGTCACCGTGGCGAGAGCCGATTCGTTTGGCATGTCGATCCGCTCGACGGAACCACCAATTACGTGCACGGTGTCGCACCTTTCTGTGTCAGCGTGGCCCTGGCCGAAGCCGGTGAGGTTGTCGCGGGGGCAATCTACGATCCGTTGCTCGACGAGTGCTTCCTGGCGCAGCGGGGCGGTGGAGCCTATCTGAACGGGACGCCGATTGCGGTGAGCGAGGTCAAGAACCTCTCCGAGGCTCTCGTGATTGCCAGTTTTCCGCCCGAGATCGATCCGGAATCGGACGAGATTCGTGGCTTTTTGCGCGTGCTTGCCAAGGCGGGCTCGATGCGACGCACCGGTTCCGCGGCGCTCAACCTGGCCTATGTGGCCGCAGGTCGTTTCGATGCCTTTTGGGCGGTCACGATCAACACCTGGGACGTGGCGGCTGGGGCACTGCTGGTTCGCGAAGCGGGAGGGACCGTCACTGCGCCCGACGGCCGCCCGTTCGAGCTGCAAACCGCATCGCTGGCCGCGACGGCATCTCCCCCGCTGCACGAGCAGCTGATCGAGTTGCTCGTCGGCGGGTGACCCATTGCCGCTGCCGCTCGGTGGACTGGGAGCGGCCACCGGGAACCGCCCCAACGTCGGACCGTCACGGGGCCCCGGATACGGCGCCGTGGTCCCACTCGCTGACCGCCACACCGCGATCCCAGCCAAAGGGCGGCAATCGGCTGGTATTTCAGGGCTTCCGGCGGCCCGCTGCGAGGCTTGGCCGCCAAAGATAAGACTTTCAGGCGGCGCCAGGGGTAACTAGAATAGCAGTATCAAATCTTCCGCCGCGTGGCTCTCGTTCGAGATTTGGGGCGTGGCGATCATCCTGGCAGATGTTTTCAGCTGCACGCGAAACTCCCGGCCGTGTCCTGGAGGTCGACCCGACGTGATTGACCACGTTCGACTGCGATTGCATGGCGAGGCGAAGCGGGCCCTGCTCGCCCTGAGTGTCGCCACGCTCTGGGTTGTCGCTGGCGAAGTCGACGCCCAGCCGACCGACGAGGCCGTGCTTGCCCCGAGTCGTGCCGAACAGCGGACGCGGCCTTCTGCCGATGAGTCGCCCGTGCGCGAGTCGGAACTCGACGTCTGGTACTTGCCGGGGGCCGACGGGCAGCTTCGCCGCGTCATCGATCTGAGCTATGAAGAGTTGCTCGAGCTGCTTCAGGACGCAGACGGTCGGGGACGGAAACCGGAATACAGTCTCAAGCGGCTCGAGGCGGATGCCAAGTACCTCGAGGGGCGTGTCGAGATCGATCTGCGGATCGAGATGGGGGTGTCGCAGCGGCAGTGGGTCGAGATTCCCCTGCGCGTTCCCCACACGGTAGCGCTCTCGCAACCTTCCTACGAAGGCGATGGCGAGGCGATCTTCGTGCGAAATCGCAGCCGGGAACTTGATGCTTGGGTCCGCGGCTCGCCCGAATCGTCGCACGTGGTCCACTTGCGGCTTTCAAAACAAGTCGTCGAGGCAGGAGATCGACGACGGCTGACGTTGGTGCTTCCGCGGGCTCTGCAGTCGCAGCTCGCGCTCGACTTTGGCGAGGTGATTCGCGACCTGGAGGTCAGCGACGGCGTGACCATTGAAGCGACGGACGCGGCCGCACCTCGTAGCGCCATGTTGCGCGCGGTGGGCGGCGTGGTCGACATCCGCTGGCGACGCAACGACGAACGCGTGGTCGAAGAGCGGCCCGCGTTGGACGTCGACGGCAAGCAGCTGATCGTCGTCGGGGATCGCAGGATTCGCGTCGATGCGGATCTCACTGTCTCCGCGCGTCGCCGACCGTTCGATACGTTTGTGGTGACGTTGCCCGCCGGATTCTCTTGGCTCTCTCGCGGAATGCCTGGTTGTCGCGTCGCGCGGTTGTCGGACGCGGGGGACGAGGACGCCTCCAAGCAGCGGCTGCGGGTGACGCTGGATGAGCCGACGTCGAACTCGTTTCACCTGCGGCTGGAGGCCGAGCGAACTTACGAAGTCGACCCCCATGGAACGCAAGTCCCATTGGCCGGATTTCAAGTCGCGGACGCGGTGACACAGGGCGGCCACGTGGCGATTGTTGTCGAAGCGGAACGCCGCGTGGCGATCGCCGCGCCTCGCCACGTCTGGCAGGTGGATACTTTGCCCGCGAATCTCGACCGGGAAGGGGTCGACTTCGGCTTCGAGTACTACAAACAGCCGTTCGAGCTGGACATCAACATTTCGCCCCCGCTGGCGAGCGTCTCCGTGAAGCCCAGCTATGCGATCGAGGTTTCGCCGCGCGAAGCAACCCTGCGCGGAACCTTGAAGTATGTGGTGAGTGGTTCCAATGTCGATTCGTTTGCGGTCGATCTGGCCGACTGGCAACTCGATCCGAAGCTCGGCGTCGTGGTCAACGAGATTCGCCGGGCGGATGCCCGGCAAGACGCAAAGGGGCGACTGGTGATTCCGGTGCCTGTGGGTGCCAAGGGAGAAGTGCTCGTCGAGCTTACCGCGCGCCGCAGTCTCGCGCCCCAGGCAGGTCAGATTCGCCTGCCGGTGCCGGTGCCGCTCGAGGTCTTGCCCAGCGTCGCCTCGCTCCGTCTCGTTCCGGCGGAGAACGTGCGACTCACACCGCGTCGCGACAAGTTGGTCGGCCTGTCGTCCTTGCGCAGCTCGCCGGGCGATGCCGAGGTCGAAGGAAAAGGGCGGCAGCTGCTGTTCACGGCCGAGGGCGATGCCGCCGTGTTCGTCGGCGAAGTTGAAGTCATGTCGCGATCGATTGCGGTCGAGCTGGAGAGCGAACTGGATTTGAGGCAAGGAACGCTCGTCCAGTCGCTGGCATATGACATTGCCTTTGAATCGGCCGATCGTCTGCGACTGCAGGTCCCGCACGAGCATCTAAGGAACGGGCCGCTGGGCGTTTTTCTCGACGGTCGCCCGGTCGAAGTCTCGGCCGCCGCGGGGAGAGATGCCGAAGGCGAGCCCGTCTTGCTGGAGGTTCGCTTGCCGAGTGCGCGTCTCGGTCGTGCCCAGCTCGAGATTCGCAGTTCGCTGCTCGACGTCATGAGTGTGATTGCCGGCCCGGATTCGGAGAAGCGCGTCGAGGTGCCGCTCGTGAAGCCGCTCGATGGAAAGGTGACCAGGAACGAGTTGCGTCTTGTCCGAGATGCGGGACTCGATATCCAGATGGCGAGCGACAATTGGCGGGAAATCGAAGATCCAAGTGCCGCGGGCGGCGCCTCGTCGATCTTGCGATTCGACGCGAAACCGACGATGGATCGCGTGCCGCTCATCGTGCGCATGATCGAGCGTTCGGCGCGGACGCCGATTCTCGTCCGCCGCGGTTGGATTTGGATGTGGCTCGGTTCCGACGCGCGTCGTGCGCGGGCGACGTTCGTCGTCCGCAGTCGAGATCGCGAGGTGCGGCTCGGCCTGCCGGCGCAGGCCGAGGTCAATTCGGCGATCGTTTACGTCGACGGCCAGGAGGTTGCCGCGGAGCCGGAACGAGCGGCTGGCGCCGCCACGACTTCGCTCGTGGTGGCCCTGCCTGAGAAGGCGACCGACGAGTTTACGCTCGACCTCCAATACACGCTCAGCGCGACGACGGGGGGCCTTTCGGGGTCTCTTGGCTTGCCGGGCTTCGATGAGTCCGTGGTTGTCGAAGACCTGGCCTACGTCGAGTTGATGTTGCCAGGACGCGAGCAGGTGATCTCGACCCCACGCGGACTGACGGCGGCCTGGGATTGGGAGTGGGATCGTTTCGGCTGGACGCGGGTGCCTCACATGACAGAGCGCGAGTTGGCGCGCTGGTCCGGGTCGCACTGGCAAGACGCTGAGTTCCTTCCCCAGTTGACCTCGCTGGAGAGGCTGGCCGACCGAGGTCAGGTAGCGCGTTATCTGTTCACCACGATGTCGGTGGGTGGAAGCCACGACTTTACGTTCGTCAGCCGGGGTATGGCCACCCTACTCGGCGCGGGGCTGGTGCTCGTGCTCGGCCTGGCGTTCCTCTACGTTTCGCCACTGCGACGTCCCGCGGCCTTGCTGACGGTGGCGGTCCTGTTGTTGGCGGCCGGCTATGCCTTTCCGGACCTGGCGATCGTGCTGGCCCGTACGACCGCTTTGGGGATCACGCTGGTCGCCTTGGCGGCCCTTCTGCGACAGTTGTTCAAGTCTCCGCTGACTCCGCAGCCGACTTACCCTGAGCCGATGGGATCGAGCGCGCGGTTGCCGAGTACGCAGTTTCATCACGGCCCGGCCCATCAGGGAGATGCCAGCCACGGAGATGCCAATCAGGGAGATAGCAATCAGGGAGATGCCAGCCCCGGGATGTCATCGCAGCGGACGACCGTTTCCGCACCCCAGATGTCGGTGCTGCCCTCGCAACCGGAGCCGGCATCTTCGAAGTCATGAAGCACGCGGCACGTCGGTTTTTCGGTTCGCGATTTCTCGCCTGCAATGTCGGGTCCCTGGTCGCGCTATCCGCCTGGCCCGCTGGGCTCGTGCTTGTGCTAATCGTCCTTTCCGCAGCCGCCCAGCCGCAGAACGCCGGTGGTACCGAGCCGCCCGTCGTTATTCGACGCGAATACGTCGCCGCCGACCGGATCGAAGAATACCTGGTCGACAAGGGGCGCTACCTCGAGATCGACGGCGAGCGCGTCGAGGCACTCTTGCGTGCCGCCGGCCGTGCCCAGTTGCCCGCGCGGGCCGCAACCCACATTAGCGAGGCTCGCTACGTCGCCGAGCTAGATTCGGCCGGCGGACTCTCCGGCTCGGCCACCCTGGATTTCGAGCGCGCGGCAGAAGGCGGCGCGCTACTGCCGTGGGGTGACTGTACGCTTGCCGTGACCGGAGCGAAGTGGCGGGACGTCAGCCCGACGGTTGCCAAGATGGGGGTCGCCCGCGACGGACGACAGACGATCCTCGTGCCGCAATCGGCACGCTTGGAGTTGGACTGGTCGCTGGAGGGCCATCGGGAGGGGACGACGACGCGCTTCGATCTGCGATTGCCGCTGGCCGTCGTGTCGACGATGCAACTCGAGTTGCCAGCGGATGTGGAGGTCTCGGTCGAGGGCGCGATCGTCGACGCCCAAGTCGACACTCCGCGCGGTCGACGTTGGACCTTGCGATTCGCAGCGGGAGCCGAGGCGCGGCTGCGCTTGAGCCCCCGCCCGCCCGCTGCGGAAGACGCCGCCGCGATAACGCGGTTTCGCCGGCGGACGTCGTATCGCGTAACCGCTCAGGGAGTCGCCGCGACGGTTCGCTGCCAGCTCGACTCCGCGGGTCCGATTCCACGCGAACTGATCGCGGACTTGGATTCGGATGCCCGCGTTGTGGCCGCGCGGCTAAACGATCGCCAAATCGGTTGGACAACCAGAAACGAGTCCGGTTCGTCGTCGCGACAGGTCCGCTTCCACTTGCCACCGCAACTGGGCGACCACTTTGCCCAACTGGAGGTCGAGCTGGTGGGCTCCAGCACGATCGGTCCGCCGCGGGAGCTTCCGCAATTGCGCTTCTCGAGGTGCCACTGGACGGGTGGCGAGATCGCTCTGCGTGTGACGCGTCCGCTTTTGCTAGCGGCGTTGCAATTGAGTGAAGCCAGGCAAGTCCGCGCACCGACGCCGTCGGTCGACGACAACGATGAACTCGTCGAGATTATCGAGGCATCCGCCGACGCGCGCTGCAAAGTCTCGCTGCAGCAACGAATCGCACAGGCCGAGATTCGTTCGCGGTTGGAACTGGAGCTGGGCGAGCAGGACGTCCGTGGCCGCCTCACGGCGCTAGTGCAGACGACCGAGGGGTCCGTATTCGAACTGGTCGGCGAGCTTCCGCGGCTGTGGCGAATCGACTCGGTGCGTGCCGACGTAGAAACCGAAAGACTGGAGTGGGAAATCGAGGTTGGCCGCGACGGCGAGCAACAGGTGCGAATTCAGATCCCCTCGGGAATTTCTCCGGCACGGCCGCTGCGGTTGGAGTTGCAAGGACACTGGGCACGTTCGCCTCTGGATCAATCGTGCATGATGGACGACTTGCGCATGGTAACGTTTCCAGGCACGAAGGTGCGTCGCCGGCTCGTCTCGATCGTGGCGGACGAGCAACTCGAACTCGCCGTGGAAGGAGCCGATGAATTGTCGTTGCGCGAGGCGGCGACGCTCCGCGACCGCGAGTTCGGAGACCTTGCCGCGCGCGAGCAGCCGCTGCGTCAGGGAGGGCTCGTCTTCTTGGACGACGAGAACGCCCAGTCGCTGCGCGTCAAGCTGCGCGGCGAGTCGGCCAGCTTCGCGGCGGAGAACCGCGTTGACGTCGTTTTCGAGCCGGGACGCGTTCGCGAGACGTTCCGAATCGTCTGCACCCCTGAATCGACACCCATCGATCGGTTGCGCGTGCATTGCTCGCGGCGGCGAAACGTGCCGCTCGCCTGGTTCTTGGAGGCAGCCAACGCGGATCCGGTGCCGGCCCGCCGCTTGTCGCCGGAGGAAATGGAGCTGGCCGGATTGAGCCTCGACGGCGAAGCCTGGGAACTCGAGCTTCCCCGGGCCATGACCGAGCGATTCGAAGTCGTGGCGCGGCGGACGCTCGCGGTCGAAGGAAATCTCTCGGTCGGCCTGGCGGTGGTGCCCGATGCGACCAACCAGTTAGGGGTCGTGACCCTGCACGCCGGCACGGGCACGCAGATCTGGATCGACAATCGCGATCTCACGCCGATTCCCGCATCGTCTTCGCTTGCGGATGCGGGGAGCGGACAGCGGGCGGCCTATCGTTACGAACCGTTGCGGCACGCCCAGTACGGCGTCGATTCCCAGCTCGATGTGGCGATCACCGACGACGCCGCGGCCTTCGCTTGGAACGGCACCTGGGTGTCGCGCCTTCACGAAGACGGCAACGTATCCCACGCACTGTCGCTGCGTATCGAGAATACGGGACTCGACAACCTCGACGTCGTGCTGCCCGAGGAAGGCCGCGCCCGCGCGATTTACGTCGACGGCAAGTCGGCGACGAATGCCGGTGACCGACGATTGACGATCGCGCTGCCGCGCGACCGAAGGTACTGTAAGGTGCAGATTCGCTACGACGAATCTCGGGGTCCCCTCGGCATGTTCGCGCGCTTGCGGAGCCAGGATCCGGACGTCGGAATTCCCGTGCTCGCCTGGCGGCGGGTGATTCTGACGCCGCCGGGATACGAAGTCGTGTCCGCCCCCGGTGCTTCCCGGCCGCGACTCGAGTCGCGGACGCTCTATCAACGACTGCTTGGGCCCCTGGCCGTGGGTGAAGGACTTGCCATGCCCGCGGCAAGCTCGGCCTGGGCGTCCGATTCGTCCGAGTCGGTGAGCAACTTGGGATCGAGTTCCGGCGAGAATCCGTTGTTGATGGGGGCAGCCGGCTGGTCCGTCTATCGAGGCCAACTACGGCCGACGGCGGTGTCCCGTTATACGATTGTGGATCGGCGGCTGCTCGAAAACCTCTCGTGGGTCTTGCTGATCGCGGTCGCCACGATTCTGATTCTTTTTGCGCCCCGACGCAGGGCGACGTGGGGCTCGCTGCTGTTCGGTGCGGGGCTCCTCGCGGCCTACCTGCCGCATCCTTACGCCATTCTGGCGGGAGCCTGCTTCGTCGGCGCCATCGTAGCCGGGGTGGTCGGCTTGTTCCGCCAGCGCGGAGGTGTTGTGCTGACGCCGTCCGCTCCGCAGGCCTCTCACGCCGGAGCCACGCCCGAAGGCTCGACCGTGCTCCGTGGATCTTCGTTGTTGGGGGCCATCGCGGTCGCATTGGCGGTGCCACTGAGTGGTGGTGCGGCAGAAGCCGACGGGGAACCGCCCGCGCCGATTGCCAATCGCCTGGTCATCCCGATTGACGAGAATCGACGTCCGGTCGGCAATACCTATTTCGTGCCGGAAGAACTCTATGAGTTCCTGGTCCGTCGGGCGGGCATGGCCGAGCAGCCGCGTGCCGACTGGCTGATTACGCGGACCGTGTATCGTGCGAATCTCGATCCCGCCGCGGCGCCTGTCGAGCGACAACTCGGTGGTTTCGTCGCCCAGATCGACCTGGAGACATTTGCCGATCAGATGACGGTCGTGTTGCCTTTCCGGCGTGAGGAGGCGAGGCTTCGCGGTCCGGTCATGCTCGACGGACTGCCTGTCGAGACGCGGTGGCGCGGCGACGGTGACGGTTTGGCGGTCGTCATCCAGCGGCGCGGGACGTACCGGCTGGTGCTGCCACTGACGCCTGCGACACGCGCGCTCAATGCGCTGGTGAAGGTTGACTTACGCGTGCCGGCCGCCATGGAGGGTCGTTTCGACTTGTCGGTGGGGACACAACTCGACCAGTTGAAATTCAACGGTCGCCCGATTGTCGCCGAGCGTGGTGCGAACTCGGGCGAGCTTCGGCTCTCGTTTGGTCCTGCGAAGCGCCTGACGCTCAGCTGGCCCGATGCCCGCAGTGAAACGCGTTGGCCGGAATTCGATCGCACGACCCATCTGCGGTTCCAGCCGGAGGGGGTCTTTGTGGACGCCGTCTGGCAGACAACCGGGCGTCGCCGTTTGCCGAGGCAATTTGTGGTACGCATCGATCCGCGACTCCGCTTGCTCACAGAAACGGGTCGCGACTTTGAGATCCAGCGAGAATCGACAGAACCCGGCAGCGTACCGAGATATCGTGTGCGGACTGCGGAGAACTCGGCGGGTTTGAATCGACTTCAGCTTGCCATGAAGTACGACGAGGCGACGCCCTTTGGGGAATGGGGTCTTCCCGAAATCGCCACGGAAGTGGCCACATCGCGGCGGACATACGCGCTGGTCTCGGTCGACCCGAATCTCAAATCACGGGCGGTCCGCAGAGATCGGCTTGCGCTGTTGGATCGGGACGACTGGCCACTTGCCTGGCCCGCGGATGAGCCGTTTCCCGACTTTGCCTTTCGTGTCACCGAGGCCACGGCCGATTTCCAGATCGCGGTTCGCCCGCCGGAGACGCGAACCACGTACGAGTGCGAACTCGCGCTCGGATTCGAGGCCCGGCGGACGCGGGTGGAGTTGATTGCGGACCTGGAAACCGAATCGGGACAAGTGCTGCAGCATCGCTTGTTGGTGCCGGAGGGTTTCGAAGCGTCGAGCGTCTCCCTCACCCGCGGCGACGTCGACCAGATGCTGCGCTGGTCGCAGACCGTGGATGGAGTCTTGACGATCTTTCTCGCGCGGCCGCTGTCGGGGAAGCAGCGGCTCTACGTCGCGGGGACGATCGGAGTTCAAGGCGAGCTCCGAGAGCTGCCGCTGGTGCGACTCGAGAATGCGCAGCTCAGTAGTGGCAGGTTGGCCCTGTTCCGTCGCGACGACGTGATCGTCGACGTCGAGCCGGAGTCGCAGTTGGAGGCGATCGAGGGGCTGGCCGATCGTCTCTTGTCGCTCGTCGAACTCGAAGAGTTGGCCTTCGGCCGGCCGATCGGGGTCTACGACTTCAAGGAGGACTCGCGAGCCAAGTTGCGGGTCCGCGGCAATCATCCCGTCATTCGCGGCGAACAGATCACCCGACTGAACCAGCAGCAGGGCGATTGGGATGTCGCCGTCGAGTGCCGCTTTCAGGTCGACGCGGGCACGGTTGGCTCGCTGCGATTCGAATTGCCACCGTCGCTGGCCGATCCGATCGTGATTGAACCGAACTTGCCGTATCGGTTGGTGGAATTGCCGAACTCGCAAACCCGGCGATTGATCGTCTACCCGGAAGTTGCGGTCGCGGGTGAATTCCAGCTCGAGATTCGGGCCCCGCTCGAGTTCTCGGCGGGCGACCGGGTCCGCGTTCCCGACGTCCGCGTGGCGGAGGACGTGGAAATGGACCGCACGATTATCATGCCGCGACAGGTCGAAGGCCAGGCGATTAGCTGGGAGGTGCGGCATCTGCAGCCACTGGTGCGCTCACCGACACAGCTGCGAGTCCGCGTGGTCGGCGAGGCGTTCAGCGCGGCGGTAACTGCTGTCGCACCGCGCCGCGGAGATCCGCAGGTGCGACTGGCACATGTCCAGACGGTGATGCTCGGCGCGCGGGAATATTTCGCGGTCGCTGCCTTTGATTTGGAACCCGCGGGACGACAGACGTGTCGCCTGGAGATGCCGCGCGACTGCGAAGTCCGCGGCGTGCAGGTGGCAGGCTTGCCCGCAGTTCGACCGAGCGCGAGTGACCCGTTGATCGTGAATCTCGGTTCCGAGCAACTGCCCCACCGAATCGAAATCGTTTATGAAGGCCGTGCCCAGTTGGCCGATGGCGAGCTTCGCCTGATCGCGCCGGAACTCTACGATCTTGGAACTCGTGCGAACCCGCTCGAGGGCGGCGGTCGTCGCATCGAGAACGAACGATCGACCTGGACAATATCCCATGCGGCCGATGGCGAACATGTGCTCGAGTTAGGCGGCGGCGATGAGATCATGCGTTCGTCATCGCTGCAGCGCGACCTGGAGCACCTCAGTACTATTTCCGACCTGATCGCCGATGTCACATCGGAGGAGCCGAGCGAGGTTCTGGCGATCTGGTATCGTCGTTGGGCTCGTCGGATGGACGTTTTGCGGGAACGGATCGAGCTGAACCTGGCCGGGTTACCCCCTGGCGAGTCGCGCAGGAGCATCAACGATCGCCTTCAGGATGTTCGACAGCAGCAGCTCGTGGCGGCGCGTCGATTCGCGATGCCGGAGTCTCTCGATGGCGACGCGGAGTTGCCGGAGGTTGCCGATCGAGCCGAGATTCCCGGCGAGGCACTCGAAGTGGCGTCGAACCAACTCGTCCTCGGCATGCGCGGCGCACCGGGCGCGATCAAACTCCGCCAACGGTGGACAACCCGCCGACCCTGGTACGTGCAGATCCAGAGCCTGGCCGCGGTCGGCCTGCTCGCGCTTGCCGGCGCCCTGGTGATGGGAGGTGGCTACCTGGCCGACCTGATCTGGCGTTGGCCGCACGCCGTCTGTTTGGTGGGGGGCATCGTGCTCGCACTGGCATGGACGCCCGCTGCCATCGGGATCGCCGCGGCCGGGGTCAGCGTCTATCTGGCGGTCCGCTATCCGCTGGCGCGCCAGCACCTGGCCCGACGCTGAGGGGGATTGGGGAGCGATTCCGCAGGACCCGCGAGGTCTGCCGGACAGCCGCGGGGCGGCTTGTCCAGGTGTGCGAGTGATCGATGGCGCCACGTGCGGGAAAACGTCGAGCATGCCGCTGCGGCAGCCCGATATCGAAGAAGCGTTTTCGGCGATTGCAGTGAGCGCGTGCTGTCGGTGCACAAACGTTCTGCCGACGAATCGAAGTTGCCCGACGTGTCCGGTCCAGGCACGCTGATTTCGCCTTGGCATTCGTTTGCGGTTTTGATACCGTTCCGCGTTAGTTCGCGACGTGTCCACAAGATGTGGTCGCGTTGAAACGACGCCGGCAAGGCAAGGAGGCCCCGCAATGTCGTCTCAGCAGAAGCAGCATACTTCCGTTCATATCCGCTGGATGATTCGGCGCGATATGTCGGAGGTCTTACAGATCGAGAACCGGTGCTTCGAGTTTCCCTGGTTCGAAGAAGACTTCATCCGCTGTTTGCGTCAACGCAACTGCATCGGTATGGTCGCCGAACATGAAGACCGCGTCGTCGGCTTCATGATCTATGAGTTGCACAAGACGCGTCTGCACATCCTCAATTTTGCGGTGCATCCCGACGTGCAGCGGATGGGGGTGGGGTCGCAGATGATCGCCAAGCTGGTGAGCAAGCTCTCCTTCCAGCGTCGCACCCGCGTGTTGCTCGAAGTTCGCGAAACGAACCTCGACGCCCAGCTCTTCTTCCGCAATAACGGATTCCGCGCCACCTCCGTCCTCCGCGAGTACTACGACGATACGCCGGAAGACGCCTACGTGATGGAATACCGCTACCAGCCGGAACCGTCGGAGATGATCATTCCGATCAATCGCATCAGCCGCCGCATGGCGGGCTAGAGCGATTTCGCCGTCGGACTTGCAGCTGCGTCGGTGCCAATCAGAGCGGCACGATCGTCGCTCGGACCTCGGGCAATTCGACCACGGCGATCGAATGCGGATTCGCCCGATAAATCGCGCCCGGATTCAGCGCGAGCGTCCGGCCGTATTGCTCGACCGCGGCCACATGGGTGTGTCCGGAACACACCAGATCCCACTCGCCCGATTCGATCGTCTCGCCGAGTCGCCGGGTATCGTCCCCGTGCAGGAAGGCGATGCGACGACCAGCCAGTTCCAGCGTGCCGAAGCGGCCGCAGAAGGTCTGACCGGTCTGCTCAATCGCGCGGGCCAGCGGCTCTTCGTGGTAGTCGACGTTGCCCAACACGAACTGGGTTGGCCACGGCTCAAATAAAGGGATAATGGCCTCCGAGCCGATGTCCCCGCAGTGGATGACGTGCTCCACCTCCAGGGCCGTCAGCATGTCGATCGCCTCGCTGGTCATCTGGACGTGACCGTGGGAGTCGCTGACGACGCCGAGTAGCATGGTGCGGGATCTCCTAAGTGAGCCACTCGACTGGGACCGCGTTGACTGCGTCCGCGTCGGCCGACCGGCTTTGCCCAGCCGGCGCACGCGAGACCTTCGAGTTCGGTTGACCAAAGCAGGGACGCGAGATCGGATGCCGATTCGGCCGCACCGAGTCCATCGTTGTGCTAATCACCATGGGTAACGTCGGGCGAGATATCGACTCGCCGCTACATGCGATGTCTTTCGAGCAGCTTCTCTCGTTGTCGGCTCTGCTGCTGTTGGCCGCGGCCTTGGTGGCTTGGGCCGTGGCGGCGCAACGTCGCAGTCCGTACAAGCCGGTCGAGTCCCTCCTGTTCTTGGCGAGCGTCTTCTTTACCAGAATCATGTGGCGAACGGAAGTTGAGGGCAAGTTTCCCATTCCGCCAGACGACGGGGCCGTGATTGTTTGTAATCATGGCAGCTCGATCGACCCCTTCTTTATCCAACTCTCCACGGGCCGCGTCGTGCACTGGATGGTGGCCCGCGAGTTTACCGACTTTCCCCTCTTCCGGCCGTTCTTCCGCGCGACGCAGAGCATTCCGACGAATCGTGCGGGTATCGACACGGCGGCCACCAAGTTGGCGATTCGCTATGCGTCGGAAGGTCGCCTGGTCGGCATGCTGCCCGAAGGGAAGGTAAACCTCACAGGCAAGCTCCTCACCGGCGGGCGGCCGGGCGCGGCGCTGGTGGCGCTACGGGCCCGCGTGCCGGTCGTCCCCTGTTATATCGACGGCGCCCCCTTCGACGGAACTTTCTGGGGGTGCTTTCTGATGACGGCTCACGTGCGGGTAAAGATTGGGCACCCGCTCGATCTGTCTTCCTACTTCGACCGGGTCAAGCAGCCGGGGGTACTTCAGGAAGTGACGTTGTTGATCCTTCGTGAGATTGCGGCGCTTGCCGGCCATCCCGACTTCCAGCCGGAATTGGCCGGTCGACGCTGGAAGCCGGGCATGGAGGACGACGAGCCTCCTACCGATGAGTTCCAGGTGCCGAGTCTTCGAGTAAGCAGGGCGTGAGTCGGTTCTGCACGGCTTCGACACGATGGCGAAGTTGCTCGACGACCAGCGACTCGTTCGCGGCGTCGGCGAACACCGTGAGGACGGGAGCCTGCGCTGGAAACGGCGTGCCGTCGCCCGGCAGGTCGGCGAATCGATAGCCCGGGTGCCTTCGGTTCTCGTCGTCAACCCACGCGCAAAGGGTCGGCGAAGCGGTGGTTGCCTGGGCGGCAAAGACGATTGCCTTGCCGCAAACCCGGTTGCCCGGATAGGGAGTCAGCTCCAGCTTTTGCTGACCGCAGGCGGCCACGTGGAGCCCCACCGCACTGGTGCCCGTCGCACGCTCGAGGATTTCGGCCGAAGCGGGATAGCGTGGATTGATCTCGATCAGCCAGGCATGGTCCCCGGCGAGTACGACGTCGACGCCGAAGATGCCACGCAGACCGAAGTGGTCGACGATCGCCTGGCCGATGCTGCGGAGACTCGTCGTGAGGTGCGCTGACGTTGAGACTGGACCGACGCTGCCACAGTAGCGGTAGGCGGCACCCGAGGTCCAAGGCGCGCCGATCAATTGCCGGGTGACTCCCCAAAGTTCGCACTGGCTCGACGAAGCGAGAAAGACGGCCGCATGGGGAGCGCCTTCGACCCGCTGCTGATAGTACACCTCCGCCTGATCGCCCCCCTGCGCGGCAACGTGATGATCCCACGGCACGACATGCCCGCCGCCACTGCCACGCCGCCGCTTGCGCAGCCATGAGCCGTCGCGCGGGAGTCCGGCCTCCGCGGCGGTCACCGCTGGAACGCCAAGTCCGCGACCGCGGAGTCGTTGGGCAACCAGCAGCGGATCGCGAACTTCGCGAAGCACCGCCGCGGGGTTGCCCAGCAGTCGCCGACCGCCCGCGATGCGCTCGACGACTTCGGGATGATTCTCCAAGGCCCCCGTGTACATCCAGGGACCCTCCGGCATTTGTTCCACGACCAGCGGTAGCCCGCGCGGATAGTTCGCCACACGGGTAACCGGCGCGCGGGCCTGCAAATCGACATCGGCGAACAGGTCGGCGCAATGCGGTTGCCAGCCGGCGGCGAGCGCCGAGAAGGCCGCCGCCCGCGTGCTCGCACCGACGATCGTGAGCGACGGAAACATAGGCCCATCGTACGTCGTCCGCGTGTGGGCAGAAACGGGCCACGGCTCGCGGAGCGCGAAGCTCGGTCCGCGTTGCTCGTCGAGTCGCCTAGTTGCGAAACTGCTGGCACCAGTAGATCCGGCGGCCGCGAACGAAATAGCCGGCCACGCCAATCTCCGTGTACTGGCTGTTGAGGATATTGGCGCGGTGTCCCGAGGAGTTCATCCAGGACTCGACGGCGTCGGTCGCGTCGGCCTGACCCCAGGCAATGTTCTCTGCAACCGCCTCGCTGGTGTGCGTGAGACTACCCTGGCTGGCCATCCAGATGGCATGCTTCCGAGCCGACTCCATCAGTTGGGCCGAGACCATCAAGGGCGGCAGTCCGTGACGAGCTCGCATCTCGTTGGTCTTTGCCACCAACGTCGCCTCGGCCTCGGTCAATTCGACGGCTCGGGCCAAAGTCGCGGGCAGAAGGGCGACAATCGCCAACAGACAACAAGTCATCGAGTAGCTACGAATCCTCTGGGAGCATTGCATGACGGGTTTCCTTTCCTGAAAGAGACACGCGTTGATGAACCCAGCACACGCGCAGACCGATCGTGGGATCAGCGCTGCGGTGACGCTGGCCGTGCGTGGGGGGGGAAAGGCGACTCTATTCCTTGATCGCCGACGCTTAGGTGGGGACCGACGCTTCACCGGTCGCCGCCGAAAAAGGTGGGATGTCGGGGCGACGGCCGAATGGGTCAGCGACTCTCACGATAGCGAATCCTCGCGCGCGAACAAGGCACCCCTCGGTTGTTTACACCCGGTCGCTTACATCGATTCGCATGTATGGAACAGATCGACGAGTGGAGCGCTTTTCGACTCGCGTCCATTCACCTCAGTTGATGAATCCATCGCAACGAACGGATGTCGGCGTTAACGCCAATGAAGAGTCGATGCGGCCCCGCGCCAGATGGCGAGGCTGGGCGACGCGCCACGGCGCAAGAGAAAGCCGATGCGAACTGCCGTCAATTCGCATCGGCTAGAGTGTTGTCGATAAATCCCGTTCGTCGCGCCACGGTGACCCGCGAATGGCTTGGCGAGGCTAACTCCGCCGCCTGCGGGCCGCGACCAGGCCAAGGGTGCCCAGGGCCACCGTCCAAAGCACGAACGTGCTCGGCTCGGGCACCACGGGGCCGCTGCTGAGCACGACCAGGTCGAACGGCACCAACGGAGCGCCAAGGAAGCGGCTGACCTGATTCACACTCAACAGGGCCTGCAAGCCGGCCAGGTCGAGCCCGGTCGGGAAGACGAACCCGATCGAACCGGAACCCGGCGCCAGGGCGGCTTCTTCCAGTTGCGAAGTCAGGGCCGTGGCAACGCCGGCCAAGATCGGCGTGTGACCCGCGGGCAGGAAGCTGTTGGTGGCGTTCTGCAGGCTGTAACCGATGATCGACGAGCCATCGAAATCGAGCACGACTTCGCCGGTAGTCGGGTCGTAGATCAGATCGGGAATGGCGGGATCGCCCGCTTCGGCCGGTGCGCCGAAGCCCGCCTCGTCGGGCGGAGGTCCGGTGAAGTTCGAGAGAATGTCCAACAGGTCGGTGACGTCGACGTCGTCGTCGCCCAGACCGTTGGCCCCGTTCACATCGCCGTTCTCACGCAGCAAGCTGAAACTGCCGGGACCGGTGAACTGCGAGAAGGCGGGCAGAATGTCGTTCGAGACGTCGACGAAACCGTCGCAGTTCACATCGCCCGCACCACAGGTGTAGTCGAAGTCGAAGCTCGTCAAGGGGGCACCTAGGGCCGCACTGGCGTCATTGGTGGTAATCATCGCGGCAACCCCGACAACGTCCAGGCCCGTGGGGAAGACGAGTCCGATGCTGCCCGGGGTCGTCAGCGGGGTCAGCGTCGCCTCAGAGACCTCGCCGTCGAGAGAGGTTGCGACACCGCCGGTGAAGATCGGCGTGTGATTGGCCCCGGTAAACTCGTCGTTACTCTTGAGCACATAAGCGATCAAACCACCCGAGTCTCGGGGATCGAGATGGACTTCGCCGGTGGCCGGGTTGTAGAACAGGTCTGGCTTGGCAGGATCGTCGACGTTGGCAAGCGTGCCGCTCAAGTTCAACGTCAGGGTTTGGTTTGTTCCCAGTTCATCCGTAAAGCTCAGATCGTAGGACGCCGAGTAGGCACCCAATCCGCTGGTGTCGATAAAGGCGCTGAAGTTGTTCGTGCTGCCAGCATCCAGTCCGGTGAAGGGGGCGATGTCGGTCGTCAGCACCGTCGTGTCGCCGCTACCCGCCACGGAGGTCAGGTCGAGATCGGCGGTGATCCCCACGCCCCCCACCAGGTTCGAGATGTCGACGGCCAACGGGCTGGCGGCCGAACCGGTCGCCACCGAACCGAAATCGAGATTCAACACGTCGACGTCACTGACGCTGTCAAACGAAGCGTTCGAAGCAAAGTCGGGTGGCAAGAGGACCGAGTCGAGCCAGGAAAGTACCTGCGGATGGTTGATTCGACCATCCCCTTGAAATTCACCCCAGCTGAGATTGAGGCCGCCATCGACGTCGCCTTGGTGTCCGCCCAGGGTAAAGCCGTGCGAGTGGACGCCAGCAATCTTCCAGGTTCCGCCATCGTCGATGAAGCTGGGACCGCCCGAGTCTCCCTGGCCGAGACCAATTTCATCGTTGCCGAAGCCCAACTCTTGGGGAAAGCCGAGGTTTAAAGCAAAGGCGTCGTTCGCGGGTGAGCCGCTATCGAAGTCGAACGTCAGTTGGGTGTCGCTGTTCGTGATGCCCCCGACGCCGAACGAGCCGAGTCCCTCGGCGTCGACCAGGTTCAGCCCGGCACGCTTGGTGCCGCCGGTCCCTACGGCCTGGCCCGTGCCGCCGTAGCCCGTGTTTCCATAACCCACCATGACAATCTGCTGCCCGATCTCATTCACGCTACGGTTGAGTTCGTAACCGGGCACCAGCGGGTCCGCCGTTGCGTCGAGCTCCAAGAGTGCCACGTCGTAACCGGCAAAAGTGCTGCCGGTCCAGTTCGGATGCGCGAGGAACTGAGACGACGAAGAGACGGTCGAGACCTTGGTTCCGCCGGTGGTTTCAAAGGTGACCGTGGCGCTGGTCGCTCCGCCAACGCAGTGGGCGGCCGTCAGGACATAGTCGCGTCCGCCGTCGGCCAACAGCGAGCCGGAGCAGCGACCGACGCCGCCGCCAAAGCTAATCAGCAATTCCGCGACGCCATCGTGATCGACACCAAACGCGGGCACACCCGGGCTGGTCGTATGGGTCCCGAAGGCGTCCGACGTCACCATCAGCGGCATGCCTTCGAACTCCCGCTCAACGATCTCCACGGCCTCGCCGGTGGTAGCGAGCGACAGGGAGTAAACGGCGAGCACCAACGCAGCAAGATGGCGAATGGGGAAGCGGCGGTTACGTCGATTCATGAATGATTTCCTCTTGGCTCTGGATTCCTATGCTAGGTTTCCGCCGCCCTGAACCCCTGCGGAAACGTCAAACTCAATGGCAAATCGCCTCCTGGCCTAACTCGCCCCGTGGCCGCCGTTCTTGTTGTTTGGCAGGCCAATCCGTAACGCGTGCCGACAGATTGCACAAAAAAAAGCCGCCGAGAATCTCCGCTCGACCCTAAGACCTAAGAAGGGTCATCGCGTGGAGAGTCTGGGCAGCTCTTTTGGTTCGCAGCAGGCAATTCCTGAATCGATGGGAGGGCCGGAACTTCGAAAAGCGATGGCCCAAACTAACGGTTTTCAGTCTAAGCCTTTCGCCGCTGAACTGCAAACGAATCGCGTTAGAAAAATGGTGTTTGCCACAGCGTGGCACCCCCCAATTTCACCGGCCGATCCCGGCTCTCGGGCGGCCTTGGTCGCGCGACAATGTGCCGGTCGCCAAGGCTGCGGAAATTGGCCGGATGCCCGCGAAAGACGGCGGCCTATGGAGACGTTCAACCCGCTTGTAATCGGACGCAACTCTGCTATCGTTGCCGGTTTGTACCTCTCCGTCTGTTGGACATCAACCAAGGCGCGCCGAGGCTCAAGCCGTGGACGCGAAGCGGATATCGGCCGGGCGCAGGCAAATCTGTTTTTGGCAAATTAGGAGCAAACTATGTCGATGTACGTTGGAGAAGCCCTGACTGGCGATGGCAACGAGGTTGCCCATATTGATCTGTTGATTGGCAGCAAGGACGGCCCCGTCGGGGTGGCGTTCGCCAATGCCCTGGCCCGCCAGAGTGCCGGACACAGCAATCTCTTGGCGGTTCTCACGCCGAACGTGGCGGTCAAGCCGTCGACCGTGATGATCACCAAGGTCACGATCAAGGGTGCCAAGCAGGCGGTGCAGATGTTCGGACCCGCCCAGGCGGCGGTCGCCAATGCGGTGGCCGATTCGGTCAAATCGGGCGTGATTCCCAAGGACAAGTGCGAAGACCTCTGCATCGTTTGCGGCGTCTTCATCCACTGGGAAGCCGACGACGACAAGAAGATCTACGAATACAACTACCAGGCCACCGTCGACGCCATCGCCAACGCGATGTCCGGCAAGCCGTCGGCCGATGAAATGCTGGCGGGTCAGGAATCGGCCGAGCATCCCTTCAAGGGATTTTAGAGGTCGCAGCGCGACGCCGATTTACGGCGAACGACCGTCAATCACGACGAGCCCGCGAGCATTTGCTCGAGGGCTCGTTTCTCTTGGTATCCCCACCTTCTTACGAGCGGAGCGCAACATCATGGAAAGCCCGCGGATCCTGGTCCAGCTCGATAGCGATGCCCAGCCGAGCGTGTTCGATGGCGTGGTGGCGGCCGATGCGGGCGTCGACCACCTGTTTCGCCACGGGGGGATTGTGCCCGAGGCGGTGCGCGACCTGGTCTACGGGGCGATGTTCACCCGGGGTGGCGAGCAGCTCAGGCATACCGCGCTTTTCGTCGGTGGCAGCGACGTCGCCGCGGGCGAGCAGCTCGTCGAAGAAGTGAAGAAGTGCTTCTTCGGTCCGGTGCGGGTTTCGGTGATGCTCGACTCGAACGGTTCGAACACGACGGCGGCCGCGGCGGTGCTGGCGGCTGCGGAGCATCTCGACCTGGCGGCGACGAAGGCGCTGGTCCTGGCCGCGACGGGTCCCGTCGGGGCGCGCGTGGTGCGGTTGCTGGCGCGAGCCGGCGCGGAGGTTCGCGTCGCTTCTCGCAATGCGGCCCGGGCCGGAGCGGTATGTGAGGCGGTCGCGGCGCGGGTCGACGCAGCGCGACTGACGCCCGTTCAGGTCGCCACGGATACCGAACTCAACTCGGCGCTCAACGGAGTGGAGTTGGTGTTTGCGGCGGGCGCTGCCGGCGTGGAACTGCTTTCCGAGCAGGCCCGTCGTGACTGCGGGACGCTCCGGGTGGCGATCGATCTCAACGCGGTTCCGCCGCTGGGCATCGGCGGCATCGAGGTGCACGATCGCGCCAAGGATTACGACGGCGTGACATGCTACGGTGCGGTCGGCGTCGGAGGCACCAAAATGAAGATTCACCGCGCCGCCGTGGCCCGGCTATTCGAGGCCAACGACCTCGTGCTCGATGCGGAAGAGATCTTTGAGATCGGCCAGGCGGTCGTCGGCGGGTGAGTGTGTTGGGCCGCCTTAGGTGTTCTCGGCCGGTACCTCGTCCGCGGGCGTCGGTGGCGGCTCGAGGCCGGGACGATTGCCGATCACTCCGGTCAGATAGAGCACGACCCCGATCAAAACGGCGATGCAGAGAAACAGCATCGTGATGTTCCGCCGCAGTTGTCTTTCGCGCTTTTCCTTCCGAGAAACGGACTCCAATTCGACGACCGTCTTGCCGATTTGCACGGTGAGGGGACGTTCCTCGACGCGAAACTCCGCAAACTCGGCGGCGACCGTCTCGCCTTCCGCAGTCTGGGCGGCGTCGCCGGACTCAAGGGCCTCCAGGACGTGCTTGGTCCGCTCGTCGAGGGCCGCGTTGGCAGGTTCCGTTTCCGGCTCGTGGGAAGCTGAGACGGCCGCTCCTTCCTCCGCTTGCTTCTCTTGTTCGTCTTTCGCTTGTCCTTCTTGTCCATCTTCCGGTGACAGTTCCTCGCCGCCCTCGACCGAGGTGGTGTCGTCGTGGACACGGTCCGCCGGCGCGACTTCGATCGGCGCGGGTGCCTTTGTCGAATGCTCCTCGTTGCGCGAAGAATCGGCCGGTTCCTCTGCCGGTCGTTCCTTTGCGGGCGCGGATGCTTCAGCGCTTCGCTCCGCGAGCGTCGCCGACGAGGGGTCGCCATCTTGGACCCTCGGAGCGGGCGACTCGGGAGCGGCCGGATCGGGAACTGGTGACTCGTTTTCAGCCTGCGGTGGCTGCTCGATGTTGGCGACGGTCGGCTCGACGGGGTCCGTTGCTTCCGCTTCGAGGGGAATCAGGGCCGGGTCGATCAAAGCCAGGCACGCGGGGCAGGCCACCTTCTGCCCCTTTCGCTCCGGATGGACCGGAATCGAGGTGGCGCAGCGGGGACAAACGAGCTGCTCGATCGGGTTGGTCTTGGCGGGCGAGACAGCCGCGTTGGGGTCCGCCACATCGACGAGCCGCTGGCAGTAAGGACAGACGGCCTGCTGGCCAAACAACGACGCGCTCACCTGAAACTCGCCTTGGCAGCGAGGGCATGCGAAAGCAACCACGGGCCTCTCTCCAGGTGCGCGAGCGCGACCTTGCCATGACCGCGTGCGTGAGACGCGATCGCCATGAACGAAGACTCAAGACCGTCGGCACGGCGACCGTCCGCGATCGCGCCCGTGCATGGCGATCTCATGATACTTGGGGTTGGCGAAACTACAAGGAATCGCGGCCAATGCCCCGATCTGGTAGCCGTCGCGCGGCCATTGCGTGGCACTACGGCCCCCGTCATCATAGAGGGTATGAGAAGAGTGACGATTGCGGGGCATGCGGCGCCATGATTGAGTTGACCGACCAAACTCTCGACACCCAAGCCATCTTGGCGCACGTCGCCGCGGACGATGCCGGGGCGATGGTCTTGTTCCTGGGCACGACGCGACGGCATACCGACGGTCGGGAAACGGCCTCGCTCGACTACCAATGCTACGAAGCCATGGCCCGCAGCGAATTGGCCGAGTTGGAGGCCGAGGCCCGTCGCCGCTGGCCGCTGACCGGCTGCGCGATCGTCCACCGACTGGGGCACCTGGAGATTGGCGAGGCGAGCGTGGCGGTGGCCGTCAGCTCGCCCCATCGCGAGGCGGCTTTCGAGAGTGGCAAGTGGCTGATCGATACGATCAAGCAGGTCGTGCCCATCTGGAAGTGTGAGAACTGGGCCGACGGCGAACGTCAGTGGGTTCACCCGGCGGAAGCGGCGGAGGCGGGGTCGCCATCTCGCTCGGCACAGGCCCGTATGGCAACGGGGTCGAAGGGCGAGGCCCCGACCTCGAGCGCGGCGGCACGCCAGGGAGCCACGTCATGAGCAATGCCTCGGGTCGTTTGGTCGACCGGTTTGGCCGCGTCCACACCAATCTACGCGTCAGCGTGACGGACCGCTGCAACATTCGCTGCCTGTACTGCATGCCGAACGAGAATGTGCAGTTCATGCCCCGCGACGAAATCCTCAGCTTTGAGGAGATCGCCCGCTTTGTCCGCGTGGCGGCAGGCCTGGGCGTGAACAAGCTTCGCCTGACCGGCGGCGAGCCGCTCGTGCGTCACGAGTTGGCGGAGCTGATTCGCTTGCTGGCCCGCATCGAGGGGATCGACGACATCGCGCTGACGACGAATGGGATCTTGCTCGATCAGCACGCCAGGGAGCTGAAAGAGGCCGGGTTGCACCGTCTCAACATCAGCCTCGATACGCTCGACGAAGACACCTACCGACAGATTTCGCGTCGCGAGGGCGTCGACCGCATCGTGGCGGGAATCGTCGCCGCGCAGCAGGCCGGTTTCGAGAAGATACGCATCAACGCCGTCACGATGCGTGGCATCAACGACCAAGACGTGACGACGCTGAGCCGTTTCGCCCGCGAACACGACTTGGAAATGCGCTTCATCGAGTTCATGCCGCTGGACGCCGAGAACGCCTGGGAGAACGAGCTCGTGGTGACCGGGTCCGAGGTGCGAGCCCGCCTCGAAGATGCCTTCGGCCCGCTGGTGGCTGCCGAGCGAGGTGATCCGAGTCAGCCCGCGGTCGATTACAACTTTGCCGACGGCGGCGGTCGTGTGGGCTTGATCAACCCGGTCAGCGAGCCGTTTTGCGATCAGTGCAATCGGCTTCGCATTACGGCCGAGGGGAAGATTCGCAATTGTCTCTTCTCGACGACCGAGTGGGATGCCCGCGCGTTGTTGCGGGGCTCGGCGAGCGACGCGGAGTTGGCGGATCTGATTCGCGAGGCGGTGTCCGCCAAGAAGCGCGGACACGGCATCGACGAACCTCACTTTGTGCGTCCTGAGCGAGCCATGTATCAGATCGGCGGTTAGCGTCCGATCGGTGGTTCGGGGGCGCCCGTCGAGAACTACTTGCCTGGGTTCAACGAGAGTCGTGGCATGTCTGAAAGCCGTCGTGTCTACCTGGACAATGCCGCCACCAGCTGGCCGAAGCCCGACTCCGTTTACGACGCGGTGCAGCGGGCGATGCGGGAGGTCGGCGCCCCGGCGGGTCGCAGTAGCTATCGTGCTGCCGGCGAGGCTCTCAGGCTGGTGGCCTCCGCGCGCGAGCGCGCGGCCGACCTGTTCGGAGTGGGCGACGCCCGGCAAATCGTTTTTGCCCTCAACGGAACCGACGCGCTCAACATCGCCATCCAGGGCACGCTCGCCGCTGGCGATCATGTCGTCACCTCCAGCGTCGAACACAATTCGGTGCTGCGGCCGCTGCGCTACTTGCAGGAACAGGCTTCGGTCGAAGTGACGCGGGTCGCCTGCGATCGCCAAGGTTATGTCTCGGCGAAAGCCGTCAAAGATGCGCTCCGCCCCGAGACGCGATTGGTCGTCATCTCTCATGCCTCGAATGTCACCGGGGCCATCGAGCCGCTGGACGCGATTGGAGAGTTGGTACGGCCGCATCCTGCCTTGTTGCTGGTCGATGCCGCGCAGACGGCGGGGCATGTGCCGTGCCGCCTCGACGAGCTTCACGCCGACCTGCTGGCGACCTCGGGTCACAAGGGATTGTTGGGGCCGCTGGGCACCGGGATCCTCGCGCTCGCCGACGGCGTCGAGAGTCGCGTACGGCCGCTGCGATTCGGCGGGACGGGCACCAAGAGCGAAGAAGACCGCCAGCCGGAGACCTTGCCCGAGCGTCTCGAGACGGGCAACCTCAACGTGCCGGGTCTGGCGGGACTCGCCGCTGGGTTGCAGGTGGTCCTGGAGCGAGGCGTCGAGGCGATCGGACAACAGCTCGGCGAACGGACGCGGCAACTCTGTGAAGGCTTGCAGGCGATCGAAGGAGTCACGATCCACGGACCCGCCGCTACCGGCGCACGCACCGCGGTCGTCAGCTTCAACGTGCGGGGTTATGATCCTCAGGAAGTCGCGATGCTGCTCGATTCGGCCTACGGCATCGAGGTGCGTAGCGGGTTGCACTGCGCCCCGGAGATTCATCGCACGCTCGACACCTTTCCCGCCGGCACCGTGCGGATGAGTCTCGGTATCTTCAATGACGAGCAGGATGTCGAGTTGGCGATTCGCGCAATTGCCGAAATCAGCAAGGCGGCACTGCCCGTGTGAAACGACGTCCACGGCGCGCACGCCGAGTGGCGATCCACGAGCTGCAAGGAGGGAAGGCGATGGCCAAGAGAGAACAGCCCTGGTACCACGCAGGACTCCGCTTCCAGTGCACCGGCTGTGGCGACTGTTGCACGGGAGCACCAGGCTACGTGTGGGTCAACAAGGCCGAAATCGAGGCGTTGGCCGAGCGACTCGAAATGCCGGTCGATCAGTTTCGCGAACAGCACGCCCGCAAGATTGGCATCCGCTACAGCCTGGTGGAGTATGCCAACGGCGACTGCGTCTTCTTCGACAGTCGTACCCGCCGCTGCACGGTCTACGAAGATCGGCCGCGGCAATGTCGGACCTGGCCCTTCTGGGACTCGAATATCCGCTCCCCCGAGAGCTGGCGGCAGACGTGCGAAGTCTGCCCCGGCAGCGGCACCGGCGAGCTGGTGTCGCTGGAAGAGATTGAGCGATCGGCCGCCGAGATTCGGATTTAGGGCTGCTTCGGGAACAGCCGCCGCGGCCCGAACTCTGCGAGCAAGCCAGCGGCGCGGACCGCCTCGAAGTCGATTCACGTTAAGTTTGGCGGATTGGGTCGAGTTTGCCGATTTTGTGGTCGATAACAGCTCGGAGCCGCCTCGCCGCAGCCACCTGTGAGCAAGGCAGCGGTGCCGGCGAGGAGACCGGCTCGTTCGTCGTTAATCGTTGTGCAGTAAAGGGTTATTGAACGTCGCCGGGGCGGAGCCGGCGGCGCAACGGAAGTGGAACGTGTAACTCATTATTTTGGCTGGCTTTATGCCAACGTCGCGGGACAGGAACGTCCGCCCTGGAGCCGCCGAATCGGACGGCATGCAACCATGACTTGCGGACATTTGCCTTGACTCTAATGCTTGTGTCACTTACACTTGGAGCGTTGGACGTGGGCTTATCCTGTCCTTTATTCACGCGATTTCTCCCCGTCGCAATCAGGAGATCTGAGTCGTGACTAAGAAGGAGATCGTGAAGACAATTTCCGAGGAGATTGGTCTAACCCAATTGAAGACCAAGGAGATTGTCCAAAAGACCTTTGATGCGATCGTGGAGACCCTCGTCGAAGACACGAAGGCTCACCTCGAACGGGGCGGCGAAGGTCCGCTCGGCCGCATCGAGCTTCGCAACTTCGGCGTTTTCGAGGTCAAGCGTCGCGCTGCCCGCAAGGCGCGAAACCCCCGTACGGGCGAGAAGGTGTTCGTGGCGGAGAAATTCGTCGTAACCTTCAAGCCAGGCAAGGAGATGGAGGAACGAGTCCGGCAGTTGGAGAGCGTGTCGGCTCAAGGGTCGGGGGGAAGCGAGGCGCCGGCTGGAACGGTAGGCATGTAAAAGACTTACGTGCCTTGGCCAGATGGCCGGCAAGTCGTTAGCGAGGACAACAAACCATCGTCCGACCTTTGGCACTCGTTCGCAGGGCCTGGTTGGGCGAAAGACACCGCGGGCGAATCCCAGGCTCCCACGTCGAACGAGCCACCGGAGACGACCGCGTCGCATCGAATGTCGCTTACGGATTAGGCGACCGAAGTTACTAGTCACGGAGGACTTGTGCCATGCGTGCGTTGGCTGTCTCTGCGCTTCTTGCCCTTTGCCTGGCGTGTCAATCGGGCTGCATTCTGCCGGCTTATTCCGGCGATCCCGTACGACGAACCCAGCAGCTGATCTTCACTTCCGAGGGCTTTCGCCATTTCTTGGAAGAGTGGGAACGCTTCTGGTTTCTCGATCAGCCTGACCATCTGACGCCGCACCGAACTCACGGTGGGATTCTGTAGGCGGCGGCGACTCGGCCTAGCCGAGTTGCCCGGCGCGGTTGGAATCGCCTCCCGAGAGAGTTGGCTCGCAAGTCTCGCCCCGTTGCCGGGGCGGTGTGTCGCGGCTACATTGCGCTCGCGTGCGGCGAACTTCGTTTCGTGAGCCCTGTGCCGAGCCCCTTCGCCAATTTGAGTGACCGCCCGAGCCAATCCGAACCGTCGCCGAACCCGGCGATCGATCTTTCCGTTTCGCTCGGTCGCTTATCGCTGCCCAATCCGATTCTGGTTGCCTCCGGCACGTTCGGCTATGCCCGCGAGATGGAGGGACTCACGGACCTCTCCTCTTTGGGCGGGATCATCCCCAAGACGATCACGCGCGAGGCGCGCGCCGGCAACGTTCCTTGGCGAACGATCGAGACACCGGCCGGCATGCTCAACTCGATCGGCTTGGACAACGACGGCCAAGAGGCCTTCCTGGCGCATCACCTGCCGTATCTGGCGAGTCTCGGCGTGCCGGTCATCGTCAGTATTGCGGGACGCACGATCGACGAGTTCGTCGAGATGACGGCGCGTCTTGACGAATTTGCCGAGGTCGGCGCGATTGAGCTGAACATCTCCTGCCCGAACGTCAGCGGCGGGGTCGACTTTGGAACCGATCCACAAAGTTGTGAACGGGTGGTGGCCGGTTGTCGAGCGGCCACTTCGCATCCGCTACTGGCCAAGCTGACGCCGAATGTGACCGACGTCGGCGCAATCGCACGCAGCGCGGAGCAGGGGGGCGCCGACGCCATCTCGGCGATCAATACCTGTCTGGGTATGGCGGTCGACTGGCGGGGCCGACGTCCGCTGTTGGGCAATGTCATGGGCGGGCTGAGCGGACCGGCGATCAAGCCGATCGCGCTGCGGATTGTGTACCAGGTGGCCCAGGCGGTGGAAGTTCCGATCGTTGGCATCGGCGGCATTGCGACGATCGACGACGTGATGGAGTTTCTGGTCGCGGGGGCGAGCGCCGTTCAGATCGGCACCGCGAACTTCTATCGACCGACGGCCGCCAACGCGCTCGTCGACGAACTACCGGCGGCGATCGCCTCGCTAGGTGCAAGTCGCGTGGGCGAAGTTGTCGGCACGCTGGCGACTCCGTAGCGACTTGCCAATCATCCAGCATCGAGAGAAGATACCCGAACCATGCGCGTCCTTTCCGGCATTCAACCGACGGCGAGATTCCATTGGGGAAACTACTTTGGGGCGATCCGCCAGTACATCGAATTGCAGACGGAGGACGCGGCCTTCTACTTCATTGCCAACCTGCACGCGCTCACCACGGTGCGCGATCCGGACTTGCTGCGGCAGAATACGCTCGATGCGGCGATCGACCTGTTGGCCCTGGGTTTGAACCCCGACCACGCGGTGCTGTTTGTCCAATCGGAAGTGCCACAGGTGACGGAGCTGACCTGGCTGTTGATGACGGGCACCCCGATGGGCTTGTTGGAGCGGTGTCATGCTTACAAGGACAAGAAGGCGAAGGGACTCACGGCCGACGCCGGGCTGTTTACCTATCCCGTACTGATGGCGGCCGACATTCTGGCCTACGATGCCGATGTCGTGCCGGTCGGTGAAGATCAGGGCCAGCATTTGGAGGTCTGTCGCGATCTGGCGACCAGCTTCAATCACGCCTTCGGCGAGACGTTCGTAGTGCCGAAAGCCAAGATTCTCGAGTCGACCGGCAAGGTTCCCGGCACCGACGGAGAAAAGATGTCGAAGAGCTACAGCAACACGTTGGAGATCTTCGAAGAGCCGAAGCCGCAGCGAAAGAAGGTCATGCGGATCACGACCGATTCGCGGCCCATGGAGGAGCCGAAGGAGCCGGAGACCGACCACCTCTATCAGCTATTCGCGCTCGTCGCTTCGGCGGCGGAGCGGGAGGAAATGGCCGCGCTATACCGGCGTGGGGGCTTTGGTTATGGTGAGGTGAAGAAGGCCCTGGCGGACGCCGCGGAAGCCTACTTTGCCGAAGCCCGCGAGCGGCGCGCCGAGCTGGCGAGCCAGCCCGAGCGGGTCCGAGAGATCCTCGACGACGGGGCGAGCCAGGCCCGAGCGAAGGCCCAGGACGTGCTGGATCGGGCCCAGTCGGCCTGCGGGATCAAGCTTTAGGTCGAGTCCGCCGCGAATCGGGAATCACCGCCATGCACGTCGTGGGAATCGGCACCGACATTGTCGAGTGTCTGCGAATCGCGAAGATGATCGAACGTCACGGCGAGCTGTTCATCAACCGCGTCTACACGGAGCTCGAAGTCGAGTATTGCCGTCAGCGCAAGGCGGCGACGCAGCACTTCGCCGGTCGCTGGGCAGCTAAAGAGGCGATTCTCAAGGCCCTGGGCACCGGTTGGATCAAGGGTATCTCGTGGCGCGATATGGAGATCCGCAACGACCGCGGCGGACGGCCTTCGGTGCGTTTCCGCGGCGGGGCACGCGACAAGGTCGAAGATCTGGGGATCGGGCGGATGCTGATCAGCATCTCGCATTGTCGCAGTCACGCCACGGCGTATGCCTTGGCGCTCGGCGCTCCCCGCGACCCGGACGAAGAGTGAGACTCTCGCCGCTCGCCCGGCAGCCTAGGACGACTTCTTCTTGGCGGTCGACTTTTTCTTGGCCGACGTCTTTTTCGCCGCCGCCTTCTTGGTCGACGATTTCTTCGCGGCGGCCTTCTTGGTGGTCGACTTCTTCGTCGTCGATTTCTTCTTCGCCGCTGCCTTCTTCTTGCCGCCCGATTTCTTGGCTGTCTTCTTTTTGGCTGTCTTCTTTTTGGCCGGTCCCTTGGCGGCGCGGGCGGCCAACAGGTCGAGGGCCTCCTGGAACGAAAGCTCGGCTGGGTCGGTCCCCTTGGGGAGCGAGGCGTTGGTGGTGCCGTCGGTCACATAGGGTCCGTAGCGCCCATCGAGCACTTGGACCTTTTCCTTCGTCACCGGCGACGCGTCGTCGAAGACCTTGATCGGCTCCTTCGCGCTGCCGAAACCGCGTCGCGACTTCTTCGGTTGAGCGAGCAACTCGAGTGCCTGTTCGAGCGAGACCTCGATCGGCGACATCTCGGCCGGCAGCGACCGCGTCTCTTCGCCGCACTTGATGTAGGGGCCGAAGCGACCGTTGTAGGCGGTCACCATCTCGCCGCTCTTCGGATCCGCGCCCAGCTCGCGCGGCAAAGAGAGCAACTTCAGGGCGGTTTCCAGGTCGATGTCCTCGGGCTGCATGCCCTTGAGCAGCGAGGCGTTCTTCGGCTTCTCGTCGTCGTCGGGCGTGCCGCGCTGGATGTAGGGCCCGAAACGCCCGACCTTGAGGAACACCGGCTTGTGCGTGTCGGGACAGGTGCCGAGCGGCTCGTCGGCCGCGGCCGCCTGTTCCAGCAACTCGACGGCCGTGGTGATGTTGAGTTCGTCGGGCGGGATGTGCTCGGGAACACTGGCGCGGCGATCGCCCTGCTCGATGTACGGCCCGTAACGGCCCACGCGGACCACGATCTCTTCGCCCGGCCCGCCGTTATCTTCCGTCGCACCGATCTTGATGCTGCTGATTTGGCGGGCGTCGATTTCTTCGATCTTGTCCTTCAGCAGCTGTTTCAGCCCGGTACCACGCTTGCCGTGATAGAACTCGTTGAGGTAGTCGACCGAGTCCTGTTCCCCGCGACTGATGGCGTCGAGGTCGTCTTCGAGCTGGGCCGTGAATTGATAGTCGACCAGTTCGGGCAAGTGCCACTTCAGCAACTGCGAAACGGCGAACGCCGTCCAGGTAGGCACCAGTGCCGAACCCTTCTTGAACACATAGTTGCGGGCCAGGATGGTGTCGATAATCGACGCGTAGGTACTCGGGCGGCCGATGCCCAGCTGTTCGAGTTCGCGGGTCAACGAGGCTTCGGTGAAGCGGGCCGGCGGCTGCGTGGTGTGGCTCTTGGCTTCGATGTCCTTGCCGCCGAGCGATTCGCCCACGACCAACGGCGGGAGAATCGATTCGCGATCGGCCAATTCGGCGGCGGGGTCATCGCTCCCCTCGACGTAGGCCCGCAGGTAGCCGGGAAACTCGATTGTCCTGCCGCCCGCCTGGAATTGCGCTCCGCCCCCTTCGACGATGACCGAAACGCGGTGTCCACGGGCATCGGCCATTTGGCTGGCCACGGTGCGTTTCCAGATCAGGTCGAACAGGCGGAACTCGTCGTCGCTTAGCTGCGACTTGAGCACCTCGGGTTTCTCGAAGGGGTGGCCGGCCGGACGAATCGCCTCGTGGGCTTCCTGGGCGTTCTTGACCTTCGAGGCGTACTGCCGGGGCGCGTCGGGCAGAAACTCGCCGCCGTACTCCGAGGTGACCAGATCCCGCGCCGCCTCGATGGCCACCTGGGCCAGCGTCGTCGAGTCGGTACGCATATAGGTGATGTGACCATTCTCGTAGAGGCTCTGCGCGACCCCCATCGTACGTTTCGCCGTGAAGCCGAGTTTACGATTCGCCTCCTGCTGCAGCGTGCTTGTCGTGAAGGGCGGCGACGGCTTCGAGGTGTAGGGCTTGTCGTCGAGCGAGGTGACCGAGAACTCGGCCGTGGCGAGTTTCTCGACCAAGGCCTGAGCCGCCGCTTCGTCCATGTGCAGCAAGTTCGGGTCTTTCAACTTGCCGTCGGCAGAATCGAAATCCTTGCCCGAGGGGATCTTTCGCTGGTCGACCGAGACGAGCGTGGCCTGGAACTCCGCCTGGTCACTCTTCACAAAGGTGGCGATCGCGTCCCAGTAGGTCGCGGCGACGAATGCCATCCGCTGTCGTTCTCGTTCGACGATCAGTCGAACTGCCACACTCTGCACCCGGCCGGCCGACAGTTTCGGCCGCACTTTGCGCCAGAGCAACGGAGAGACCTCGTACCCGTAGAGCCGGTCGATGATACGCCGGGCTTCTTGGGCGCGGACCAAATCGCCGTCGATCTCGCGCGGATTCGAGAGGGCCTCGTTGATGGCCTCTTTGGTGATCTCGTGGAACACCATGCGGTGGACCGGCACCTTCGGCTTGAGCAACTCCTGCAGGTGCCAGCTGATCGCCTCGCCTTCGCGATCTTCGTCGGTCGCCAGATAGAGGTCTTTCGATTCCTTCAGCAGCTTGCGCAGTTTGGTTACCTGCTTCGACTTGCCGGGCGGAATGATGTAGATCGGCAGGAAGTCCTCGTCGACGTTGACGCCCAGATGGGCCCAATCCTCGCCCTTGTACTTCTCGGGAATCTGCTTGGCCCCCTGGGGCAAGTCGCGAACGTGGCCGATGCTCGCCTCGACCGTGAAGCCGCGGCCCAGATACTTGCCGATCGTCCGGGCCTTGGCCGGCGACTCGACAATTACTAGCGATTTTTGTGGGGATTTCTTCGCCATCGGGGCTGAGGTGCTCAATCGATGCGGCTGTTCGTATAAGCAGACGTTTGTGTATCAGCGGTCGGAGTGACTCGGCGTGAGTTCGAAGTCCTGGCGTCGCGCGACCGCTTCATCTGGTGCGATCGACAGGCGCCCGCGATCTGGTTCGCGTCCATATAATCGCTTAATCGTTCGGGGCATCCTCGATTCGAAGAATTCCGCAGCAGCAGCAGGATCGGCTCGAACGAGGCGAGTTCAAGCACAACGAATCACTCTTTGCCGTTGCACTTTGCTTTGCCAATCGTACAATCACACCCTTCACAGGCCGCTCCAGACGGCATGACACCAATAATCTCGCGGCGGGCCGGCTGTCAAGCCAAGTCAATCGTCTGCCTTCTCTCGAGCCCCTGGGACGTTTTCCATGGCCAAGAACAATCCATTTGAAGTATTTCGCAAGTATCAGGCGGCGATGCTGGCCGTGTTCGGCGTCCTTATCATCCTGGTTTTCACGGTCGGCGACTCGTTGATGCAGCTCGGCGGCGGCGGGGGGGGTGGCGCTACCCGGGAGGATCCGGTCGTCTTTACCTGGGTCGACGGCGACGTCCGTCGATCGGACCTCGAGAAGCTGCGAAATCGCCATGAATTGGTGGCCAAGATCCTGGAACGACTCCAGGCGACGTCGCTGGCCAAGGAGGGGCTGTCGCGAGAGTACATTAACCAGCTCCTCGGCCAGCCGGCGCTGGCACAACGTCGCGTCGTCCATCGGGGTCATCTCGAGGAGGAGCAGCTCATTCGCCACATGATGCTCATGCGCGAGGCAGAGCGCCTCGGCATGAGCGCTGCCAGCGACGAGGAGGTCCGAGCGTATCTCGGCACTCTGGTGCGTTCGCTGCAGAATCCCGAACAAACGATGGTCAGCTTTCCCGAAATGCGCCCGTTGATTCAGGGGCCGCCTGGTACTTCGGTCGATGAGTTCTTTCGGCTCGTCGGCGAGGCGATCACCGCACGTCGTGTGGAGACACTGTCGCAGCGTGGCTTTGGCAATCTGCCGCCGGGCGAACAGTTGGCTTACTACGCCCGGATCGAGCAGCAGCTGGCGACCGAATTGGTCGCCGTCCCGGTCGAGGCCTTTCTTGACGACGTGGCCGATCCGAGCGAAGAGCAGTTGCGGGCCTACTACGACCGCCACAAGTCGGAATTGGCGGAATACTCCGTCGTATCGGGCACGCCACTGCCGTCTCCCGAGGTGGGATTTCGCAGACCCTATCGGGCGGCGATCGAGTACGTTCGCTTCGGGTACGAGGACTTCGTCGAACGAGCGCGCGAGATCATCGAGGAGGATGAGGAGGGCATCCGGGAATTCTACGAGCGCAACAAGGCCATGGACGAGGAGCTCCAGGTGCCCAAGGGATCGGCCGAGAGCGATGCCGAGTCGACCGAGGGCGATGCGTCTGAGGAAGCGGATGCTGCGGCGGACGGTGACCAAGGAGAAGCGGCTGCCGAAGGCGACGAAACAGCCGAGAGCGGTGAGTCAACCGCGTCCGCAGGCGAGGGAGAGACCGACGAGAGCGGCGAGGACCAAGCGGAGGCGAGCGAGACCGCCGCTGCCGAACCGGGTGCGGAGGAGACGACAAGCGAAGACGCGACAGACGACGCGAACGTCGATGCGGGTACCGACGCGAGCGCCGCGGCCGACGATGCCGAGACGCCGTCTGCAACTGAAACCGATGCCGAGACGCCGTCTGCAACTGAAACCGATGCCTCAACGACCGACGAGGCCGCGAGTGCCGACGCCGAGTCGACCGACGCCGAAACTGCGGATGCCGAAACTGCGGACGCCGAGCCGGTTGAGTATCGTCCGCTTGAGGAGGTCCGGGACTACGTCGTGCTGAGGATGGCCGAATTGCGAGCGGCCGAGTTGATCGACGAATCGCTGGGCAATTTGCAGGACAAGCTGGACGATCACTTCCGATACCGCGATCTGAGCGACCAACGTGGGATGGAGTCGTTTGTCACCGACAGTACGTTGGAAGTGAAGCGCACGGATCCGCTCACGGAGGAGGAATTTTACGAAACGACGGAAATTGGTCGCCTCAGGGGCTTCGCCAAAGTCGTCTTTGGCCAGCAGGGAGAGAGTTCGATCAAGCGTCCCGTCCGCCTCCGCGACCTGGATAACAACAACTTCCTGTTTTGGAAGATCGAAGAAGAGGAGGAGAAGGAACTGCCGTTCGACGACATGCGTGAGGAAGTGGCGACCGCCTGGAAACTGGGTGCGGGCAGCAGCGAAGCCGACGACACCGCGCGACGACGTGCCTTGCAGGCCGCCGAGCTGATTGCCTCCCAGCTTAAAGACGGCGCCGACCTCGACGAAGTTGTCGAGGCAAACCCCGGCACGCGCATCGTGCGGCCCGAACCGTTTTCCTGGTACTCGGTTCCCGCGGCCCCGAGTCCGACCGGCCTGCCCGAGCTTGCTCTGAGCACGATTGAGGATGTGAACGCGCCGGGGCCCGAGTTCATGCAGAAGGCGTATTCACTTGGTGTGGGCGAGGTCGGCGTGGCGATGAATCATCCGCAAACGGTGGCGTACGTGATTCGTGTTACCGATCGCAACCCGACGGACGAGGAACTGCGGGCCGACTTCATCGCGCGGTACAAGGAGAATCGCCTGCCGCTGGAAGATATCCGCCGCGTGCTCGGGTACGACCTGAACGAGGTCGTGGACGCGTGGTACGACGACCTCGAGCGGGAATTCAAGGTTCGCTACGCGCGGAACTAGGCTTTTGTCTCGAAAGGGAAGGCGAGCCTCCCGGCGAGTCGAGAGCGACGAAGGATTCTGCGGCTCAGCAGGCGCTTCGCCGCTGGCGACGGACGTTCGCAAACGCGTTTTGAAACAAAGCCTAGCGTCGCGGCTTGAGGAACAGGGCGCCGAGCGGAGGCAGGTCGAGTTCCAGCGAGAACGGTCGACCGTGACTCTCCTGATCGGTGGCCATCAGCCCGGGGCCGTTGCCGACGTTGCTGCCGGCGTAGAACTCCGAGTCGCTGCAGAAGATCTCTTCGTACCAGCCGCCCTCGGGCACGCCGAGCCGATGTTGCTTACGAACGACTGGAGTGAAATTGCAGACGACCAGCAGGAAGTCGTCGGAGTTTTTGGCCCGCCGAATGAAGCTGAGCGTGCTGTCTTCGTGGTTGTGGCAGTCGACCCACTCGAACCCTTCTTGAGTAAAGTCGACTTCGTGCAGCGACGGCTCGTGGACATAAAGACGATTCAAGTCGGCGACGCACTGCTTCAGGCCACGATGGAGATCCCATTGCAGTAGGTCCCATTGCAGGTTCTGGTCGCAATCCCATTCGTACCACTGGCCGAATTCGCTCCCCATGAAGAGTAGCTTCTTGCCGGGGTGAGCCCACATGTAGGCGTACAGCAACCGCAGGTTGGCGAATCGCTGCCAGAGATCGCCCGGCATCTTGTCGAGCAGCGAGCCTTTGCCGTGGACGACTTCGTCGTGGGACAGCGGCAGGCAGAAGTTCTCCGTGAAGGCATAGATCAAGCTGAAGGTCAGCTCGTCGTGGTGGTACTTGCGGTGGATCGGCTCGTGCCGCATGTACTCGAGCGTGTCGTTCATCCAGCCCATGTTCCACTTCAGCGAGAAGCCGAGGCCGCCCAGATAGGTCGGCCGCGAGACGCCCGTCCAGGCGGTCGACTCTTCGGCAATGGTGAGCGTGCCGGGGAAGCGGAGATGGACCTCTTCGTTGAATTCCTTGAGCAGGGAGATGGCCCCCAGGTTCTCGCGTCCGCCGTATTCGTTGGGAACCCATTGACCGTCTTCGCGGCTGTAATCGAGGTACAGCATCGAGGCCACGGCATCGACCCGCAGTCCGTCGACGTGGTACTTGTCGAACCAGAACAGGGCGTTGGCGAGCAGGAAGTTGCGGACCTCGCAGCGCCCGTAGTTGAAGATCAACGTTCCCCAGTCGGGATGCTCGCCTTGCCGGGAATCGGCGTGCTCGTAGAGCGGCGTGCCATCGAACTGGATCAGGCCGTGTCCGTCGCGTGGAAAGTGAGCCGGAACCCAATCGAGAATCACGCCGATGCCGTTGCGGTGGCAGTAGTCGACGAAGTACATGAAGTCTTCCGGCGTCCCGTAGCGGCTGGTGGCGGCAAAGTAGCCGACCGTCTGGTAACCCCAGCTGCCGGTGAAGGGATGCTCGCTGACGGGCATGAGCTCGACGTGCGTGTAGTTCATCTCGTGGCAGTAGGCCACCAGCTGATGCGCCAACTCGCGATAGTTGAGCCAGTACGGCGGCTCGGAACCGCGCCGCCAACTGCCGAGATGGACTTCGTAGATCGAGACCGGACCCGCCAGCGGATCACGGTCGCGGCGGCCCTCGATCCAGGCGTCATCCTGCCAGGCGTAGTTGTCGAGGTTGACGATTCGCGAGGCGGTGCGGGGGGGAAGCTCGGCGGCAAAGCCGTACGGATCGCTTTTGTCCGTCACGCCGGACTCGCTCTTGACGCGAAACTTGTAGTTTTGTCCCTCGCCGACTTCCGGAACGAACAGCTCCCAGATGCCGCTGGGGATCAGCTTTCGCATCGGATTGCGGCGACCGTCCCAGTCGTTGAAGTCGCCCACCACGCTCACGGCCTGAGCATTCGGGGCCCACACGGCGAAGTTCACGCCGCGAATGCCATCGATCGTGCGGATCTGGGCACCCAGACGGTTGTAGGCGTCGTAGTGCTTGCCCTCGCCGATCAGATGAAGATCGTAATCGGTGAACAGCGAAGGAAAACGATACGGATCGTGCATGGTCGTTTCTTGCCCGTCGTGGTGGGCCAGTTTGAACTGGTAGCGGGGCGGCGTGCCGTCTTCGGGGCGGTTGCAGAATCCCTCGTAGAATCCGGCCGGGTGAATCTTGCGCATCGGGTGGGGGCGCGCATCGGTGGGGTCGAGCACCCAGGCCTGGCTACATTGTGGCAGAAATGCCCGCACGCTGACAGCGTGCTTGGAACCTTCCTGAATCGGGTGGGGGCCCAGTAGCGAGAACGGATCGCCATGTTGTCCTTCGATTAGCGCGCCAAGTTCTTCCAGTCGAATCGATGTCTGCACGTCTCGTGTTCCTTTGTTGGTCGAAAACCGGTTGCGGGTGAGCGGGGTGTCTGCCAGACCAGATCGCGTCGTGCCCGGCCTGGCAGGCGGGGGTAATTCAAGGGCTGGCCGTGGTTGCCATGTCGACCTCGGAGAGATCGCCGACGCGTCGGGATTCACCCGCCGGGCGCATCCGCGCGGGAGAGCGGTCATCGCTGCCGCGCGCCGGTGCCACGCGGGCAACTCGCAACGACGACACCGTGGGCCCGGTGAGCGTGGACATTTGATGGCGGGCGACCTCGAGTTCGTGGAACCGCAACGCGGCATCAACGCGTTGCCAGAGGTCGGCATTCTTGATCGGGACGAGTTCGCCGAACCTCTCCCAACGCCAATCTTGTCGCCGCCAATCGTTCAGGCCGAACTGCAGTCCGTGGCGGATGTAACGACTCGGGCTGACCACGATGAGTCGGGCAGGGCACCAGATTGCTTCGAGACCGCGAACCAGGGCCAGCAACTCCAGTCGCTCGCCGTCGACTCCCGACTCGGCGTCGGTAACGTCGAGGACGTTCGAACCTTCGAGGTCCTGGAGCACGAAGTGCCAGCGTGGCGGGTTGTCGGCGATTGCCTGGCAGAAGAGATGCAGCGTGGGCGTGACTGCGATAACCATGGGGGAGTGCCTGGGGCCTCGTTCGAGTTGCGGCCATGCAACCTAAACGAAGGCAGGGGAGTGACTTAAGGCACGTCTTCCGTGGTCGCCTGGTGTCCCGTTACCATCGAGCGGTTTTACTTATCGGCAGACTCACCCGCATCTCGCCAGTTTTACTAGCTTGCAAAAATTAACATGGCCGGTCACGGTCGCTCAGCGCGGAAGGGCGTCGGAATGACGGACCGGCGGCGAACTTCTCGCCTGGGCACGATGGCGGCCAAGCACGGCATCGAGCAAAATCGGGGCTACTCCAACCGGGACCTAGAGCAGATTTTGCAGTCAGGACGCGCTACCGTGACCGTCAAGAAGATTCTCATGCTCGTGGGCGACTTTGTGGAAGACTATGAGGCGATGGTGCCGTTCCAAATGTTGCAGCTGGTAGGACACGAAGTCGATGTCGTCTGTCCCGACAAGGTTGCGGGCGACAAAGTGGCCACGGCGATTCACGACTTCGAAGGAGAGCAGACCTACAGCGAGAAACGTGGCCACAACTTCGCGCTCAATGCCGACTTCGACAAGGTTCGCCCGGAAGACTACGACGCCCTGGTGATTCCGGGCGGCCGGGCACCGGAGTACTTGCGTCTGAATCCGCGGGTGATCGAGATCGTCCGCCACTTTGCCGCGGGCGACAAACCGATTGCGGCAATTTGCCATGGTCCGCAGCTGTTGGCCGCCGCGGGAGTGCTCGCTGGTCGTACCTGCACGGCTTATCCGGCCGTCTGGCCCGAGTTGCAAGCCGCCTCGGCGGAGTGGATCGAGCCCAGCGCGGGACTCGATTCGGCGCACGTCGACGGCAACCTGGTAACCGCGCCCGCCTGGCCCGCGCACGCGGCATGGATGCGAGCCTTTCTCGAGGTGCTGGGAACGCCCGTTGCCGGCCAGCCGCGGTGACCTTTTCAAGACGGGCGTTAGACGGCTCGCCGCAACTCGTCGGCGGTCGCCGGCGCCATCGCGCGCAAGAGACCTTCGATCGCCGCGGTGCTTCCCGGTGTCCATCGTCCCAGCAGGCTTGGCGACGTGGCTCCGGTCACGTTGGGAAGTCCGGCCGTGCGTCGTTCGATGAAGAGGGCGGCCAGCACGGCCGCCACCGCCGCATCGAGCGACATCTCGTCGAATCCCTGGCTCGACGCAGGCACGAGTTTGACACCCGGCAGGCACTTACCGAGTTCTGCCAGCAGGAGTCCGTTCTGGGCGCCGCCCCCAACGAGCAGAATTTCGGCGACATCTTCGTGAGCGGGAATCCAGCGCTCGATGTCCCGCTCGATGCAGCGAACGATCAAGTGATTGGCCGTACAGAGGAGATCGCGGACCGACCACCCCGTCTCCGCTGCCATGCGAATCGACTCTTCCAGCTCTTCGTAAGGATGAACTCCGACGGGATTCCAGCGAGGTAGCGGCTCACGAAAGTAGGGCGCATCGAGCCAATGCTCGATCAGCTTGTCGATCTTGCGGCCCTGCACGGCCAGGCGACCGCCCGGATCGAACTCAATCTTGCCATCGCTGAAGCGACGCGCCAGATAGTCGAGCAAGCTGGTGCCAGGTCCGACGTCGAACGCGAGAATCGAACCGATCGCGCGGGGCGCGTTGGCGGCGGGCAGGTACGTGAGTCGAACGGTGCGTCCCAAGTCGAGCAATATCCTGGGACGCGATGCATCACGCAACACCAACCAGAGGGGCAGGGCTCCCACGGGACCACCAATGCCCCCGGCCGCCAGGTCGGCAGCTGCGAAGGCGTCGATGACGTTGATGCCGGTTCGCGCGGCTAGCTGGGCTGCGTCGCACAGGCTCGCATAGCACGGCGGGTGATTGCGGCGCAGGTGCCAGAGCCCAGGGTCGGTGACCCCGATCGCCAGCGGCGGAGGCAGACCGGCGAGCAATCGGTCGAGCAGGTCGCCGGCAACCTTAGCCTGAACCTCGGCCAGTTCGGCCGCCAACAGCGCCATTTCGCCCGGCGATTCGAAATGGCTATCCCGCAGTCGGGCGAAGCGCCCGGCAATCGTCTCGCCCAAGGGACTGCTCTCTTGGTCGACGATGCGAACCTCGACCTGGCTGCCCTGGCCGGTGATCTGCACCAGGGCCGCCTCGAGGCGGCGACAGTCGCTCGCCACGTGCAGACCCAACAGGGTTCGAGTTGGTACCTCTTCGCGCATCGCAAAGGGGCTGACTCCCCCCTGCGGTGAAATTACCGGTGGCGGCTGTCGATCGCTCATCGGGCGAAGGTCCTCGGTCGTGTTGTCGCCGGGCTCAGGGACACGAATCGAGCGCGTCGTGGATTCGTGACCCCGACCCTGTGGCGAACCTGGGCTCCCGACGCGGTCGGCCTACGCCACCAGCCGCACCTTGCCGTGAACACCGACGCCGTCGACAAATTCTTCGAAGATCCGTTGATCGAGGGCCGAGGCCGAATCGCTTTCGGGGTGGAACTGGGTCCCGAGGGCGAACCAGTCTTCTCCTTCGTACTCGATGGCCTCGACGACGCCGTCGGGCGAGGTGGCCGTGACGCGGAAACCGGGAGCCACTTCGTCAATTGCCATGTGGTGCATGCTGTTGACGCGGACCTCGCCGTCGCCGTAAACGCGGTCCATCAGAGAATTCGGTTCGACGCAAAGCGCGTGTCGGTGCGCGGCGTCGATCGGGTCCTTGTGCGGAAGCGCGTTCGGCAGATCCTCGGGCACGTGCAGGAACAGGTTGCCGCCCTGTTGGACGTTGAGCAGTTGCATGCCGACCCCGATGCCAAACACCGGCATGCGGCGTTCGGTCACCAGATTCATCAGCATGCGATCGAACGTTTCGCGGCGCTCGGAGAGGGTGCGCACCGAAGGGTGATGCATGAAGCCGTCGCGATTGGGATCGAGATCGGCCCCCCCGACGAAGACCATGCCTTCGACCAGGTCGAGCAACCGATGTGCGTCGTCCATCTCGACGACCGGCGGAAAGATGACCGGCAGGGCTCCCGCCGACAAAAGCGAGTCGTAGTAGCCCCGCGCGAGGTAGCTAAAGGCGGGAGAGTCGGGTTTTGTCGAACGATAGTCTGCGGTCAGACCAATCAGCGGCTTGCTTTCCATGAGTTCCACGCTCCTTGGACGCATCCTCGCGCCCGATGAAGTTGAAACGCATGAACTGAAGGGAACGGGGCCGCGCTAGAGCTGGAGCGCTTCCCGGGGGCAGAAGAGGGCCGCCTCGTCCGAAGGCGTGTGCCATCGCGCTGTCGGCGGAGCATCACGTTCCACGTGAGCCGATCGCCGCTGCGACAACAAGCGTTACTTTCGAGTGCCGTATCCTGGCCGGGCAGTTGGCTTCGGCAGCGGAACTTCGCAACCGCTGCTTAAGCGGGCGCGATCGTGACGAACCAACAAATGCTCACCAGAGCGATATCCGTATCACGCGGCCTCGAGCCTCCTTTCATGCGTCGCTCGCGCGTCGAAGAGGAAATGCAAGTCACGTATGAGTCTAGGCAGTGCTTTCCGCTTTGCAAGACTCCTCGCAGAGAAATTCGAATTTTGTGGTTGCCGCGCGGTGCTGGCACAACATCTTGTGGATGGCGCTGCGCTGATGCATTGTCCGCGGCGGGGCAACCTGCCTTTACCAACGCGCGTCAGTCGCATTATGCTCCTCTTATGCGATATCAAAATGTCTGCCTCGAAGGCTTCGGCTATCAGCTGCCGGAACAGGTTGTGACCTCCGGTGAGCTTGAGCAGTGGCTCGCACCGGTCTACCAGCGGCTCCGCCTGCCCTCGGGGCGATTGGAATTGATGACCGGCATTCGCGAGCGGCGTCTCTGGCCGCCCGATACGCGCGGCAGCGCCCAGAGCGTGCTCAGTGCCGAGCAGGCCCTGGAGACGACCGGCGTGCCGCGCGCGCAAATTGGCGCGCTCGTCCATGGATCGGTCTGTCGCGATCATTTGGAGCCGGCCACGGCCTGCCGCGTTCATCATGAACTCCGCCTGCCGTCCGACTGCCAGATCTTCGACGTCTCGAACGCTTGCCTGGGGCTGCTCAATGGGTTGCTGCTGGTGGCAAATATGATCGAGCTCGGGCAGATTCGCGCCGGGCTGGTGGTCGGCACCGAGAATTGTCGTCCGCTGGTCGAGACGACCGTACGAGAGCTGAACGAAGATGAGTCGCTCACCCGAGAACGCATCAAGTTGGCCGTGGCGTCGCTGACCATTGGCTCGGCGAGCTGCGCATTCGTGCTCACCGACCGCGAGTTGAGCCGCACCGACAACCGGGTGCTGGGCGGCGCGTGCCGGGCCGAGACGCGGTTTCACGGGCTTTGTCATAGCGGTGCCGACGAGGCGGGAGCCCAGATGCAGCCCCTAATGCAGACAGACTCCGAACAATTGATGCACGAGGGGATTGCCACCGGTGCGGCGACCTACGCGCAATTCCTCGCGGAGCTTGGCTGGCAGACCGCGGACGTCGCCAAGGTCTTCACACACCAGGTGGGCGTGGCCCATCGACGAGCGATGCTCGGCGCGCTCGGCATCGACGAAGCGCGGGACTTTTCGACTGTCGAGTTGCTCGGCAATACCGGCTCCGTTGCGTTGCCGATTTCGATGGCGATCGGCATCGAGCAGGGGCATCTGACGGCGGGCGAGCAGGTGGCGCTGCTCGGCATCGGTTCGGGCATCAACAGTGTGATGGTGGCCGTCGACTGGCAGAAGAGCCTCTGCCGCGCCAGTACGGAAACCAGCGGGACGTCGCCGCAGCGGGTCGACGGGCTGGTTGGCTCCTAGAGCGCATCTCGTTTATCTCTCGCGTCTTGGCGGGCTATTGCTGCGGACGCATCACCTGCTCGATCAACTCGCGATCGAAGTAGTTCACGGCCATTCCGGCGTCGACGACGATCTGCTGGGCGTTGATGCCGCTGCTGCGGGGACTGAGCAGGAACGCCGCCGTGTGGGCCGCCTCTTCGGTCCGCACCGCCTCGCCGCGGGGAATCACCTTCTCGGCGTAGAGGTATGAGTCGACGTAGCCCGGGATTCCGGCGGAGGCGGATGTCTTGAGCAGCCCGGGGGCGACCGCGTTGAAGCGGACCTTCGAAAAGCGGCTGAACGACTTGGCGAGAAAGCAGATCGTCGAGTCGAGTGCCGCTTTGACCGGGGCCATGTAGCCGTAGTTCTCGCTCGCCATCTTCGTCGTCGAGATGGAGATGGTCACCACCGACGCATCCTCGGCGAGCTGTTCCTTCAGCGCGTTGGCGATCGCAATCAGCGAATAGCAGGAAATATCGACCGCCCGCAGAAACTCACGCTTCTTCGTCTCGTGGAAGGGTTTGACGCCGTCTTCGTACTCAGCGAAGGCGATCGAGTGGACGACGCCATGCAGTGGTCCGTGGCTGGCCAGACTCTCGCCCAGCGCCGCAACTTGTGACTCATCTTCGACGTCGCAAACGAGAACCGCGGCCTCGGGCAAGAGCCGCAGGAGTTGCTCGCGTCGTTGGGGTGAGCGAACGACGAAGATTACCTCGGCTCCGACGTCTCGCAGCACGGCGGCAATGTGCCAGGCCACGCTCTTGCGGTTGGCGAAGCCGAACACCGCAATCTTCTTGTCGGCTAGTTGCAGGAAGTCCATAGCCATCGCGCTCGCCATCGCGTTATCGGCTTTCGAGGGCTGCCACGGTACATGCGAAGGAAAAGCGGGCCGCCACCTTGCCTTTGGCGCTCACCTTCGCCGCCAGGAAAAAGGTGTCCGCGAGCCGTTCCGTTAGATCGACGGCGATTTCGATGGTGTCGCCCGGCAAGACGGGATTCTTGAAGCGGACGTCGCTCAGCCGCGTCGCCACCGGCACGCCCGCGTCGGGGTCCGTAAACCGGCTGAGCAGAATCGCGCCGGTTTGCATGCCGGCCTCGCAGAGCAAGACGCCCGGCGTGAGCGGAAACTGGGGATAGTGGCCCTGGTACCAAAACTCGTCGCCGGAAAAGGTCTTTCGGCAGACGATGTGTTCGTCATCCTGTTCGACGATTTCGTCGACCAGCAGAAAGGGCGAACGGTGAGGAATGGCGGCGTGAATTTCCGCCAGCGAAGACGTGGTGGACATCGTGTTCTCGAGCAAACGGGCAGGGGGCGATCCGACGGGCGCGGCCAATCGTGCGACCGCGGATCGCGCATTCTACCACGTCGAGAACACCTACCAACGGGGCGCTGGCGACTGAGGCTGATGCCGCCTATCGCGCGGCGGCTTCACGGGCTTCGCGGCTGGGCCGTGCCACACCAGTCCGCCAGGCCAACTACGAACCGAAGGCGCTCGAGATCGAGTTCGCCGAGTTGTCGAAGCTCGTCGCCGTTGCGTTGGCCATCAACGTCACCGAGCCGATCACGACGCCGACGATCAAGGCCAGAACGACTGCGTACTCAACGGCCGTGGGGCCGGAGTCGTCCCGCAAGAATCGCTTCACCCGCGTCCAGGTGCTGCGGCCTCGAATGTTTGTTGCCAGCATCTTCATCAGAGTTGTTTCGACTTCACGCAGTGCGGAGACCCGTGACGGGCCATAAGTCTATGAACGGGCCGCCAGGTGCCCACGGCGCTTCCGTGCCCCTAACTCTCCGCTCTCTCCGCCCAACTCTAGGTTTTTTCCGCTCTGGCGGCAAACTCGCGGGCCCCAGACGAGCCACGAAAATCGGTCCAGGCGGTACAATCCGACGTTTCGCGCCTCGGGGAAGGTCAAACGCTCACCGATTGGCCGTTGTCAGCGGCACTCAGACGCAGCAGAAAAGGGGCGGCCCGCAATACCCACTGCGCAGGGTCTGGATAGTGCTCGGCGGACTCGGCCCAGCAGGTACGCAGCATATTGGTGTTGATCACACCGGGATTCACGGCCACCGCCGCCATGCCGGACGGAAGCTCTTCGGCGAGCGCTTGTGTGAGACCTTCGATGGCCCATTTGGTTGCGCAATAAATGGCCACCTCGGGCGAAACGCTACGTCCCCAGCCGCTGCTCATGTTGGCCACGATCCCGCGCTGACGACCGGCCATCGATGGCAGGAAGTGCCGCAGCACGTTGACGACCCCTTTCACATTCACGTCGACAACCAGGTCGATTTCGTCGGCCTCGAGTTCCCAGAGGGGGGCATTGCGGTTGATCACGCCCGCATTGTTGATCAGCAGGTCGGGCGGAGCATGCGCGGCGAGGACCTCACTTGCCCACGCGGAGACGTCGTCGTCACGCGTCACGTCGACGACGTGAAACTGGTGGGGCGTCGGCCAGAGCTCGCGCAATTCCGCGATGGCGGTCGCATCGCGGCCGCAGCCAACTACGGTGTGGCCCGCCGCGCCAAATGCGTCAACCAAAGCGCGCCCCAAGCCACGGGTTGCTCCGGTGACGACAATTCGACGCGGGTTATCTGGACTCATTGCCTGTGGTTGCCTTGCTCGTTGCTGTCGCCTTGGTCGCCTGTCCGTCTGAGACGTCGATCGTAGCCCAGCGGCCAGCGATTCGGCACCGGGCCGATTGGGACCTGTTCGTCGCAGAGTGTCATCGAATTGACAACACTGTCGTCAGATTGATAGCGCGTTTGCCAGCGGCGACCAGCGAGTGGGGAACGCACAGCGGGGCAAACGTCACTCCGTAACTTGACTGCAAGACATAAGTTCTGTCTATGCATCGGATTACGCCTATGCTTGCGGGGCGGCGAGGAACGCAATTCGCAGCCCATTTTCCAACGAAAAATCGAAACCCGTTTTCGTTGGAAAGAGCCAGTCATGCGCATCTGTACGACAAAAGCAACATCGCTCGTCGCCGTGTCCCTAATCACCCTGCTGGTCCTCGAGACTGCGGACGCCAAGCCGCCTCGCGGCGGTCGCTCAGGTGGCCGCTCATCCGCCTCGGCAAGGTCGGGGGCAAGGCCATCCGCCTCGCGCTCGCGGCCAGCCAGGTCGCAGGTCCAATCCCGATCGCGCGGGTCTTCCTCGCGATCCGCCGCGCGGTCGCGCTCACGGCCTCAGCGCCCGCAGCGGGCGACGGCCCCGAGTCGGTCGTCACGTCCGCCGCGGGCGAGTTCGTCGAATCGTGCGCGCTCGCCGTCCCGCGCAACCCGCCAGGCCCCGCCGAATCGCAGCCGACAGCCTTCGACGGCGCGTTCACGTGGAACGCGATCGCAACAGGTCCGCCGCGCGGCGCCGCCGCCGCGTCGTCCGTCGCCGCCCGCCGCACGTTCGCGGTCTCGCGTGACTCGTCAGGCCCCGCCGAATCGCGGTCGACAGCCTTCGGCGCGTTCACGTGGAACGCGACCACAACAGGCCCGTACGCCGCAACGTCAGCGACCACAGCAGGCTCGTACGCCTCAACGTCGGCGACCACAACAGGTCCGTACGCCTCAACGTCAGCGACCACAACAGGCCCGTCCGCCTCAACGTCAGCGTCCACAGCAGGTCCGCACGCCTCAACGTCGGCCACCACAACAGGCCCGTACGCCCCAACGGCCGCGTCCACCGCGCGACGTCGGACGAGGCGATCGAGACCGAATGGACCGCGCTCGCGATGTGGCACGGAACCGCGCGACGCCGAGGCGAGCTCCCGACGCCCGCGCCCGTCGTACGCCACAATCGGCGGCGGGCCGGAGCGATCGGCAGCGGGATCTTGCTCGCCGTGCCCGCGATCAGCAGCGACAGCGGGCTGACCAGCAGACACGACGAGCGCGCCAGCAGCGTCAGCGCGAACAACGTGCTCGCGAGGCGCGACGTGTGTTCGCCGCGCAACAAGAACGCGACCGCCGTCGCCGCGATCAGCAGGGCCGCGCGGCCGCCGAACATCGTCGTGACCAGTGGCGACAGTTCGATCGCCGTGGTCGCGACTTCGCGGCCGATGCGTCTCGTCGTAACCGACAGCGGAACGACGTGGTGCGCTCGCAGCGGGGGCGTAACGTGGTGCGCCGTCCGGTCGACCTCGATCGTGGCCGCGCCATTCCGCGCCAGCGGCAACAGCTGCGTCGTGCCGCAGCACCGTCGCTTCGTCAACACCACCGTGTGCGGAACTTCCACGAGCTCGACCGGCGACACCGAGCCGGGCAATTCGATCGTCTCGCGCGGTCGGCCGTGGGGCGCAAGATTCGGCTCCACGATCAGTTCCGCTACCGTCACCGAGGCGATCTCGCCCGTCGACTGCCGCGGCACGGCTTCCATCGCGATCCGCGTGCCTGGCACCGTCGCCATTTTCACGGACCGGTCGGCCGGCACTATCTGAGACGCCACTTTGCCTTCCGTTATGCGGGACCACGGCGGTTCGCTCGCTTCACCTGGTTTCCGCGTTGGCAGCCGTGGGTCGCGTGGAGTTGGAACGTCGGGTGTCCGATTGGCTTCGATCCGCGTCCCGTCGTGTTGCGTCCGGCCGTCTTTCCAGCCGGCGAGCCGATCCAGGACTTCGAAGCGCCCGTTTGGGATCCGCTCTTCTCCGTAGCGTCCGGCACCTGGGTCGACGTTCCGGTACCGCCGCTCGCCGCAGGGGCCAGCGACGTGCAACTACTGGCCGTCCGGTTCGTCGATCCGGGGCATCCCGAGAGTGACCTCGGCCCGCGCTATCGGTTGTGGCTGCGCAACAACAGTCCGGAGGCCATCGTGACGCCGTTCGACGTCTTGGCCCTGGCCAGCAACGACCAGCAGTTCGCGGCCGAGCTTCCGCAGACCAGCGCGCGGCTCGACGGGATCGAGGCGAGTGAAATTGTGTCGGTCGATCTCCGTCTGCCGGTGGGCGCCTTGTCGCTGGCCCGCGACGAACGTGGTCGGCCGGCACCGTTCAGCCAGCTTCACGTCGTCGTCGACAGTCGCGGTGAGATTTCCACCGATGCGATTCCGACGAATAACGGGGCGATCGTGTCTCGCCTCGACGTGTTGCCGGTCGATCCGGCGTTGTTTTCGGCCGATCAATCGTCCGGGTCCGTGGGATCGCTGCTGACGCTCTCCGGCGAAGGCCTGGGCCCCGAGCCGGGACAAGTCGTGGTGTCCGTCGGCGATCTGCAACTGAACGCGCAGATCGAAGGCTGGTATGACCTGGGCATTCGGGTGCAGTTGCCGGTCTTGCAGCTGGCCGAGGCGCAGGACGTGCAGCTCCTGGTGATTCGCGGAGACGGCGTGGCGTCGAATCCGCTTCCCTTCAAGCTGCTGCCCGCGGAGGCCGACGGGCTGCCGCCGGCGCTGGACGACCAGGCGAGGGTCGAGTTCTAGAGCGTGTCTAGGATAGGTGTCGCGTCACTGGCGTAGGCGAGGCAAGTTTGGCCACCAGACCGAAGCAGACGAATTGGTGAATTCGTCGATGCAGGTCGACGTCGCCAAGCACAGCCGCAGCTAGCCAAGACGCTAGAGATAAACGAGACGCGCTCTAGAGGTCGCTGGCGTCTGAGGCCTGCGTCGCCGACCACGAGTGAGTTACGTGGCGGCGGCGGTTGGGGCCGGCTGAGCCGAGGCGGCCCGCATGAGCATCGAGTCGACGTCGTTGGCGACGATCACGCCGTAGTTCATCGCGCCCAGCCAGCCCGACATGATGATGCCCACGCTGCCGGCGTGGTAGAGTCCGCCGATTTGCTCAGGCAGACCGCGACTGACGGCGAGGCCTTCGAACTTGGTGCCGAAGCTCGAACCCTGCAGGTGGCGGGTGTAGTGCTGGAAGGTCTTCGGCGTGGCGGCCTCGACGTGGTCGAGCTTGTCACGCACGCCCGGCACGTACTTTTCGAGCGATTCGAGCGTCGTCTCGATCAGGTCTTTCTTGCTCGCTTCGTAGTCGGCGTCGGAAAGGTCGGACCAGTCGGAGTAGTTGGCGTTCGTGCTCGACACGATCAGGCACCGTGGACGGCCCTGCGGCCGGGTGTGGGGATAGTAGAAGGAAAAGGTGCGGCTCGTGATGTCCCGGCTCAAGAGCGCCTCGGTGCGGAAGAGCGGCGCGGTCGACGAAAAGAGCAAGTCGCCGGTGCCCTCGTCGATCGTCTCGTCGGGCTTGAGCGCCATGTAGACCTGAGTGCTGGAGTTGTTCAGACGCACGGCCCGGCACTCCTCCGCGAAGTCGGGGGCGAAGTGCTGCTCACCGACGAGATGGAACATCGTCGCCAGCAGATTCGCATTGGAGACGACGGCACGACACTTGATCGAACGCCCGTTGACCACGATTCCTCGCACGCGGCCGTTCTCGATTTCGATCTTCTCCGCGTTCGCCTTGATCCGTACATCGACGCCGTTGGCGAGCATCTCCTGGTGCATCAGTTCGATCAGCCGATCGGTGCCACCTTGAAAGGTGAACACCCCCTTCGACATGAAGTTCGAGAAGACGATGCCGTAGGAGATGGCGGGGTCTTCGAGCGTCGATCCGTTGGCGTACGTGATCGGCTCCATCAACAACCGCACGACGTCCTCGCGACCGGGGAAGAACTGCTCGAACAGCTCTCCCACCGTGGTCGACTGGTCGTCGTAGAAGTTCATGTCGCGGGCCGTATCGAAGAACGAGACGACGCGCTCGCGCTCGATGCCGAAGTCGGCAACCAGGAGCCTCGTAAAATCCTCGCGATTGAACGTCGTGGTGAGCGAAAACATCGGGTTGTCGAAACGGATGTTCTTGAGCTGAACGATCGACTCGGCGATTTCCCGCGTCCAGTAGCGGCGGCAGCTCTTGATCATGCCGATCGGAAAACCGTGCAGCGAGATGTCGAAGATGTGTCCGCCCGGTCGCTTGAACCAGGTTGCCAGGCCGCCCAGCTTGTAGTGCTGTTCGAGCAGCAGCACGCGATGGCCCGAGCGGGCCAGCATGTTGGCAGCGGTCAGTCCGCCCAGACCGCTACCGACGACGACGACGTCGTACTCATCGGCGGCACCTTGGAGAAAATCGCGGGGCATCGTGGTAATTCGTAGCGGCGAGGACTTGTTTCGGAGGTGTCGCTTCTGCGTGGTGCGTGACAGCAATCGGCCGCAGTGCGGGCTTAGCTTACGGTAGGCTCGGGAACGCCGCCGACCAGCAAGCGGTTCGCAATCGAGATGCCACTGACCATGGCCCCGATGATGCCCACGAAGCCCTGGTCGCTTCCGCAGAGGAAGAGGTTCCGCAGGTGGGTGGCGCCGTCGAGTCGCTTCTTGGGGGCCCCGTAGACGGCTCCGTTGTCGTGCCAGGTAAAGCGTCGGATCGTCTTCGGTGTGAACATGTCGGTGGCCACGACGCGTGAGCGAAAGTCGGGGCAGAAGCGCACGGCCGATTCAAGGCATCGATCGAGCCAGCGCAGCTTTTCCAGGGGATAGTCCTCCTCCGACAACTCATTCCAGCGGCGGAAGTTGGCCAGCAGCGAGACCCGAATCGTGCCTTCGGGAAGTGCCTCCTGGGCCTCGCCGTAGGCAAAATTATTGGGCGAGCAGATCACCCCCGTGCGCAAATCACAGAGCTCGGCGGGCGTTTCCCAATGGAACGAAGCGGTGTCGTTGAAGAAGACGATTGTTTCCTGATAGCCGAGGTCGCGGGGCTGGCAGTCGAGCGTGCAGATCGACTCGGCGAAGGAGAGCTGTCCGGCGGCGGTCACATCCGGCTCGGTAATGTCGTCGCAGAGCCGCATCGTCTCGACGAAGCCGGCCGAAGAGACCACCTGCTTGGCTTCGATCTGCTCGCCGCTATCGAGCACGACGCCCACGGCGCGATCGTCTTCGACGCGAATTTGCTGTACGCCGGCGCGCAGCTTGAGTTCACCCCCGAGCGAGCGAAAGCGCTTGATCAGTTTCTTTAGAATCAGTCGCACGCCGGCCAGCGGTCGGGCAAAGCCCTCGAGAAAAATGCTGCGAAACATGATGCAGAACTGACCCCAGTCCATGTCGCGTTCGCGGGCGTTTCCATACCACATGGTAGGGCAGAGCAGCATTTCGATGAGCAGCGGCTCGGTGAAGATCTCGCCCAGGACCTGGCGCGTCGAGAGATCGAACGTCTCGTCGTCGAGCTCGTCGTAGTCGGCGATCTTGGTGAGCAGGCCACGGAAATTGTCGACCTCCGATGGGAAGCAGCGTTCCACTTCCGCTTCGAGGAAGCGCACGTCGTTCGTGAACGACAATTTGACGCCGGGAAAGGCAATCGCCGAACCGATCTGTTCGGAGAGTGAAAACTCCTCCCAGCGAAAGCGGAGTTGCTTGAGAATCCGGGCCAGCGGTCCTTTGCGGGTCCCCTTGGCCGAATAGTTCGTCACCGCGTGGAGTCCGACGTCGTAGTCGCGACCACCGAGGCGGTAGAAGGAATTCAGACCGCCGATCGTGTAGTGCCGCTCGAGAATGCAAACTCGCTGGTCGTAGTGGGCCAGGCGAATTCCGGCCGCCAGCCCCGACATGCCGGCGCCGATGATGACGGTGTCGTACATCAGACTTTTTCGAGGTCCTGCATCCGCGGCTCGAGGTAGGCGACCGTGCTGGCCATGCTACCCAGTTCGCCGTAGTCCTCTTCCGGAACCTGCACGCGGTAACGCTTGCGCAGTTCCATGACGATGTCGAGAAAATCCATGCTGTCGAGTTCGAGTTGATCTCGAAAGGCCACGTTGTCGTCGAGCGTGGAAAGATCTTCGTCGGGCGTGATATCGCCCAGGATGTCGATGATGACTTCGCGAATATCGTCTTGCGTCATTTCCCGCTCTTCTCCTCTTCTGGATCGACTCATTCTTGATCGACTCAGATCCGTGCGCTCGCGGCGCGGTTCGCTTAGGCTTTCTTGATGATCACCGCCGAGTTGATTCCCAGCATGCCGAATGAGTTGTTCAAAATGTAGCTAATGTCCGCCCGCTCGCGCGGCTCGCAGGCCACCAGGCCGGGCAGTTCGCACTCGGGATCGGGGTGTTCCAGATTGATGGTCGCATGACAGACGCCATCTTCGAAGGCGAGCAGGTTGCCGGCCAACTCCAAGGCCCCCGCCGCGCCCATGGCGTGGCCGATAAAGCTCTTGGTGTTGTTGAACCAGGTGCGGTCGCTGCCGCGAAACGCGTCGCGCATCGCCTCCGATTCCTGGATGTCGCCGCTCGAAGTGCCCGTGGCGTGCGTACTGACGATGTCGATCTGATCGGGGTTGAGCTCGGCTCGCCGCAGGGCGATTTCCAGACACTCTCTCTGCCGGCAGGCATTGGGCAGCACGAAGTCGCTGGCGTCGCTGTTGATGGCGTAGCCATAGACCTCGCCGTAGATCTTCGCGCCGCGTGCGGCGGCGTCGGCGTAGCGCTCGAGCACGAAAATGCAGCCGCCTTCGGCCACCACGATTCCGTTACGCTCTTCGTCGAAGGGTCGCGAGGCGCGGGCCGGATCGTCATGTTCGGCGAGCGCTCCCTGGGCTTTGAAACTGGCAAAGATGCCAAACGTATGAATGCTCTCGGAGACACCGCCGGCCAGCGCCACGTCGCAGTCGCCCAACCGCAACATCTGGGCGCCCTGAATCAGACCCGCGTTTCCTGCGGCACAGGCGGCCCCAATCGTGTAATGGGGACCCGTGATGCCCAGGTTCAGCGAGATCTCGCCCGCCGGGTTGTTGGCCACGGTCCGTGGATTGTGGTGGTGCGACCAGAACTTCGTGTCGTAGTCGAAGCCTTTGAGTTCGTAGACTTCGTTCTCGGTTTCGACATTGCCGTGCTCGGTCACCCCGATATAGATGCCGACCTGGGCCGGATCGACATTGTCCCAGTCGAGTCCCGAATCGGCGACTGCTTCACGGGCACAGTAGATGCCGATGCTGCCGGCGCGGGTGCCGCGTCGCAGATCCTTCTTGCGTTGATACTTGAGCTCGTCGAAATCGCAGATTCCCGCCAACGTCTTGCCGACGTAGCGGATTTCGTACGGCTGGACCCCGCTTTGCCCCGCGAGCAACGCGGCCCGATATTCTGAAAGCGAATTGCCGTTGGGCGCCGTCAAACCGATGCCGGTGATGACGATGCGCTGGCTATCGCGGCCGTCGGCGATCATTCCGTGTGAACCTGGCGGGAAGAGCAGTGGCGTTCCATTTCCATGTGGACGGGGGACGTCCGCAAGCATATGAGACTAAAGGTATTAGGCGTCGTTTTCAAGGTGCCGGAAGGGGGCATCGCCGGGGTGATCAGTACCGCAGGGGTGCTCGTCGTGCGCGGCGCCAGGCGGCTCAACGGGCGGCGCGCAGCTCGGTGGCGAGTCGCCGAAGTCCCTCTTCCGTGGGTATTTGCGGAGTGAAGCCGAAGTCGCGGCGTGCTGCGGTGATATCGAAAAAATGCGAGTTGCCCAGCTGGGCCGCCAGGAACCGCGTCATCCGCGGCTCTCGGGTCGAGCCGAGCAGTCGATGCACGATTTCCAGCACGCGGCCCGCCGTCCAGGCGGTCCGTAGCGAGACACTCTTCTCAACGGGTGGAAGTCCTGCCAGCTCGAGCAACTGATCGATCCACTGCCAGCAGTTGACCGGTTCGCCCTGGCTGATGAAGTAGGCGCGGCCCGCGACCGGGGAATCGGTCGCCAAGGCATCGGCCGCCAGCAGGTGCGCGTGAGCCGCGTTCTCGACGTAGATCGTGTCGATGCGATTCGTGCCGTCGCCAACGCGTCGAAGTTGTCCCGCGTGGGCTCGTGCGATCAGTCGGGGAAGGAGGTGCCGGTCGCGCGGACCCCAAATCAAGTGGGGCCGGAGGCTGCAGGTGGCGAGGCGGTCCGAGCCGTTGGCCGCGAGGATCCGCTGTTCGGCCAGCGCCTTCGTGTGGGGATAGTGACAAAGCCATCGCCGCGGGTAGGGGGCCGCTTCGTCGATGCCCTCCTGCGGCCCGCCGTCGAAGGTGACGCTGGGACTGCTGGTGTAAACGAGCCGGGCGACGCCGTGACGTCGGCAACCTTCCAGGACATGCTCGCTGCCGAGCGTGTTGATCTCGTAATAGTGGCGCCAAGATCCCCAGATGCCCGCCACGCCGGCGACGTGGTGTACCGTGTCGACGCCGCGACATGCTTCAACGACGATCGCTCGATCGCGAATGTCGCCGACGACCTGTTCGACGTCGAGGGCGGCAAGTTCATCGTCGAGTTTACGAACCAGTGCCCGCACAGGCACGTCTCGCTCGCGGAGTTGTTCCACGACGTAGCGTCCCAGGAAGCCGGTGGCGCCGGTGACGAGCGTTTTCACGTGGGACTTGCCGGCTGGGTGCCTGGAGCAGCGGGAGTTGTCGAGTTGTATTCGGATGCGAAGTGCGCGTGGCGACGCGTTGTCAGTCGGTGAGTGCGTTCATTCGCCGGTGGTGCGTATCGCGATATCTTCCCGAAGTATCTCGAAGACGACTTCCTTCGTCGAGCCCACGGCCTGGCCCGGCAGCTTCAGAAACAGCTTATCCGGGAGCCCCGCGGGCGCTTGAAACACGAGGACATCGCCGGCGCGTCCACCCGGCTCGATCGTCGTCCGGGTTTGCTGGCCGTCGATGCGCCCGTCGTGGATGATTTCGTAAGCCTTGCCCCGAGCATCGCGCAGGACGGCCCCCTGTTCGGCGATGCTCCAGCTCTGATAGGTGACCGCTTCGGAGGCCGATTCGTTTTCCAGTGTCACGCCCATAACGAAGTAGAGTTTGCTGTTGGCCACCCCGGGGACTCGGCGAAAGGCCATGTCGCGAAGCCGAACGGTGACGCTATCCAGCTCGCCCAGCTCTTCACCAGCCCGTAAGGTTCCCTTGGGGGTCTCGGGAGCGGCGAGCCCAAAGGCGTACTGAAGTGCCTTGATCGGATCGGCAGCGTCGATTGTCTTCATCAAGCCCCAGCAACCACCGACCAGGCTGAGTACGCTTGCCACCAGGCAGAGTCCGATGACATTGCGGTCCGACTTCGACATCGCGAAGGCCCGGATGGCAAACAAGAGCCCGAGCCCGCCCGCCAGAATTGGCAGGATGGGAACCTTCGCCAGGCAGAGGGCGGCAAAGCCCAAGGCAGCCCCGGTGGCGGCCGTCGCCATCACGCGAAAGTAGTTCAGTCCGTCATCGGCAAGTTGCGATCCGGCCGCCGCAGCGGGTAGCGGTGCCGGCGTGGTCGTTGCGGGCATGGGGCGTGCTGCGGCGGTTCCCACTGGGCGCACGCCCGTGCTCGCTGTGGCCGATGGACCTGGCAGCGGCTCCAGCGGTTTGAGCTGGAACTCGTCGTCATCATCGCCCGTCGCGGTGGGGTCGTCGCCGGCGGCGGATAGGGGCTTCGCCCGCGGAAGACTCGCGGCGTCCGACTCGAGCGGCGCCAGCGGCGGAAGCTCGTCGCCGTCGGAAGCGGGGCGGCCCGACTTGGGCTTGTCCGGTGTCGCCTTCTTGGCGGTCGTTTCTGCGGTCGCGGTCTTGTTTGCCGGCGCCGGCGACTCGGCAAACAGGCCCTTCACCTGCGCCGCGGGCGTCCACTTTTTGTCGGTCTCGCGGCGCACGCCGTCTTTCGGGCGCAGCTTGCCCGCGGCGGCCAACTGCTTGAGCTGTTGGGCCGTGAGCGGTCCGTACTGTTTTCCGCCGACGTGACAGTACCACTTTTGCGCCATGGCGGCCGCCGTTCCCGTTCCGTTTCAATCTCGTCGCAAGTCGCATCGCCGCGGCACGGCGAACGTGCGTGGCAATGGAGCTCCCAATCGTTTCATGTCCCCCATTCCTGGACGAGTCTACCAGCGCCGCGATCGGCGCGCCCAGCGAACGCCCCGGCCCTAGCCGATTCGTGAAGCCGCCCAGACAGACAACTGTTCGCGGAAGATCTTGGCATTGTGGCGAATATCGACCGGTAGGCGTGGACGGCAGAGCACGTGTTCGATGCCGGCCAGGAGTTCCTCTTGTCCGATGCGCTCACGCACCGCCGCTTCCAACTTTCGCCGCGACGGCTCCGATCGAGCTGCGGCCGAATCGGTCGGTTCGATGACCAGCACCGGAAGTTGAACACCCGGCGGACCGACGCCGACGAGGGCCGAACGGGCGACTCCCTCAATTGTATTCACGATCCCTTCCGCGGGGATCGTGTAGCGAGTGCCTTCCGCGGTGAGGACTCGGTGGGCGACGCGGCCACAGAACCAGAATCGACCTTGGGGGTCGAGATAACCGGCATCGCCCATGCGGTGCCAAACGCGTCCCTCGCGATCGGTGGTCTTGGCCAGCCGATTCGCTTCGACACGCGTGCAATATTCGTGCGTGACCACGGGGCCGGTGACGAGCAGCTCCCCAATTTCGCCCGCGGGGAGTTCTTCGCCCGACTCGATTTCCGCAAGCGGTCCGTCGACAATGCGAAGGACCTTCCAGTCGATGCCGGGGAAGGGCATGCCGACACAGACGCCGGCACCGCGATCGGTGGCCGCCTGGGTCTCGGTGAGGATTTCTCGGTCGGAGATCGTCGCGACCGGCAGCGCTTCGGTGGCCCCGTACGGCGTGTGGACGACGCCGTCCGGATGGATGACGGAACGCACATTGGCGATGACACGCCCCGGCACCGGGGCGCCTGCGGAATAGACGTGGCGCAGGGTCGCCAGGGCCTGTCCGGTCGGCTGGCAATCGGCGGCCACCTTCTTCCAGAGCGCCGGCGAGGCGAACGCCTCGCTCGCCTTCCAGTCGGCGACGGCCGAGCGGATTGCTTCGGGGTCGACGTCGGCCGGGCGTGTGAAGTCCATCCGCGGAAACACGGTTGTCACGCCCATGGCGGCATTGAACAGCCCGAACAAGGGAAACGCCGCGAGGTTGACACTGCCCGGCTCGATGCCATACCGATCGCGAATCTCGACCACCTGTTGATCGAAATTGCCATGGCGATAGAGGACGCCTTTGGGCGGGCCGGTGCTGCCGGTCGTAAAGATGATTGCCGCGGGGTCGCTCGCCAACGAGGTTGTCTCGAAAGGGTCGGGGTGACCGGCCGCACGCAACGTCGACAGCGTCGGTCCTCCCCAGAACCAGCGCCGTCCCACCGTAACGTTCAGACGGGCCTTCGGAAAACGATGCCGCAATAGGGTTCGCACCGCCTGGGCGCGGCTGACTGCCACCAAGCCCTCGGGCTCGGCTTCGGCCAGGCAGCGGACCAGGTTCTTCCGGCCCATGCCGGGGTCGATGAGGATGGCAACCACGCCCGACTTCAGCAAGCCGAACACGAGCGCGACAAACTCGACACCGGGTGGCACGAGGAGCGCCAGTCGCGTGCCGGGTCCTGCACCCATTGCCCGGAGTCCCGAGGCGATCTCGTTGCTTTGCCGGTCGAGCTCGGCAAAAGACAAGGTGCGATAGCGACCCCCCGTCGTCGAGAGCGCCTCGACGACCGCGGCCTGCTCGGGCATGCGGCTCGCAAAGTCGCTCATCCGCCGCGCGACATTGACTTGTTGGCTTGGCAGCGCGGAAGTGGTGGTAGAACGGTTCACAGCGTGACTCTAGGAACTCGGCGTTGGCGTTGCAACGATTGGCGGCCCCAACACGGCCTGGCGACGGAGTCTTCGGCGAACGTTATCGAAGGTTTGGCTAGCGAGCGGCCATTGTTTCGAGATACTCGACCACCAAGCGTCCGACATCCACGCTTAGCGTACGGGCAAGAGCCCGCCACCCGGGCACCCCGTTGACCTCAATGGCATAAAGTCGACCGTCACGGCCCGGCAACAGATCGACCCCGGCCAAGGGCGCGCCAACCGCCGCCGCCGCGCGGAGGGCGAGTTCGGCCAGTTCCTCGCTCACTTCCAACGGCGCTGTCTTCGCACCACGAGAGACGTTGGTCCGCCAGTCGAGTTTGTTCGTTCGCCGCATCCCGAGCACACGCGATCCGATGACCAGGAGCCGCAGGTCGCCGCCCTCATGCTCGACAAACCGCTGCAGGTAAATGACCGCGCCGAGCTGCTCGAGCATCTTGAAGGCCCGCAGGGCGAGAGCTTCGTCGGTGAGCCGGGTAATGCCGCGACCCTCGGCACCGAAGATCGGCTTGACGACGACGTCGCCGCCCAGCCTGGCGAAGGCCTCCATAGCGTCCTCGCACGTCTGGCAGACGCACGTGGCCGGGATGTCGAGGCCCGCCTCTCGCAGCCGGGCGGTGGCGAGGTACTTGTCGACCGCCGTTTCAATGGCCCGGGGCGGATTGACCACTAAGGTTCCCGCGGCTTCCAGCTGACCGAGGACGTCCATCCGCAGGACCACTTGTTCCAGCGAGCCTGGTGGCATGGTGCGCACGAGCACCGCATCGGCCTGGGCCAGGTTGGCCTCGTCGCTGAAGTACGACGTCTCCGCTGCGATGTCGGGGGAGGCGGCGCGTGAGGTGAGCTGCGACCGCAGTCGGCGAAAGGTCACGGGAAGAACTTCGTGACGATCTTCCGCAGCGCGGCGCAGGTCGCGAACGTACCAACTCTCCAGCGATCCTAGTACGGCGATCTTCATGACACGACGGGGGCGACGGACTATATCTCAAACGACGCACGAATCACTTCCGGAGCGATGGTCCCAAATCGCTGCGTCGTTCCGGTTTCGAGATTCACGAACGTCACGACGGCGGGGCTGAACAGCTGGCGATCGATGCGATAGAAGTCGTGATCGTGCTGGGCGAAAATCTCGCGAAACGGCCGGCCATGGTCTGCAGAACTATTGCTCGGCACGCGGGGACCGATTTCGGCGAGGCTCGCGTCGTCGCCCACGACCCAAAGAGTTACTTCGGCGCCGTACAGAATCGCGTCGTTCGTGCGGCCGATGCCGGCCAGGTCGTCGGGCGCCACCGGCGGCAGTGGGGCGACACCCAAGCCCGACACGACCCGCTCGAGGTCGAAATCGATTTCGTGCAGTTTGTGCAGTGCGGTCTCGACGCTGCGGCCGACAACCTGAACGTTGCCCGCCTGGCTGGCGGTCGGGGCGAGCAACAAGATGATGTCCCGCGGAGCGACCCCACAGGCCTGGGCGAGATACTCGACCACGGCATCGTCGGGAAACTGGCGCGTTTCCAGCACGCCGACGATCGTCGACGGGGATTCGCTGAAGCCGATTTCTTCGAAGAGTTCTTCCTGGTTGGCAGCCGCGCGCATGGGGCCGCTTCCCATGGCAAAGAAGTCGTCGACCTTGACCTCCCAGCCGGCATACTGCGCGGCCATGCAGGCCGCGACCGGCTGATCCGTAAAGACCTGGACCGCCGTGCCGAGGGCAGTTCCGTCAGCGGCCGGCACAAGGCTGACGGTTCCCAGGTCGGCCAGGCAGGCGCGGGCCAACATCAGGCCCGCCGCCAAGCCGCCGCGGGCTTCAATGCCGCAATCGATTAATAGCGCCCCGCTCGCGAGCTTCCGTGTCGCAATGCCGAGGACGTCTGCGGAGGCGACCGCCTCGCGACACAACTCGGCGGCTCGGTAATTCAGCTTCACGGGATAATTCGCTCGTTGTGTCTGCGCGGTATGGGGAAGGCGTTCTCGCGTCGAGACGCGGCGCGAGGTCCGCCCAAGGTCGTTGCTGCGACGTCGCCGCGATGCCACATGATGTCGGACGCGCGCGGGCGACGCAATGGCTGGCGGGTCGCGACTCCGACCGCTACGATGAGCGCTCGCGAGCGGAAGATGAGGAGGCCCTCGCGTGTCACCTCGGAAGTGACCGACCAGCGCCACGCGGGAATAGGTCCGAGCAGAGAATCCATGCCCAGCCTGACCGTCGAGAACTACGTGAAGCAGATCTACCAGATCTGCGCGGCCAACGGCGGCAAACCGGCGACGACAGGTCAGCTCGCGTCCCACCTCGGCGTTTCTCCCGGCAGCGTGACCAGCATGCTGAAGATGCTGCGGGAGAGCAATCTCGTCACCTACACACCGTACGAGGGCGTCAATTTGACGCCTCCGGGAGCCGCCTTGGCGCTGCGAATCGTCCGCCGGCATCGACTCATCGAAGTGTTCTTGGCTCAGACGCTGGGGCTCGACTGGGGCGAGGTTCACGACGAGGCCGAGCACATGGAGCATGCCGTCAGCGATCTGCTCGTCGACCGCATCGACGAGTATCTCGGCTACCCCGAGGTGGATCCCCACGGCGATCCGATTCCGCGGGCCGACGGGACTTTATTGCAGCCGGAAACCCAATCGCTGTTAGCCTGCCAGCCGGGACAGCAGTTTCGCCTGGCGCGCGTCACCGATCAGTCGACGGAGTTTCTCAATTATCTGAGCGATGCGGGTCTGGCCATCGGCGCCGAGGGTCGACTCCTCGACAACCGCCACCAGGCGGGTACGGTGAGCATTGCAATTGACGACCGGGAAGCGACGTTGGGTCATGCCGCCGCCGCGAAGATTCTCGTCGCCCTGCTGTGACACCGGGTGCCGCGAAGCTGAGTCGAACGACTTCCGCCGGCGACTCATCTAGCTCGAACCTGAGAAGAGGGGCGGGTTGCCCAGCGCCCGGTGGGCAACCGTGAGTTGGCCGCTGTGTACGCCCTCGTGCCAGTAGGCCAATTCCAGGACTTGCTCGAAGTCGGCGAGGAAATCGGGCGAGCCGTCCGGCGTCGCCTTCGCCAAGTCCTCGTCGCTCATTGCATCGATCGCTTCCAGCAGGGCCGCACGTCGGTCGCGAAAGAAGTCGAGCACTTCGGCAACTGGCGGATAGGCCGCCGGATCGTTGGTGGGCTGCGAACCCATCCCGAATTTCTCGCCCCAGCCGTCCTTCTCGACCTGACGAGACGGATCGAGCATCGAGACGAAGAAGTTGTCGGCGTGGCCCAAGTGACCGACGATCCACAGGGCGTGATTCGCCTGCGGGTGCACCTGATGGGTCCAATCCTCGGGCTTCTGAAACGCCTCGAGAATCGCCTCGGTCATCTCACGGGCCTGAAACAGGTTGGCCTTGAGTCGTTCTTTGCTGGCCATGGGGATGCCTCCTTTGCTCGAGTGTGGGTGATCGTCCTGCGTGAGGGCCGCGGGCCGGCGAGCCCGTTGTCTTTGCCGTCTATCTCGGTGCGCGACCGACGTCCTGAAGCATCGCAAGGAAGCCACCCAGTTCGGCAGCGCCGAACCGTGTGGACATCCGTTCTCGCCACCGTTGATTGAATTCCTGAGCCGCCTGTCCCAACTTGCCCATCAGCTCGTCGACGCGCTCGGTGGCGTGGAGCCGACCGTCGGAATCGGCAACGAGCCAACCATGCTCCAAGGCCCGCTCGACGACGCGCTGCGGATTGTCGCCGGTTACGTTGAGAAGAAACTCGACCAGGCCCTCACGCCAATGAGCGGTCGAGGCGAGAAAGTTCAACAGGATGAAGTCTCCGAAATCGAGATTCTCGTCATGAAGTGTGTCTTGATAGCGCTGGATCGTCATCGTGAACAGCGCCGCCATCGAACGCCCCACGTTGCCGGCCGCGGCGAGCGCGATTCCCTCCGCCGACTCGCGCGACGATTCGGATCCCTGGGTCATGCCATCGCCTCCTGCGCGTGACGCAGCATGCTGAGGAACAACTCGATCTGCTCGCGACGGTAGCCGGTGAAGAATTCGGCATGTACCCGCTCAGTGAGTTCCTCCATCACCGGCGTCAAGGTCGTGAACCGCTCGCGTCCCTTGGCGGTGATGGCAATCCGCAGAGCGCGGCGATCCGCCGGGTCGGGTCGTCGCTCGACCAGGCCGGACTTTTCCATCCGGTCCAAGAGACCCGTCAGCGAGCTGGAATCAAGGCAGACTCGCTCCGCCAACTCCCGCACCCGTTGTTCGTCCTGCTCGGCCAGGCAGCTCAGCACGAATACCTGAGGGGGCGTGATGTCATGGTCGGCCAGGGCATCTGCATAGATCTTGCTCACCCGTCGCATGGCGACGCCGAGGCTGTAGCAGAGCATTTCTTCGCGCTCGAGATTCACTGGGGCGTCTCTGTCTTTTTCGCGTCTTCTCGGATTCGGGCTGCTTCGTGGCAGTGGGTGTAGGCCCGCCCAATCGCTGACACCCATTTAATTGGTATCCCAATTACTGGAATCCTATCCAGTTTCGCGGGTCTGTCAAGCGAGCGCCCGATTCGTGCCTGCTGTCCATCTGGGCGGCCGAGTGACGAGACGTCGCGTCCTTGGGCCTTTACCTTTAGATGACGTTTCCAAGTCCGCGGCAGTTGTGGTGATTTGACGATCTTTCCCGGCGTCTCTACAACTGACGGAGTCGGTTCTCGACATCGTCGCGCGGATCGACGAGGGGCCCCGGCAATGGAGGCCTGTGAACCTGGTCAGGGCTTAACCGCAGCAGCCATAAGCAGTCACCTTCATGTGCCTGGGGTCTCTCGCCGATGAGCGCGACGCGTCGCCCCCCTCCGATGTGTGCCGGGAGCGCCAGCGTCGTAGCGGGCGCAAGTGACTCAAGGATCGTCCATGGCTGCCCCGTCCGAGTCGAGCGAGCAACGCAACCCTGATGAGCCTGCCAGCGGGCAGTCGGGCGAGTACGTCGTCGTTGCTCGTCGCTACCGACCGCAGACCTTCGAAGAGCTCGTCGGCCAGCAGCACGTGGCCAAGGCATTACGGGGTGCGATCGAGTCGAATCGCATCGGCCACGCTTATCTGTTCACCGGGGCCCGCGGCGTGGGGAAGACCTCGGCCGCCCGGATTCTCTCCAAGGCGCTCCAGTGCGTCGACGGCCCGACGGCGACTCCGTGTGGCAAGTGCGACATTTGCCAGAGCGTAACCGGCGGTGGTGACGTCGATGTCTTGGAAATCGACGGGGCCAGCAATCGAGGGATCGACGAGATTCGGCAGCTGCGGCAGAACGTCAACATTCGGCCGAGCCGCGCGCGCTTCAAGATTTACATCATCGACGAAGTTCACATGCTGACCGGGCCCGCCTTCAACGCACTGTTGAAGACGCTGGAAGAACCGCCGGAACACGTGAAATTCATCTTCTGTACGACCGAGCCGAACAAGATTCCGATCACCGTCCTCTCGCGTTGCCAACGCTTCGATTTCGCGGGCATTCGCGCCGATTCGATTGTCGATCGGCTGACCCAGATTGTCGCGGCGGAAGGACGTACCGCGGCGCCCGAAGCGCTCGCCATGTTAGCCCGCCGAGCGGCCGGTTCGATGCGAGACAGTCAGTCGCTGCTCGAGCAAATCCTGGCGGCGGGAACGGATCATGTGGGCGTCGAGGATGTTCACACGCTGCTGGGAACGGCCGACACGACCCGACTCGGTCAGTTGGTCCGCCAGCTCTCGCACGGCGAGGCGGCGGCCGTGCTTGCCGGGGTCGATGAGGCGGTCGGTACGGGGGTCGACATCGGTCAGTTGCTCGAACAGTTGCTGGGTTGTTTGCGCGACGCGATGGTGGCGACGGCCGGCGCCGACGCCGAAGACCTGTTGAACTCGACCGATGCGGACGACGTTGCCCTGGTTCGCGAGGTGGCGTCGGAGCGGGGTCTGGTTTGGATCTTTGCCGCCCTCGAGATCATCGAAGAGGCTCTGGGGCGACTGCGGGTCAGCACGCATCGGCGGACCATTGCCGAAGTGGCCCTCCTGCGTATCTGCCACCTGGAGGAACTGGACGGCCTGGCAGATATCGTCGCCGACCTGCGCGCAGCCGGGGCGGGCGGCCCCGAGGAACGCGCACCGTCGGCCTCCTCGCCCGCAAAAAAAAAGTCCGTTAGTCGACCCCAGGTGCCCAGGGAACCGATCAGCTCGGACTCCCCTGTTTCGCGCCCTCGGCCCGAGGTGCCGGGCACGTCGGTAACGGCCCCACAGGCCACGAAAGCGCTCAGCGAAGCGAACGTCGAGGACGTCTGGGAACAGGCTTTGGCCGCACTTTCCGGCTCGGGAATGGTGACGGCCAAGGGGCGGCAGTACGACAGCGTAGCAATTTCTGCGCCAAACCGGCTGGAAGTGGTCTTCAAAGAGACCTACAATTTATGTAAAGCGTACTGCGAAAGACCCGAACAAGTCAGCGAAATCGAGCGTTCGCTCGAGCAGATCACCGGAACGAAGATTCGCGTCGACTTTGTGTTGGCCGCCGATGGGCAGCCACACGTCGAGAAATCGGCGGGTGTCGTGCCCCAGTCGGTATCGCGGATGAAGCAAATTGTCGAAGCGGAAGACGAGCCGCTTGTGCGCCAAGCGAAGGAACTCTTTGGCGCGCGTGTGAGCCGCGTCGACGAGAATCCAACTTAGTCATTTCAGGTGCGGACGGATGCTCAAAGGCCTCGCAAATTTTGGCGCCATTCTACGGCAGGCCCAGCAGATGGGTTCCAAGATGCAGGAACTCAACACAAAGCTGAAGGCGGTGCGGGCCACGGGGGCGGCCGGTGGGGGACTCGTCTCGGCGGAAGTAAACGGACTCGGGGAGTTGCTGAGCGTCACGATCGAACCGTCGCTGATCGAAAAGGGTGACCGTGAATTGATCGAGGACCTCATTCCCGCCGCCGTGGCGCAGGCCCAGACCAAGGCCAAGGAAAAGCACGCCGAGGCGATGCAGGAACTCACGGGGGGAATGAACATCCCAGGCCTCGAAGAAGCCCTCGGTTCACTAACCGAGGGTGGCTCAACAACTTCCTCGTAGCCCGGATTTCTCGAGATCTTAACAGTTGCCGCAACTTGCCGGTTGGCCGTGGGTGTGGCCGACCGCCGGCCCGGCGATTTCGAGCTAAACTTTATAAAACCGTCTAGACTCAAGAGAGGCCCGCGCCGGCACCCGTGGTTACCGCGACCGAGGGCGGCTTGTTCGTTCGCGACTCCGTACTGCAGATCGGCCGTAAGCGGCCGCGATTCCATGCGACTGACTTTCGGCCAAGAAATGCGAATGGTTCAGAAGCAGGTGCTTGCACCGCGGATGATCCAGTCCATGGAAATCCTGCAGTTGCCGCTACTCGCGCTGCAGGAGCGGATCGAGCAGGAGGTTCAGGAGAATCCGCTGCTCGAGGTGCACGAAGAGGATCCGGACCTGCCCGAGGAGAAGGTCGAGGCCGAGAATCCCGACGCCCCGACGACCGATGAGAAGGAACTCGTTGTCGACGAGTCGAAGAACAACGAAGAGGACTTTGAGCGGCTTCTCGACATGAACGACCAGCTCCCCGAGTATTTCGAGGAGCGCACCCGTCCCTCCACCAATCGAATTGAAGAAGAGGGTTCGCGCAAGCACGACACCCTGGCCAACATGGTCGACCGGCCCGAGTCGCTGCAAGACTATCTTCATCACCAGCTCTACTTCTTCGAGATCGATCCGGACGTTCGCCAGCTTTGCGATCGCATCATCTACAACCTCGATGACAACGGTTACCTGCCCGGCCGCCTGGAGGACTTGCTGGAGCCGGATGCCCCCAAGAGCCGGTTGGCCCAGGCCGAAGCGGCTTTGGCGGTGGTCCAGAAGCTCGATCCGCCGGGCATCGCTGCGCGGGATGAGCGCGAGTGCCTGCTCATGCAACTGACGCCGGGCATGCCCTACTACGAAGAGCTGCGGACATTGATCTCGAATCACCTCGAAGATCTGGCCCATAACCGACTGCCGTTGATCTCGAAGAAGACCGGCTATTCGATCGAGAAGATCCACGAAGTTTGGGCCGAGCTGAAGAAGCTCAATCCCTGGCCCGGCGCGCTCTTCGCCAGTAGCGTCGTTCAAACCGTGACGCCCGATGTGACCGTCGAGGAAGACGAGCAGGGTAGGTACAAGCTGCGGATCGAGGACGACCGGACGCCCAGCTTGTTCATCAGCCCCTATTACCGCAAGCTCTTATCGAATCCCGAGACCTCGCCCGAGACGCGGGAGTACATCAAGCGCAAGATTAATGCGGCCCAGTGGTTGATCGAATCGATCGAGCAGCGGCGCAGTACGCTGACCCGGGTAGCCCAGGCGATCGTCGATCATCAGCAGGATTTCCTGGCCAAGGGACCCGAGGCGATCGAGCCGCTGAAGATGCAACAGATTGCCGATCGGGTGGGCGTGCACGTGACGACGGTCAGCCGTGCCGTGGACGACAAGTGGATTCAGACGCCCCGCGGGATCTTTCCGCTGAAGCGATTCTTCGTCGGGGGAACCGTCGGTGCGGACGGAGAAGAAGTGGCCTGGGATGCCGTGCGAATCAAGCTCCAGGAGATTGTCGACGGAGAAGACAAGCAGAAGCCGTTGAGCGATGACGAGCTGGTCAAGGAGCTCAACAAGCATGGCATCAAAGTGGCCCGTCGAACGGTCACGAAGTACCGCAAGAGCATGAACATTCCCAGCTCGCGTCAGCGCCGCGATTGGCTCGCGAAGGAGAACGTTGCCCAGGAAAGTGGCGGCGTCGCTAACCGTCGGGTTGAGAATGGCAAGTCGGCGACCGCGGAGGCAAACGGCGAACCTCTCGCCACGCCGGAGGGCGAAGATTCGTTTTCCGACGGGGCCATGACCTAAGTTGCGGTCCCGCAATACGCCGGACGCCTCAAGTGCGAGCGCCCTGTCGCGACGAGGGCTACGAGCCCGTTCTGGACGCTCGCCTGCCCTGCTTCTCTTTGACGCCACGAAACGCGGTTGCCACTTATACGGTCTCGATGTGAAGTCCCCGTCGCTGGCGCTCGTACCGGCGGGCATTGTCGATCAGGTTGGCGACTTCGGCGACGTTCTTGATCCCGGTCATCACGAGCTGCGGATTGTCCCGCTCTTCGGCGAGCACCCGAATCTTGCCAACACCGAGAAACCGCTGCACGAGACTCTGCTCGAAGGCGACGTCGTCGATCGTGATGACGTCGATTCGGTGCGTGACACGCCGCAATAGGCCCACTTTGTGGATGAGACGTTGCGTCGTGAGCAGGTAATGGACGCTCCAGCGCCAGTAGAGAAACCTCAGCAGGGCAGCGACCCACACGACCAGTGCCAAGAGCAGGGCGTATCCCCAGGCCGTCGCGCTGGCGCTCGTGGCGATCAGGCCCACCAAGAGCAGCGCGGTCATCGCGCCCAAGGCGATCACGTAAGGCCACGTGGCCGCGACGCTGTGTCCTCCTTCCCAGAGGAGCCGCTCTTCTTCGCGAATGTTGTCCCGACCGGCGCTTCGACGCCCCAGCAGGTCGTCCCGCTTGGTTTCCACGGTTTCCATATCCGCATGCGCGCGACTGGCAATCGTATCCTCCAGCGGATCGGACGTGGCAATCTTGACGTCTTCGGCCGGCGACAGCGAAACCCCGCACCGATGACAGAAAGCGGCATCCTCGACGACTTCGCGACCGCAGTGCGAGCAGTGCATCTCCTCACGCCTCCCGGGCGGACTTGCCCGAATTGAAAGCGACCGGCGTCGACATCCTGGCGCCGACACCTGGGGTTTCCGCCCGATCATTATAACGTGATTTACCCGGGAATTCGGCAGCCGATTGCCGGCACGTCCTTGGCGAAGTGTTCATCGCCGCCGCTGGGCTCCGGCCTGCTGATGGACAAATCATCGCTATTCCACCACCTGCGGCTTGGTGTATCGTAATATTCAGGTGAGTTCTGCATTTGAGGGCCGACGTCGGTGAAGTGTCCGTTTTGCCAATGCGATAATGATCGCGTTCTCGATTCGCGTACGAGTCAGGGGGGCTTCGAGATTCGCCGCCGTCGCGAGTGTCTCTCTTGCTCGCGTCGGTACACCACCTACGAGCGCATCGAGGAGATGGCCGTCAAGGTCATCAAGAAGGACGGGTCGCGCGTTCCCTACGAGCGCGACAAGATCAAACGCGGCATCGAGAAGGCCTGTTGGAAGCGCTCCGTCAGCGACGAGGCCATCGAGGGCATTCTCACCGAGATCGAGAACGACATCTATACCCGCTTCGATTGTGAGGTAGAGAGTCGCTACCTGGGCGAGTGCATCATGGAACGTCTCCGCTCGATCGATCAGGTCGCCTACGTGCGCTTTGCCAGCGTCTATCGCGAGTTTCAGGACGTCCGTGACTTTGTCGATGAACTGCAGCCGATGCTCAAGGAGAGTCGCGCCAAATAGCGCGGCGTGCGTAGGGTGGCGACCGACGAAGGGCGACCGCCTTTACGGCGCGGAAACGACGAGTGCTTGCAGCGGGCTGAAGTAGACGATGCGACTCGTGCCGCCATTGGTCTCCCACTGCTCGGGCACAATCGTCGACTCGATGAGTTCGACCAACACCTGGCCGTTGTCGAGGCCGGTCGTCTGACCGGCGTCGTTCTCGCCGAACTGGCCCAGAAACTCCTGCCAGCCGGCCAGGATCGCCTTGTCCTCGGCGATCGCGGCGACTTCTTCCGGGTTCCGCCGCTCGGCGGCTTGTTCCGCCCTGGCGACGCGTCGCTGGCGGGTGCGAAGATCCTTGCCGACCTTCTTGCTCACGCGCACGAGCCGGTTTCGCAACTTGCGGAGCAGTTGTTCCCGGTTCGCCTCCGAGAGTCCCGCATGACGCGTGGCATGATCGCGTAACTGCATCAAACGCGTCACCGTTGCGGGCAACTCTTCGTCCGTCGCCGTGGCCTGATCCCGGAGCGCGGTACGAACTGCCCGGCGTAATTCGGCCGGCGAGAGTTCGCTCGCCGTCGCGACATTCTCTCCCGTGGGCGCGGCCGTCGCGGCCTCTTCGGCCCACGCCCCGCCAGACGCCTGGCACGCGACGACGAAGGAGAGCACGCAGACGATTCTCTGTGTGGCAATTCGCATGATTGATACCTACCCCACGGTCGATGTGGACAAAGAAATGGAACCGTCGACGGACCGTTCAGACTACCGCCAGTCGCGAATCCGCACCATTCTGAGGGCGAATTGCCGAGAAAGTGGGACTCGCGATAGTTCCTTAGGCGGCCTGACGGCGAGCATCCGCAGGTTCGGTCTCCGCGTCGTCGTTCGGCTCGGAGTCTCGCCAGATCGACGCCTCCCAGCGCTCCAGCCACCGCGGACAGAGCCAACCTCGCAGGAAGCCGAACCCGATGAACGAACCCAAGCCAATTCCCCAGCAGACGTCGCTTAGGAAATGTGCCTGTGCATGGATTCGTTGACAGGCCGCCAACAGCGCCAAGGTGGGAAAGAGCCAGCGACCCCGCGGATAGGCCCAGACCAAACCGATCGCGAAGGCGACCGCGGTTGTCGTGTGTGCCGAGGGCAGACTTTGACCGGCACTTCCGGCCGAGGTTAGCGGAAACCATCCCTGAAAGGTGTCCCACACAGAAAGTTCGAGATCAAAGGCCCGTGGTCGGGCCCGCGCGATGCACAGCTTGACTAGGTTCGCGGCCAGTCCGGCGGCAAGCGTCATTGCCACCAATCGAGGCATTCGCCAACGACCGGCCGGATGGAGCAGGTAGATCGCCAAGACGATCACGGCAATGCCTGCTCCGTGGGCGAAGCTCTCGGCCAGGTCGAACAGTTTGGCCAGGTCGCCCGGACAGTTGCCTCGGGCACACCAACGGGCCAGCGGCACGTCGACCGAGAGTGCCGCCAGACCGGCCACGAGCGCTCCGCCAACGAATGCGAAAGCATGCACACGCCGGCGCTGGGGATCGCTCCAGGGTGTTGCGGCGGTCGTCGTCAAAGTGCTGTCACTCGGCATGAGCACGTCTGGCTGTCGAGAAGGTCGAGGAGAATGTCCACTTCGCCGCGCGAATCGTCCCGCAAAGCTGGCGATCGCTGTCGGCGTTGACCGGCGAAACGTAGCAGGATCGGCAGCGGGGTCCTAGGTCAGCAGAATGATCTTGTCCACTCTGCCGGGGTTCTCTAGACTCGCCGCCGCGATTGGCTGCCCACACCGGGGATCTACCTTGTGGGCCGCGCGATCTTGCACGTCAGCACGCCGCCCCTCGTCCGCCAGGCAACATCCTCCAGGCAAGCAACGCGAATCATGTCGAAAAGCCTGCGCTATCCGCTCCTGATTGCCTTGGTGGCGGGCATCGTCATCTTTACCAATCTCGGGGCCCCGAGTCTTTGGGACGAAGACGAGCCGAAGAACGCCCGTTGTGCGTATGAGATGTACGAGCGGGGTGATTGGCTCGTCCCGACGTTCAACGGCGAGTATCGCACGGACAAACCGATCCTGCTGTATTGGTGCCAGCTGCTCGCCTATCACATCCTTGGTCCAACCGAGTTTGCCGCGCGATTGCCGTCGGCGTTGTGCGGGATCGGTACCGCACTGCTGACCTTCTATATCGGTCGGCGATTGTTGGGCGAGACGACGGGGCTGTGGGCCGGATTGTTGCTATCTTCCAGCCTCTGGTATGTCGTTGCCTCACGTGCCGCCACGCCCGATGGCCTGCTCATCTTCTTCTCGACGCTCGCGTTGTGGATCTACCTACGCGGCGTCTTTCCGGTCAAGGCGACGAGCCGCGAGCACGACTTCGAACTCGCGGACGCGATTCCCCACCGGAGCGGGACGTTCATCGGCATGTATGCGGCGATGGGCATGGCCACGCTGGCGAAGGGCCCCATTGGCGTGTTGCTGCCTGGGGCCGTGATCGGTTGCTTCGTGCTGTGCGTGAGTGGGCGCGTCGCCACGGCTGCCACCACGCGCGAATCGGTTTCCTGGGGCAGACAGATTTGGGGCTCCCTGCGCGCCTCGCTCGCCTGGCTGATGGCGACCTTTCACCCTCGTCGCGTTCTGGCGGTGACATTGCGGATGCGGCCCGCTACGGCCTTACTGGTCGTCGGCGCGATTGCCGTTCCCTGGTACATCGCGGTGGGTTTGCAGACCGACTGGGAATGGCCGAAGGGCTTCTTTTTCAAACACAACCTCGAGCGTTTCAGTGCGCCGATGGAAGGCCACAGCGGCCCTCCGTTCTATCACCTGATTTCGATCGCCGTCTGCTTTTTTCCCGCATCGGTCTTCCTGATGCCGATGATCTTGAACACGGTGCGTCAGATGCGAACCAGCTCGGTCGCGTTTGCGGGACTGGTGTTTGCGGTCTCGTGGATTGCCGTTTACGTGGTCTTCTTCTCGCTGGCGGGCACGAAGCTGCCGAGCTATGTCACGCCGACCTATCCGGCCCTGGCGGTTCTGACGGGCCACTTCATCGAGCGTTGGACCAAGGCACCGGCTGAGATCAGTCGTCTCTGGCAGCGGATCGCCCTGGTGGTGTTCGGTCTGGTCGGCATCGGCATGATGTTTGGTCTCGCCGCCCTGGCCGCCGAGTACTTGCCGGGCGAACAATGGCTCGCCGCCGTCGGTGGGATCCCGCTCCTTGGCGCAATTGTTGCAATGATTGCCAGCGAGCGAGGCCAGCCGCGTCGCGCTGCCGTGGCCTTTGTGTCGTTTGCGGCGTTGTTTTCCACGACGCTCTTCGGTTGGGCGGTGCTGCGGGTCGATCGGTTCCAGAATGCCGAACCGCTGGCCAGCGCGGTCTTCGAGCATGCGGAGGGACCCGCGGCGTTGGCGGGGTATCGATTCTTCCGCCCCAGCTGGGTCTACTACGCTCGGCAGCCCATCGCACACATCGCGACCGAGGATGCCGACGCGGTGCGAGCCCACTTTGGCGCCTCGCGGAACGCCTTTCTGATTACCGACGGTAGCGGTTTTGACGATTTGCGCGACAAACTTCCCGGGGACGTCGAGGTGCTCATGCGACGTCCCCGTTTTTTGAAAGACGGCGAGCTGTTGCTGCTCGGCCGTCGCACGCCGCCAAGTTCCCAGCGGCAAGCGGACGATTCTCGATCGCCGAACCGGTTCTAACGATTCGAGCGCTGGTAACGGACGTTTCTTCCGGGTATGCGTGTGCGCTCCTCTTGGGTCTTGCTGTAGACCTTGTGCCGCTTTGACTTGCGCGCGGCGAGAGCTACCCTTCTTCGGCACGTTGTACGCGAATGATGCGCGGACGCGTCGATTTTTCGTCAAAGCGGCAAACGATGCACACGCGTTGAGATTAATCGCATGCACGACGAAGTACCCCACATCCTGTTTGTCGAAGACGATCCGCTCCTCTCCGAGGTGACGGCATTTCGTCTCGAATTGTTGGGCTACCGGGTGGAAACGGTCGGCTCCGGCGAGGATGCGCTCGCGGCGGTCGAAAAGCAGAAGCCGAACGTGGCGATTGTCGACCTCGTGCTTCCGGGCATGAGCGGAATCGACCTGATTGACCGGTTCGCTTCGAACGAAGCGACGAGCGATGTCGCCGTGATGGCGCTGTCCATCGAGGCGGATACCGATGCCGTGCAGCGGGCCTACAACGCCGGGGCCCAGGACTATCTGGTCGCTCCCTACGATCCGGCAACCCTCGAAGCGAAGGTCGAACGATTGCTCGACCGACAGTCCACCGACAAACGGTAATTGAAACATAACGGTCGCGGCGCCGCGGAGCACGGTTTTCGGCGACCCCGCCCAGCGACGTTGAACTGACAACCCGTAACTACGGGAATTAGGAACAAGTAACCATGGCCGGGCGTCTGGGCGACATCCTCGTGGCCCGAGGACAGATCACCGAAGAGCAGCTGCAATCGGCGCTGGCCGCGCAGGGTTCCGAGCGGGGTATGCTCGGCGCGATCCTGGTCGGCCGCGGCCTGATCACGCAGGAGCAGCTGGGCTCCGCACTGGCGGAGCAGTTCGAGGTTCCCTACCGCGAGGTCGTGCCGGAGGCGACCAATCCGCAGCTCGTCCGCCTGCTGCCCGAATCGATGGCCCGCGATCGCCAGCTGGTCCCGCTGGAGATCAGCCAGGGCGCGCTGACCCTGGCCATGTGCGCTCCGGACGACATCGAGGCGATCTCCGAAGTCGAGTTGATCACGGGCTATCGCGTGCAACCGGTGGTCGCGATGCAGCAGCAGGTGCTGGCAACGCTGGACCGCGGTTTCGATGAACGCGTTTCGGCTCGGCAAACGATCGTCGACATGAAAATCGCCGATCTCGAAGAGGCCAGCAACGCCGTCGAGGTCGAGGAAGTCATCGACACCTACGAGGACGAAGACGCCCCGGTAATTCGCCTGGTCCGCTCGATTCTGATGGGCGCGGTCAATGCCGGGGCGAGCGATATTCACCTGGAACCACACGATCCGCAAATGCGGACCCGCTATCGTGTCGACGGCCAGCTACAGCAGGTCATGACCATTCCGAATCACATTGAAGAGGCCGTGGTCGGCCGTATCAAGGTGATGGCCGACATGGACACCACCGAGAAGCGCCGTCCGCAAGACGGCAACCTGTCGATCGACGAAAACGGGGTTCGGGCAAGCTTCCGTGTGAGCACGATTCCCACCGTCGACGGCGAAAAGGTGGTGATGCGTATTCTCGACGAAGGCAACAAGGTGTTTACCTTCGACGCGTTGGGCATGCCCGAGCAGGAGGCCAAGCTCTGTCGCTCCTTGATCGACAAGCCGCACGGCATGATCGTGGTTACGGGCCCGACGGGTAGCGGTAAGACGACCACGATGTACACGATGCTGACGTCGATCAACTCGGTCGCCCGCAATATCGTGACCGTGGAGGACCCGGTCGAATACAGGCTGCCCGGCATCAATCAAGTCCATGCCGACAGCGAACACGGCCTTGGTTTTGCCAACGCCTTGAAGTACATCATGCGTCAGGATCCGGACGTGATCCTGGTGGGCGAAATTCGTGACCACGAAACCGCGACCACGGCGGTCCAGGCGGCGCTCACGGGCCACCTCCTGATCAGCACGCTTCATACCAACGACGCCGTCGGATCGGTGGCGCGTTTGAGCGACTTGGGTCTCGATTACTTCAAGATCGGCGGCGCGCTGTTGGCCTCCATCGCCCAGCGACTGCTGCGAGCGATCTGCACCGAATGCCGACAGCCGGTGCAGCCGAACGAAGGCCTGCTGCAGTCGCTTCTCGGTTCGCGCCAGTTGCCCGATGACGCCACGTTCTACGCGGGACGGGGCTGCAAGAAGTGTCTGGGCACCGGCTACCACGGCCGAATTCCGATCTACGAGATCATGTCGATTACGCCCACGATGGCCGAGAAGATCGAACTGGGGGTCCCGGCCACGAAGCTGCGCGAAATCGCCATCGAGGAAGGAATGGTCGAACTCCTCGACGGCGGAATTCAACAGGCTCTGGCGGGACGGACGACGCTCGAAGAGGTCTACTACAAGTTGTCGTCCTAGGCGACGACCGGGAGTGTCACGATGGCCCAATCCGCCCCAGCTCAAGCCAGGTCGAAGCCCGCCAACAAGATGGGCATCCTCGCCAAGCTGCACAGCATTCAGATCGGCGGCGGCAAGGCAGGCAGCCGAATCAACAAGGCCGACCTCATCTACATCATTCGGAACTTGGCAACGCTGGTCGCGAACGGCGTCGCGCTACCCAAGGCCCTGCACACGCTTTCGCACGAACGCTCGCTGCAAAAGTATGCCGACATGCTGGACACGATCCGCCGCAAGGTGGCGGCCGGCGAGTCCTTTAGCAAGACCCTGGCCCTCTTTCCGGAAACGTTCAGTTCGCTGTTGATCAACCACGTTCGCGTCGGCGAGCGGGCCGGCACGCTGCCCTCAACCCTGGTGCAGATCACCGAGCAGCTGGAGACGTCCGACAACCTGAAACGCGCGATCGTCAAGAAGCTGGCCTATCCGATCATGCTGACCGTCGTCGGCACGCTCGCAGTGACCTTCATGCTGTTGTTCGTGGTGCCGATCTTCGAAGAGACGTATGCCGAGACGGGCGTGCCATTGCCGTTGGTGACGCGATTTATGATTGGATCGGGAGCTTTTCTCGCCACGCACGGCTGGTGGTTGTTCTTGCTCGGACTGGGCATCGTGTTCGGAGTTCGCTACGCGCGGCGCAATCCCGATTATGCCTACTTGATGGACCGGCAGTTGCTGCACTTGCCGCTCTTTGGCGACTGGCTGCGCGACATCGCGGTGCTGCAGTTCATGGAGGTTCTCGGCAATATGCTCGAGGCCGGATTTACGATGGTCGATGCCCTGCGAATCTCCGCAGGCTCGGTCGGAAACTATGCGGTCAAACGAAGCGTCGAAGAGCTCCAGTCGGCGGTAACCCGAGGCGAGCGGTTCAGTCGCGAACTGGAACGCCACGGGGAGTTGTTCCCGCCGGTCGTCAGTCAGCTGGTCATCGTCGGCGAGCAAACCGGCACCGTTCCCAAGGCGACGGCCGACGTGCGACAGCACCTGAAACGGGAAATCGAACGAAAGACCAGTCTGCTGGTCGGCACGATCGAGCCGATCCTCACGATTGGACTGGCGTCGATGATCGGCTGCATTCTGTTGGCGATCTATCTGCCCATGTTCGACATGATCGGGGCCATGAACCCCGGTCACTAGAGCCACTACCGGAGCGACCGATGGCACACACCCTCGCACGACAACTCGGTAGCCGCCGCCGCGGATTCTCCTACCTGGAGATTCTGGCGGTGGTAACGCTGCTAGGGATTACGGCGGCCATCGTCCTTACCCGCGTCAGCTATCGTTCGGACGAAGCGGAGATCAACGCCTGTCACTTGCATAAGGGGAACCTGGAAGTCCAGGCCCAGCTCTGGTTCCGCGACAAGGGGAGCTGGCCCGCTTCGAATCTGTCCGACATGGCCGCGGACTCGAATTATCTGCCTGACGGACTGCCCCAGTGCCCTCACAGTTCCACCCCCTACACGTTCAATTCGTCCACCCAGAAAATCACGGGGCATGATCATTAGAAGAATCGGCACGACCGGAACTGGGCCAGCCGATTGCCAACCCCGGATGCAAAAAATACCCTTGCGTGCACATTCATAAGCTACTGTTTTGCATACGACTGAGAAACGCGGTGAGCATGCCGCAAGCGTTATTCCGACGGGGCCCGAGGCCCGCACTTTAGAATCCGTTGAGTCACAAAGGAGTCGAGGTAACCAATCATGAAGAATCGCAAGACAGCCCTGCATCGGAAGCGACGTGGCTTCTCGCTGCTCGAGCTTCTCGCCGTCGTCACCATCTTGGGAATCATCGCGGTGGTCATCATTCCGCGTATCAACTTCTCGAGAACGACCGCCGAGACGAACGCCAACCTGCAGAACATTGCTGAAATCAACTCGGCGGTGGAGCGCTACTTCTTCGAGACCGGCACCTGGCCCGCCTCGAACTTAAGCGACATCGGTGCCAATGCCAACTACTTCCCGGACGGCATTCCGGCGAAGCCGGGTGGAGGCAACTACACGCTGGATAGCGATCACCGCGCTCAGTAGTCGTGCCTATGCTCAGGCGAGCGACGAACTAGCTCCACGATTGCGGCCAACGGATAGCGATTCGGCCGGAACAATGGCTGAAAGAAATCAACAACGGCGAGCAGTTACCCTCTTGGAACTGGTCGCCGTTGTGACATTGCTGGGAATCCTGGCCGGCATTGCCATGTTCCGGCTGGGGACCGCCGGCATCGGCGACTTCGGTGCGCAAGGTGTCGCACGCAGAATTGCCATCGATATGCGGCTGGCGCGTCGGGCGGCCATTTCCACCGGCGACAACCACTACCTCAGCTTTACGGTCAACGGTGGCAACGCCACCGACTATCGGATGTACCGCAAGGCCTCCGGGGGCGACGTGACCGCGGATGCCGTACGAAGCCTGCCCGAAGACGTGAGCGTCACCGTCTCCGCAACAACCGTCGAATTCGACTTTGAGGGCCAGGCGCTGGCGGCCTACCAGGTCACTCTGACCGGTCCAAACCGCACTTTTCAGCTCAACGTCGTACCCGTCACCGGGGTCGTCCGCATCTCCGAGCTGTAGTTCGTTAGTGGCTGCCTCAAAACAGGTTAGGCGCCCGTCGCAGCGTTGACTTGCAGCCCCGGTGAGCTAGCTTTTTGTGGGTCCATAGCGGGAGATTTACGCCCGTTGGGAACTCGCACCGAGGGTGACGTTTTTCGCGTCGAAACGAACTCGACGGTGCGGTTGGCCCGGAACAAACAGTTTAAGCCGGCCCGAGATTAATGCGCCGCTGCCATGAAGACGACTTTGCCAAACCGACGGACCCGTTCCGGTCAGACGCTGATCGAGCTGGTTGCCGCCACAACGATGATGGCGATCGCGATCGTGCCGGGACTTGAGCTCATGCGCGACGGGGTTCGGGTGAGCCGAGAGCTGGAAGCGGCCAGCGCGATGACGACACTCTGCGTGAGCAAGCTTGAGGAACACCTGGCCGACTCCGCTGCGGCCTGGACGACGACCACCACCAGTGGGAACTTTGCCAGCGAGGGATACGCTTCGCTTCGCTACAGCGTGACCCGCAGCGACGAAGCGTCCGACGGGGGCATCACCAACCGTCTGATGGCCCTTTCCGTCACGGTTTGGGAAGACGCGGACGGGGACACGACACTCGACGCCGAAGAGTCGCAGGTGACTTTTTCCACCAAGGTTGCTCGCATTGCGAGTTACGAGAATGAAGCTTCGGGAACCTAAGAACCGACGCGGCTTGACGCTGCTGGAGGTGATCATCGCCTCGACGATTCTTACCGTCGTGGTGTCGTCGATCACGATCCTCATGCGCACAGGTCGTGAAGCCTGGCAGACCAGCAACGACGATCACGCGCGTCTGGAGGCTGCCCATGCGACCGTACGGCACATCGTACGACGGGTGCGGCAGGCCAATTCGGTCTCCGCAATCAGCGGTCCTACGGACAACTCGGGAAGCCTGTCGCTGTTGATGGATTCGGGAGAGACCTACGTTTGGGATCACAACTCGGGAACGAATGAAGTCAGCTTTGGCGTCACGACCGCCAGTAGTCTATTGGGCGAGAACGTCTCGCAACTGACCTTCACGGGCTATGAAGCCGACGGAACCACGGCCACGACGACCGTTACCGACATCCAGTCGATCTTTGTCGAGGCCCAGGTGCAATTGCCCCGCGACACCAACGGCACGAAGACGATTACCTCCTGGGCCTGGGTTCGTACCTGGTAACCACTGAAGGCCGGCCCTGGGTCGGCCGCCGAGCGACATGATCATGTGGAACGACAACGCAAGACAACGAAGAGAGCGAGGCCACCGGCCGGACCGGTCGGGCGCGGCGTTGCTGATTTGTCTGATGGTCGTTTCGCTCACCGCGCTGTTGGTAATCAACATGGTCGACACCGAAACGTACCAGTACAGCGCGTTGCGGAACACGATTGCCTACGAACGAGCCAACTATCTGGCGGCCGCGGCCGTCAACCATGCCTTGGCCGAACTCGAACAGAACGTCGACTGGAGGGCCGGGATCTCCTCGACGGAGTTTCCCACGGGAAGTGGCGACACCTATAGCGCGACGGCCATCGACGGCACGGGAAGTCAGATCGTGGTGACCGGCACCGGAATCGCCGATTCGGTAACGCGGACATTGCAGGTAACTGTGGAACCCCAATAAGCCTCGATAAGAAGGTCCGCGGCGGAATCAACGCGTCGACCACGCGATTCGCACCTCGCACGGAAAAAGACCATGGCCAAGAAGACACGAAAAAACTCCGATCGCCTGGCGGCTCTGGAAATCTGCCATTCCGAGCTCGACCTGCTCGTTATCGATTTGCAGAAGGACGGCGCAAAGACCGTTCGCTCGCGTACCTTCACGTGGCGAAATGAAGCCCCGTCGTTGCACACCGACGCCGGGCTCGCCGAGCTGACCGCCGCGTTCAAAGTCCTCGCCACCGAAGAGAAGCTGAGCGGAGTGCCACTGTACGTGGCCCTCAACGGGGATTTTTGCGTGACCCGCGTGGTTGCGGGGACGGCCGACAAGGTTCGGCGTGATTTACGGCCGCTGGAGGAGCGGGCCAACCTGTATCTGTCGCTGGGCGCGGGAGAGAAGGTGCTGGCCGCCCACATCCGACAGGTCGACGTGCGTCATCAGCATGGCTGGCTGGCCGTAACGAACCAGCGCACGCTCGACGCCCTTTTGGCGGCGGCAGACGCGGCGGGATTGACGCTCGAGGTCTTGGAGCCGTCACTCGTTTCGCTTTGTCGCGCCGTCGGCCATTTCGAGGGCGACAGCGAGTCGCCGGTTCTGATTGTCGCCGTCGATGAACGCGGCGTGGAGCTGGGCGTTTCTTTTCAAGGCCGGTTGCTCCTGGACTACCGGCCGGGCGGTCGCCAAGCGCGGGATCAGATCGCCGACATTATCAAGAATCACCTGGAGCGGCTGCAGCGATACTGCGATCGGCACTTCGGCTACGCAGGCGGCAAGATCTCGCAAGTTTACATGTGCGGCGAGCCCGAGGCGGTCCAGGACGTTCAAGCGGAACTCAAGGACGTCGAACGCCTCGAAGTGGCCGTGTTGGCACCCGAAGAGACTTGCCCCGACTGGAATCTTGCGGAAGTCGAAGAAGGCACCAAGGTCATGCCCGCATTGGGGGCGTCGCTTTCCATCGGACTCCCGGCAAGCGACCGGACGGGTCCGAATCTACTTGACCGTACCCGAGCGGGACTGCGCGAGCCGCTGATTCGCGGGATGCTGGCCACAACCTGGCCGATCGCGGCCGTGCTGCTCATGGCGATCGGGATTTCGGTTGCCGCCTGGTACGAGCGAATGCACTTCGAGCAACTGGAGTCGCGGATGCACTCGATGGAAAGCGACAAGCGGCAGTACGAACTGCTGCGTGTCCAGTTCAAGGCCACGGACGAAAAGCTGCGTCACATGCGAAAGCTCAAGGACGGGCTGATTCAACACCCCCCGCACGAACTGGCCACGGCGGTTGCCAGGTGTCTGCCCGAGGGTGTCTGGCTTGACAAGTTGCTGGTCGGAAATCAGGGCCGCGTCACGCTAAGTGGGTCGAGCTACAGCGATCAGGGGCCGTTCGAGGTGGTGAAGTGGCTCCGACAGACGCCGTACCTCTCGCAGGTCGCTCTCGACGGCACCGAGCCGGTCAGCACCCGTAGCGGCGATTTCACCCGATTCAACATCACGGGCCAGCTAGCAGAGCGGGCCGATTATGACGGAGGCGAGGAAAACAATGATTGAGCACATTCTCCGACGATTCCTGGATCATCCGTCGCGCCGCTGGATCGTTATAACCGTAACTTTCGCTATAGGGCTCGTGGCGGTTTGGCCGGCCGTCGATGAATACCTTGCCGTCACTGCCGATTGTAGCAGTCTGGAGGCTGAGATCGTGCGGACGGAGAAGACGGTCTCCAGCCTGGCGGCTTTCCGCAAGCGAGTGGAAGAAAAGGTCGCCGCGCTGGAGCGGCACGAAGCCCAGGCCGTTTCCCCCCAAGCGGCCCGCGAATTTCGTGCCCGCCTGGTGAGTTTGGCGCGGCAACATAACTGCCAGATTCGACGAATCAACCTGAGCGACACCCGCACGCGCAAGTGGCGGAACAACGATCGTCCGATCGAGGGCATTACCCGGGTAAAGAAGGGGCGCGAGACGCGCTTCGACCTGCGAACGCAGCAGTGCAAATTGATGGTGATGGGCCCGTTGCCTTCGATCATCGGCCTGCTCGAGGAACTGCAGAAGGAAGATCGCCTGATCTACGCCAGCGGCTATACCCTGCGTCCGTCGGCCGTCAATCGAGAGACTTCCGAGTTGGAGATTGAACTCACGCTGTTCGACCTGGAAGAAGGCGTCAAGCCGTCTGCCTAGGTCGAATTCGGCGTGGTCGCGATAACGAGACAAAGACGAAGAGTAACGGCGAGCAAGACCCCCGAGATTCACGGCGACAAGGATGTCGCTCGTCCAAGCCTGTGCTGGCTACGGCAGAATCTCTCACATCACGTCGAGGAGTGTCATGGATCGACACGACGGGTTTCTCCGAGCGCTCCCGCTGCGCGTGTGCTCCCAGTGGGGCTGCCTGCTGCGCGCTGTTCTACTGACTTGGCTAGGCGGCCTTCTTCTTGCGTGTTCGGCGTCGCCGATTCATGCCCAAGAGTTCGAAGAAGATGGGGCGGCGAGACCGATCGCCAAGGTCGATGTCGATACCGACGACCTGTCACTCGAAGAGAAGCTGAATACCAAGGGCAGCCTGACTCTGCAGAACACGAATATTACCAACGCGATGTATGCCGTCAGCGTTGCCTGGGGCGTCAACATCGTGGTGCAGAGTGACGTCGAGAAGTCCGTCAACGGCGTGTTCAAGAACGCCCCGCTCAAGCAGATCCTCGACTCGCTACTGCTGATCAATGGCTACAGCTATCGTCCCGTCGGAGATAGCCTAGTCATTATGACCCTCGAAGAGGTCGGCGTGCCGCCGCTGTTTACGACCGCGGTGGTGCCGCTCCGCTATGCCTCGCCCGAGGATGTGCTTCCCGTCGTGCAGATTCTCAAATCGCCGCGCGGACAGGTGCAGGCGGTTGCCAGTTCGCGCAGTCTGCTGGTGATCGACTTTCCGCATCACGTGGACATGATCAAGAAGCACGCCTACGACCTCGACTCGGCCGCGGGCCGCGGTTCGGGGCAACTGGTTTCCGGTCCGGGTGCCGACCGGACCGAGGTCGGCCACTTCTCGCTGCAGTACGTGCGAGCGGTTCAGCTGGAGCAAATGGTGACCGACTTGCTCAGCGAAAACGGCAGGTCGGCCATTATCGAGAAAGAGAACCAAATCGTCGTGGCCGACACGGTCGAGAGGCTCCGCGTCATTGGCGATGCGATCAAGCACCTCGACCGACCCCGCAAGCAGGTTCGCATCGCGGCCTTGATCTACGACATCGCGCTCAATGACATCGAAACGATTGGCGTGAATTGGAGTTCCGCACTGAAGGGCAATAACCTGGACGCCAACGGCGATCCGCAGGACGTGTTTGCGATCGATTCGATTACCCAGGTGCCGCCGGCGCTGGGTGCCGCGAACGGAATCCTTACGTTCATGAGTATGAGCCAGAACTTCGACGTCACGGCGGTCGTGAACGCCTTGCAGGAGTCCGACGACTCCCGCTTGCTGGCCGACCCCAACGTCACCGTGCTCGACAACGATCAGGCGAGTATCGAGATCGTCACGGAGATTCCCTTTCAGCAGCTTACGCAAACTTCCGGCGGCGGCCAGATCGGCACCACTTCGTTTCGCGAAGCCGGGATCAAGCTCGAAGTCTCGCCCCGCATTGCCAACGACGGCACGATCGAGATGACGGTCACCCCGAGTTTCAGCAGTCTGACCGGGTTTACGCCGGAGGACAATCAGCCGATCATCGATCGCCGCGAGGCGACGACCACGATCCGTGTCGCCGATTTGCAGACGATCGTGATCGGTGGATTGCGGCAACGATCGGACGTCGGCGACTTTACCGGCATTCCGATCCTCAAGGACATTCCCGCCTTCGGCAAGCTCTTCCGCAATCGTAGCACGACGGTTCGTGAAAGCGAGTTGGTGGTGTTCATCACGCCGATGATCGTGCCCTTTGACGACTGCCCCCAAGGGCGATATGCGGCCGCGCTCGACACGACCAACTGCTGGCTGCACCGCGTCCCCTGGGCGGAAGGCTGTCCTCCCGTTGACTACGGGGGCTTCGGCCGGGATGGCTGCCCGCCGGCACTTGGTTATGAAGGGCACCCGATCCATGAGGGTGAGTTGATTGAAGGCGAGATCATCGAAGAGCCTACGCACGGTTTGCCGGACGTCGAGCAACCTTCGCCTGAAGTTGCTCCCTTCCACGCCACGTCTCAGTCGAACGCCCCGCCGGCACAGAGTTCCCGCCGTCGACCGGTTCCCGTCGAGAACGGCCGCCAGGGCGAACCGGCACCGGGCGAGAAACAAGCGGACGCCGTGGCGCGACTCAAGCTGGCCCGGCAGGAATACGCGTATCCACTGCCCCATCCGCATGCGGTGTCACGTCGACTTCCGCCGGTGACGCCTGTTCGCTACGAGCCCGTCCCCCGTCCCGAGCGACCTCGTCCGATGCAGGAAGCGGATCGCTTGCCACCCCCGGCGACCCGTCCGGTGGGAGCACCCGCTCAGCCCAACTTTCCGCCACGCACCCCCGTGCAGGATCCCGGGCGCGACGAGCAGACGATCAGCAATCCCTTGCGAAACCAGACGGCCGAAGTGGGCACGCCACGTCCGGCAAATCAGCTGCGCCAGTCGTTCGACCAGCGATACCGGACGCCGCGTGATGGTGAGGGCCAGTCGCTGATCGCTCGCCGCCCACCGAATTCACCACCCCGTGTGGCCCGTAATCCCAGCGTCTCGCCTTACGAGGCCCAACACGGCCTCCCGCCGGCTTCCCACGAGCCGATGCCGAAGATCTTCGAATCGTTTCGACCGTAACGATCGGGCGGATCGCGGCAACCGTTGCATCCGTCCTATTCCGGCGGGGTGAACTTCTCGACCGGCGTCTTTGTGCCTTGCGCTGAGCTACACTTGCACAGGTTTCTGGCGATTGCCGACGGTGGCAATCCTTGTGCAATAACGCAGGCTCGCGGCAAGATGCTTCACCACGTACGCCGTTCACTGTCGTTGTCATTGCTGGCCGTTGTTCTCGTCGGCTGCACCGAGGAAGCGCCGAGTCCCGCGCCTCGAGTGACACCCCCAGTGACCCCTCCTGCAGCCAAGAAACCGCGCGTCCAGAAGGTTGCCCGGCAGCCGAAGCCGACGACTGCGGTGCCGGCCAAGAAGAAGGCCGCTCAAGCTGCGGCCGCCGACAAGAATCAGGCCGACAAGAATCAGGCCGACAAGAATCAGGCCGAGGCCGACGGCGAGGCAACCACGGCCAAAGAGTTGGCCTTCGAACCACCGTTTCCAAGTCGCGTCGAATTGTTCAAGCCGCCGAGCCGCCGCCGCGTTAGTCGGGCGAAGTCGGACGACGGTTCCGGCGACCTGGTGCTAACCGGCTTCACGCTCGTCAATCTCGGCAAGCAGCCGCGCCCCTTGGCGATGTTCATGATCGGCGGCAAGCCGGTCATGCTTGGTGTCGGCGACCGCTACGGCCAACTCACCGTCGCCGCAATCGCGCAGCCGACCGTCACCTTGCAGCGAGGCCGCGGAGCCAACATCGTACGCTGGGAGGTCTCTCTCAGCAGCGAGATTGACTAAGCTCCCGCCGCCTCTCGCCGTGCCGCCCAGGAATGCCGACGGCTCGGCTTCTGCGATCTTGCCCACGCCGCTATAGTTTCCGCTGAAGTGAGCCAATCGGGGGCTGGCTTGCCGAACATCAATTCGGGGTCGGGCATGCTCATCTACCGGATTCTGGCGGACGCGGTCGTCGTTATCCACGTTGCCTTCGTGTTGTTTGTCGTCTGCGGATTGCTGCTGATTCTTGTCGGCGGTCTGTGTGGCTGGAACTGGGTGCGGAACACCCGACTTCGGCTGGCTCACCTGCTGGCGATTACGGTGGTTGTCGTCCAGGCATGGCTGGGCGTGATTTGCCCGCTGACAATCTTGGAGAACCGTCTTCGCCAATGGGGAGGTTCCGAGCCGTACCCGGGCTCGTTCATCGGCTACTGGGCTCATGAGCTGCTCTTCTTTCAGGCGCCTGCCTGGGTCTTCACGCTTTGCTACACGCTGTTCGGGCTGCTTGTGCTAGCGTCGCTATTCTTTGTGCGGCCACACCTTTTCGATCGGCGAAAACCGGCATAACCCACGGTGTGAGTCGCAACCGGCTTCGTCGGTTCCTTGGACCGTGCTCAATTGCATTGACAGGGCGGATTCACCGCTCGTACGATTTGCCACGTCTGTGTCGCCCGTTGTGTCGGCGGTCGGTCCTCGGCGCGTTGCGGGAAGAAGATCGAAGCCGCGAGCCTTTTCCAAAATCGCTGTCATGTCCCCTGCCGCCTCCGCTGCGCCGTCTCGCAATTCGCCCGTCGCGGCCGTTATGCGTTCGGGTGCGGCGAACCGAAAATTCGACGGGCCTCGGGTGGCTCATCTGGTCGGAGTCGGTGGCCAGGGAATGCGTTCTCTGGCGCAACTCCTGACGCAAGCGGGCTGGCGACTGTCCGGTTCCGATGTGTGCCACGTGCCGGCGATGGTCTTGGGACTCCCGCGATTGACTGTTGCGCACGGACACGCGGCCGGCAACATTCCCGGCGACGCTACGGAAGTCATTCATTCGGCGGCGATCGACCCCGGCAATCCGGAGCTCGTGGCAGCCCGCCGACGCGGGCTCGCAGTGACCAGCTACGTCGACAAGCTCGCCGAACTGGTGCGCGATCGAGAACTGGCGGCCGTGGCCGGAACGCACGGCAAGTCGACGTCGACCGCAATGTTGGCGGAGATTCTAACGCGAGCCAGGCTCGACCCGCTGGTCGTCTGCGGTGCCGAACCGATCGAAAGTGACTGCGCGGGCTGGCATCAAGGCGGCCGCTACGGATGTGGCGACCTTGCCGTGTTGGAAGCGTGCGAATATCGTCGGCATTTTCTCAGGTTTCGGCCACGCTGGGCCGCCGTGACCGGCATCGAAGCCGACCACGTCGATTGTTACGAAAATCTTGAAGAACTCGTCGCGGCGTTCGCGCAGTTTGCCCGACAAGTCGAGTCGGGCGGGCGGCTGTTGTTGTCTGCGGACTGTGCCCTGAGTCGTTCGATCGAGGAATCTGCGGTGGCACGGGTCGAGACGTTTTCCGCCGACGTCGAGGCGGACTGGCAGGCGACCTCGCTGCAGTCGGTCGCAGGTCGTTACCGTTTCTCGCTCGTCCATCGCGGACAGGAGCAAGCGAGACTGCAACTGGCCGTGCCGGGCCGACACAATGTCCACAATGCGCTCGTTGCGGCTGCTTTGGCCCTCTGCATGGGGGCTGCTGGGAAGGATGTGATCGCGGGACTGGAGTCGTTTCGAGGACTTCGCCGCCGGCTCGAACCGATCGGTGAACACCAAGGTGTCGCCTGGTGGACCGACTACGCCCATCACCCCAGCGAAGTTTGTGCCGCCATTGAGACCCTGCGCGAGGTCTACCCGGGCCGCCGGATCACGGTTATCTTCCAACCGCACCAGCAGAGCCGCACGCGGCACTTCTTTGCCGACTTTGTCGAGAGCCTTTGCCTTGCCGATCGCGTCGCAATCTGCGATGTCTACGCGGCACGCGAGCGCGCCGGGGGCGATCGGCCCGGCATAGCCCGCGAGCTGGCAGCGGCGATCGGCGATCGCGGCGTAACGACACTAGACGAGCACACGCTGAAGCAAATTCTGCCGTGCATCGAACGGACCTGTCGCCGGGGCGATGTGGTCGTTACGATGGGGGCCGGAGATATTGCTGCAAAATACTATGAGTATGCTGACTGGATTCGAAGACGTTGTGCGCGCGGATGTTCCGCTTAGTGAGCATACGTGGATGCACCTGGGAGGTCCGGCGGAATTCCTGGCCGAGCCGACATCGGTCGAGCAGCTCGGCGAATTGATTCGTCGCTGCCGCGAAGAGGAATTGCCCGTTCGCCTGCTCGGTGGGGGGTCGAATGTTCTCGTCCGAGACGAAGGCGTGAAGGGCATGGTCATCATGCTTTCGGCTCCCGCCTTCGAGAGTATTTCGATCGAGAAACGGCGTGTCGTCGCCGGCGGGGGTGCCAAGCTCGGCCACGTCATTTCCAATGTGGTGAGAAGCGGATTGGCGGGCTTTGAAACGCTGGTCGGCATTCCGGGGACCATCGGCGGTGCGTTGCATTCGAACGCCGGCGGACGTGGCGGCGACGTCGGACAGTGGACTGTGGCTGCCACCGTGATGACCCACACCGGCGAAGTGAGCCAACGTACCCGCGAGGAAATGTCGTTCGGCTATCGGGAAAGCAGCCTCCATGAGCTCATCGTTCTCGACGCGACCTTCGAGTTGGAAGAGGACGATCCGGAGTTGCTCACCAAACGAATGCAGAAGCAGTGGATCGTGAAGAAGGCGGCCCAGCCGCTGGCCCATCAGAGTGCCGGCTGCATCTTCAAGAATCCGCGGGGAATGAGCGCGGGAATGTTGATCGACCAGGCCGGTCTCAAGGGCACTCGGATCGGCGGCTGCGTCGTGAGCGACCGGCACGCGAATTTCATCATTGCCGAAGAGGGTGCCAGCAGTGCCGACGCCCTGGCTCTAATCGAGGACATTCGCAATCAGATCGAACAGCGTCTCGGGGTTGAACTGGAGACGGAAATCGAAATCTGGTAGACATCGGGTCACGCCCGGCGACTCGACGAGTCGCCCCTAGCACCAAGGCAGGTGCTAGCATGCCGGCGGCCCAAGACGGTTGTCAGGGAGGATGACCATGTTTGCCACTTCGACCGGTCCGCACGCCGAGCTTCCCGCATTCTTCGACGTCGCTGTGCTTGCCGGCGGTGTCTCTGCCGAACGTGCCGTGAGTCTGGCCAGTGGCCGCGCGGTGCAGGCGGCGCTGTGCCAGTTCGGCCATTTCGCCACCTTGTTCGATCCCGCCGAAATCGACTTGGAAGACATCGCGTGGCGGAATTTCGACGTTGGTTTCATCTGCCTGCACGGCGGCGCGGGCGAGAACGGACGGGTTCAGCTGCAGCTCGAGGAGATCGGCGTCCCTTACACCGGTAGCCAGCCGCTGGCCTGTCGACTGGCGATGAGCAAGATCGCTGCCAAGGAGCGATTCGCGCGGCGTGGTCTCGCGACGCCCGAATCGATTTCCCTGCGGGCCGGCGATCCCACGCCCCAGCTGCTCCAGCAAGTTGCCAGGTTTGGGTTTCCCGCCGTGATCAAGCCCGATAGTCAGGGTTCGAGCTTGGGGGTCGGGTTGGTTGCCGCCCCGGACGATGTGCCCGATGCAATTGCCAACGCGAAGCGATTCGAGTCGGTGTTGCTCGCGGAGCGCTATGTGCCGGGGCGAGAATTGACCGTGACGCTCCTCGACGAACAGCCGTTACCGGTCCTTCAGATCGAACCGGAACGCGCCCTGTTCGATTACGAAAACAAGTGCACGCCTCAGCCCGGCTCGATTCGAGCCTTGGACGAGTCCGATCCCGTGAGTGTCGCGGCTCAGACGCTCGCCGTGGAGGCGGCTCGCGCCCTGGGGACACGCGGCCTGGTGCGGGTTGACCTGATCGCTGATGAGGCGACGGGCGAGTTGTGGTTACTCGAGGTCAATGCCGTTCCCGGGATGACGGCGCGAAGTCTGGCACCTCTCGCGGCTCGGCACGCCGGAATTGATATGAGCATGCTCTGCGATGCATTGGCGCGGGCGGCGTTGGCGACGGAGGTTCACGCATGAGCTCGCGACCAAGTACGCTGGCGTTGCTCCTGCGACGGCTGATCTCCCCGGCCGGCCAGGGCGGAGCTGTATTCACGCTGGTTGTGATCATCGTCGTTCTCGCCGGGGCGGGGGTTTGGGTTTGGAAACGTCTGGGCCCCCAGATCTACCAGACCGATCAGTATCGACTCGTTCCCGATCAGATCGTCGTTTCCGAACCGCCGCGCTGGTTGACCGCCGCGGACGTGCGTGACGAAGTTGTACGCAAGGCCAGCCTCGACCGGCCGCTGTCCATTCTCGACGACGACTTGAGTCGGCGGATCGGTCTGGCGTTCGAGGCACATCCCTGGGTCGCCGAAGTCATTCGCGTGGAGAAGTTCTATCCCGCCCGCGTCGAGGTCCAGGTTCGCTATCGCCAGCCGGTCGCCACGATTGCCCTGGGCGCGAGACTGTTGCCGCTCGACATCGACGGCGTGCGGTTGCCTGAGGAGAACTTCTCGCAGGTCGAGTTGCGTAAGATGCCACGGATTCGCGGGCTCATGCCACGGGCAACACCACGGGCCGGCGGCAATTGGAACGATCCCCGCATTCTGGGCGCGGTCCGCATTGCCGAGGCCTTTGGCGACGCCTGGCATGAAATGGGGCTCCGCGACATCCTGCCGTCTCGGACACCTGTGGCAGGACAGTCGAACGTCTATTCCTTCGAACTGGCCACGATTCGTGGACGTCGGATTCCCTGGGGACCCCAGGCACTGGTCGACACGCCCGATGAGCCGCTTGCCGCCGAGAAGTTCGAGAAGCTCCGTACCTACTTCGAGCAGTACGGCTCGCTGGATGCGAAGGATTCGACCGCCAGCGAGACCCCCGAAGAGCGCACGGCCGAACTGGAAAAGGACCCAGTGCAGTGAAAGGACCCAGTGCAGTAGGACGCCTTCGTCCCTAGCGGGGAGCTCCGATTCGACTGGGAGCCTCGAGCGTCGCCCCGCGTGGCTGGTCCCTGTCCAGCTTCAGCTCCTCGCGCACGACCTCGATGCCGTCGGGCGCTTCGATGCCGATCCGAACACCGCCTTGCCCCACGCGCACCACGGTCACGGCGATCTCGTCGCCGATGAGGATTCGCTGACCCACTTTCCGTGAGAGAACCAACATCGTGCCGGCAACCTTCCTGGCGTGCGAATGTCCGTCCGCAATTACCTTCCAGACGCGGTGCTAGCGAGCAAGCCGAGTTCGTGACTCGACAATCCCCGCAGTACGAACTAGATGGCATGATAAGCGGCGCCCAACCCCTTGACAAGCAGCCAGGGCAAATTCTCGCGACAACGCGCCGCAGTACGACTCAATAGCTTGGGATGACTGGGTAGAGTGCGTTGTGGCTCTACTTGCCGTGCGCCACGTAGACTGCGTTAGCTGCGGCAACGCTCGATCCCGCTTCAATTGCCAATCCAGCCTCGATCAGCAACTGTTCGAGTGCGCTCAGCAGCAACAACACATTTGACGATCTTGATGCGTGGCCCATCAATCCAATTCGCCAGACTTGGCCGGCGAACGGTCCCAGGCCGCTGCCAATTTCGATCCCGAAGCGATCGAGCAGTGCCCGTCGTAGCGGCGCGTCTTCGACGCCAGTGGGAATCTTCACCGCGTTGAGCATCGGGAGGCGGTGCGCCTCTTCGCGAACGGCAAACTCGATGCCGATCGCGGCTAGCCCGTCTCGCAACGCCAGGTGGTTGAGGCGATGGCGCTCGAAGCACGACTCCAAGCCTTCTTCGAAGATCAGCCGGAGCGATTCGTAGAGGGCGTACGTCATGTTGATCGGTGCCGTATGGTGGTAGACGCGGTCCGACCCCCAGTAGTTGGCCAACATCGTGGTGTCGAGATACCAGCTCTGCACCTTGGTCTTGCGATTGAGAACGACCTCCATCGCTCGCTGGCTCAGGGAAACGGGCGAAAGCCCCGGCGGACAACTGAGGCACTTCTGCGTCCCTGAGTAGATCGCGTCGATGTTCCAGGCGTCGACCTCGACCGGCATGCCACCGAGCGAGGTTACGGCATCAACGACTAGCAGGGCTCCCGCATCGTGGACGAGCTGCGAAATCGGCTCGATCGCCTGGGCGGCCCCGGTCGAGGTTTCGGCCATGACGATACCGACGACCTTCGGTTTCGCGGTTGCCAACACCGACTCCAAGTCGCCGGGCTCGAACACCTCCCCCCAGGGTTTCTCGATGCGGGTGACCTCGGCCCCGGCACGTTCGGCCACGTCGGCCATGCGGCCTCCAAAGACCCCGTTGACGCAGACGACCATGGGATCGCCCGGTTCGATTAGGTTGACGACACACGTTTCCATGCCCGCCGACCCGGTCGCGCTGATCGCCATCGTCATCGCGTTGTCGGTGCGAAAGAGCTGCCGCAAGAGATCTTGGGTTCGATCCATCAACTCCAGATAGCTGGGGTCGAGGTGGCCGACGGTCGGCTTGGCCAACGCTTCAAGCACTCGCGGATGTATGGCGCTCGGGCCAGGGCCCATCAGCGTGCGCAACGGCGGATTCAGCTCGGGCAGCGTGCTCTTCAAGGTTCGCATCCTCAAGGTCAACGGTGGAATGCTACGGCGGGACTTCTTGCACTAACTTGCTGATCGGCTTGAACGCCGGATTTTCGGCCGTTTCGCAGAGTTCGAACATGGCGGCCTCGGTCGTCGTCAAGATCGCGCCCGCGCTGTCCATTCGTCGCAAAGCCACTTCAAGATCGATGGAAAACCGCGCCCCCACGGCGTCGACCGCGACGTAGGCGGCCAGGCCGTCGGCCAATAGGTCATGCACCGTTTGCTGAACACAGACGTGAGCTTCGATCCCGGCGACCAGGATCTTGGAAATCCCCGCGTCACGAAATCGACGAAAGACGTCTCCGCAGGCACCGCAACTGAAAGCGACCTTGTCAGGGAACGAATCGAAGTAATCGGCCAGCGGTGAGACCGTGCCGCCGAGGCCCTGGGGGTACTGCTCGGTCGCCGCGACCGGCACTTGCAAGGCACGGGTGGCATCCAGCAGTCGCCGGATATTCCAGATCACACGCGGTCCGCCGTCGATGAGCGGCATGAGCTTCTCCTGCACGTCGACGACCAGCAGGGCGGTGTCCGCAGCGGACATCAGCAGCGGACTACGTGGGAGTGTATCGGCGGCGTCGGAGCGGGCGTTCATCTCGCGTAGCATACCGAATCGCCAATCTACGGGCTATCGGCCGGACCGTGGTCGGTGGCCTTCCGCGTCGAGTGCTGGGGGGCGGCGACGGGGTGACCGCTGGCCTTGCGGCTTTCCATCGGCAAGAATACCGAGGGAGGCGGTTGCGAGCCTGATTGCGCTCGACCGGCTGCGGAATCGGCCATCGCCATCATCCGACTCACCTGGTCGCGTCTTGCTACCGACAACTGCCGCCGCCGACCCCCACCGACGTCCACCGAGGAGAGGAACCGTCATCGCAATGCAGCTTCGCGCGACAACGATCTTGAGCGTGCGTCACAAGGGTCGAGTCGCGATCGGCGGTGACGGTCAGGTGACGCTGGGCAGTTCGATCATGAAGGGGGACGCGGCCAAGATCCGTCCGTTGTTGGGTGGCAAGATCCTGACCGGGTTCGCAGGCGGGGCGGCCGACGCCTTTGCCCTGCTCGAACGTTTCGAGACGAAGCTCAAGGATTTTCCCGGCAACGTGCCGCGGGCGGCGACCGAATTGGCCAAGGAGTGGCGCACCGATCGGGTGCTACGTCGGCTGGAAGCGATGGTCGCGGTGGTCGACGCTGAGAATACGCTGCTCGTTACCGGCATCGGCGACGTCATTCAACCGACCGACGACGTGCTCGGGATCGGCTCGGGGGGCGACTACGCGGTGGCGGCGGCTCGTGCCTTGGTGGCCCATAGCGACCTTTCGGCGGCGGAGATTGTCCGCGCAGCGCTGGAGATTGCCGCCAGTATCGACATCTACACGAACACCAGCATCGTGGTGGAAGAGTTGGAGAGTACGAAGTGACGGAGCCCCGCGCCCAAACTCCACGTGAAATCGTCGCCGAACTGGACCGGCACATCGTCGGTCAAGACGACGCCAAGCGCGCCGTGGCCATCGCGGTGCGCAACCGCTGGCGGCGGCAGCAGCTCGGTGACGAGATGCGCGCTGAGGTGGCCCCCAAGAATATCCTGATGATCGGGCCCACCGGCGTCGGCAAAACGGAGATCGCCCGCCGCCTGGCCAATCTCACGCGGGCACCGTTCATCAAGGTGGAGGCCACCAAGTACACGGAAGTCGGCTACTACGGCCGCGACGTGGAGAGCATGATTCGCGAGCTCGTCGAGAACGCGATCGGCCTGGTTCAGGCCGAGGAGCGAAAGAATGTCGAGCAAGAGGCGCGCCGCCGTGTCGACGATCGACTACTCGACCTCTTGGCTCCGATGCCGACGTCCATCGACGTGGGGGTCGACAGCCAGGATTCGCCCGATCGCTACGAGCGCACGCGGGAAAAGATGAAGGCGATGCTCGTCTCCGGGGAGCTCGAACAGCGACGCGTGGAAGTGGTCAGCGAGCAGAAGTCGATGCCCATGATGATTGGCGGTCTGGCGGGCGAGCAGATGGACGTCGATCTTCAGAGCATGTTCGAGAAGGTGCTGCCCCGCAACACCGTCCGTCGCGAAATGACCGTGGCCGAGGCCCGCCACGTATTGTTCGAGGAGGAGTGCGAGAACCTGATCAATCACGAGAAGGTCAATGCGCGGGCGATCGAATTGGCCGAGGATGTGGGCATTGTCTTCATCGACGAGATCGACAAGGTGGTCGCGGGCGACTCGGGACGCGGCGCCGATGTGTCCCGGCAGGGAGTGCAGCGCGATCTATTGCCGATTGTCGAGGGCACCACAATTCAAACTCGATACGGCTACGTGAAGACGGATCACATCCTGTTCGTGGCGGCCGGGGCGTTCCACCGCAATAATCCCAACGAGCTGATGCCGGAGCTGCAAGGTCGCTTTCCGATTCGCGTCGAGTTGAACGATTTGAAGAAAGAAGACTTCATTCGTATTTTGACCGAGCCGAAAGGGGCGCTTACGAAGCAGTACGCCGCGCTGATGGAAACGGAGGGGATTCAGATCGAATTCACCTCAGATGCGGTCGAAGCGTTGGCCGAGTGCGCCTTTTCGGTCAATCAGACGAACCAGAACATTGGCGCGCGGCGACTCTATACGATTATGGAACGGATGCTGGAAGAGCTCTCCTTCGAGGCCCCCGAGATGTCGATGGGGCAGGTCGAAATCAACGCCGCGTACGTCAAGGATCGGCTTGAGGAGATCACTCAGGACGAAGATCTCAGTCGTTTCATTCTCTAGCCTTGTCGGTGCGCGAAACGCGAGCGGACGCTCGGCGGTTCACAAGTCGAAGTGGGCCGCAGATCTGAAAGGACCCTGGTCATGTCGGAGACTCCCGCGGCGCTCGTCACCGGCGGATCACGCGGCATCGGTCGGGCGATTTGCCTGGCCCTCGGGCGAATGGGCTGGAATGTCGCGGTGAATTATGCGCGGCGGGTCGATGCCGCGGAGGAGGTCGTCGCGGCGATCGAGGCGGCAGGGGCTTCCGCCGCGGCCTTGCAGGGCGACATTGCAGATGCGTCGGATCGAGAGCGAATGATCCAGCAAGCGATCGACCGTTTCGGTCGTTTGGACCTTCTGGTGAACAACGCGGCCATGGGATCGCCAAATCGCACGGATGTGCTCGAGCTGAGCGGCGACGACTGGGACGCCGTCTTCGCGACGAATCTGAAAGGACCCTTCTTCCTTTCGCAGTTAGCGGCCAGGCGGATGATCAAATTGATCGGCGCGGGCAAGATGCGTGGTGGGAAGATTATCAACATCTCCTCGATCTCGGCCTATGCTGCTTCGACGAACCGCGCTGAGTACTGTATGGCCAAAGCGGCGCTGCACATGATGACCCAGGTCTTTGCCCTCCGTCTGGCCGAGGAGAGGATCCAGGTCTTCGAAGTCAGCCCCGGGGTGATCCGCACCGACATGACCGCCGGCGTGGCCGAAAAGTATGGGGCAATGATCGACGCGGGACTCACTCCGATTCGACGTTGGGGCGAACCCGAAGACATCGCCGCCGCCGTCGAGGCGATCGTGTCGGATCGCTTCCCGTTCAGTACGGGCCAGCGCTTTGATGTCGACGGCGGATTCCACATTCGGTCTTTCTAGCGAACCCCGCAACTCTCTCCTTGCCCAGGTCGATGCCGTGAAATTTGCTTTCGTGGGTGTCGACGATCAGACGCGCGAGTTTGCCGCAGCCGTTCTGTGTCATGCGGAACATCGCGTCGTGGCCTTTGCGTGCCTGTCCGACGAGGCCACCACGAACTGGCGGGAGGCGCTGGCCCACGGCGACGAGCGGCTGAGGGCGAAGTTGGCGGACGTCGACGAAGTCGAGTTCGCGCGAGTTCCGGAATTGGCCGAGGTGGCGGTCATTGCGCGAGCGGAAAAGGGCCTCGCCGCGATCCCATCCGTTCGCAACCTGGCCCGGGCGGGCATGCGAGTTGTTGTGTCCCATCCGCTTTCGCTCTCGCCGCTCGATTTGTACGAGCTCGAGATGATCGCCGACGATGCTGGTGGGCAGCTGGTGCCGCTGGTCGCAATGCTCGGTTCGCCAGAACTCGAGAGGACTCTGCGCGAGGTCACGGCCGCGACGTCGGCGGGTGGGCTAGCACCCATCGAACAGGTTGCCATGCAGCGCTACGCGACGGAGCGCACACGCCAGGCGGTGCTGGCGACGCTTGCCGGCGACGTGGTCCTGTTGCGGGCACTTTGTGGTGAAATCGAAAGCGTGTCGGCGGTTGGTCCCGACTTCGCTGCCGAACAATACCCGAACCTGAACGTGCAGATGGCTGGTTCGGGGCATCGGCTGGCTCGTTGGTCGGTCGAGCCTTCGGGCGGGGACGTCGCCGCAAGACTGACCATCGTCGGCGAAGACAAGTCGCTACAGCTGGAGCGAGCGAGCGAAGAGTCGTCGGCGTGGCGGCGAGTCGACACCACGGACGACGCCGAGTCGCAGCCTGTCGGACCGGACGACTGGGTTGACCGAGTCATCCGGTCCTTTCCTGCCGCGGACGCGAACGTGGTGCCCGTTCCTGGCTCGGAGTCGAATTGGCGCGCAGCAACACGCGCGGTCGAAATTGTGGAGGGTGTGCAGGATAGTTTGCGCAAGGGCCGCACGATCAAGTTGCACGCCGAGGAGCAGGGGGAAGAAGCGGCCTTCAAGGGGACGATGGCCACGCTCGGATGCGGATTGCTGCTGGGCGCGACAATGCTGCTCTGCGGACTGGCCCTCGCAGAACAATTCGCCGTGGGAACCGACATCCCAGTGCTCAAGCGGATTAGCGGGATGACCAGTTTCTGGCCCTACGCGGTGCTGGTGGTCCTGGTGGTCTTCCTGCTTTTTCAACTGTTGCGGTTCGTCATTCCGCAGTCGGGAACACACGTCGCTTCCCAGGGCGGGCGGCGATCGAACGACGATAGCTGACGCCACTGCTGGCGCGCGAAGTTTGGGGCGGCCGCGCAAAGCTTGACGATTATCTCTAAGCCCGAGCCAGGCCGCGCGCCGATGGGACACCTGAACTGGCTCCTCCTCGAATGTAGGTGCGCGCGGATCGATCCAATACTCGCTGGCTTGTTGTCTCATGACGCCGCAGAAATGTACCTGGTTGGCCATCTGCCTGGTGGCGACGATGTCGTTCGGTAGCTCTCGCGCCCTGGCCATCTTTCCGAGGTGGTGGTGCTGCGCGTCTTCGCCGCCTGCTGAGCAGGCAGCGCCGGCGGTGAAGCTACGGCCTCGCTTGTTCCCGGTGCCGGTAAGGCCTGTTTTCGAACCGGGCGGGCACCACAAAGGCCCAGGAGGTCCGCTTGCTCCGCCCGTGATCGACCTGCCTGAGCCGCTCGCGGAGGAGGTTCCGGTCCGCAGCTCCAGATCGACCCCGCCACGGAAGCTCGCCGGGCAGCCGCGCGACGCGCAACCGATTGTCACGGCGAGCGTCTTGAAGTCGCGGACCACGCCGGCCACGACAAAGGTTGCTAAAGAAGTGGAGGCGGTGGACGTTCGCCAGGAGCCGCCGTCGCGTCCCTTCGTGGCCTGGTTCTTTACGCCTGCACCGGCTGCGACCGCAGGCTCGCACGAGGAAATCGAGAAAACGGACGAGCCGACGATCCGAGCGACGCGTATTTTCCCGAAACGCGGTCGGCAACCCACCCTCCGCCGGGCCGGCTCTCGCCGCGCTTCTACCGTAACTCACAATCTCAAATCGCAGTGGGCGGCCAACCCGCGTGCGGTTGTGAGCGTTTCGCCGCCGCCGAGCACGAGGGAATCGATCGCTGAGTCTGCAGGCGGCAACAGCGTGCTCTCAAGCAAAGGCCCGTCTCCGACGCGGACGGTGGTCCGGCGTAACCCGATGAAGAAGTACGCTTCAGCGAGTGGTTCGGTGCTGCGAGCAGCTCCGCGAAACTCGCAGCCTGTCGCAGCTGTCGATCGCACGGCGAACCAGTGGTCGCCCCGGCGAGTCAGCGGCAACGCCCTGTTCGATTGACGACTGGGAATCTCTTCCATTGCGATCTGGGGGGAGGCGTGGCTAGCGTCGCTCGCACTTCCCTGTGGGTCTCAGTCTTCCTAGCCCACGCAATTTCTTTTTGGCAACTTGGGTGGCCTCTTCCGCCCGCCGTCCCCGCCTTTAAGCGGTGCTCCGAGTCGAACCGATGACTTTTTCGAGTTTGCCGGTTTTGTGGCCTGTCCGCCCGACGGATCATCAACTTGGAGTACAGCGTGAAGGCAGTGCCTCTCCAGCCCGCCCCGTGCGGTCGACGTCGTTCCCTGCCGGGGGTCTGCCGCACAGACCTGTGGCAGCTCCTCTCTCTCGTGCTGGCCTGTCTGGGCCTGTTGGGGACGCTGGGCGTATCCGCGATGGAAGCGGAAGCATCTGAATTGCGTCGGACCGCCGTCGTGCGCGCCGTGGAGAAGAACCGCGACGCAATCGTCAATATTCGCGGTCAGAAGATGATCCAGTCGGCCAGCAGCGGCTTCGAGCAGGACGCGCCGCGTCGCGTGAATGGCATGGGGACAGGCGTCGTCATCGACCCGCGCGGCTACATCATCACCAACCACCACGTCGTCGACGGCGTCGCCAATGTCCAGGTAACGCTTGCCAACGGCGAGAAGTACCGTGCTCGCCTGTTGGCACACGATCCGCGCACCGATCTGGCCCTGATCAAGATTGCCCCGCGGGAGAAGAAGCTGCCGGTGATCCGGCTCGGCACTTCGTCCGACCTGATGCCGGGCGAGCCCGTCATCGCGGTGGGCAACGCCTATGGTTATGAGAACACCGTGACCCGCGGGATCATCAGCGCGCTGCATCGTCGCGTGCAAGTGAGCGACCAGCAGGAATACGACAACCTGATCCAAACGGACGCGAGTATCAATCCCGGCAATTCCGGGGGACCGCTGTTGAACATCGACGGCGAGATGATCGGTTTGAATGCGGCCGTGCGTGTCGGGGCACAAGGAATCGGATTTGCTCTGCCGATCGATGACGTCCTGGCGGTTTCATCGCGCCTGATGAGCATCAAGCGCATGGATCGCAATTGGCATGGCGTCGTGGCAAGTCATGTTGCGCACCCGGGACGCGACGGAATCTTGGTCAAGACCGTCGAAGCAGAGAGTCCGGCGGCGAAGGTCGGCATTCAAGCGGGCGACGTGATCACCCGCGTCGACTCGGTCACCGTGCGCAATCCGATCGACATTGAGCGGGCCCTCCTCGGGCGTGCGGCCGGCGATGCCGTGTCGATCACCTACCGCAGGAAGGACCAGCCCCAGGAATCGCGCTTCGTCCTGGAATCGTACGAGCCGCGTCCGCGCTCGCAGGGCGACGACCCCTGGCAGTTGCTCGGCCTGCGATTCGAAGAACTGCGACCCAGCGAGGTGCGTTCCATCAGCGACCGCTATCGTGGCGGCTTGCGGATCACCGAGGTTCGCGAGAGTAGCCCGGCGCACCAGCAGGGATTTCGCCGCGGCGACATTCTGGTGGGGATGCACATTTGGGAGACCGTGTCGTCGGAGAACGTTCAGTACGTGCTCCGCCACAAAGACCTTGCCGAGTTTGCCCCGGTCAAGTTCTACATCCTCCGCGGCGATCAGACCCTCTACGGGCATCTGCGCATGGCCGCGGCCGACGCTCGCTAGGCAGCGCCGGCCGGGCTTCATGTCTCTCAATCAATTGTCGTCCGTCTCGACACAGGCTGCGTCGACAGGGGCTGCGTCGACACGGCCGAGCCGCACGCGACTAGATCGCGCCGACCGGGACCTGCTCCGCGAGCGTTTCGTCGTCACCGAGGCCGCTGGCCACCTGTTCCAGAGCGTGCAGGACGGCAGGGTGGAATTCCTGGTCGTAGCCCTGTCGGAGCTCTTCGAGGGCGTCGGCCGAACTGAGCGCGACGACTCCGTCGATCGGATTGACTAACTGGTCGTAGGCTCGAACCGCCTCGATGATGTAGGCCCCAAACGGGGTCTCGCGTCCGGCATGCCGCATCGATTGGGCTTCCTCGACCGCCAGGGGTTCGCCCTGTCGCGAAAGCAGCGGCAAGGCGCGGGTAAGCACCGAACCGAGCGACTGGACCAAGTCGCTGCCGCGGAAGGTGTGTTCGTTGTCGAGAGCAGGCGAGTCGTGTTCCAGGTCGCCCACTGCCTTTCGCAGTACCCGAGCGGTAACCTCGAGGTGTTCCATATCCTGCAGCAAAGCCGCCACGCGAACGTCGTCCACCTCGGCCGCCGAGAGCCGCATTTGCAGGGCCACCCGCTGGCTCAAGTTCGTGACGCGCTCGCTGCGCGACTTCGTCTGCGGATTGGCGTTGCCCAGGTAGCGGGAAAGCACTTCGACCACCCCGACATAGGCGTCGTGGAGTTCGTTGATCTTGGTGCTTCGCTCGTCGCTGAGCGTCCCCAGCAAGAGAACGTTCAGGCCCATCACCGCGGCCCACAGCGTCAACGCCAGGGCGGTGGTGAGTGGAGACCCGGCGGCCGTGCCGTTGTCGATGTCGAAGAACATCACGGCGGTGACCGCGAGAATGCAGAACAGCGTCAATACGCCCGTGCGATAGCGGCCGAGGAAGAACGTAGCCAACCCGACGGGCAAGTAAAACAGGTGCAGAATGATCATCTTGTGCACGTCGACACGGTGCAGCAAGCAGGCGAGGCCAACGACCACGGCGATCAAGGCCAGCTCGAACGTGCGTTGCGATTTCTTGTTTTGGAAGTACATGAGAGGATCTCGTGTTAGGGGGTGCGAAGAGGGGAAAGGAGTAGAGAGTCGAGGTGCTCCGTCGTTTGCGCTGTCATCGCGGAGCGCGTCAATATCGTGGGCCTACGCCGTAGGCGCCGTTTCCGGTTCCCCGTCCGCAACCGCGGCGAGGGAAGTGACAACTTCGTCGAGGTGCTTCCGAGCCTCTTCGAGATCCGTCGGTTCGCTGGTCTTCTTGACCGGCTCTTGAATGTCCTTGAGTCGCAGGGAGTGTCTGCGGATCTCCGACTCGATACTCAGGAAGACCTGCACGAGGTCGGGATCGAATTGGGTACCCGCACCCTCGCGAATGATCTCGAGGCACTCTTCGTGCGGATAGGCGTCCTTGTAGACGCGCTTGCTGGCCAGGGCGTCGTACACGTCGGCCACGGCCACGATGCGCGCGGCCAGAGGAATCTTCTCGCCGGCCAGCCCGCTCGGGTAACCATGTCCGTTCCAGTGTTCGTGGTGGTAGAGGGCGATATCGCGAGCCATCGAAAGGAAGTTCGAGGAACCCAGACGCTCTTCGATCTCTTGAATGCACTGGCCACCCATCACCGCGTGCAGCTTCATGCGGAAGCGCTCGTCGGCATCGAGCTTGCCGGCTTTCAAGAGCACGCTGTCTTCGACGCCGACCTTGCCGATGTCGTGCAGCGCGGAACTGATGCCGATCAACTTGACGAAAGCGGGGGTAACCTCGTTGGCAAACTTGGGATGCCGACGCAGGGCACGTGCCAGGCAGGTCGAGTAGGCGGAGATTCGCTCCAAGTGCTGTCCCGTGTCGGGGTCGCGCGATTCGGCCAGCTTGGCGAGCCCGAAGATCACCGCATCGCGGGTCCGCAGCAGATCGCGCTCGCGCTGGCAGAACTCGGCATTCGACCGGGAACGCATCTCGGCGTGTTCGTCGCGGAGTTTGGCGTGGAATACGTAAGCCACGCTGCCCTGCAAGCCGCCGATCCAGAGGAACGATAGGCCGAGGATGGCCGGCATCCAATCGGCTGGCAACTCGGGGACGAAGTTCTCCGTCGAAGTCGCGCCCTGCTTCATGGCAGCCGTGGCGCGTTCGTTGACCTCCCAGTGAGCGACAGATACAAGCAGGCGGTCGCTCACCCAGAGGCCAAAGGCCAGGCAGAGCAACTGAGCGGCGATCAGCTTGGCGATTCGCTTGTGGTAGGCGTTCATGCGCGGTACTTCGTTGACGGAGCGGGGCAAGACCGTGGGCGCCGAGGCACGTCCAACGTCCTGGTACGGGCGCGGTGCGACGTCTTGCTCCATGTGAACGCTAGCTCATGAACCCGTCCGATGACGGTTGCGCGACGTGGCTGAGGTCGCTCCGGTCAGCGCGGGGGCGCCGGAGCCGCGATGGCCACCTCGCCGAGGGCGTAACTTCGCCACAATCGCTACCATGTGCAGCGTGGCGGTGTGTTTGGGAAACGCACGCCGGGCATGTGCCCAGTACACCCGCGTTCCCGCAGGGGGCCCTGGCTCGCCCATGTCGGCCGGTTTGGCATAATGTAGGAATTATCCCAACGAATCGCCGACTGCGGCGGTCCGCTCCTCACCCACCAACGCGTGGTTCCGGGCCTTGGCCTGGGCCGTGCCGTTGCTCGATGACGGCTATGGAAGCTGAATTTCTTGCCTGGCTTGCCGAACGTCTGGGGCCTTCCCAGCGGTCGCCGGTTGGTCTTCGCGATGACGCGGCCGTGCTCGACGTGGGCGGAAGCGAGCCCCTGGTGATCACCACCGACTTGATCACCGACGGAGTTCACTTTCGACTCGATCGTGACGATCCGCGTCAGATCGGGCATAAGGCCCTGGCGGTCAATCTCAGCGATGTGGCGGCGATGGCGGCCCGGCCTCTTTGTGCCTTCGTATCCCTCTTGGTTCCCGCTCGCCGGGGACTCGAGTTGGCCCAGGAACTCTACGAGGGCCTGTTACCATTGGCCGAGCGCTTCGGGGTGGAAGTGGCCGGCGGCGATACCAACACCTGGTCGGGCCCCTTGGTCGTCAACGTTGCCTTGATCGGTCAGGCGACGGAACGTGGACCTTTGCGCCGCGACGGAGCCAAGCCCGGAGATCAGTTGCTGGTAACCGGCTGCTTTGGCGGCAGCCTGGGCGGGCACCACCTCGACTTCGTGCCGCGGGTGACGGAGGCCCTAACGCTTCACCGCGACTTTCGCTTGCATGCGGGAGTGGATTGCAGCGACGGGCTTTCGCTCGACGTATCCAGGATTTGCGCGGCGAGCGGGTGCGGGGCGGTGATCGAGACCGCGGAAGTGCCGATTCGTCCCGCGGCCGTTGCGTTGGCCGCCGACGCCAGTGACGGGTGTTCCGCTCTCGAACATGCCCTCTCCGACGGCGAGGATTTCGAGTTGATTCTGGCGGTGCCTCCCGATGACGCGGCGCGGATCGTTCGCCACAATTCACTCGAAGTCCCGCTCACGCGTATCGGCGAATTCGTCGCGGAGCCGGGGCTTTGGCAATTGGCAGGCGGCGAGCGTCGCCGACTTATCCCTTGTGGCTACGAACACGGAATCGACCGATGACGGAATGGACTTTTCTGGCGGCAGATGAACAGGACACGGAACGACTCGGTGCAGGGCTGGCTCGCGCGCTGCCGGCCGGTAGTGTCGTCGGTCTGGACGGCCCCTTAGGCGCGGGAAAGACGCGTCTGGTGCAGGGCCTGGCGACGACCTTGGGGGCTCGCCGCGAAGACGTTGTTAGCCCCACCTTCGTCGTCATTCACGAATACGCCGCCGAAAAGCCTGTCTATCACTTCGACGCCTATCGAATTGCCGATGACGACGAGTTTCTGGAACTCGGACCCGACGAGTACTTCGCTTCGCCTGGCATTACGCTCGTCGAGTGGGCCGAACGAGTCGAACGTTGCCTGCCGCGGGAAAGACTTGCGGTCCGGGTCGAGGTCGCGGATACGACCTCCCGGCGATTCACGTTGACCGCCTTCGGCCCCGGGTATCAGTCGGTGCTCGATTCTCTAGCCGCCGATCTCGACGGCCGCTCGACCTGAGAGCAAGGGGGCCGGCGCGGCAAAGACGTCCGCTCCCGCAAGTTCCAGAATGCGTTGGGCGGCTCGCTCCGCGGCGTCGGGCCGGGCCAGTCGTGTCATGCCTGCCGACAGTGCGGCACGCTCTTGTGCGCACGTCAGCAGCGGCTCGATCTCGTCGCCCAAGAGGACGTCCAGTCGGCAGCCGACGGTGTGGGCGTCGACCAGCTTTGCGGCCCCTTGCGCGGCGAAGTACTCGGCGTTGCGTCGCTGATGATCATCGGCGGCCGTGTGCAAAGGGCAAAGCACCGCGGGCGTACCCGTGACGGCAAGTTCCGCGAGCGTCGTCCCGCCCGCCCGCGCGATGACCAGGTCGGCACTCTTCATGAGCGCGGCCATGTCATGAACGAACGGCACGACCCGGGCCGGCAGACCAAACTTGCGATAGAGCGACGCGGCGTCGGCGTGGCTGGGCGATCCGGACTGATGCAGAATCTCCCACGACGAAAGCGTCGCCCGACAGCGATAGAGGGCCCTGGGAACTTGCTCGTTCAACTCTCGAGCGCCCTGGCTGCCACCGAGCACGAGCAGACGTGGCTTCTTCGTCTGCGACTTCGCGGCCGGTGTCGTTGAGCGAAATGCCTCTCTCACCGGGTTGCCGACGACGAGCGTTTTTCCCTGGGTGTGCAGTTGCGTCCTTGTCTCGGAAAAGGAGAGTAGGACCAGCTTGGCCGAGCGGGCCAGCCAGCGGGTTGCTCGACCCGGGACCAGGTTCTGCTCGAGCAGGACGAGCGGAATACCCGCGTGCGCCGCTGCCCGCGCCGCCGGCACACTGGCGTAGCCCCCAAGCCCGACAACGGCGTCGATACGATTTTCGCGAAGGAAGCGGGCCGCTTTGCGAAAACCTTTGCGGTTGGTGGTCAGGAAACGTGGCACTTCGACCAGCCGTCGCGGAGTCGCGTGGCAGGGGACCCCCAGATAGTCGAACCCGGCCTCGAAGACGGCTTGACGATCGAGCGACCGCCCTGCGCCGGCAAAGGTGATCTTCGCCTCGGGCCGAAGCGCAACGAGCCGTTCCGCGACGGCCAGACCCGGAAACAGATGGCCCCCGGTGACGCCTCCGGAAAACAGAATGTGAAAGGGTGCTTGGATCATCTCGAATCGTAGTGAAACGGCCGCCGGGCCGTCGCTTGCTATTTGGAAGTCGACTCCGTTGCCGGTTGGCTGGCCACCAGGTGCGAATCCGCGGCCGGCGTGGGCGACGTGCCCAGTCGGGCTGCCGACAGTCCGGCGACTGCGCAGAGCACCGCGGCAATCCAGAAACGGGCCACGATCTTGCTTTCTGCCCAGCCGCGAAACTGGAAATGGTGGTGCAGCGGAGCACACCGCAGCACGCGGCGACCCCACAGCCGATAAGACACAACTTGGGCGATTACGCTCACGGCTTCCGCCACAAAAACCCCGGCAATCAGGGCGAGCAGCAGCTCCTGACGGGCGACAATCGCCAGAAAACCCAGCAATCCGCCGAGCGGCAGCGAGCCTGTGTCTCCCAAAAAGACCTGAGCAGGCTGGCAATTGAACCATAAGAAGCCCAGCAGCGCTCCGACGGCTGTCCCGACCAGAATCGTCAGCTCGCCGGCACCGCGAATGGGTGTGAAGCCGAAATAGGCGGCGAATTCGGCATGGCCGACGGCGTAGACCAAGACGCCAATCGCCAGGAACGCCAACAACAAACATCCCGACGCCAGCCCGTCGAGGCCGTCTGTGAGGTTCACCGCGTTGCTGCTGGCGACGACGACCAGCGTGGCCAGCGGGATGAACCAGATTCCTAGCGGGAGGCTGCGTTCGAGCAGGGGCAGGTCGAGCTGCAACGCTTGCGGGTTGATCTGGTGATTCGTGTACACCGGTACGACGACGGCTGCGGCGATCGCCAACTGGGTTAGCAACTTCGTCGCCGCGCGAAGTCCCCGACCGTGGCGGATCTTCTTCAGGTCATCGCAGCCCCCCAGCGCCGCCAGCCCCAACAGCAGCCCCAGCGCCGCCAGGACGAATCGATTGCTCAAGTCGCCGAACATCACCACGCCGGCAGCAATCGCCGCCACGACGAACAGGCCTCCCATCGTCGGGGTGGCCTGTTTGTGCCTCTGCAACTCGTCGAGACGCGGAGAACGCGACTCGAGCCGCTCGCGAAAATGGGTTCCCAGCAACCGGATAACGCGCGGTCCCAGGATCATCGTGACGAGAAACGCGGCCAGCGTGGCCAGCGAAGACCGGAAGGTGATCTTCTCGAGCAGCGGCCCGTAGCCCCCAAGGGCGTCTGATTCGGCGAGTTGCGTGAGGAATTGGAGCATGAACACCGATCCAGGCGCAAACGGCGAAGCAGACTGTGCGATGGACGTAGAATCGATTTAGTAGCTGACGCGAGACTCACCGCGGTGAAGCGGCCATCGCGTCGACGAGCGCTGGAACGCTTCGCGGAGCTGGCGGTGCGGACGAACGCCGCAAGGGAAGGAAACGCGTGGTGCGTGTTTCCCTGAGCAACCGGAGCGGCCTGATGGCCGCCCCGGCGCTCAGTCTTGAGTTCCATCGCGAAGCGATCCTCACAGCGGTTGACCCAGTAACCGCTATCTGTGAAGACCCCATTGCTCCAACCCAGGAGGGAGGGCAGCGCTTCAGGCCCCGCAACCTTCGGCGCTGACGATGGAACTCATCAATGGATTGTGCTGGACTCCTCGGAACCTTGTGGGAGGTCGTTCAGTGTTCGACGCTTGCCGGTGACACGACCGGCCTTGTGTGGTCACCTTGTTGATCGTTAAGCCGCCATCTCCGGCGCGGCCAGCGGTGTTTCCAACAACGCGGCCACGACTCGCTCCATGGCCAGCGATCGGGATCCTTTCACGAGCAGAACGTCGGCCGGCCGGATCAGCTGGCACAAGTGAGCGGCGGCGTGTTGGGGATCGTCGTAGGCGGTGACGTGCTCACTCGGCATCCCTGCTTCGAGGGCGCCCTGGGCGACGTGACGGGCGTACTGGCCACACGCGATCAAGAGGTCGCCGCCCGACTTCGTGACGATCTCGCGACCGAGCGTCGAGTGTAGATCCACGCTATATTCGCCCAATTCGAGCATGTCGCCGCAGACGACGATCCGGCGACCACTCGTCTCGACTTCGCAGAGTAACTCGAGCGCGGCCCGCATGGCCGTGGGGCTGGCGTTGTACGCGTCGTTAATCACCGTGACGAGGCCGGCCTGAATGACTTCGCAACGCATGGGGGCCGATTCGAAGTTGGCCAGCGACTGTGCCACGAGCTGGTCGTCCAAGCCAAACACGCGACAGACGGCGATCGCGGCCAGGGCCGGGCCGAGGTGGTGGCGGCCCCAGACCGGAAGTTTGTAATGCGTTTGATCGACCCGAAACTGCAGTCGGCCGCAGTCGGTCGTAATCTCCTCGGCCACGATATCGCAGCCCGCGTCGCGGCCGAAGGTTACCGCCTCCGCGCGACATGCTTGTGCCGCGCGGCGGAGCCGGGCGTCGTCGCCGCAAACGACCGCGCAGTTGTCGGGCCCCAGCGCGGTCAGCAACTCTCGCTTGGCCTCAAGAACCTTATCCCACCCGCCAAAGGTGCCCAAGTGGGCGTCGGCCACGCACGTGACCACTCCGACGTCCGGAGCGGCCAGTCGCGTCAAGCCATCGAGCTCGCCGCGGGCGTTCGCGCCCAGTTCGATAACGACATAGTCGTCGCCGGCATGGGCGCCCAGCAGACTTAACGGCACTCCGATGTGATTGTTGAAGTTCTCGGGACTCTTCGCGACGCGTCCCGCCGCCATCAACGCGGCACCGACCATCTCGCGAGTCGTCGTCTTACCGACGCTGCCGGTGATGCCCACAACCTGGCCGGAGAACCGGTTGCGGTGCCAGGCGGCCAGTTGCCAAAGGGCCAGCATCGTGTCTGGGACGTTGAGCGTGAAGCTGCCGGCCCACGGCTCGATGCTGCGATCGCCAACCATGACGCCGGCGGCACCTCGCGAGAAGGCCTCGGTGGCAAAGTTGGCACCGTCGTGGTTCGGACCCGAGAGAGCCAGGAACAGGTCGCCAGCCTCGACGCGGCGGCTATCGGTGACGATTCGTTGGATCGGCACCAGTTCGCCTTCGCGCGGCGGTAAACTGCCAAAATTCACCTCGCCGCCGACAACTTGCCGGAGTTGTTCGAGACAGAGATCCATCACGCAGCCCTCCGCAAAGCGCTGGAGGGAAGCGAAAACGGCAGGGATCGGCGGAGCCACTTGCGGACGACTTCGCAGTCGTCGAAATGGAAACGCTGCTGGCCGACGATCTGATAACGTTCGTGACCCTTGCCGGCAATCACGACGGAATCGCCGGGCGCGGCCATCGAAAGTGCTTGCTCGATGGCCCGGGCACGGTCGCGCTCGACTTCGACGCCATGGAAGCCCTCGAAGCCCTCGAGTAGGTCGCGGGCGATCCGCTCGGGATCTTCGCCCCGGGGGTTGTCATCGGTGATGATCGCCACGTCGGCACCCTGTTCCACCGCGCGACCCATCAGCGGGCGCTTCTCGCGGTCACGCTGGCCGCCGGCACCGAAGACGCAGATCAGTCTCCCGGCGGTGACTTCGCGCAAGGTCGCCAAGGTCGTCCGGAGGGCGTCGGGTGTGTGGGCATAGTCGACGAACACGCCAAATGGCTGTCCGCATTCGATCCGTTGAAGCCGGCCGGGGACTTCTCGAATGCCCTCCAGTCCGGCGACGATGGTCGGGAGGTCGATTCCGTAGCCAAGTCCGACCGCCGCGGCGGTCAGACAGTTGTACACGTGGTGGTCGCCGATGATGTGCGTGCGAACCGGGACGGTATCGGTGCCGGCGGTAAGCAGGAAGGTCTGTTCGCTGGGCAGTCGCTCGATCACGGTCGCCGTCAGTTCAGCAGGACGATGCAGCGCGACGGTTAGAACCGGGCAATTCAGAGATTCCAAGAAGCTGCGGCAGACCGCGTTGTCGACGTTCAGGACCGCGAAACCGTCACCTCCCAAGTGGTCGAAGATGCGAGCCTTCGCGGCGTGGTAGTTCTCCAGCGTGTTGTGAAAGTCGAGGTGATCCCGTTCGACTCCGGTCACACAGGCGACGTCCAGCTCGATGCCGGCCGTGCGGTGTTGGGCGAGCGCGTGGCTGGAAATCTCCAACACCGCATGTTGGCATCCGTTGGCGAGACTGCGGGCAAGTGTGTCGGCCAACGTCGGCGCGGCGGGTGTGGTCAGTGTCGGCGGCGCCGTACGCTCGCCGTCGAAGTAGCCAAACGTGCCCATGACGCTTGTTGGACGCCCGGCCCGTTCCAGCACGGAGGTCAGTAAGCAACTCGTCGTGGTCTTGCCGTTGGTGCCGGTTACCCCCACGACGCGCAGACGTCGGCTGGGGTTGCCGACCAGGGCCTGGCAGAGCCGGCCGTAGGCGATGCGGCTGTCGGGAACGACGGCCTGGGGAACACTGATGGGCAGGTATCGCTCGGCGACGACGGCGCTCGCGCCGCGATCGATGGCTTCGTACACGTGCTCGTGGCCATCGTGCTGGGTGCCGACGAGTGCCACATAGAGATCGCCCGGTCGACAAACGCGCGAGTCGCTGCAACAAGAAGAGACTTGTAGCTCGTTGGCGCCGAACAGGCGCACCTCACGCAACAATCGAACGAGATCGATGCCGCGGGTTCTATGCGATGAATCGATCATCTGCGTCGGCCTCCCTGCCGTATCGCTGGTCTCGCTTCTGCTAGCATCCATGCTAGAGAGTCGGGGGGCGAGACACGAATTTGGGCGGCATCGTGGTGGAATTCGACCATCGCGTCAAGATGGTTTTTGCGACGGTGCAGGCGATCCACCACGATGGCCGGCCGGGCCGTCGTCACGCGGCCCCGACCGCGGTGCCTGCCGGACCTCGCTCGGGGGCTCCGCTGGCGATTCTCCCGCCTGGGAAAGCGGTTTGGCGACACCGAGGAGTTCAGCCCATCAATCGCATGACCTGGACAGGCGGCGGCGATTCAGAAATGATCCACGCATGGGTGATGCCGACTTCGATATAGCAGAGCTAGCAAAGTACCTGCGGCTTTCGCCACAGCAGGTGGTCAAGCTTGCCGAGCGCGACGAATTGCCCGCTCGTCGGGTAGGTGGCGAGTGGCGTTTCTCGCGAGCCGAGATTCACCATTGGATGGAGGAGCGGATGGGCTCGCTTTCCGACTCGGAGCTCGTCGAAGTCGAAGGCGTCTTGCAGCAGGGTCGGGACGTGGAAGAACCGACCGAGACGGTGGTGGGTTTGCTCCCACCGGAGGCGATGGCTGTGCCGCTGGCGGCGAAGACCAAGGACCGCGTGATCACCGCGATGGTCGACCTGGCCGCGGCGACGGGCTTGCTCTGGGACCCAGCGAAGATGATCGACGCGGTCCGCTCGCGCGAGAAGATGCATCCAACCGCGATGCCTGGAGGCGTCGCGCTGCTGCACCCGCGCCGGCCGCTCAGTGGAATTCTGGGAGGACCATTCTTAGCTTACGGACGCACCGTTCAGCAAATACCGTTCGCCAGCGGTCGCGATTCGCTCACCGATATCTTCTTTCTGCTTTGTTCGACCGACGACACCCAGCACCTGCGGACACTGGCCCGTCTGAGCCGCCTGATCGGCGACCCCGAGTTCTTGCCAGCTCTGCGCGAAGCCCCCGATGCCGTCGCGACGCGGGCGTTGATTGTTCAGAGCGAGGCACAACTCGACGCGTAGAAGGACCAAGAAATTCCAGGAACCGTTCCTGCCTGTGTCCGAAGGAGCGACGCATTGATGCACGAAGCAGCTCTTTACACGATGCTCATCGGTGACGCTTCGCTCCGCGAGTATGCCGAGATTGCAGAGTTCCTGCGGGCGGAGACCGCGCTGGTGGAGGTGCCGGACGTCTCGACCGCAATCGAGGTGATCGAAGCGGCCGAGGTGCCCGCGGACGTGATCGTGCTGGTGCAGAATCGCCCCGGTTGCCTGTCCGAAACGCTGCTCGAACGACTTCGCTGCGCTGCGCCGCTGGCCCGATTCGTCGGACTATTGGGGACCTGGTGTGAGGGAGAACGTCGCACTGGCCGACCCTGGCCCGGCATGTTGCGCACGTATTGGCATCAATGGCTGGCCCGCTGGCGCGACGAGCTTGGTGGACCTGCGCACGGCGAGTTGCGATGGTGGGGGCTGCCCGATTCGGCTGGCGACGAAGAACGATCTTTGCAGGCGGCCGACGCGACGTGGTCGACTCGCAGCGGACTTGTCGCGGTCGTTAGCAACTCCGCCGATACGGCCGACTATCTCGTCCAGGCCTGCGCAGCGCGGGGATACGCCGCCATTGCGATGGGCGACCGCGAAGTCCGCACGGCGATGGCACCGGATGTCGTCGTTTGGGACGGCAGCGTCGGCGAACTCGATCGAGTCGCGAAATTGCGCGAGCAGTATTCCCAACGACCGGTTGTGGTGCTGCTCGACTTTCCCCGCCCCGAGGATGTGGCGATGGCGAAGCGGCAGGGCGCGACGGCGGTCCTTGCCCAACCGCTGCGCTTGGAGGACTTCTTCGGCTGCCTCGACGCGGCCATCGGCGGCAGAGACGCAGCGCACGCGGAAGCAGCGTCGACGTCGCCGATCTGATCGGTGCCTGCTGATCGGTGCCCGGTTTCGACTCGCCAAGTGGCGGATCATCCCGCGGGGCCGAACCCGTCGTCATGGGCTGTTAGCCGCAGAATTTCACGGTGCCAGCCCGGTTCGCAGATCGGCCAGCCGGTGACCGATACCTGCTCGTCGGTCTCACGATGTCGCTCGCCAAGCTCGTGTACAGTTTTCTGGCAGCGTCTCTCCAGCATCGTCGGACCCGGCGGCGAGCTCGCGAAACTTGCCCCGCGAAAGGTGATCTTCCCCTGATCGAAGATCGTCACGATCGAATGATGACCAAAGTCCAGACTCCTGCGGGCAATCACCTCGTGGCTGGCGGTGCTGAAGCGATCTTTGAGCTGGAAGAGGTCCCAGTCGCCCGAGCTGTCCGTCGTGAGGAACCAGCGGCTCGGCAGCAGCAAACGGTTGGCGAAGAGGTTCGCCACCTGTTCGCGAACCTGCTCGGCGACGTCGTTCGGACACAAGTCAAGGCGGGCGAAGATGCGATGTGCTTCGCTCTCACCGATTTCGTGAGCCACCGCCCACTGTCGACGTTCATGGCGTGGTTCCGGCCTCAGGAGGATCGATGTCCGCCCAGATGCGGCTCCTCGGGCCGACCGTACCATGCGAGCCCGCGTCGGCATCGAGCGGTCCCAGGCCACATCGAGATCGAGCCGGCGGGCGAGTTCAATTGTATCGACGGGCGGCTCTTCGATTCCCGCCGTGATGAGAAGCTCTTCAACGACTACATCGATGGCGTGGCCGACGCGCTCCGTTGTGGCGTTGCCGGAAAGGTTCCAAGAGTTTGTCATGGAAGGATCGCCCTCACGATGTAGAGGCATCGGGACGGCCATATCGAAGCCGGCCACACGCTCGGCTGGTTTGGATGAGCGAAGCGGATATGTGAACAAATGTATATATTAATGGCTTGCTGGGGCGTTGCAAGTGCCGGACTCGTATGTCGATCAGTTTTTCACTACGATGAACCGTCCGCCCGTTGCACCGCTGAGCGCGGGACGGGCTTTCTGCGGATTCTCTCGTGGATTTTCCCGGTAGGACAAACTCGTCGTCGGTAGCAACGTGTCAAATTCGGACGTCAAGGGTACCTATTCGTTCATCAGCCTCGGCTGTCCCAAGAACCTGGTCGATAGCGAGCGGATGCTGGGGCTGTTGCAGGTCGACGGTTACGAGTTGGTCGACCAGCCGGACGGCGCGGACTTCGCGGTGGTGAACACCTGCGGCTTCATTGAGCAGGCTCGCGACGAGTCGTACGGCGCCGTCGGCGAGATGCTCGAGTTGAAGCGGGCAGGGCGGCTGCGGGGGGTGATCGTCTCGGGCTGTCTTGCGGAGCGTGAGAAGGAACGCTTGCTCGAGACCTGCCCCGACATCGACCAGGTCGTCGGCGTCTTCAGCCGTGACGAGGTGACCCGGGCCGCCGACCGCTTGATCGGCCATCTCGACGAACAGCGCAGCGTGTTTCGACCGGCGCCGGTGCGTCCGCTCGACGATCGCGATCGACTGCGGATCACGCCACGGCACTTTGCCTATCTGAAGATTTCGGAGGGCTGCGATCGTCTTTGCACCTTCTGTGCGATCCCGAAGATGCGCGGCCGGCATGCTACCAAGCCAATCGAAGAGGTCATCGACGAGGCACGGCAGCTGGCCGCCGACGGGGTGAGGGAGCTCATTCTCGTCGCCCAGGATACGACCTATTACGGACGCGACATTTACGGTGAATCGCGGCTGACGGAACTGCTCGGGGCCCTCGACGAAGTGGAGGGCATCGCGTGGATTCGCCTGATGTACCTTTACCCAATGTACTTCGATGACCGACTCATCGAGACAATCGCCGCCAGCGACAAGATCGTGCCGTACCTGGACATGCCCTTGCAGCACATCAATGACACGATGCTGCGGCGGATGCAACGGCGGGTAACCCGCGGGGAAACGGAAGTCCTGATCGACAAGCTGCGCTCCGCGATCGACCAACTGGTGATGCGAACCACCTTCATTAGCGGCTTTCCGGGAGAAACCGACGAGCAGCATGCGGAATTGGTCGAGTTTGTGCGTGAGCAGCGATTCGAGCGGATGGGGGTGTTCACCTACTCCTACGAACCCGACACGCCGGCGGCGAAGTTGCCCGACCAGCTGCCGGAAGATCTCAAGGAAGCGCGGCGTGGCGAACTGATGGAGGCTCAGCAGGAGGTCGCCTTCCGCTGGAATGCGGAGCAGGTGGGCCGACGCTTTGAGGTGCTCGTCGACGTGCCGGCGTCGCTGGAGGATCATGCCTGGGTGGGACGCAGCTACGCCGACGCTCCCGACGTCGACTCGCTCGTCTACGTGACGGGCGAGAATCTGGCGGCCGGTGACTTCGTGTCGGCCGAGATTGTTGCCTCGCGCGATTACGATCTGGTGGCGGTCGCGGTGGGCGATTAAGCTGAGCAACGGATTGGATCCTCTCGCACCTTCGCCAGTTGAGACGCGCAGCACTTGTCGAACAGCAACTCGTTCAATGTTCCGAACACGCTGACGGCCATCCGCCTGGTGCTGGCGATCGCCGTCTTCGTACTGATGGCCTTGGCCCAGTCGTCGAGTCAGGCCGCGCCGCGGTATTACGTAGCTGCCACCGTGCTGTTCGTCTTGGCGGCGAGCACCGATTGGATCGACGGCTTCTGGGCCCGCCGCTACGAACAAGTGACGGTGCTCGGCCGCATCTTCGATCCGTTCGTAGACAAGGTGATCATCTGCGGCGTCTTCATTTCTCTCGTGGCTGAGCCCGCGTCGCAGGTCAAGAGTTGGATGGCCGTGGTGGTCGTCGCCCGGGAGTTGCTGGTGACGGCGTTGCGCGGGTTTATCGAACAGCGGGGCACCGACTTCTCGGCCAGCATGTCGGGAAAACTCAAGATGGTCGTGCAGTGTGTTGCCGCGACCGCCAGTCTCTGGTCGCTGGCGGCCGCGCCGGAGTCGAGCTGGCACCCCGGCTGGCTGGGCGACGCCACGTTCTGGCTGATTTGGGCGGCCGTGGCGATTACGATCTACTCTGGACTCGAGTACGTCATTGCGGCGGCTCGGCTCATCGGTACCGCGGCACCACCAGAGGACTAGCCCGCCGCGGGATTCCCAACAAGCGCTCCGGTAGCTGACATGACCGCGACTCCGCCAATCGTGATCGCGATCTTCGCGGCGCTGCTGATTGCATCGCTGGTCGCCACGATCGTGGTCGTCCTGCGGGCGTTCGGGTCGAATTCCTTGCTCGCCCACGCCCGCCGGTTGCCGGTCCCCTGGAATGGATGGTACGTGCTCGGGGCCTTCGCCTGCTACATGGCGACGTTGTTTCTGGTGGCGGTCGTTGCCGCGGCAATTCTCTCGCAAGATCGTCCCATCGAGGATGTCAGCGATCTCGAGTGGATGCGGCAGGCCTTCGTCGCCCAGTTCATTGCCACGGCCGTCTCGTTGGGCGCCTTCATCCTGATCTCAAGACCGCGTCCGGTCGACTTCGGATTTCCCGGGACGTCGATCGGGCGTGACCTTGTCATTGGTGGCATTGCATTTCTCGTGGTGGCACCGTGGTTATTCCTTTGTAAGTGGCTGCTGTCGTTCTTGGTCAGCGGCGATCATCCCTTCTTCGAGATGCTCAGTGCGGAGGCCGATCAACAATTTTGGCTGCTGGCGATCGTGAGTATCGTCGTCGTCGCTCCGATTGGCGAGGAGTTGTTCTTTCGCGTCATTCTCCAGGGGTGGCTCGAACGCGTGATGGGATCGCGACAAGAGGCGGTGACGGCCGTCGCCGTCGGCGAATCTGAGGGCGGTCTTTCAGTGCCCCCGTTACCTGGGTCGACGTCTGCTTCGCCTCCTTCGTCGGACCTTCCGATTGCCGGCACGGGTGGGGCAAGTGGCTCTTCGGCCGCGCACGACGATCCCTTCGCTCCGCCGGCCACCTTCGCGCCTGCGGGCGAAGGGGCTGAACCGATGCCGGTCGTCTCGCCCGCCCCGGCGATCGCTTGGGGCCCGATCTGTGTCAGCTCGGCGATCTTTGCCGCGGTCCACATCGGCAACGGCCCGGATCCGATTCCGATTTTCTTCCTGGCGTTGGTCCTGGGTTATCTCTATCAGCGAACGCATCGAGCGCTGCCGTGCATCGCGCTCCACATGGTGCTCAACGCCTTCAGCCTGACGGTCGGCTGGTTGCAGGTTGGAGCGTAGCGGGTGACGTGACCAGCGGGCGTCTGTCGCATAGCGACGTTCGTTCTTATAATCCCGGCTTTGCCCAGATCGCGGTTGAACGTGTGGCAATCGCAGGGTCGGTAGACGGACAACTGTCGATACGAGGTGACAAGCGATGGCGTACGGTTTCGGAGTTGTCGGCTGTGGAATGATTGCGCGATTCCACGCGCGGGCGATCGAGGAGACGCGCGGGGCGAAACTGGTCGCCTGCTACGACAGTTTTGCTTCGGCCGCCGATCGACTGGCCGACGAGGAGGGGATTCGCGGCTATCACGATCTCGCGGACATGTTGGCCGATCCGGACGTCGACGTCGTCACGATCTGTACGCCCAGTGGTGCCCATATGGAACCGGCCGTGGCGGCCGCACGGGCGGGTAAGCACGTCGTTGTGGAAAAGCCGCTGGAGATCACACTCAAGCGTTGCGATCGGATCATCGCCGCGTGCAAGAAGAACAAAGTCACTCTCTCGACGATCTTTCCCTCGCGGTTTCACGAATCGAGCGTCGAGATGAAGCGGGCGATCGACGATGGCCGATTCGGCAAACTCACCGTCGGCGACGCGTACGTGAAGTGGTATCGCTCGCAGGAGTACTACGACAGTGGTGCCTGGCGTGGGACCTGGGAACTCGACGGCGGCGGCGCGCTGATGAACCAGGCCATTCACAGCGTCGATCTGCTGACTTGGCTGATGGGGCCCGTGCGGGAGATTCGCGCCCAGGTCGCCACCCTCGCCCACAAGCGAATCGCGGTCGAGGACACGGCCGTCGCGACGATCGAGTTCGCCAACGGCGCGCTAGGCGTCATCGAGGCCAGCACGGCGACCTATCCGGGCTATCTGAAACGCATCGAGATTCACGGCAGCCAAGGCACCGCCGTCATGGAAGAGGAGGACATCAAGACGTGGGATTTCGCCACCAAGAGTCGTCGCGATGCCGTCGTGCGACGCAAGATGCAGGCGAGCCGGAGTACCGGCGGCGGGGCCAGCGACCCTGCGGCCATCGGTCATCACGGACACGCGGCCCAGTTTCGTGACGTGCTGCGAGCAATCAAGACGCGCAAGCGGCCGGCCATCGACGGCGTGGAAGGTCGCCGTTCGGTCGAGATCATCTTGGCGATCTACAAGGCCGCCGAAACGGGCCGCGCGGTTAAGCTCCCCTTGGCGAGCGATCCGGTTTTGAAAGCGCGGCGACGTAGGTCGTAGTCCGTGCCCGGCTCGATTTCGTGGGCGAAATCACGCTTGTCGCAATTTTCGCATCTTGCGAAAATGCTCTCGGTCGCCAGAGTTGCCGTGTCTGGGCCGCTGCTCGTCGCGAACGCGGGCTCGAGCCGATGACAAGAGGGACACGGCGGGCGGATCATGGCAAAGGAGTGCGTGGCGTGCCCTGGAAACGGACTGGCGATTACCTCGTTTACCTTCTCGTCCGCTTCCTCGTCGCGGGAATTCAGGCGGTCCCGATGGCCACCTGTCAGCGGTGGTTTCGGCCTCTGGTGTGGCTGTTGGCCGATGTCTTTAAGGTCCGCCAGCGGGTTCTGGAAGAGAACCTGCGTAACGCCTTCCCCGAGTTATCGGCGCGCGAGCGCGAGCATCTGATTCGCCGCAACTGGGAACACTTTCTGCTGATGGTCGCGGAAATCGCCCAGGCCCCGCGCAAAATCCACCGCACGAATTGGCGGCAACACGTCACCTTGCGCCAGGGACGTACGCTGGTCGGAAACATGCTCAGCGAGCGTCCGGCGGTCATCGTTTGCGGTCACTTTGGCAACTTCGAGGTGGCCGGCGTGATCGTCAGCCTGCTTGGCTTGCCGACCTTTACCGTCGCTCGACCGCTCGACAATCCCTACCTGCACGATCTCGTGGAACGGACGCGTTCGACCCACGGCCAGTACATCTTGCCCAAGCAGGGGAGCCGGGGGGAAGTTGAGCGGATGTTGGCGATGGGCAGCACGCTCACCGTGCTGGGCGATCAGGCCGCGGGGAAGAAGGGTTGTTGGGTCGATTTTTTCGGACGACCGGCATCGACCAACAAGGCGATTGCCGTATTTGCCCTGACGTACGATGCCCCGCTGATGGTTAACTACGCCCGGCGGGTGGACCGGCCGCTCCATTTCGAGATTGGCCTGGCCGGGACCTTCGATCCAAGTGCCACGGGGGATCCCAGTGCCACGGGGGAATCGACGCCGGGAATTCCCGAGGTCACCGCCTGGTTTACCGCCCGTCTCGAGGAGATCGTCCGTCGCGATCCGGAGCAATACTGGTGGGTGCATCGTCGCTGGAAGGGAAGCGACGAGGCACGCCGACCGGTCAAGAAGGTGGCCTGAGGCGACGCCGGCGACCGCCGCCTCCGCTGTACAACTCCACGTCGATCGACAAAATGCAAGAAAGGGGTTGGAGGAACCGCGTTCTCGAAGTGCCCTCGGCTACCAGGTTGAATTTCCATGTCGGATTGGGTTTCCGCAACCAACAAGACGGCTTGTCCGCCCGGCTCGGCGATGGAGTTGGTCGTCGCCGAACGCGTCGTCGCCCTGTTCAACGTCGATGGCGAGTTCTTCGCGCTCGACGGGGTGTGTCCTCATCAGGGAGGACCGCTCGGCAAGGGCGAACTCTCGGGCTGTTTGGTCACTTGCCCCTGGCACGGCTGGCAATTTGACGTGCGCACGGGCCAGAGCCAGCTCACCGCGAGCGTGAAGCACCCGACGTTCGAGGTAAGGATAGAAGGGGAAGATGTCATGATTCGTGTGCCGAGTGCCTCCGATGAAGAATGACCTGCTGCGAATGTGGCCTGTGACGCGCGGGGCTCGCACGCTGCGAAAGACCGACACGGTGGGGACGTAAGACACCTTGATCAGCTACCGCCAATTTCGCAACAGCGACCCACCTCAGCTCGTCGACGTCTGGCGACGGACTCCGCCGACGCGTCGCTTGGCCCAAGCGTTGACGCCGCTCGTCTTCGAGGAGCTGGTGCTGGCCAAGCCGTACTTCGATCCGGCTGGCCTCATCGTGGCGACCGAGGAACCAAGCGGACAGATTGTCGGCTTCGTCCACGTCGGCTTCGGACCGAACGAGACCCTCGACGGCCTCGATCGCGAAGAGGGAACCATCTGCATGCTCATCGTTCATCCGCAGGACAATCGTCCTGCGATCGCGGCTGAGTTGCTGCGGCGGGGTGAAGATTATCTCCGCAGGGCGGGCGCGGGCCGGATCTACGCCAGCGGCCTTCAGGCCATCGACCCCTTCTACGTCGGTCTCTACTGTGGGAGCGAGCTCCCCGGCTTGCTCAATTCGGAGGTCGTCGCGCAGCGGTTCTTCCGCCGGCACGACTACCAGGATGCGGATACCGTGGCCGTCTACCAGTGCGATCCAGCCGCGTTCCGGCCGATCGTCGATCGTACGCAGATGCAAATCCGCCGCAACACGACCGTGGAGCTGATCGAGGATGCTCCCTCGCGGAATTGGTGGGAGGCCTGCACGCTGGGGTGCTTTCAACAGATTCGCAGCGAACTGCGGGCCCGGGACAACGGCGAGTTGCTCGCCGCAGCGCGGCTCTGGTGCCGCGATCCGTTTGGCCAGAGCTTGGGTGTGCATGCCCTGGGGCTACTCGACATCGAGGTCGTCGCCGAACGGCGGCAAGCGGGACTGGCGACGTATCTGCTGGGCGAGTCGATCCGTCGGCTCCACGAACGGGGATTCACGCTAATCGAGGGGCACGCCAAACGGTCGAATCGCGCGGCCATCCGCTTGATCGAGAAGCTGGGTTTCGTCGAAAGTGACGAAGGCACCGTGCTCAGCAAGGCATCGACTCTCGAAGGATGACCGTCGTCGGGCGCTCTAGGGCGCCGTGGCGGCCATCGATCGCAGGTGCTCGTACAGAGCTTCTTCGGCCCGCGGCTCTTGCTGCAAGATCCGCTCGGCGAGTCCCATGCGAGCCTGACCGCGCGAGAGGTCTTGCAGATAGGCGGTCAGCAGCTGCCGCCGCTGCGGCGTCGTTTCCAGCAAGAAGTGGACCCAGGCCCACGACTCGGCATAGTCCAGTTGCTCGGTGTCCCCGATCGACTGTAGCTGGGCGAGCTGCAGAACGCGAGGGCGCCAGCCGTCCCGCTCGCTCGCCACGCCCAACTGGTCGAGGTGCGCCCGATGAAATCCACGCGGATCGGCTACCTCGAAGTACTCGGCCAACCCTTCGTCAATCCAGAGCGGGATGGTGGGCACCGCGGCATGAATGTAACCATGCGCGACCTCGTGCCGGAGATCTTCGGCGATGCGGTCGCCCCACTGGGCGTAAACGCTTAGCTTCGTGTCGGTCTGTACGAAGAACGCCCGCCGGTTGGGAAAGTCGGGGAAGTGGGCACGGAGAAACTTGCGATAACGACGCGGCGTCTTGAAGAGATAGACGTGAATCGGCTCGGTCGTCTCCGGCAATTCCAGAGTCGTCGCGATCCGACCTCGCATCTGGTCGAGTTGACTGAGGACGCGGTGATCTTCCGGGACGTCAAAGTCTCCGTGGATCAGAAGCTGCTGCAGTTGCACCCGATCGGTCACCGGAAGCTCGGGCGATGATCGAAGAATCGCGCAGCCACTGGACGCAGCGACGAGCGTTGCGATCCACATCGACATTCTTGCATAGCGGCCAGCGACCACGGCATCCGTTCCCAGGGTTGGCCGGGATTTTAGCAAAGCCCCTCGACCCCAAGAACAGCAAACGCCGCCGACAAGAAAGCGGTCTCTCCGGCGACGACGCCATCCCGCTACGGTGTGGTTCGCACCGCCAGTAGCTGATCGAGTTCCTGCTTCAGTCTCGGCAAGATCTCGTCGTACGGAAACGCTCCCACCAGTTCCTCGCCACGCTTCAGATTGACGTAGTTCGGCCCGCACCAAAGGCCGAGATCCGCATCGTCCGTCTCGCCCGGTCCGTTCACGCGGCAGCCCATCACGGCGATCGTGACCGCGTGTTCCTCGGCATAGCGTGTCATCTCCTTGACCTGCTCGGCCAGCTCGACGAAGGCGTCGTTCTCGACGCGCGAGCAACTGGGACAGCTGATGATGTTCAGCGTGGAAAGCCCGTAGTCGACCACCGATCGCACACGTCCTTCGGCGATGTCCCGCAGGATACCCCGTCCCGCTTCGATCTCTTCAGGCTTGCGGGCGTTGGAGACGGTCAGCGACACGCGAATCGTGTCGCCGATGCCGCGGCTGATCAGCTGCTCGAAGGCGATCCGTGTCTTGATGATGCCGTCGGGCGGCATGCCCGCCTCGGTGACGCCCAGGTGCAAGGGGACGTCGGGTCGCCGCTCGGCGAATCGGCGATTCACCTCGATAACCTTTTGGGGATCGGAATCTTTGAGCGAGACACAGTAGCGAGTGAAATCGAGCGAGTCGAGCAGTTCGCAGTGCTCCCACGCGCTCTCGAGCATGGGCGTAATCGAGTCATCGCTGTCGTAGAGATCTGCCTTGGCGGGATCGATGCTCCCGCAGTTCACGCCTACCCGAATCGCGCAATTGTGGGTGCGGGCCGCATCGGCAATGGAACGGACCTTTCCCTGCCAGGGCTTGTCGCGCTCGTGGTGATAGAGGTGTCCCGGGTTGTAGCGGATCTTGTCGACATGCGGGGCCACGACCTCGGCCAGCCGGTAGTTCTCCTGCAGATCGACGGCCAGATTGGCCGTTGTCTGAGCGCGGATCGGAGCGAGGGCTTCGGCGTCCTTCTTCGAATCGACGGCGATTCGCACGACGTCGGCCCCGGCGGCGGTCAATGCGTTGACCTGCGCGACCGTGGCATCCACGTCCTGAGTCGCCGTGGCGGTCATGCTTTGTACGGCGATCGGATGCTGCTGGCCGATCGTTACCGTTCCGATCCGCACGCTCCGGGTGGGGTTTCTCGAAATCTCCACGCTCTCTTGGCCTCCCGCTGGACTATTGACGCTCTATTCTTTCTAACCGCAGTGTCCCGGGCAACGTCACGGCTGCCTGCGGGGCCCGATCCGGCTCGCACCCACGAGTTCTCCGCTGCCTGTGGGGCCCGTCTCCTGCACGCCTCAGCTTTGGCTTTCCAGTTGGCGGACGGCCTTCGTGAGGGCCTCGACGAAGAAATACTCGCCCCACATTACGGATTCGTCGACGCCCAGGTTCTTCTTGGTGTGGTAGACCCCGTGTCGCAGGATACCTTCGTAATTCGGCACACTGCTGCCCAGATACTCGGGCGCGACCAGGGCATCGAGCATGGCCAAGGCGGTTTGCCGATACGCCGCGGCGCGCGTGGCGTCTTGGGCCTGGTTCGCCAGATCCAACAGGCCGCTGGCCGCAATCGCCCCGGCCGAACTGTCCTTCTGGGCACCCCACGGCGGCGGCTGGTTCAGGTCGGCGCAAAAGTCCCAGTAGGGCACCTTGTCCTCTGGCAGATGCGCGAGCCAATAGCCGGCGTTCCGTTCCGACACCTCGAGGAACTCGGGGCTCTTCGTTAGTGCAAAGACCTTGCTGAAACCGTACAGCGACCAGGCCAGTCCCCGTGCCCAGGCACTGTCGCCAGAGAGTCCCTGATGCGTGGTCTGGCCCAGAAACTCGCCCGACTCGACATCGAATTCGCCTTCGTGCGCGGTCGAGCCGTCGGGACGCACCAATCTATCGCGGGTCGTCCGACAGTGCGTCTCGGCCGTTTTCATGAGGTCGGCATCCTCGGTCTCGATTGCCGCATAGAAGATGATCGGCACGTTCATCATGATGTCGATGAACAGCGATTGCTGGCCGACAAACGAGCAGAGATAGCCTCCCTGAGGCTGAAATCGCATGGCCAGGGTGCGTCCGGCTTGAACGAGCACCGCCTGCAGCGGCGCGTCGCCCGTGAGTTCGTACCACGGCAGATAGGTGCTCAGGAAGATAAAGCCGAGGTCGTGTACGTTGCGGTCGTGCTGGCGGTGTTCGAGCAGTCGTGAGTAGTGTTCGGCCCGCTCGCGCCACAGTGAGTCACCGCTGCGGAGGTGAAACTGCCACATCATTCCACCCAGGAAGCCGCCGGTCCAGTCGGTCCACAGCTCCCCGTCGTGGTGCCACTGGCCGTCCGTCGTGTAGATCGGAAAGTAATTGGGGTGCTTCTCGATGAGACGGCTGACCTGCTGCTCCGCAAACTTCAGGGCAGCACGGTAGTTCGACAGACGGGCGCTCGACACGCTTGACTCCTTGGCTCAAAGGGAAGAGGCAGTTGTTTAAATCGAAGACACGAACCGCCGCTTTCGAGACGGTTCGCAAGATGTTGGCGACGAAGGGAGACGATTCAGTCTCCCCAGACCGCGGCCTGGCTTAGGTGACCCGCACCTCACGACTCCCGGCGGCGCGACGCCTCACGACGATGTAGCAAGATGCCCGGACCTTGCGAACTTTGCAACCCTCGCTGAAGCCCGGAGTCACTCGGGGTCGACCGGTTTCGGTTGCGAGCGAAGCCCCCGACGCCTAGAATGGGGGCACTTGAGAAACCCTGCCCCGAGCGGGCCGTGACGAGCGGTTCTTGGCCGCTTGAGCCCGCCACGCGTCCCCCCGAATTACCGGGCGTGTCCTCCACGGAACGCGTTACGGTTGCCTTCTCCCCATTCGCCAAAGCTCTTAGCACGGGATGTCCCTATGCGTCGATTCTCTAGGCACACATTGCCGGTCATGATCCTGCTCGGTTCGCTCGTTCTGGTTTCGCCGCTGGCACAGGCCTGCACCAACCTGCTGGTAAGTCGCGGTGCGAGCACCGATGGCTCGGTGTTCGTGAGCTTCTCGGTCGATGGCACGGGCTTGGCACAGCTGCGAATCTCGCCGGCGAGCACCGAACAAGATCTCGAGTCGGAGGAGCAGGCCGTTCGCGATTGGACCGGTCCGACGTACAAGGTCGTCAATCACATGAACGAGTTTCAGGTCGCCATCGGTGAAACAACCACCAATGGCCGTCCCGAGCTGACGAGCACCAGCGGCGGACTGACCTATGACCGCTTGATGTTCCTGGCCCTGAAGCGTTGCAAGACGGCCCGCGAGGCGATCAAAGAGATCGATCGTCTGATGCAGACTTACGGCTACGGCAGCACGGGCGAAACGCTCTCCGTGGCCGACAAGAACGAAGTCTGGATCATGGAGATCATGGGCAAGGGTGAGGAAAAGGGAGCCGTTTGGGTGGCCGGACGCGTGCCTGAGGGCTATATCACCGCGCACGCCAACATGAGCCGCGTCACGACCTTTCCGCTCAACGATCCCGAGAACTGGCTCTACTCGCCCGATGTCGTCAGTTTTGCCGTGCAGAAGGGTTACTATGATCCCGAGTCGGGCGAGCCGTTCAGCTTTCGCGATGCCTATCATCCGAACATCAGCCGCCTCATTCAGCGCGCCTGTGCGGGGCGGATTTGGAGTATCTTTCGCCGGGCCGCGCCGAGCCTAAATTTGTCGAGCGACTTCTATCGCGTCGTTCCTGATGCGGAACCGTACCCGTTGTTCATCAAGCCGGACGAGAAGATTGACGTCCGCACGGTGATGGCCTTGATGCGGGATCACTACGAGGGCACACCCTGGGACATGACCAAAGGCGTGGCGGCCGGACCGTTCGGCTCGCCCTACCGCTACCGCGACTTGACCTGGACCGTCGACGGCAAGACGTATGCCTGGGAACGCCCGATTTCGAGTCAGCAGGCGGCCTGCACCTGGATCTCACAAGCCCGCAATTGGCTTCCCGATCCGATTGGCGGCATCTACTGGTACACGCCCGACGACGCCTACACGTCGTGCTTCGCTCCGTTCTACGTCGGCATCACCGACGTGCCGAAGGCCTACCGGAGCGGCCGCTACGAGAAGCTCTCGCGCGAGTCGGCCTGGTGGGTGTTCAACATGGTTTCGAATTACGCCTACGATCGCTATTCCAAGGTGATCGGCGAGATTCAGACGGTGCAGCAGAATCAAGAGGAGCTCTACGCCGCGATGATTCCCATCATCGACAAGATGGCCCTCGAGCGGGCGAAAGAGAGCGACGAGGAGATGCGAGAGTTCATCACCAATTTCTGCGTCAATCAGGGGGACGCCCTGTTTCAACGGTGGGGGCAGCTTCTCGACGAGATTACCGAGAAGAACATCGACGGCTACGTGAAGCAGGAGGACGGACCGCCGGCAGCCGTCGGCTACGACGAGACGTGGCTGCGGCGGGTCGTCGACGAGGACCCGGAGAAGTTCTACGTGGGCGAGTCGGAAGAGCATTGATTCCGGCAGCGATCACCCCTGGCAGCGTCAACGCCGTGCAGGCCATTTCCGGCGCCCGATCGTGTGAAATACACGCCGCAGTTTCACGTTGTCCTCTACCAGCCGGAGATTCCCCACAACGCGGGGAGCGTGGGGCGCACCTGCGTGGCCGTGGGGGCGAAGCTCTGGTTGGTGCGGCCGCTGGGCTTTCGGGTCGACGACTATCACCTTCGCCGCGCCGGTCTCGACTACTGGCAGCATCTGGAATGGGAAGTTGTCGATGACTGGCTCCACCTACAAACCGCGCTGACCGGAGCGGCCTGCTGGTTCTTTTCGAAGCGAGCGACGAAGGCCTACACGGACGTACATTACGGACGAGGCGACGTGTTCGTGTTCGGAAGCGAGTCGCAGGGGCTCCCCGACGCGATGCTCGAGCCGGAGTCGTCCCTGTGCATTCCCACGCGAGCCGAGGTTCGCAGCTTGAATCTCTCCAACGCGGTGGCCGTGGCCGCCTATGAAGCGTTGCGGCAATGGAACCGCGGATAGCCGCACAAGGAAGAAGAGCGTCGCCGAAGACGCCGCGGCTACTCGACGATCGGTTCGTCCGTGTCGTCTTCGCGGGCCTCCGCCGAGTCTGCATCGCGGGTCGCCGCATCCACACCCGGCTCCTCGCCGCCGGGGGTGTCTTCTTCGGCCGCTGCCTTCAGGGCTTCGCCGGAGTGCCACTTATCCTGCGAGTAGATCGGCAGGTGCCGGTAATAGACCTCAAGCATGTAGATCGAAAGGCACGTCACATAGAGACGCCCCCCTTCGCCTCCCCAGTAATCGCCTTGGGGTGACCAGCTGCCGCGCTCCGGGCCCTGTTGAACTTGACGGGCCGGGACCTCGACACGCATCACGTTATTCCACTTGTTCCACAGATCGCCTTCCATGTGGTGCAGGACCTGGGTGGCGTAGTACCAGTAGTAGACGTTCGGCTGGTTGTCGTAGTCGATCGGGTGTTCCAGGAGGTACTCGACGCCGCGCAGAAGCTGCGGCCGATTCCGTTTCCAACCCATGTACTGGCGACAGAGCAAACCTTCGGCACTCATGGCCGGGGTGAACATCGACCCGGTCCGATAGCCGTAGCGCGAGCCGTAATGATCGCGATGCGAGACCTTGTCCAGGTACTGCGCAAAACGATCGAGCGTGGGCTTCGGTACCTTGAGCTTGCCCATCCGAGCGCTTTGCAGGGCCATCATCGCCCAGCCCGAGACCGAGAGGTCCGAGCCGCCGGACCCGTAGCGCCAGCCGCCTTCGCGATCTTGACGCTTGACGAGATAGTTGACCGCCCGTTGGGCCGGCTCGCGAAATCGCGCGTCGCGCGTCATCGCGTAGATCTCGCAGGCCGCCAGCGTGCAGATGGCGTGGGTGTAGAAGTGCTGATGCGAATCGGTCTGTTCCGCAAAGCTGCCGTTACGGCCCTGCCGGCGCAGCAGCCGATACCATCCCCTGCGGACTGCCGAGACGTAGTCGTCTCTTCCGCCATCCCGATCGGTGTAGCCGGCTCCTTGAAATGCGAGCAAGGCCATCGCGGTCGCGGCGTTTGGATTTTGTGCCGGCGCCCGATTTCCATTGTTGAAGGGGCCCGACAACCGCCACTCTCCATTGCGAAACTGCTGTCGCACCAACCACGCGAGTCCGGCGTCGACTGCCGCTTCGGTGGCCGCGGTCCCGCCGTATCGATGCAAAAGGCGTCGCTTCATTCCGCGACCGCGCCCCGAGAGATTCGTCCGCGGAGCGACACCCGTAGAACGTTCGACCGAACGAAAGCCGTGAGGCGTCAATTCGCCGACATCGCTGAAGTCTACCGGATCGACTTCGTCCGTCGACGCCAGGTCCATCTCTTCGAGCGTCAGCTCATCGGCCGTGAACTCCACCGGTTCGGGTTCGACAATCTCGGCCGGTAGCTCGGGTTCCACCTCGGGCAGCTCAAGCTGTTCGCCCTCGGGAATCTCGAGCGCGTCGTACTGCTGCACGCGGATCGTTACCGGCTCAGGCTCGCCGGGGGTGATCATCATCAGGGCGCCCAACAGAATGAACAGCAAGAGATGCACCACCAAGCTTGCCAGCCAGGCAGGGGCGAATCCAAAGTAGAGACTCGCGAGCGACTCCTCCTGTTCGACGTCTTCTTCCTCGAACAGCGGCGGAGGCTGAGGAGGACCGATCCGGACAGGCGCGTTCGCCACCGGCCGTGCGAGAACCGGAGAGTTGCCCGCCTCGGTCACCGCGACCGGGGACAGGGGGCTTTCTGCGGGCGAAGCGGAGGTCGACGGTTCAGAAGCCACGGCACCCGGCTCAATAGGAGTCTCGACCGGCTGCTGAGACAGCGTCGGCACACTCTCCGCGGGGCCGTCCCAACCTGGCACGGCGGACGGAACCCGCTGCAGATCTTGCGGTTCCATAGATGCCATCGCCTCGTCCCGTCTTCGAGTCACTTCCGGGGAAGCTACTCGAGCAGCGCTAGGCATTGCCGAGCCGGCAGTTAAGCACGAGCGGCCTTGCCTTGTCTGCCATTCTAGTGGCAGGTCGCAAGCCGTCCAAGCTTCGTGAGGAATTTGCGGATTTTGACGCTGATTTCGGGGCCTCGCGAAGGGACAGAAGGGACAACAGAAGGGACAGTCGACGCGACGCCTCCTGGACGAACCGGCTGGTTCCGCTAAAATGACGGGCTACCCACGTTGGCGGCAATGCTCTGGGGACCGGTCAGAGTCAAGTTGCCGCAGACGATCGAAACAGAACGCGGGGTGGAGCAGTCCGGTAGCTCGCGAGGCTCATAACCTCGAGGTCGCAGGTTCGAATCCTGTCCCCGCAATTTATGGAGACCTGGCTCGGCGCGACACGCATCGCACCGAGCCAGTGTTTTTTCTGGGCCATCGGCGTTCCAGACGTAGTGCTAGAACCAGCGCCAGGTCGACTCGGCGAGACTGAACGTCGAGGCACGACTGCCGACCTCTTGGAACACCTGATCGGCCGCCTCGTTCGTGCTCGCCTCGTCGGCCGGGTTCCGGACCGTGGGGACCGGCCACAGCTCGTCGACGGGCTCGTTCACTTCCAGGATCTCGGGCAGCCAGAGGACCGTCGGTTGGCGAAGGCTCGGCGCCGGGGTCTCTTCCTTGTCATCCGTCGCAATCGCGATCGGTTCGATTGACGAGACTTCTCCGATCGGCTCGGGCACGACGCTCGTGGTCGCCGAGATCGTAAAGTCGCTGATCGTGCCGGTGAACTCGTTCGCTTGCCAATACGGATTGCTTGGCGAACGCGCCCAGATGTTCGCGCCAATGACGAGCGTTTCGTCGTTGGTGTCCAAGCCTTGCGTGAAGGAGGCGTGCGAACCGATTCGTTCTCCGTTGAGAGCAACGTGGTAGCCGTTGGCTCCAAACGAGATCACCACGTCGTACGATTCGCCCGCGGCGATGCTTCCTTCGTCGGATTTGATCCACTTCTCCGTATAGACCGACTGGAAGCGGACCTTGAGTCGGCCATCGACGACGAAGGCGGTCAGGTGACCGCCCACGGCCGTGCCATGGGCGTCCTTGGAGAAGAGGGCGTTCCAGCCCTCCACCTCATCGGCCGTGAAACGGAAGGCGATCGTGCCGTCGGCCACCTCGAGCCCCGCATGGTGCTCGATGGTGATCGCCTCCTGCTCCTCGCCGGAGAAGGCGAGCGGGCCGGCGATGCTCAGGGCGACCCCGGCCGTGCCGTCGCCGTCGTCGACCGGACCGATCTCGGGACCGATCCCGTCGTCGGGCACGCTGCTATAGGGCGTGAGGGCCTCGTCCAGCTCGGCGATGGTGGGCACGATGCCGTAGTTCGCCTGGTTGACCGTGAAGTCGTCGGCGGTGAGCAACACGCCGGCGGCCGTGATCGTGCCGAGCCGATCCTTGTTGTGGGCTCCGCCGCCGTTGCCCTGGTTCGACCAGACGTGCAACACGGTCGAGTCGTAGGTGCCGTCGAGGTCGCTGTCGACGTACTCGATCTGATAGACCTCGGTGGTATGCCCCTCGATGAGGATGTGATCTCCCTCTTCGCGGTTGAAGTCGGTGATCAACTCGTCGCCCAGTCCGTCGACCCAGTGGTCGTGAACGTAGCGGTTCTCGCCCGCCACGCCGCCCCAGTGGATAGTGCCGTCTTCGTCGACGTGTTCGAGGATGATCCGCTCCTTGGCGTTGATGAGGGTGCGGAAGTAGAACAGGTCGGCCCCGCCGCCGCCGGTGAAGACGTCGTCGCCCTCGATCGGCTGACCCGGGAAGTGGGTGTTCGACTCGGGATCGATCTCGCCGTAGGGATCGTCGGAGGCATCCCACTCTTGGACGATCGTCGGTTCCCGGCCATCGGCGAAGCTGACGATCAGGTCGCTGAAGTCGCTGCCGACGATCGTGTCGTTGCCGTGGCCTCCCCGCAGGATGTTGACGAAGTTGCCCTCGGGCAGGCGGTTGTCGGCAGGGGCGTCGTTGTGGGCGGCCGCGGTGAGGGTGGGCAGGGTGTTGTTGCCGGTGATCGTGTCGTTGCCGTAATCGCCATAGACCTGGTAGACGCCGTGGGCTCCGGCGTCCAGGTCGGTGTCGTCCTCCAGCGTGCCGGTCAGCACGCCCCCGATCACGGTCGGCTCTTCCAGCGGCGGGTCGGGCTCGACCCCCGCCAAATCGGCCACCTGGTGACGGTCGTACTGCGTGTCGTAAATCTCAAACTCGCTGATGGTGCCATCGAAGAAGTTGCTTGCCCAATTCGGATAGGCGGGCGAGCGGCCCCAGATGTTCGCGCCAATGGCAAGATCTTCGGTATTCGTATCGAGTCCCTGATCAAACTCGGTATTCCAGTCACGCATCAGGCCGTCCAGATAGAGCCAGGCGCCCGCTTCGCCGAAGGTGAAGGCGAAGTGGTATTCCTGGCCCGCCTCGATCGTCTCTGCGGCCGTCTCGAACCACTTGGAGTGGGTCGTCGACTGGAAGCGGACCTTGAGTCGGCCATCGACGACGAAGGCGGTCAGGTGACCGCCCACGGCTGTGCCATGGGCATCCTTGGAGAAGAGGGCATTCCAGCCCTCCACCTCATCGGCCGTGAAACGGAAGGCGATCGTGCCGTCGGCCACCTCGAGCCCCGCATGGTGCTCGATGGTGATCGCCTCCTGCTCCTCGCCGGAGAAGGCGAGCGGGCCGGCGATGCTCAGGGCGACCCCGGCCGTGCCGTCGCCGTCGTCGACCGGACCGATCTCGGGACCGATCCCGTCGTCGGGCACGCTGCTATAGGGCGTGAGGGCCTCGTCCAGCTCGGCGATGGTGGGCACGATGCCGTAGTTCGCCTGGTTGACCGTGAAGTCGTCGGCGGTGAGCAACACGCCGGCGGCCGTGATCGTGCCGAGCCGATCCTTGTTGTGGGCTCCGCCGCCGTTGCCCTGGTTCGACCAGACGTGCAACACGGTCGAGTCGTAGGTGCCGTCGAGGTCGCTGTCGACGTACTCGATCTGATAGACCTCGGTGGTATGCCCCTCGATGAGGATGTGATCTCCCTCTTCGCGGTTGAAGTCGGTGATCAACTCGTCGCCCAGTCCGTCGACCCAGTGGTCGTGAACGTAGCGGTTCTCGCCCGCCACGCCGCCCCAGTGGATAGTGCCGTCTTCGTCGACGTGTTCGAGGATGATCCGCTCCTTGGCGTTGATGAGGGTGCGGAAGTAGAACAGGTCGGCCCCGCCGCCGCCGGTGAAGACGTCGTCGCCCTCGATCGGCTGACCCGGGAAGTGGGTGTTCGACTCGGGATCGATCTCGCCGTAGGGATCGTCGGAGGCATCCCACTCTTGGACGATCGTCGGTTCCCGGCCATCGGCGAAGCTGACGATCAGGTCGCTGAAGTCGCTGCCGACGATCGTGTCGTTGCCGTGGCCTCCCCGCAGGATGTTGACGAAGTTGCCCTCGGGCAGGCGGTTGTCGGCAGGGGCGTCGTTGTGGGCGGCCGCGGTGAGGGTGGGCAGGGTGTTGTTGCCGGTGATCGTGTCGTTGCCGTAATCGCCATAGACCTGGTAGACGCCGTGGGCTCCGGCGTCCAGGTCGGTGTCGTCCTCCAGCGTGCCGGTCAGCACGCCCCCGATCACGGTCGGCTCTTCCAGCGGCGGGTCGGGCTCGACCCCCGCCAAATCGGCCACCTGGTGACGGTCGTACTGCGTGTCGTAAATCTCAAACTCGCTGATGGTGCCATCGAAGAAGTTGCTTGCCCAATTCGGATAGGCGGGCGAGCGGCCCCAGATGTTCGCGCCAATGGCAAGATCTTCGGTATTCGTATCGAGTCCCTGATCAAACTCGGTATTCCAGTCACGCATCAGGCCGTCCAGATAGAGCCAGGCGCCCGCTTCGCCGAAGGTGAAGGCGAAGTGGTATTCCTGGCCCGCCTCGATCGTCTCTGCGGCCGTCTCGAACCACTTGGAGTGGGTCGTCGACTGGAAGCGGACCTTGAGTCGGCCATCGACGACGAAGGCGGTCAGGTGACCGCCCACGGCCGTGCCATGGGCGTCCTTGGAGAAGAGGGCGTTCCAGCCCTCCACCTCATCGGCCGTGAAGCGAACCGAGACGGTTCCTTCGGCTATTTCGAGCGCGTCGGTGTGCGGGTGTAGTTCGTAATCGCTGCCGTCGCCGCTAAAGTCGACCGGGCCAGCAAGGGAGAAGATCGGTTCATCGCCCGTTTCGACGACGTCGCCGATGCGTTCAATGCGAACCGCATCGGCCATCGTGAAGCCGTCGTTGCCGCCGTGTAGTTGGACGACGAGCTGTCCGTCAACGACGTTGACCGAAGTGGCGAGCGTTTGAAAATTCGCGCCACGCTGCTGGACATCGCTGGCCGACCGCTGCTGCTGATTCACTGCGGCGCGGGCGACCGTGTGCGCGTCGGTGTGGATCGTGTAAATCGCGTTTGTCGCCAGATACTCGTGGGCTCCCCAGCTCGCGGAAACATGGTAGCTGCCGCTCGGCAGACCCGTGAACGTCCAGTTGGCGGTGTCGCCTTCGCTTTTTGGTGCGGCGTAGGCGAAGTCGCTTCCGAAGACGGGCACGTTGTAGAGCCAGGCCGTTCCCCACTCGCCCTGCGTAGAAAAACCGACGCTGCTGTTGTCGATGATCTGCGCGAAGGTGGCTGTGTCGGAGTTGGTGTCCGAAGGCTGTAGCGTGGTCGCACTGAGCAGCGTGCGGGCCTCGAGGCTCTCGAAAGTTCGCGACGAACTGTGACGTTTTCGCTGGGGATGCTTGGCGAAGAACGTGCTCAGATTGTATTGGCTACGTCGGACGGTGCGCGCAGAACGATCCCCCAAACTCGAAGAGAAGCGTGCCATGACTCTGTTCCCTCAACACAGGCAATCTTTGGAAAGAACTTCCAATTGCGAAGACGATCACCCCTGTCGTTGGTACATCAAGCCATCTTTCCAAAGATTTGTCAAGCCTTTTTCCGGTGCGGGCGAAAAGTTTTCCGTTCGCGCCGCAAAACGTTCACGCTCTGCTAGCGAACAGAAAGGACTGTGCAGCCGGTGCGAAATCGCTCGCCAGTGCCGAAGGCAACCTACGTTGAGCGCTAGTTCGCGATCGATAAGCCCCGCTTGTTGCCGGCGACGTCTGTCACAACGAGGCGCCCCAGCCGAGCTGAATGCGACGCATTCGCCAGAGAACATTCGACGCGCTGTGCACTTTATTGTTCGTCGTTAAGCAGACGCTTGCGCACTTCGTCGTACAGGTCGCGATCGCTCTCGGTTACCCGGTCGTCGGTGGGGCCCAGATGCGTAAACTCCATCAGCACCGTGTCTTCGACTCCCTGAAGGCGACCGCGCGCGACGGCGACAACCCCATCACCCTCGCCCTCGACCACTTCCGCAATGTCGGTGAGCGACTGCTGCAATCGCGGCCGAAAGAACTTCACCGCGTCGCTGCGCTCGGCGGCCGCGTCGATCGCCTCGCGCAGCGACTGCAACTGCTCGGCCGAGAGCAGCCCATCGGTGCCGAGAAAGATCGTGTAACTGACGTTCTCGTTTCGCTTTCGGGCGTTCAAAGTGCGTAGAAACTCGGAGCCCGGAACCAGGTCGTCGGCCGCCTCGGCCAGGCCGTCTTCCACAGCGGCGTAGAAGCGGCTCAGATCGGTGAACTTCTCCCAGCCGACGAAGTGTTCCCAGACGTCGACACCGAACGAGAACTGGGCGACTTGCGATCCATGCGTTGGCGGTGCAATCATCACCAGTCGCGTGACATTGCCGGGATCCAGCTCCGGATTCTCAACGGCCTCGCGCGCTACCAGACCACCCATGCTGTGGGTAAGCAGGGCGATCTGCCGATTGGGATGCTCCGCGGCCAACTTACGCAACTCTGCCGCAAGTTGAGCCGCCGACTCGGCAATTGGTTGATCGTTTGGGTAGTTGAAGGTGCCGACGGGCAATTTTGCTTCGCCCACGGCGCCCACCAGACCGGTGATTCCTTCCGCCGAGGAGTTGAAGCCATGGACGACCACGACGAGCGGCAGCGACTCGTCGGCCGCTGCCCAGTTCTCGTCAAGGTGCAGCCTGAAGTGTTCGGCGTATTCGCCATTGACCAGCGCCTGGCGAATACGCTTGGTCGTCGTGCGGAGAAAACCGTTTCGCCTGCCATGGTCGACGACGATCTCCAGGGCAGGTTCCTTGCGGTCGTCAGCGGCCGGCAGAATGGCCATGCTGACTTGGGGCGCGAGGGCAAGATTGACCGCCATGATCGTGTACTGGTGTCCGGCCGCATTGATGTCGAACGACCCGGAGGGAAGCAAGTCACACAGCACGGAGTCGTCGAGTCGCGTCGTGCGGGCGAGCCCACGAAGGACGTCGCTCCAAGCAATCTGGCCTTCATGAGTTGGAATCACCAGGCGCGTCGTGTGATTCTGCTCATCGTGCTCGACGGTCCACGTGGTGGTCTCGTCCGGATCCGTGTCTGCCACGTCGTCGGCCAGCACGACCAGCGGGCAGGCAATGGTAAGCAGACTCACAGCGACGCACCACCAGCGGTTCTTTCGACACACAGTCCTTGCCTCCAAGTGCGGGCCCGATTTCCAGTTCGCGTCCTATGCAGATAGGTGCCGGTATTTTAGGCATCTTTCCGCTCGGCCTGCGATTGCAGTTTTGCCAACTGCGTGAATCGAGCGGTTTCGCTCGCTATCTACCAGCGGACGGCGGCCGGCCACCTTGGTTTTACGGGAGAAGTACCCCCGAGCGAACGAGAGTGCGACCCGTCCGTGGCAGCCTGGCCGAAGGGCAAGCATCCCATCACCAGCGAACTCAGAGCGGCTGGCTTAACCGCTGCACGGCGTCTTGGGCACGTGGATCGTCGGGGTGATGTTCGAGCACGGCTTCGAACTGCTGGAGCGCTTCGGTGGACCGACCCAACTTCTCAAGTGTCGCGCCGAGGGTAACGCGGGCTCGGGCATTCGTCGGACGCAGTGCGACCGCCTGTTCCAGGTGGCGGACCGCCTCGTGGGGGCGTTCCATGAGCAGCAGCACGACCCCCAGCCGCAGGTGGGCATCGAAATAACTTGGGTCGAGCCGCAACGCCTCCAGGAATTGGAGGCGAGCCTCCGGCAGCCGCACTTCGCCGGCAAGGATACGTCCCAGCGCAAAGCGGGCGAACGCATTCTCTGGAAATCGATCGACCAATTGCTGATACAACGCCATGGCAGACTTCGTGCGGTAGGCCGAATCGAGTTCCTCGGCAAAATTGAAGATCGCTTGCTCTTCCGATCGAGCGATCATCTCCGCCGTGCGTGGATGGGGAATCGCGTGGCCGCCAAAAGGGAACATCCGGGCATAGCGCTCTTCCGCCGTGCTCGCGGTGTGACCGACGTCGGCGAGCACCTGATCGACGCTCACCGGACCCTTGTAGAACACCGCCAGTTGGCCTTGCTGATCGATCAAAATGCTCGACGGCACCGGGATCAGACGTGTGCTCGGCACCAGGCTGTTGTGCAATGCCTGAAACGTGCGGATCAACTTGCGATCGGCGTAGCCGACCGTAAAGGGCAACTGGAATTCCGCAATCCGCTCTTGTGCGGCGTCAATTTCCTGTCGATCCCCCCGCACCGCGTCGACGGAAACGGCAACCACATCAATCTTGGCGACCTGCAGGTCTGCGAAACGATGCTGGAACTCGCGTAGTTCCTTCAGGCAAGGCAGGCAGCTTGCCGACCACAGATTGATCAGCAGCGAGCGACCCGCCCCAGGAGTGATCCGCCGTGGGCCGCTGCGTGGCGTGGCGTTGTAGGTCAGGCCCGGCAGTTGTAGCAAAGCGACCGAGGCGATCCCGGCAGAGTTGGCTGGGGGCAAGGCGCCGGGTGTCGAGGGCTCCAATCGTACGTTGTCGCGTCGTCCGTCTTCGAGGGCTGCTTCCGGCGAACCCTGTCGCAGTCGATAACGATGCCGCGCGACCAGGTTTGTGAAGCTCTGTGAAGTGCCATCGGGCCACTCGACGGCGACTTGCTCTACGAGATCGCGATCGGCCAGGCCGAAGGTGAGCCACTTGCTCGATTGGGCCAGAAAACCCTCGCCGGCGCGGAGGGTCTTGGTCTGCGGATGCGACGCGCTGGGTTCTCCTAGCGTCACGCGAGTTCCAATAGCGTCGCGTGAAACGGTCGTCCCATTGCCCTCGAGTCGAATGGCAATCCAGCCGTGTTCTTGAGGATGGTCATTTCGCAAGAAGCGGACGCGCGGCGCGTTGCGATTCGAGACCCAAACATCGACGTCGCCGTCATGGTCCCAGTCGGTCAGCGCGATCGCCCGTCCATCATCGGGAAAGTCGAAACCCGAGACGGCGGAGATGTCCGCGAAGCCCGCGGCACCGGCCGCGCCGGTCGTGTTCAGGAAGGCACAGTTCCGTTCGTGACCGCTGAAGGAACGACCGGAGTTGAACATCACCTGAAAGTTGACGCGACCTTCGCCGGCGTCGGACGACGCCGTTGCGTCGTCGTCCCGCGTTCGCGACACCACGTGTCGCCAGAAGAAGCTTCACAAGTCGCCGTTGTCGTCATCGGTGACGTAGCCGTTGGCGACCAGCAGGTCTTCCCAACCGTCGTTGTCGAGGTCGACGAAATTCGAGCTCCAGGCCCAGCGGCCCATTTCAACGCCCGCCACCCGACTGACGTCCTCATACGTTCCGTCGCCACGCCCACGCAGCAGCGTGTTGCCACGGGCAAAGCGCTGCAGGCGATTTCGCACCTCGTCCGACGAGTGTTGCTTGAAGCGCTGCTGAAACGTAATCCGGTTTCCAGCCGTCGAGTACATGTTGCTGATGTAGGCGTCCATCACGCCGTCGCGGTCGTAGTCGCCCCAGGTGATGGCCATGCCGCTGGCGCTGTCCTCCACGCGGGCATGCTCGGCCACGTCGGCGAATCGCCCGTCACGATTCTCGTAGAGGCTGTCACGGCCGTAGTCGTTGGCCACGTAGAGATCGGGGTCGCCGTCGGCGTCGTAGTCTTCCCACGCCGAGGCCAGGCTAAAGCGAAAGTTGTTCTCGTCGAGACCCACTTCGGTGGTGACGTCTTCGAAGTTGCCGTGGCCGTCGTTGCGAAGCAGGGCATTGCGTCCTCCGTTGTTGGCGTCGTGGTAGACAAAGTTCGCCGCGGCCCCAGGCGTGCCGCCCGTCGACGGGGCGCCCAGGCTGGGCTTCGAATAGCCACAGACATACAGGTCCAGGTCGCCGTCACGATCGTAGTCGGCAGCGGAGAGGGACATCGTATTCGGCGACGTTGCTACGACGGTGCGAAACTCGAACCGCCGTTTCGCGTCGTTCATGGCGATGGCCACGCCGCCCAGCACGGCGACAGCGAGGTCCTGGTCGCCGTCGTTGTCGAGATCGATCAAGAGTGCGCTTCGCGAGTCGTTCGTCCAGTCGACGCCCCACGTGGCCGAGGCTTCTTCGACCGTTCCATCGCCGCGCTGCAGGAACAGGTGGTTCGGCAGGCCTTCCTCCTGACAGAGATAGACATCGTCGAGCCCGTCGCCGTTGACATCGCCGATAGCAAGTCCCGGCGTTCCGAGCATATAGGTGAAGCGGGTCTGTTGTGCGCGTTCCGTCCAGTAGGTCAAACCTCGGCGCAGCTGCTGCTGATAGGCGGGCGTGCTCCCCAGCACGGCCTCGGAGCAGTCGGCCAATAGCGGCTGTGACCGATCGCGGGTCTCGGATATCTCCAGGCGGTCGACCTCGACGCGGGCGATCCGGGCCTTGCTGTACTTGGTGCCTTTCGACCAGCGAATGGTCCACGTCGCGTGAGCCTCGGTGCGTTTGTCCCGGCCGACTCCGGTGACGGTTAGCAACTGCCGCGTCGTGAAGCCCGCATCTAGCTGCGTCACGCGAAATATCTTGAACTTGGCCTGCCGCGAACCGGCAGTTGAAAAGCGATTCGAGAAATCTGCAAGCGCGTCGGCGAACGCGGCGATGCCTTTGTGGGGCTCTGCTGACGGCATGGCATCGCTGGACCGCGGTCTTGCCCGCTCGACGCGGTAGGTAGGTCCTTGCCGTACGACGTCGAGGTTTGCGGGAAGCAGAGCCTGAGCTTCGACGTCTTCGGTCAGCAGTAGTTCGAGCTGCGACGTCGTGATCGGCTTGTCGCCCGCGAGCAGTTTGGCCAGACGCTTCAGTTGTTGGCCGGCCTCTTCGGCCAAGACTTCGCTGTACCAGCCGTCGCTGGTCGGGTTGTCCATCTCCTCCCAAGTCTTCAATCCCGTCAGCGGAATCAGCGGTAGTGGTTCCGCAGTGGCGGCCTCCGGAGAGTCTCCGACGCTTGCGACCGCACTCGCTTCGTCGTCCGCGTTCTCAGCTTGGTCCGATACCGGCGACCGAACCGCCTCCGCTTCGGGGCTCGACTCCGCCGACTGGCCAGCGTGATCTTCATGCTGAGTCGCCTGGTCGCCCTCGATGACCGCGATGCGCGTCGCAGTGTCTGCAATCGGCGCGGTGGAATGGCGCGTCTCGGCCAGAGCGGATGGAGCCTTTGTCGAAGGATCGTCGGCGGGACGCTGGCAACCCAACGGGCTGAGTAGCGAGACGCCCAACAAGATCGCCAGCCCGTGCCGGGATACGATCGTCCGACGCGGGTTCCACGGCCGCCTGCTCCGTCGTCGGGAGCGGCAATCGCGAGCGTGCTCTGAATCGCCGTTCATTGCTTCCGCAACCTGTCGAGTGCCAGGCGTGCGCGGTCCTCGTCGGGCTGAAGCTTCAAGATCCTCTCAAACTCTCTCACCGCGTCCTCGGTCCGCGACAACTTCTCAAAGATCGTGGCCAGCGTCAGTCGGGCCCGAATGTGCGACCCATTCATCTCGATCGCTCGTTCGATATGGGGGATCGCATCTTCCAGGCGATCTTCGAGCAGATGCAGCACGCCCACGCGGAAGTGGGCTTCATCAAACTCCGGCGCGATTTCGATGGCTCGATCGTAATGCTGCCGGGCTGCCGCAAACTCCTTCTCCGCAGCCAGCAAGTTGCCGAGCGTGAGATGGGCCGTCGCGTTTTCGGGGTTCACCGAAAGAACGTCTTCGTACTGGGCCATGGCGGAACGCGCACGGCCCGCGACTGCCAGATTCATGCCGAAATCGATAAAGGCCTTCTCTTCCGCCTTGGCGATCTGCTGTCGCGAGAGCGGGTTGTCGAAAACCTGGCCACCGAACGAGAACATTTCGGCATAGCGTACCTCCGCGGAACTCTCGGCGAGATCAAGATCGGCGATGACCTGATCGACGCCTACCGGTCCCTTGTACATCATCAGGAGCCGGCCTTGGCCATCAATGAGAAAACTCGACGGGGCCGGCAACGAACGCCCGCTCGGGACAAGGCTGTTGTGGAGGCTTTGCAAGAGAAATATGAGATTCCAGTCCGCGTAGCCCGTCGCGAACGGAAACTCGTGCGAAGCCAGGAACGACTTGGCGGCCGCGATCTCCTCGGGGTCCTTCCGAATCGCCTCCACGGTAAGTGCCAAGACTTCGATTCCCGCGGCCTGGATTTCCGCGTGCCGCTCACGAAATTCATTCAGCTCGCGAACGCAGGGCTGGCAAGAGCTTGCCCAGAGGTTGAGCAGCACGGCCTGACCCTTGCCGAAGCGCACGATACGACGCCCGCTCTGCGGTCGTTCGAGATAGGCCAGCGGCGGCACTCTCAACCGTGCCAGGCTCGGCACGCGGGCTCGAGAGCTTGCCGGCAACGCGATTGGCTCCGCGGCGACCAAGTTCACCCGACGCGCGCCCGATGGCGCCGCCGACTCGATGCCTGATTCGCCCTGCACGAGTCGGTAGCGGCCACCACGATTCAGATCCGTGTACGTGCTCTCGCTGCCGTCGGGCCAGCGCACCACGACGCGCTCGACCTCGGCGTCTGCCGCGATTCCGAAGTGCAGCCACTTGCTCGATTGGGCGAGAAATCCCTCGCCGGCATGCAGCGTCTTGACCTGCGGTGGTCCTCCCCCCGCCGTCACGACCGCAACACGGGCCCCAATCGCGTCCCGCGGCACGGACGTGCCATTACCTTGAAGTCGGAGCATCAGCGACTGTTTCGTCGCCGGATGGTCATTGCGAAGGAACCGCAGGCGTGGCGCGCTGCGATTGCCGACCCAGAGGTCGACATCACCGTCATGATCCCAGTCGACCAAGGCGATCGCCCGGCCGTCGTCGGGAAAGTCGAAGCCGGTCAGGTGCGAGACGTCCGCGAATCTCCGCGTTTGGCCGTTCGCGGCGACGTTCAAGAAGGCGCAGTTTCGCTCGTGGCCGCTAAAGGAGCGACCCTCCTGAAACATCTGGCGAAACTCCAAAACGGCCACGTCCGCACCTCCGGCCGGATCGCTGACCCGCTCACGCGTTCGCGACACCACGTGCCGCCAGAAGAAACTTCACAAGTCGCCGTCATCATCGTCGGTGACATAACCGTTGGCCACGAGGATGTCCTCCCAACCGTCGTTGTTCAAATCGACGAAGTTCGAGCTCCAGGCCCAACGCCCCATCTCGACGCCGGCAGCGTGACTGACATCCTGAAACGCCGACGCGTCGAGGTTCTGCAGAAGCGTGTTCCCGCGCGCGAATCGCTGTAACCGCCGCTTGACCTGCTCGGAAAGCCCCTCTCGAAATCGCTGCTGAAACGCGATGCGATTGCCGGCTGACGAGAACATGTTGCTCACATACGCGTCCATCAAGCCGTCGCGGTTGAAGTCTCCCCAGCTGATCGACATGCCGCTGGCACTGTCCTCCACCTGCGCTTGGGGGCCGACGTCCTTGAAGGTGCCGTCCTGATTCTCGTAGAGGTTGTCACGTCCGTAATCGTTGGCGACGTACAGATCGAGGTCGCCGTCGTTGTCGTAGTCTTCCCACGCGGCGGCCATGCTGAACCGGCGATTGTTCACGTCGAGGCCCGCTTGCACGGTCACGTCCGTAAAGTTGCCGGTCCCGTCATTCTGGAAAAGCGCGTTCGGAGCCCCGTCGTTGGCGTCGTGATAGACGAAGTTGGAGGCCGCACCGGGGATCCCTCCGGTCGGCTCACTGTCGTCGGTAATGCCCGTGTAGCCGCAAACGAAGAGGTCGAGGTCGCCGTCGCGGTCGTAGTCGGCCGCCGCCAACGACATCGTGTCGTCGCTGGCCTTCAACATGGTTTGCATCGTGAAGCCGGTCTGTCGATCGTTCACGGCGATCGCGACGCCCCCGAGCATCGCCACCGCGAGATCTTGATCTCCGTCGTTGTCCCAGTCCGCCAGCAGCACGCCGCGAGAGTCGTTGGTCCAGTTGACGCCCCAACTCGCTGAGACTTCCTCGACCGTGCCATCCTCCTGCTGCAGAAACAGGTGATTCGGCAGGCCCTGTTCCTGGCAGAGGTAGAGGTCATCCAGCCCGTCTCCGTTGACGTCGCCGACCGCGACGCCGGGCGTGCCCAGGACGTACGAATGACGGCGCTGCTGACAACGCTCCATCCAATAGTTCAGGCCGCGCCGAAGTTGCTCTTGGTACGCCGGTGTCTGGCCCAGTACCGCTGCGGTGCAGTCGGCTAGCAGCGGTCGAGCCAGGTCGCGGGTCTCGCTGAACTCATTGGCCTCGACCACGATCCGGGCGATCCGGGCTTTCGCATACTCGGAGCGTTTGGCCCAGCGGATGATCCACGTCGCATGGGCTTCTTGGCGACCGCCCGGTGCTGAGCCGACGAACGTGAGGAACTGATGAGTGGTGAATCCGCCGTCGTGCTGCTCAACGCGAAAGATCTTGAACTTAGCGCGACGGTCGCCGGTCGTGCTGAATCGGTCGCTCAGCGCGGAGATTGCGCCGGCCACTGCGGCGACACCTCGATGGGGATCGGAATCGGCTGGCCGGTCACTGCCGCTGTCCTCGGTGCGCTGAACGTGGAGCGTTCCGTCCTGGTAGACGAGTCGTTCATTAGGTGCGATCGCGAGCGGCTGGCAAGTCACGTCTTCGCTCAGCAGCGAATCGATTGCCACACGCTCGTTTTGGCCGCCCTTGGTCAACAGCCCGGCCAGCTTCTTAAGGTGTTTTCCCGCCTCTTCGGCCAGCACCTCGGTATACCAGCCATCTCGGCTCGGGTCGTCCATCTCCTCCCAGGTCTTCTGGCCGGGCAGTGGGATTTCCGGCAGCGGTTCGAGCGGCGTCTCAGGCAACGACGCCTCTTTCGGATTCGCGTCGGGCAAATTCGTTGCCGCGACGGGGGGCGGACTGACCTCGACAGGGGGTTGCTCCGACACCACCTCGACCGCTCGATCCTCCGCTTCGCTCGAAGCGCGATCCTGCAGATCGTCACCGCCGCTACAGCCGACGAGAATCGCCAGGAGAATCGCACCCGTCGTCGAAAGGTGCTGCCAGAATTTGAAGACCAAGAGGCGTCGATTCACGGAAATCGATTGATCCGTCGTAGGGCCCAGTATGTCACCGAGTCGACTTGCAGGCAGGTTTGCCGAGCAGCCCGGCGCGAGCGCGCATCTTCCTGCAGTCGAAGGCGTTCCAGCCTCATTATAGGCGTTCACACCTTGGCGATCTGCGACCCGCGATGGGGCGTTTCTGCGTGTCGCCTGGGCGAGGCCCACGTCCGCGAAAATCTCGGAAATTGTTCGAGAAAATCCTTGGCAGGGGCCGCGGCATCGGTTATTTTGGGAAAATCTCGTATCCGACCTTTGTGCCAGGAGTGGGCAAGTGTCCCCGACGAAAACGCCGAATTCTCAAGGAGCTGCCAGAGCTCTCTTGCGCCGTGAATCGCCAGATTCTTCACGGTTTTCGCGAGAGGTTTCCGGCAGCTTTTTTCGTGGGCTGCAAGGGATCGAATCCGTGCTGACAGGGCTTTGAAATCCTGGAGGATAGGCCAATGAACCGGACGACACCATGGAAGCGGGCGATAACCTGTCACACGGTTACAACCGTGATGCTGCTGACCTGCACCGCGAACGCAGAGGCAGGACTGATTGGATCGTACGACTGGGTGGCTTACAACAACTCGGCCGCGGGGGCGCCTGTGTTTTCAGCGGCACCGCCGACCGTCTCGAATGTCACCGACTTCACGATCGACACCGCCATCGAGGGACCGACCAACACCAGTTCCCTTTACTCGGGCGGGACGCGTGTCACCGGCGACGTCGGAGATCTGGTGCGATTCGCCGACGGCACGGACACCGGAGTCGACTATTCGGCCACGATCGTTTCCACGGGCTGGCACGGCGCATCATTTCGCAGCGGGCTTGGAAGCGGCCTCGTAAGCGGTACGGTCGCACACGACAATTTCGGCGATATTGTCGGTACGAACTACGCACTCAACGGCGCCTATCAGAACGACCACAGTTTCTCGACTTCCACGTTGACGTTCACGAATCTCGATCCCACGCGCAAATACTCCTTTGCAGCCCTTTCGACTCAGATCGAATGGGGCGCCCGTGGCACGGGAGGGTTTTCGAAGGTCTCCCTGATCAATGATGACGCCACGGGCGGCTTTTTGAACAACACGACGCAGTCGCCATTCATGTCCGTCGGTGGCGTCGCCGGCGGAAACCTGCGGCCCTTTACCAGGTCCGGACACCTTGCTACGAATTTGCCGACGCTGACGACGGAGTGGAATCTCGTCAATGCAAATCTCGGCACGTCCAACGTGGCATTCGCGTTTCTCACCGGTCACAGCGACGACATGATTCGTTTCGACGAAATCATGCCGGGACCGGACGGCATCTTCTCGATCCGAACCGAGACCTTCATGGCGGGGCGTCTCGACGGTCCGACCGATTTGAATCTCGACGGCAACAACGAGTCGATTGGGATCGATTTCTTCGCCCTGGGACTGCAGAGCGTCGAGTCTGGGAGCGGGACGACCGGGAGCGGCACGACCAGCGTGCCCGAACCAAGCAGCTACGTGACGAGCATCGCCGGACTGTTGTTGATGTGGCTATTCGCTCGACGACGTCGACGTGCGCGTTAGCGTTCGCACGGGCGGCCTGGTGGATGCCAAAGCGAGGCTTCCCCGCTCAAGCTGCCCGCCTGTTTCATGCGTCGACCGAGGCGTCGTCGTTCGTTGCCGCACCTGTCGCCAACCGACTTCGGCACATTCTTCTCCGATACCCCGAGCCGACGTTTGGTGTCTGGCTATGCACCGGCCGCGATGCTCTGCGGGACACTCGTCGAGGATTCGTCCGCCTCGTCGCCATCGACGCCGGGGGAAGTCGCGATCTCGTCGTTCGAGGGCGATGCTTCGCAGAAAGCCGTTGCCACGTCCCGCTTGTCTCCGGACAGTGCGGAACCGGCGGGCGCAAAATCCAAATCTCGGAGCGACTTGCCGCTCTGATACAGTCCCAGCGCGAAGCCGACCGCGAAATTCAAAAGGCCCAGCAGGGCGAGAATGCTAATCGTGGTCATCGTCGAATCTCTACGATCTTGGTTGACGGCGGCCGACCGGCTTTTTCCTAGGTTGAACTACGCGGCTACGTGGGATTGCCCGAGAACTCCACGGACGGTTAAGCGGGCGGACAAAAGACGACGTCCAAGCCGATCGTGCCTCGCTCGCACTTGAACGGAATCGTGGTCGGCGTGAGCCTGCCGGAAAACGGTACGGCATTGTTCGTGCCCACGATGACGCCTGGCGAACTCGACGTCGGCGAGAACTGTGCCACTTGCGTCGTGGCGTGTCCCGCGACCATGTTCGTCAGTTCGCCCACCTCGTCGACATCGTTTCGGTTGTCTTTTCTCAGACGCTCGCTCCCAGGCTGAGTTGCTTCTTGACCTTGTCCTTCAGCTCTTCAGCCTGGAAAGGTTTCACCAGGCAATCGGACACGCCGGGTTGAATCGCTTGCATCGCGCGGCTCTTCTCGCCCTCGGTGGCAACCAGCACGACCGGAACGGTCGAGCCCGTACGGCGGATGGCTTGTAGGACCTCCAATCCCGACTTGCCTGGCATGCTCCAATCGGTCAGCACGAGGTCAAATTCGCCCTGCTCGAACAAGGCGCACGCTTCGTCACCATCGGCCGCCTGCGCGACGTCGGTAATGCCAAAAGACTTCAACGAGCGAATTATGATCTTGCGCATGGTGGCGGAATCGTCTGCAACGAGGACTCTTGCGCTCATCGTTCCTCTCCTGCTCTTACGACGGGCAAGTCGCTCGATTGCCCGACAATTCACTTTGTCATTGGAACCTTCATCGCCGCGAAGGACGTCGCCCCCCGGGACGGCCGGCAAGGCTAGCTCACCAAACCGCCGAGGTCGCGGTGCGTTTGGGGTGCTTGCAAGTTCGCTGAAAGACAGGCCTGCAAGTTGCCGCAACAATCGTCACAATTGACCCAATGACGACGGTCACCCCAGAGAGACCGAGGCGTGGTGAGGCCCGAGAAGGTGGCGTGGCGAGGTGCGGCAAGAGCCGGCGCACGAATGGCCGCGAGGAACAAGTGGCAGTGGGCGACACTGGATTCGAACCAGTGACCTTAGGTGGGTGGCCATGAGTGCACTATCTCCGAATACCCGCTCTGACAAGACTCTGACTGATTCTCGCTGCTTGAATTCTCTTTGCAAGGATTGCCTTCTCGTTCGAGCATTGCGGTTTCCAATGGCCAAGTCGGTACGCAAGGCGGTAGTTTCCGGTAACGCGTCGAGCATTCCCATAACTCAGTCATAGAGGTTGTCCTGGGTCCCGCGCGTTGGGTCCGAACATTCTTGTTCCGTGATCTCAGGATTGTAGGCGACGTTGCCTTTCGGTAGAGCTCTTGAAGACCCGGGAACCAGAGCTCATTGGATTACCAAAGCCACAAGGCTTAGTAGGGTCTGGTTTTCGCGCTATCCCAAGCCGACTCGGTCGCTTCGGCTTTGTCGCTACAGATGCGCGTATACCTATGTCGAAACACTTGCTTGACGGGGCCCCTCCTGCGATGTAGTCTACCGGCGATTTTGCGGCTCGCGCTCTTCCATCTCTCCGACGGCTCAAGGGTGTTCAGGGGTATCGCCAATAACTTCGTAGCCACTCGAAATCTCATCCGGAGTTTGCCGAGGGCGATCAGCCGGAATCAGGGATTTCCGGTGGCTTTTTCTGTTGCGCGGCGTGTAATCGTGGTGCTCAGGTTAGCCACGCAGTCGACATCGTATTTCTGGCCATTAGCAGAAGCTACGGAGGCAAGACCATGAAGCGAATGATGCGAACTACAAACACTTCCAGCCGCACCCTGATCAAAGCCGTTGTCTGTTTGGGATTGATTCCTGCCCTGATTCCTGGGGGCGATGCGGGTGCGGCAGTCATCTTCACGGACTTCCAGACACTCAACACGACCTCAAACGTCGCGACCGGCGATCTCGGTGCGGCAGGCGTCACCCTAACGGGCACCGATCTGGCTTCTGGCGTCTTGGATGGCACATCGACCTTCTTCAACCAAGCCTTCTTTACGCCTCAATTGGCAATGTCAGATTTTCTTCAAATCTCATTCAGTCAGTCCCAAACGGCAACCTTTTCCATTGCGTTTGACACACCAATTACTGACCCGGTAATTCATCTTCAATCGCTCGCCTCAGAACTCACCTTTCCAGGTGAAGTCATCACGAAACTCAGCGGTCAGTCGACCTTTGTCGTCGCGGGCGATATGGTAACCGGCACGATCGATGATGGATCATTCCCGACGGACGCCAATGGGACGATTCAATTGAGCGGTACCTTCAGCGCAATCAGCTTTTGGGGAGACATTCTACCTGGTGCATCGGTTGACGGTGTTCGCATTTAGATTGGAGCCGACGAATCCAACATTGGTGTGCCCGAACCGTCGACATATGGCTTGGCCTTGCTCGTTCTTATTGGATTTGGCACCACCGCTTGGCGAAGACGACGCGTCAAGCATCGCTTGGGAGCGGGGATCGCCTTGGCGGCGGCGCTACGGTCGTCATAGTTGGAGAATGATGTGATGGCAACCACTGGTGAGCCAGGCGGTCCTGGACGGCGTGTGCCCGATGATCGAGAAGCACCAGACCCTCCACTCAGCGACAACCTCCTTACGATAAGCCTCCACTACGACACGATCTTGTGGACGATCATGACGATCATGGCGGCGGCCATCGGTGGTTTGCTGATCTATTGCTGGGACAAAGACTGCACCAGCGGCTTAGCTTGGCTTGGCTACTTTCTGACGCTGATCACAGTACACCTTGGGTGCGGTTTCCGACGTCTGAGGGCAAGAGTCTATGACTCCATTGACCGTGCGAACGGTACGCTCTCAACCTGCTTGCGAAGCACTCCTGATCTGCCTCCAAATTGGAGGCGATTCTGGCGGGTGTTTTGGCGCCGTTTTTGCGAGCGATCGCTGAGACAATCCGTGAGACGAGTGTCCAGCCGCTGGTCGGGGCAGTTCTGGCCACTGTTCCGAAGGCAGTTGTGGAGGTGGTACTGGAACACGTGGAACTCTTTGTCTCTCGTCTTTGTGCTGCTCGTGCTCTTTTGGTGTGCAATTTTGGAGGAACAGTTCTTCTCGAAGTTCTGTGGGTGGGAGTACAACTTGTGGTGGGTGACGGGGCTTGGTGGCATTGCCTTTATTGTGATCGACAGCCTTTGGCATAGGTGCAGGCTAACCTACAGGGATTGAAGTCATTGCTAGACTACGGAAGTAACGCTTCATGACGCCAGAATCGACCTGGCGGTGATCACGTTATACATTCTGCTCTCGCGCACAGCGCACCCCGATAGCGAACTCTGGCTATGGCGTGGTATGACCACGATGGCTGCCTTACGCCGACTGTACTACGGCCTTGCATGTCGCCGTACGCTTGGCGTCGTGCCTGATTCTCGATCGGGCGTCGTGGAATGGATGCATCTTGTTTTGCGCGAGACTCAGCGTTGGCAAATGTCTTCAATCAGGTTCATTGCGAGATTGTGGGTTTCTGGTTCGATGGTGCTGACCTATCCCCACGATGATACCGGGGACTAAGTTAGATTCTTGTTGGTGTACTTGCGACTGAAGTCCTGCTCGACGAAGTGCTGTCGAATGGCTTTGAGGCTCTTGGGCCCGAACCGGTCGACGTCCACGGATCCGTAGAGTTCCTTTAGGAAACGCAGGGCCCGCTTTATGCCCGGCTGGGCCAGGGGCCGATAGTAGGCGTTGGCATGCTGCGTCCGGTGCTGGCAGCACAATTCGGTTACCGAGAGTGTTTCCCCGTCAGGGACCGAACTGCTGCCGGCAGCGATCCACTCGTTGGTGTGCCGCTGACACGCGATCACGCTCTCAGAGGTGCCGTGTTTTCCCAGGTAATGATCACGGGCCATTGATCGTGACGACGGCCTGTCCACTGGCTCTGTGGCGGCGATACTTGGACAGGGAACGTGTCAATTTCGGCATCTTGCGGCCTCCTGTGAGGTGCCAAAACGGAGGAATTACCGTCTTGCGCCTGATCAGAGTGGGCCGCACTGCGAACCGCCGGCAGGTACTAACTGAAGAGTTCGGCGAGAGTTGCAAGAAAATGGGCGACACTGGATTCGAACCAGTGACCTCAGCCGTGTGAAAGCTGCGCTCTAAACCAACTGAGCTAGCCGCCCGATCGTGCCCCCAGAGAAACATCTCGCGCGGCTCGCGTCAAGATGCAGAAGCGCTGGTCGCCGGCGCGGCCTCCGCGAGATCGCAGATCGTGTTGCCAGCTAGGTCGACTCGGCCGATTGCTTCTCCGGCTGAGGCTCGCTCGTCGGAGGTTCGAACTTCGGCACGTCCGTCTCTTGATAATCGTCGACCGCCACGTGCGTGGCCTGCTTGACATCGCTGACCGCCGAGTCGATTTCGTCGCCGATCCCCTGAATGCCGCGCTTGAATTCGACAATGCCCTTACCGAGCGAGCGACCGACTTCGGGCAGACGCTTGCCGAAAAGCAACACTCCGAGCACGGCGATAATGATCATCTCTTGGGGACCGAGACCACCAATGAACCCGAGCAATCCGATGTCTGCCACGGCAAGAAATGGCATGCTCTACCTCTGCCCTGAAAGTCCTGACGTTAGGTCGCCGTTTCCGGCTCCTTCTCACTCGGGGCCGTGGTCGAGCTGCTCGACGTGGGAGACGTCTGCGACTCGCCGGCCTCGGTCTGATCTTCGATGCCCGAGACGCCCTTCTTGAACTCCACCACGCCACGGCCCAAAGAGCGCATCACGCCTGGCAGGCGGTTGCCGAAGAGCAACAGCACGATCCCGGCGATGAGAATCAACTCCCAAGGGCCCGAAAAACCGAACATTCCAATCATGGGTTCCATGGGAAACAGCTCCCCTCGTATGTGATCACAAGTGATAGGCCAGGCGGGACAATCTCGGCCCACGAAGGCGGGTTTGGCCGCGAGCAAGTAGCCCGCACTCCGCGGCCTGGCGTGAAAAACTCGGTAGAGATCGCCAGGCGGCCCGCTACCGAAGTCTAAATCCCTACCGCTCTTTATTTTACAGCGGCCTGCCGGAGTGTCAAACGGAGCCGCGGGGCATCGAGCGTGCCTAGGGCCCAGCGGTGCAATGGGTTAGGTGCTGTGCCGAGACCCCGCATGGGGTACCGCCGAGGCACAACTCGCTCTCGCCAGAATCGGCCGGGACTAGCGTCGCCAGGCCGCCCGCGGCGAGCTTTCGCCGGTGGGTGCGTAGCGATAGTAGACTTCGAGGCAGAGCGTCGCCATGGCGGTCGTGTAAGCCCGACCGCCGTGCCCTCCCCAAACGGTGTCGGGGTCCCAACTCCCGGCGACCGGGCCGCGCAAACTACTGCCCCCGGTCCGCTGCGACTCGATCAGCGATCGCTGCAGCGCACTGTTCCAGCGCGACCAGCGGTCATCCTGCAGCGGGTGGAGTGCCAGGGTCGCGTAGTAGCAGTAGTAGAGGTTCAGCCTGCCGCTCGAGGGGAGTCGTTGCACGAGATAGTCGGCGGCCTCGTCGGCGGCTCGATGATTCGTCGACTGGCCGAGAAACTGGCGACAGACGAGGGCCTCGGCCGTCATGGCGGCGCTCGCCGGACGACCTGGTTGGTAGCTCGCCAGGCCGCCGTGCCTTCCGGTGCTCACGCTGCGCAGGAATCGCTCGATACCGGTGAGCGTCGTCGAAGGAATCTCAATGCCTGCCAGCTCGGCACTCTTGAGCGCCATGACCTGCCAGCCAAGTTGACTGGTATCGCCCTTGTCGCCGGGTCGATAGCGCCAACCTCCTCCACGACGATCTTGTGCCGCGACAACGTAGTCGATGGCCCGTTGGGCGGCCGGCAGCAGGCGTTCGTCGCCCGTCATCGCATAGGCCTCGGAGAGCGCGAAGGCGGCCATGCCGTGGCAGTACATGCGCGCGTAGAGTCGTGCGTCGCCGGCCAGATTGCCGTCGCTCCGCTGTTGCCGCATCAGATAGGTCAGCGCGTTGGCAACGGTCCGCTGATAATCTCCCTGCTGATGCGTGTGTCCGGCGCCGAGGAAGGCGAGGATCGTCAGGCCGGTGACACCCGTGTCGGCCCGCGCGCCGGCTCCGTGCCGATCGGTACCGTCGATGCGACCTTCGCGTCCGCCGGCCCAGTGGTCGACGTCCCAGCGTCCGTCTTCCGACTGCGCCGAGGCGAGCCACGCCAGCGCCGCATCGACGGCAGACTGGGCTTCCGGTCCTCCGCCGTGTCGCTCCGCCAACTCGCCCCGGTTCGGATCGGTTCGCAATCGATAGGGCGCCGGAAGATCATGGACCGCTGCCGGCGCGGGCGCGGGACTCGACTCGGCCTCGGCCGTATCGCTGGTCTCCTCCCCGCTGGCGGTCGGTAGCGAAGCGTCCAGGGCGACCAGGGGAGCGGGCGCCGCCGCCACGGCACGGGCCAGAATGTCGTCGGCGCTGGAGACGGCCGACTCGGGAGTATCGGCCTCGCGAACTTCGGCGAGCTTGGGCAGAATCGACGACGCCTCGAGCAGCGGCGACGCCGGTTGTTCGCTGGGCAGGCCGGGTTTCACTTCCGCCTCTTGCGTTTCGACTCGGTCGAGCTCGGCAACTTCGGGACGGACCGCTTCCACCGCTTCGCCGGCGGCGGCCGCAGGAGCGTCGATCTGTTCTGGCTCGGGAGTGTCGGCGTCGGTCGCGGCCAAGGCCTCGTTCACCGCGTCGCTGGCTCCGGTGGTGCTCGGCTCGACCTCGACCGGCAGCAGCTCCAGTGGCGCTTGTGGCTTCTCGAGGAGCGGTGCCGGCGATGGGACATCGAACGCGGACATCGCGACGCGATCGACGTGGGAGATTTCCGGCTCGATCGCCTCTGTGGAAGTCTGATCCCACGGCTGCGGCTCTTCGTCGCTCACGTCGGTGCCCTGGGGACTTTTGGCGACGACGACAATTTCGATCGCTTCGTCTTCGCCCTGGAAGGTAGCGGCCACGATTTCAATCGTCGTCGCATAGCCGGCCAGAAGCGCGTGGACCAACAGCGACAACACGACGCAGATTCGCAGCGGATTCGAACGGCCCTTGCGGGTCAGCAGCAGCGTGAAGAGGGCGACCGTGAGCACGACAATCAGCGCAGCCCAGACGATCACCCAGAAGAGATGAACAGCCTGCGGCACCCACGTCGCGAGTAGGGCCGTGTCGGTCATGAAACGTTATTCGCCGTCAGAGACCCGAACGGATACACCGAGTTTGGAGATCCCTGCTTGCTTGCAGGCTGCTAGCACGCTGGCGACCGACTGATACGATCCGCTGCCGTCGCCGCGAATCAGGACCCCAAGATCCCTATATTGGCTTCGGGCGGCGGCGAGCTTGCTCGTGAGTTCTTCTAAAGTAACTATTTCCCGATCGAGTTCGACCTGACCATCTCGGTAAACATTGACGACCTTCTTCTCCGGCGCGGCGGTCAAATTGGGAGCGCTGACGTTCGGTACCGTCAAACTCAGCTTCCGCTCGAGTTCCGTGAACTTCGTTCCCACCATGAAAAAGATGATCAGCAGAAAGACGATGTCGATCATCGGGGTGAGGTTCAGCGACGGCTGCTCGTCGTGGTGCGTCTTGAGCGGCATGACGTGGCTCCCTGAATCGGTTCTCGCCGGTTGCCCAGGCAGGCCTCTACGACGCCGGCCTTGCGCATCCGTCTAGGCGGCCTTTTTCCGCGACGTCTTCTTGGCCGGTGCGATGTCCGCCTCGGCCGATATGATCGACACGATCTCCTGGCCCAGGGCATCGATATCCATCACCAGACGATCGACGCGGCTGATGAAGAACATGTAGGCGATCAGCGCGGGAATCGCGACCGAGAGTCCCGCCGCCGTGGTCAAGAGCGCCTGACTGATGCCGCCGGCAAGCAGTTCCGGCCGCCCCATCGCGTCCGCGGTAGCAATGTTGTTAAAGGCGGTGATCATGCCCACGACGGTGCCGAGCAGACCCAGCAGGGGACACACCGTGGCCACGCCATTGAGCAACCGCAGATAGCGCCGAAGACCGTTGCTGGCTCGCTCGCCCGCGTCGAGAATCGCCTGTTCAACCTCCACGGCGGGCCGGCCCCACTTCTTGATGGCCGCGGCAAACACGTCGGAGACGACGCTGCGATTGGCCTCGCAAAGTCCCAGGGCCTCGCCGCGATCGAGAGCCCCTTCGCGAAGCTGATGGAGGAACTTCTTTACGAACGGTCGCGGAATGACGCGACCCCGCCGCAGACTAATCGACCGCTCGAAGACGAACAGCAGAAGGATGACCGAGCAAGCGAGGATTGGCAGCATGAGCGTGCCGCCGTCCTTGACGATGCTGAGTAGATTGGTGCTGGGGATGACGTCATTCTCGGCAAGCGGTTCGACGCTGCGATTCTCCTCGCCGGGCTGGCTGCCGACGGCCGCTTCGGCCGACTGAGCGCGGGCCGGTGCCACCGCCAGCAGGCATCCCCACGCAACCACCATTGCGAAGATCAACGCGAGGGCCAGCACCGTCGTCTCTCGCGAGCGACCCGTTGGCTGACCGAGCAATCGAAGCCGACCATTCGATGGATGGATTGTCGACATTTTGTCCCTCACTTGCTTCCTATCGAATCGTGCTTGGTTGGTTACTTGGCCGCCGTACGAAGGTGTCGGCGCGCTATTTCCAGTCGCTCGGCAACTTCTGCGGCGAACATGGTGTTTGGAAATTCTTGTTCCACACGCTCGTAAAGCTCAACGGCCTGCTGCCACTCGGTGCGGTACTCGTGGCACTTACCTGCCTGCAGCAAGGCGGCCGCTTGCCAACGAGGATAGGCGTACAGAGGCGGCACGCGCAGGTAGGCCCGGATCGCCGCGTCGTAGTCCTTTTGGTGCAGGTAGCTCTCGCCGATCATCCATTGGGCCATGGCCGCCGTTTCGCTGCGACCACCCTTGTCCGGAGCCGCGGAGGTCACCTTTTCATACGCGCGGCGGGCGTCGTTGAATTTGCCCTGGGCTGCCAACGCCCGTCCGATCAGATAGTCTGCCTCGAACCGCTGAGTGAATTCTGGGTACGTCGCCTCGATGGTTCGGGCGACTTGTTCCGCGGCGGCCCACTCCTTCTTCTGGGCGTGAATCTGAGCCTGTCTCAAGGGAACCATGCCGAGCCAGGTGTCGTCGCGGTCGTCGATCTTCTCGGCAAGTGTGGCAAATCGCTGCCGGGCCAGATCAAACTCTCCGCGGCGATACGCCGCTTCGGCGAGCCAATACTCGCTGGGTAGACGCAGAGGGCTGTTCGGGAATTCTTCGATGAGCTTCGCGAGCGGCACTTCCAACTCGGTCCAGCGCCGAGTCGACATGGCCACCTGACCCAAGATGTACAGGGCACGCGCCCGCATGTCCTTGGTGGCCTGCGCGTCGGCAAGTGCGGTGGCGAGTTGTTGGGCTTCCGCATAGGCCTGCCGTTCGAAGGCCTCTTGGGCCAGTCGATACGTTGCATCGGCCCAGAACTCGCTCGTGTGGTGATGTTGATGGAGCTCGCGAAACTGGGCGATCGCCTTTGAGTTCTGTTCGTGCTCCAGGTACATCCATGCCAGCGAGTAGCGGGCCTCGGCGACTTCAGCGGCCTCGCCGTGCTCTTCGAGAATGCGTTGGAAGGCGGCTTCGCTCGGCCCGTCGTGTCCCAGCTCGGCTTCCACTTGTCCCCAGCGGAGCAACGCGGCCACGACGTTCGCACTCTCGGGATAACGCTCGACCACAAGTCGGTACATCGCCAGGGCGGCCTCGGGTCGCTTCAGCTTCTCGAGCACGCGGCCGCGGGCCATCGCTCCTTCGGCGGCCAGCGGATCGTCTGGGAATTCGTCCAACAGGCGTTTGAAGGCCAATGCTGAAGCTTCCAAGTCATCTCCAAAACAGGCACACCACGCCTGGCCGGCGATCCCACGGGCGACAAATCTGGGAGGATTCGTCGCCACGGCCAACCGCTCGAAGAGCTGTTTCGCCCAGGCGGGATTGTCCGACCGTAATGCCAGTTCGGCGAGCTCCAGTGTTGTGGGAAGAAAGAGAGGATCGTCGCTGTAGTCCTCGGCCAGCGCGTTGTACCGCGCGATGGCCGCCGCTTCCTCGCCCAACTTGAACTGACAGACAGCGAGCTGCGCGAGACAGCGGGCCGCGTGTTCTCCGTTTGGCTGGACAGCGAGGTATCGTGTGAGCGGCCTGATTGCGGCCGCATGGTCTCCACGCGAGGCGTTGACGGCTGCCTGGGCAACGAGGACGTCTCCCAGCAACTTGCCCTCAGCCGTACCAGAGAGTGTATCCAGGAGGGCGAGCCCGTTGTCCAGCTCGCCGCTGGCGATGTAGGCCATGGCAAGTTGAAAGCGTCGCGGGTCGAGCTTTCGGTCGTCGGCAGTGCCGCGGTCGATTCGAGGTCTCAGCAGGGCCACAACCCCGTCGTAATCCTGCTGCGACTGACGGAAGCGCAGGGCGACGTCGAGGGCCTCGTCGGTCAGCGGACTTTGCGGAAAGCGTTCGTGGAAACTCGTCGATAGCGCTTGGATGGATTCGCCATCGCCAGCCGCGGCGGCGACGCGCAACTTTCCCAGCAACGCGTCATCGGCCCAAGGGCCGTTCGGTTCGGCGTTCAGGGCCGTGTCGAAATGTGTCGTCGCCTCGTCCAGTTGCCCTTGGCGAAGTGCGATCATGCCCCGCCAATAGCGGGCCTGATTGGCCAGCGGACGCCCGGCAAGCTGATCGTCGAATCTGGCAAGGGCCTCGTCGGCCGATTCCAGTTTGTCCCGCTCGTAGAGCAGCACGCCCAGCCGCAGTGTCGCTTCCGCAGCCAAGGGGCCGGTGGGAAACCGCGCCACCGCTTGTTGGTAGAGTTCGACGGCCGCGTCGCGATCCTCAAGTTCCAGCCGCGTGGCCGCCAGATACGGCAGCGCATAGGCGATCAGTTCATCGTCGCCGTAGTGATCGACGAAGGCCTGCAGGTGATCGGCGGCAGCTTGACCGCCGCCCGACAGATGGGCCGCTTCACCCCGCCGAAACATGGCCTGGCGGGCGTAGCGGTGATCGGGATCACGACGGAGCAGCTGGTGAAACGACTCGGTCGCCTCTTCGTAACGCCGCAGTTGCATGAGGGCTTCGCCACGAAAGAACAGCGCGTCGGCCGTGCGGCGGTGCTCTGCGTGATCGCGGAGCAGCACCGCGAATTCGTCGACCGCTAGTTCCCAGCGCTGCGCCGCGTAGTGACTGGCGGCCACCGTATATTGGTCGTCGCCGGCGTCCGCAAGCAGCTCCGCAGGCAAGATGGTGCCTGTGAGAATCAGGGTTACCAGAGCGCCACAGAGACGCACTTGTTGCGGGAGAGCTCTCATGCTCTTGTTCTGGCAGACCGTTGGTCCGCCTTCATTCCGTCGAGTCAGTTCTTCTTCTCTGGCAGCGCAGAAAACCCAGAGGGCGTCCCCCCTGGGTTTCCAGATGCACCTGCCACGTTGTCTTTGTCACGAGACGGGACGGCTGTCCCGGATCGCCGATCGACCGCCCAGAGCGCGTCTCGTTTATCTCTAGCGTCTTGGCGGGCTACGACTGCGTTTGACGTCGTCGACCTGCATCGACGAATCTACCAATTCGTCTGCTTCGGTCTCCTTGCCAAACTTGCCGCGCCCACGCCAACGACGCTACACCTATCCTAGACACGCTCTAGTACTTGGCACCCGGGCCGGTGTCGACGTTGCCAACCATGTGGAAGTGGTTCTTATCGATGTAGATCACTTCGGCTCCGTCTTCGTTGCGGATCGTGTGCGGAATCGGCCACCCGACGCGGATCTTCTCGCGATAGTAGACCGTGCACTTGTAATGGACGTGGTGGAGTTGGGCCGGACCGATCAACGGGTAGACCCGCGGCGGATCGACGTAATCGGTGATCTTGTCCTTGACGATCTGCACGTCGTTGAACTGGAACTCGTGCAGGAACGGATAGGTACCCTCGGCCTGTTTGACGCGGAGGAATTCACGCCAGACCTGCTCGTCACTGGGCGGGTCCATGCCGACATCTGGAGTGTCGGCGCTGAGCGGACCAAGAATCGGGGCCCGTCCGTAGCGTTCCTTGAACTCGGCTTTCTTTTCCAACGCATGTTGGAAGTAAGGGCTGACCGGAATGGGAATCGCCAGCGGGCCGAGATAGATACCCTGCGTCATGTTGCAACCGGTGTTGCCCACGACGGCCAACAGCATGGCAAGCAGTAGGAGGTGCTTAGGGAACTTCGTCAACATGAACGCATCCTCGACTGGGGGAACGACCCGACCGACATCTGGAACTACTTATCGTGTTAATCTGGGTGGAACTTGCGGATTTTTCCGGTTCTGCAGGAATTTCGTCCGCTAGCGTCGGCAGGTCGTGGCCGTGATGGCTGCCAACGAAAAAGCCCCCGCGGCACGGGGCCGAGCGGGGGCGATGCGACAGGGCGGCGAGGCAGATTGCGTGCGCGGTGCTTCGCCTTAGTCCTTGAAGTCGAGGAACCACCAGCCGTCGTCCCATTCCAATTGCACCTTGCGCCAGCCGAGCGGTACCTGGGGGTAGGGATAGAACGGGCCGATGTACGGCCAGGCGGTCGCGGAGTACTGACGCGGGTACGTCAGTGCCGCGTAGTTCGGGTGCGCCGCATAACTCGGCCAGGCATAGGCCGGCAGATGCGGCTGATCGTAGCTGGCTCGGGCCACGCCCGTGCCGGCGCCCGGCGGGTAGGCCGGATAGGTGCCTCCCGGCGGCATCATCCCGGGATGCATGGCGGCACCGCCCGCCATACGCACACGGCCGGCCGTCTCCATGCCCGAAGCGGGCACAACGGCTCCCGCCGGGACCGGGCTGCGGCTGCGTAGCTGCAGTTGGCCGGTGGCGTCGTTCCTGGAGTCGTTCATTTGCGGCGGCAACACCGCTTGGACAACGGCCCCCTGTCGGGCCCCGTCCTGCGCTTCGGCCAGCGACGCAGTCAGAATCACGCCACAGGCAACCAGTAGTGAAATCCGAGGTCGTCGCATCATTCTCTCCTCATTCGCGCGAATGCATGTTCAGCTGGGACGCGCCGGGCATTGAGATGCCCGCGTTCGGTCACCGCGGGAGTCCGCGCACCGAGATCTTCAGCTCGCCTGACATTAGGTTTCGGCTAATGATTGGGCAGAGAGGGAGACTTTTTTCGATTTTGCGGGCAATTCCGATGATTCGCACGCCAGTGTCGCTAGCAGATCTTCGGTCTTGGCGTGGAATTGGGCGATGACGCTAGCGATGCCACGCGGCAGGAGAGTGCGCAGCGAGCAGCGAAACTCAGCTTCGCCAGCAGGGCGAATTCTCAGGCGATGCCGGGCTCCGTCGCGCGTCGACCGCGACAGGTGGCCCCGACGATCATCGTCCCCAGCGTGGCACCGGAAAGCAGCCAGGCCGGCGTGCAGATGCGCATCAGGCAGATGCTCAGGATGCTAACGGCGGCCAGGCAGAAGAAGTAGATGCACTGGCAGGGCATGGCCCCGCAGGACCCCTCGCTAGCACGAGCGGCCCAAGTACAGACGGCACCCACGAGGTAGATTGCGACAGTGAGCCAGATAAGCCCTGTTGTAGAAAGCGACAGCATGAACGTCGGACCCTCGAATTCCCTTTCGAATGGTCGGCGAGCCGCATCTCAAGCAACGAGCACGGTCATCTCGCCCCACGGACGAACAATCGCTTGCGAAACGCGTGCCGAATTCGACACGAGCGACGGACTGGCGTTCGACCGACGCGCGCAAGTGGTAGGTTGCCAATCGGTTGGCGTGCCGGAGAATGTTAGCGGAGCCCTGGGGGTGCCGGCGTGCTAGCGGCCGCAAAGTTTGTGTAAACTTCACAAATTTTGCAGCGGCTACAAGGCTCCGAGGAGAGCCCAGCGCGCGCCACCGGCGCACACCGGTGGCTGGGCTGATTCGCGTGCAAGGCAGGGAAGACGGCTAGCGGGTGCGTCGCCAGTTGTTCCGCTGGCTGATACCACTGCGAGCGGGGGTCCGCTTGCGGCAATAGTCGGGACGGCGCCGTTTCTTGAATTTAGGATCGATCGATCGCTGCTGATCTTCGTCTTCTCGATCCGCGTCGTCCATGAGAGAGTCCAGTTCGTACTTCATCATGAGCTCTAACTCCAAATGCAGTGTTTGTCGGGGTGATGGAACACAAGGGGGGCAAAAAAAGAACCCCGTCTTGGACCATGCCAAGGACGAGGCTAACGGCTATTTCGAACAGTGCGGCCCCGCCGCGATTTCACGATCCGCGATCGCTGGGGCATGCGCTTCCTGGTATATTCATTGGGCTTGCGAAGACTGCCGTGGAACGACGTCGACGAGTAGGAAAAGACGGTCCGCTCCGGGGCATCTTCGAGGAGGACTCCCGAGTTCCAGGACATGAGCTGCTCCTTGTGGTCGCCTGCTGTGACACGGGTTCTTGGGCCGGCAGATACGCACCGCCAGCGCTCGAATCTCGCGATTACGTATGCAAGCAGTGCGCCAGGAGCGTTGCGGGGCGACAATCTCGTTGCTTAAGTACTTGTGATAAAAGATGTTCTGGGTTTTGTGGATTTCTCGGATGGGTCGATTTGGATAGGTGTCGAGAGGTGTTTGGTCGACAACTGGACCCTGAGGGCCTCATTTGGGTCGAATTGCCCCAATTAATTGGGGTCGATTTGACTCAATAATGGGTCGTTAACGTCCCCACTTGGCCGCTTTGGAACCAGCATTTGCGGCCCCAACGTCGTCGCACGTCCCGAATCACGGCACTCAACAGAGGAGACTATGAGCAACGAAGATGCGGCTTCCGCGTCGTCTGAGAAATGGAGGGCACCGCCGGTCGGGTACGAGCCCCAGGATCCCGCCCGTTACGATCCGGCGATCGGGCTGATTGGCTGCGGCGGCATTACGGTCGAGCACCTGACCGCCTATCGCGCCGCAGGGTATCGCGTGGTGGCACTCTGCGATGTCAATTGGGAGGCAGCCCGGAAGCGTCAGCAAGAGTTCTATCCCGACGCCAAGATCTACGAGGACCCCCAGGACGTCCTGGAACGCGACGACGTCGAAGTCGTCGACATCGCCACGCATCCCGACGTGCGACCAGAGCTGGTCGCGGCCGCACTTTCCGCAGGCAAGCACGTGCTGAGCCAGAAGCCTTTCGTGCTCGATCTGGACGTCGGTCGTCAGTTGGCCGACTTGGCAGAGCGGCAGGGCGTCGCGTTGGCCGTCAACCAGAACGGACGCTGGGCACCCCACTTCAGCTACGTTCGTCGCCTCGTCGCCGAGGGCTGGCTGGGCAAGATTCTGGCCGTCCATACGGGCGTCCATTGGGATCATAGCTGGGTGGCCGGCACGGAATTTGAGAAGGTCAAACATCTAATCCTGTTCGACTTCGCCATCCACTGGTTCGACATGCTCACGTGCCTGATGGGAGACGAAGTGCCGCGCGGGGTCTACGCGACGACCTCGCGGTCGCCACAACAGAAAATCGCACCCCACCTCCTGGCACAGGCCCAGGTCGAATACGACGAGGCTCAAGCTTCGCTGGTGTTCGATGGGAGCGTGACCAACGGAGGGCACGACTCGACATTCGTCGCCGGCACGCTGGGCACGTTTCGCAGCCTGGGGGCCGACCTCAATCAACAGACGGCAACGGTGACGATCGGCGAAAACTCTGCCTCGCCGCAGCTGAAGGGCCGCTGGTTTCCCGACGGATTTCACGGCACCATGGGCGAGTTGCTCTGCGCTATCGAGCAGGGACGCGAACCGAGCCACAACGCTCGCAACAATCTGCGAAGCCTCGAGCTCTGCTTCGCCGCCGTCGCCAGTGCCGAGTCAGGCCAGCCCGTCGTGCCGGGCACGGTGAGCCGGATGCCCACCACGTAGTGACGACCGTCGACGTCCGCACGGGAAGAGACGAGCCGCGCGCGGGCTCATTGTTGTCGGGCAAGGACGAAGTCGGGCAGGTGCAGCAACGTCTGCTGGGCCTCGCCGAGCGGCAGGTCGGCAACGAGGCGGCGGGCCTGGTCGGCAAAGCTCTGGGCGCGTTCGCGAGCGTATTGAATCGCCTCCGATTCTTCGAGTCGCCGGAGTAGGGCCTCGCGTCGTCGGGCGGCAGGCAGTTGCAGAAGAGCTTCGATTTCCGCACGCTCGGTCGCGTTGCCCGTGGAAAGCAGCCGAATCAGCGGCAACGTCGGCTTGCTCTTCTCGAAGTCGGTGCCCAGCGACTTGCCCATCGAGTCCTCGTCGCCGCAGACGTCCAGCAAGTCGTCGGCGATTTGGAAGGCCAGGCCCAGATACCGGCCGTATTGTTCGAGTCGATCTCGCAGCTCGATCTCCGCACCGCTGTAACAGGCTCCCAGCAAACAGCAGCAGGCAGTCAGTTCGGCCGTCTTGGCGTCGATGATTTCGAAATAGTCGTCTTCGCTCAGATTGAAATTGCTGCGATTCGCCACCTGCAGCATCTCACCACGGCAAACGATATTTGTCGAGCGGCCGATGGACTGGCAGGCGAACGTGTTCTCGAGCGTGCTCGCCAGGTAGAAAGAGTGCGAGAACAAGTAGTCTCCCAGGAGGACACTTGCCTCGTTGCTCCAACGGGCGTTAACGGTCTCCTGATGCCGTCGCAGATCGGCTTCGTCCAGGACATCGTCGTGAATGAGCGTGGCGGTGTGGATCATTTCTACGACGGTGGCCAGGACGATGTGCGCAGGCTCGAGCGAGCCACACGCCTTGCCCGCCAGCAGCAAGAGGGCCGGCCGCAGTCGCTTGCCGGACAAGCGACCGGCATGTCGCACCAGGTCGTCGACGAAGGGAGCATCACTACGCAGCTCGGCGGCCAGCATGACCTCCACCTGGGCGAGCTCCTCGCGGACCGGGTGATAGAGCTGTTGAAGCGGCGACGACAGAGCGGTTTCGCCGACTTGCGTCGCCGAGTTTGCGGTCGCCTCATTTTGCAGGGATGCGGTCGATCCGTTCGTCATGTTCCGGTTCCTTTTGGCGGTCTCTAAGCGCGGCGAAAATGCCCGCTCTTGCCGCCCCGTTTCTCATCCAGTTGAATTTGTTCGATGACGATCTCGCGATCCATCGACTTGCACATATCGTAGATCGTCAGGGCGGCCGTGCTCGCGGCGGTCAGTGCTTCCATTTCCACGCCGGTTCGCGCGGTGACCGAGGCCGCCGCCGAGATGTCGATGGCATCCTCGCCGTCAAAGCGAAAGTCGACCGTCACAGCGTCGAGGCCCAAAGGGTGGCATAAAGGGATCAACTGGGCAGTCGATTTCGCTCCCTGAATGCCCGCCAATCTCGCCACCTGCAGGACGTCTCCTTTCTCGGCACTTCCTTCGCGAATCCGCTGTAGCGTGTGGGGGTGCATCCGGACCCGGGCACTGGCGCGGGCATAGCGCGGCGTCGGTTCCTTCTGCCCGACGTCGACCATGCGTGCGGCGCCGGCTTCGTCAAAGTGGCTCAATTCACCCAAGGCCGCACTCGCTCGAGTCCCATTAAGATTGACCATTCCGTCTCTCGCAGGCGGCCCCACGGGGCCCCTGGGCAGGGGTTCCAAGCTCCTGCTGGGCCATATTCTAAGGCGACCGCGGGTCGGTTCGGTAGACGTCCTGACCAGGGTGCGGACCATCGGGTCGGGGCCGAGGGGACGGCCCCTGCCGTTCTCCACGCCTTTGACCGTTAGATAACCGCGAGGCCTGGGGCCGCGCAACCGTCTGGTGGGGGTCCGTTTGGATGACGGGGTGATGAGAGAGCGTCCCGCATCGATGGTTGCGGATTGAAAGCACCCGCCTCAGATGCGGGGGGCGGAGCCGGCTCAGAGGTGCCAGCGAGCGGGGTGCGTGAGAAATCGCCAGCCCCAAAAAAAATTATCCGTCGCGGGGGTCTATCCGCGACGGGTTGGTCGGAAGCGGCGAAATTGACTCGACTCAGGGCGAAGGCTCGCACGAGGTGCGAGCCTTCGCGTTCCTGAGGGTGTGACTACACGAGCTCTTTCTTGGCACCGATGAGGGTGCGGAGACGCTCGGCCAAGAGAGCCGCGTCGAACGGCTTCTTGAACGTCTCATTGATCGCCGAGCGATCGAAGCTCATCGTGGCACCGTCGTCCGGCAAGAGAGCGATCAAGATCGTCTCCGTGAACTCGGTGTTGCGACGCAGATTTTGGCAAATCTGCAAGGCTTCGACGTGGCCGATCGAAAAGTCGACGATGATGCAGTCCGGGTGGAAACTCTCGGACTGAATGCCGGCTTCAAAGCCACTGGCAGCGGTGGCGACCTTGAAGGCCTTTTCCGCCGGAAGCTCACGCTTCAGGTTTTCCATCAGGACCTGGTCCTGGGCGACGATCAGCACCTTGGCCATCGCCTCGTCCTCCAGGTCGCCCAAGGGCATTCCGTGCTCCTTGAGGAACTTGATCAAGTACTCACGCGGGATTCGACGGTCCTGGGAACCGGGAATTCGGTACCCCTTCAGACGTCCGGAGTCGAACCACTTGCTCACCGTGCGCGGGGCCACTTTGCAGATCTTGGCGACCTGACCGGTAGTGAAGACCTTCATTACAGGCTCTCCATTGCTCTCGCTTGTTGTCATGCTGGCCGACGGTGACGATTGCTCGCCTGACGGCACTTCATGTCCCCTTGCCTGCGAACTTGCGGCCTGTCTTTTTTTCCGGTCCATCCCGCCGGCTGTGGGGAAGACCGGCCGTTCGCAAACGACTGGGTCGGGGCTTTATTGTTAACTCGCTTCTCGGGGCAGTGGTTCAGTTCCTTCTGATCTGCGCCTACGCGAAACTAAATCGACGGACATCGCAATCGTCAAACAAAGAAAATACGGCAGCCGTTGCTGTTTATCAGCAACCCGTACACTGCATTTCTTGCCTAACCTGTCGAAGTCGGTCGACCGGCGTCGTCGGCGGAAGGAGGGAGGGCAAGGCGTGAAGATCTACCAGTCCAATCCTCTGGCAAATCTCGTAAGGCAGGTGCCTTCGCGGCTTGTGGTCCCCCCGGACCTGTCCTCCTTGTTCGTTCGAGCTGCTCGAAGTCGCTCGGCGGACAAGCCTTCCGATGTTTAGTTTCGAGCTTTCGGGGGTGGTTCCTTTAGAAACTTTCGCTAGTCGTAGTGTTCACGCCGGTCAGAAGACCCGTACCGAAGGTGTCAAGCGGTTTGAATGCACAAGCCGTGTCGTTACAACCCATTGTGGAGTCTGGGCTTATCTCGTACGGCTGGGGCACCTTTGCCGGTCGATGGCGACGCCAAGCATTGAGCAAAAAGAACTCGCTAAGCAGGGCCTGCTGGTGGCGAATCTTGGGGGAGAAGAGAACGACCGTAACGGTCGTGGCGACTTTGACGGGGCCAAGGGTCGCCCCGTTTCGCCTTCGAGCGCCAGCAGGCCGGCGAAGAGATCCTGCCCTAGGCGGCCTGCGTTTCGTCGTCGTCGCGGGCGGACTCGCCTGCCGCGTCCACTTCCCCGTTGGCATCGTTTTCCAACGCGGTTGGTAAGATCTCGCCCGTTTCCGTTACGTCTTCGAACCGTACGGACACGCGCTTGGAAATACCCGACTCCTGCATCGTCACGCCGTACAGCGTGCCGGCCGAGGTCATGGTCTTCTTGCTATGCGTAACGACGATGAACTGAGTCCAGGCCAAAAACTCTTGCAACACGCCGATGAAACGCTCGATGTTGGCCTCGTCGAGTGCCGCGTCAACTTCGTCCAAGACACAGAAAGGGCTTGGCCGGCTGCGAAAGATCGCCAGCAACAAAGCCACACAGGTGAGGGTCTTCTCGCCACCGCTGAGTAGGGAGATGCTGCGGGGTTCTTTGCCGGGTGGACGGGCCATGATCTCCAGCCCGCTTTCCAGGATATCGACGTCGTCCTCGATGAGAATGTCCGCCTGGCCGCCGCCGAACAGCTTGCGAAACAGCTCGCGAAAGTGCTCGCGAACCGTTTCGAGCGTCTCGATGAACAAGCGGCGACTGTCTTCGTTGATGCGCTCGATGATCCGCTCAAGCGACTGTTTCGCCTCGCGCAGGTCGTCGTGTTGCGTGCTCAAATCGGCGAACCGGTTTTCCAGCTGTTCCAGTTCCTCGAGGGCTTCGAGGTTCACGTTGCCGATATTGTTGATTTTTCGGCGCAGGTCCGCGATCTCTTGTTCCACAACCTCGCGCTCGTGCTGCTCTTCGTCGGTGGGTTCGTGCTCCAGTTCGGCCAGCTCGATTCCGTAGTCTTCACGGAGCCGATGGGCGAGGGTCTCCCGCTGATGTCGTACCTCGCCCGCCGCCAGGTCTTGCTTGTGGATCCGCTCTTCCTGCTTGCGAATCTGCCCGCGGAGCTGCTGGCTGGAAACCGTTAGCTCGCCCCGCTGTCGCCGCAGGTCTTCGCGCTGCACGCCAAGCTTGGCCGTCTCGCCGGTGGCCGACTCCTTCTCCAGGTAGAGCTCGGCAACCTCGCTCTCGGACGCGAGGATGCGACGCTGCGATTCCTCAGATCGCCGCTGGGCCGACTCCAGCTGCTCACGAGCATGTTCGATCGCCCGCTGGCGTTCGGCCTGATGCTGCTCAAATTGCCGCATTCGCACCGTCAGGTGATCGAGCTGCTGCTCGCTCTTGGCCAGCTCGACCTTGGCCAAGGTGGCCGAGCGGCCGAATTCCACCCGCTGACGGTCGAGCTCCTGGATCTCGTCCGTGTCCTCGCTGAGACGTGCTTCGAGATCGGCGAGGTGCTGCTCGACTTGCTGCAGCGACTGTCTGGCGGTCTCCAAGGCCGTGGCGGCCGTCTCGGAATCGGCCCGGGCCGATTCCGCCTGCTCGCGAAGCTCGGTTTCTTGCAATTGAATGCTGGTTTGCCGTTCCTCGGCGGTGCGGACCTTAATCCGCAACAGGCTGACTTCCTCTTGCAGCTTGTCACGCTGGCGAGCAGATTCGGCGAGCTCATGCTGAGCGGCCGCCATCTGACCAATGATTCCGTCCAGCTGTTCACGCTGCTCTGCGTAGGTTGCCTCGAGTGTCTCGATGCGGGAGCCCAGGGCACGCACTTCGCTGCGTCGCGAAACCAGCCCGCTGGGGGCACCACCGCGACCCAGGCAAAGGGCACCGTCGCGGGTTACCAAATCGCCGGAGCGGGAAACGTAGTTGAACTGAGGATAGGTTCGCGACAGGGAAATCGCGATTTCCAGCGACTCGACCATCCACGTGTCACCCAACAGGCGTTCAGCCAGGGCGACGTACTCCCCGTCGGCGTCGACAAACCGGTCGGCACGCCCCAGCACACCGGCTTGCTGGGTCAAGTCGGTTTGCCTATCGCCACCCCGCTCGCGTTGGTTGCTGATTTCGCGCTGCAGCGGAACCACTCCTACGCGACCCTGAATCTCGGTCGCGGCCACCGTTTCCAGCCACGCGGCAATCCGTTCGGGCGACTCGGAGACCAGGTAACCGGCCCGCTCGGCGAGGGCAATCTCGACGAGCCCGGCCATTTCGACACCGACCGGAAGTACGTCGACCACCAGGCCACGAATCCCGGTCAGCGGCCCGGTCGGATCCTGCTGCAGTGCGAGAAGAACCTGCTTCACCCCTGCCGCCACGCCTTCCTGACGTTGTTCCAACTCTTCGAGAACGCTGGCCCGCTCGCGGGCGGCGGCGACTTCACTCTGTAGCTCCGCCAGCCGCTCTTGGGCGTCGTCGCGGTCGTTTGCCAGACTGTCGAGCGTGTCCTTCTGGGCGGTCCATTGGGCATCGCAGTTGGCCAGGTCGTCGGTAACTCGATCGAGTTCCTGCTGGGCATCGGCGCGCTGCCGGTTTGCCTTCTCCAGTTCGTCGCTCAACTGAGCGAGCGTATCCTCGCAACGCGTTTGGACGGCTCTCAGGGCTTCGACCTGGGCCTGGGCGCTGCTGATTCGTTTGCCGAGCTGTCCGGCATCGCGCAGTTTTTCAGTCAGCGCGGCGCGGCGGGTTTCGCTCTCTTCGCGAAGGTGATCGAAACGAGTCGTGACGTCCGTCAGACGCCGCTCACCGTCCGCTACATCGGCGGCCACTTGTTGGTGATGCAGCTGAGCTTTGGAGAGCGCGTCGGCGGTGTTCCGCAGCTGCCCGGTCAGATCATCAGCGCGGTCCGCGGTTTCACCAATCTGTCGACGATAGCGCTCGATTTCGCCGACGAGCTCTTCACTTCGACTTCGCTCATGATGAATGGCCGATTCCGCGGCCGCGATTCGCTCACCGATTCGGGCGACGGCGGCTTCGCGCTGGCGCAGCTCGTCTTCGACCGCGGATACCTCCGTCTCGATCTCGACAATGCGTACTTCGGCCGTTTCGGCCTCCGCGGTGGTCGAAGCGACATCCTGCCGTAGCCCGTCCAGCTCCTTCTCGAACTTCTCGAGCTGCTCGGTCAGTCGCCGCCAGTCGGTGAGCCCCACCTGGGTACGGAGCTCCTGGAGTCGGTCGTTGTATTCCTTGTAGCGGCGGGCTTTCGAGGCCTGACTTCGTACCGTGCGCAGACGTCCGTCGACTTCGTCGATGATGTCGGTCAGCCGCAGCAGATTCTGCTCGACCCGTTCGAGCCGGCGAATCGCGTCCAGTTTCTTGGCCTTGAACCGGCTGATGCCGGCCGCTTCCTCGAAGATCAATCTTCGATCGCGCGGCGAAGACTGCAGCAGGACATCGACCTTGCCTTGCTCGATAATGCTGTAGGCCTGTGTCGAAACGCCGGTGCCCGCAAACAGGTCGCGAATGTCCCGCAGCCGCGACGGGTGGCCGTTAATCAGATACTCGCCTTCACCGCTGCGATAGACGCGACGGCCGACGTGGACCTCCTCCGCCTCCATCGGCAGCCGCTTGTCGCGGTTGTCGAACGTGAGCGTTGTCTCGGCACAGTTCATCGCCCGCCGGGCCCCCGAGCCGTTGAAGATGACGTCGGCCATCTCCTTACCCCGCAGGCTCTTCACGCTCTGTTCGCCGAGAACCCACTTGATCGCGTCGACAATGTTCGACTTTCCCGAGCCATTGGGGCCGACGACGACCGTGATTCCCTCGGGAAACTCGAACCGCGTCTTGTCGGCGAAGCTCTTAAAGCCAATTAACTCGAGGGCTTTGAGCATAGCAGGCGGGAGTGAAGGTGGGTCGGGCCGGGACGCCTCGTCGACGCCCAGCACGAGCGGGGGAGGGTGAATCCCACTATTCTATCAAATCCGCCGCCCGCCGGCTGAGGCCGAACTGGAGCGACGGTCCTTGCCCGGCTTACGGCTCACCAGGCTCGGCGGCGGGCCAGCTGGCCGGACGCAGGCGGCCCAACCCGCTGGCGCCGGCGTCATCGGCCGCTTGGGGCGAGCGGGTGTCCGACTCGGCCATCTGCCCCTCCGTTCGCCGGTTGGGGCGTCCACGCGACGGCAGCGCGTCGACCGCCAGACGACAGTCGAGTGAACGACTTGCTCTCGCTTGGGAGAGGGCGTCGACGACGTCGGCGTAGCTGCCGCCGAGATCGACGATCGCGCGAATGACGTCTTCCAAGCGGTTCGATACGTGAACCGTCCGCTCGCTGTCATCGGTCGAGAACCGCGTCAGTCGAACCTGACCGCTCGCGTCGCCGTTGATCATGATGTGACGGCCGGCGTCGACGACCATCGGGGTCAGGAAGGTGATCTCCGAACCGAACACGACAACTTCCGGCCGCCGACTTCGTGTGACGTGGATCAATGCAGGACCCTCGCTCCGAACCTGATGGAGCGTCAAGGTGCCGTTTAGGTCCTCGCCGCGGACGAGCGGATGACCCGGATTCAACTTCCACAGTGCGTGGAAGGCTCCGTAGCGTGCTTCGACGCTGCGGGAGTCGAGCAGGTTGACCAGCGCGTCGTAGGCCTCCGGCGAGTCCATCACCGCCAGGGCCGCCAGGGCGCCGGCGCGAAAAGCCGCGGAATCCCGCACCGCCTCGGCCAGAACGGCGGCCGCCTCGGGATCGTCCAGATAGGCCAACGCCTCAGCCGCGTGAAAGCGGACTTCCGAGTTGCTGCTGTTCAGCCCGGTGTGCAGTGCTTCCCGCCCGTGTTCCCCCAAGGCCTCCAGTCGCAACGCCGCCGCGCGGGTCGTGATCGAGTCGAGCAACTGCCGACTCAGCAGTGCGACCCGCGACCGCCGTTGCGTTTCCGCTTCCCCGACCGCCACGCTGCGGAGGACTTCCAGGTATCGCTGGATGTTGTCCTTGTAACGCGGATGGACAATCAAGTCGATGTACTCGTCGCTCTTGGGGTTCGCCACACCCACGGTGCGGCCATGTTGTTTGGTGTAGAAGCGCTTGTTGATCGCGGTACCGATGCGACGGCTATTGCGGATGCTCCGAGCGCTCGGCCTCAACGTCAGGCCCAGCGGCCGCGGCTTGACCGCGACGGCCCCGCCCAAGATGCGGGCACGCAGTTGCGACTCAGGATTTCGCTCCTGCTCGGGCGCGGGGTCGACCAAGAGGCTACCTTTGGCAAGCGCCATGACGTGGCCTTCGCGGTAGCGGCCGCCGAGTCGTACGAACTCGCGGAGTCGCGTTTCCAACAGGCGGCCGTCGGCCAGGCTCGTCGTTTGACTCTCGCGCGGCACCAGGACCTCGACGTCGATTCGGTCCCCTTTCTGAGCGCCGGGCGGGATCATGGCTCGCACGTTAACCAGGGCCGTGTTCGGCGAGGACAGAAACGCGTCGGCCTGGGGAACGCCGTGACGCTGAATTTCTTCCACCATGGTCTGGCGACCCGGGCCGAGTGCCGGGTCGCTGCCGGTACCGGGCAGGCCCACCACAAGTCCCGTTGAATGGACGACGTGGGGATGGATGCCATAGGGTACGGTCAGGTCGCTGACCAACTCCGCTTCGGCGGCGGCCTCGGCCAGGGCCTCGGGGCTCTGATGTCGCACCGCGATTTGAGCGCAGCCTGACAACGCGATTAACCAACAGGCCAATACGGACAGCATCAAGCACTGCCGTGCGGTCGCTCCTGGAAGCGACCTGGTTGACGAGAAGGCGCGTACGTTCAGCATTCCATTGCGTCCAACACGACGTTTTCGAACCGACGTCCTGTCGGCTTGCGTAACTCGTGTGCTCCCAACGTCCTAGAAGCACGCGAAGCCGCCTGCTCTGGCGCGCAGCCGGATCGGCGGTGGCGGGCCAAACGATACGGAAGCCCCGGAAAGCCGTCAACCCTCGTTTGCCAACGAACTTGCGCCCTCTCGTCGCGGGTAGTCACTGGTAGTACCCGCTTGCTATCAGCGGCGCCAGCACCACTCGGGATGAACGGGTTTGCAGCGGCGGGAAGGCCCGCCTTCCGGCCACTCTTCTCTGCCACAGGCCTGCGTTAGAATCACACCCTCGGCAGCGTTTTCGGGCGGCCTGCAAAACCCGTTTCCAGTGATTCCCCGTTCCCAGCGATTCCAGGTCAGCGGCGTGCCGCGGTAGCATGTCCGGCCGTAATTCCCGATCGGAGTGCGCCCCCGTGGCCCGACGCCTCCTAAACGACAAACGTGCCATCGTCACCGGGGCATCGAGCGGAATCGGTCGCGAACTGGTGCTCCAGCTAGCGCGGCTGGGCACTCACTGCGTCGCCACGGCCCGCCGGGAGGCGGAACTAACGTCGCTAGCGGATGAAGTACGTCAGCAAAGTGATAGCGGCGGGACCGAGATTGAAGTCGTCGTCGGCGACATCACCGAGCCGGCTTTGCGAGAGCAGCTTTGCCAGCGTGCCGAGAGCAGCCTCGGCGGCCTCGATATCCTGATCAACAACGCGGGAGTCGGCTCCTTCGGCCGCTTTGACGGGAGCGACGAGGCGCGGCTACGAAAGATCATGGAGGTCAACTTCTTCGCCGCCGCCGAGTTGATGCGGCAAGCCCTGCCCCTGCTGAGAAAGGGTCGCGACCCGATTGTCGTAAACGTTGGTTCGATCTTGGGGCATCGCGCGATTCCACGCATGAACGAGTATTGCGCCAGCAAGTTCGCCCTCCGCGCACTGAGCGAGACCGTTCGCGTCGAGTTGAAATCCGCGGGTATCGACTTATTGCTGGTCAGTCCTGGAACCACGGAAACCGAGTTCTACGATCAGGTGATCCATGGCCGCGGAAAAGTCCCCTGGCGCAAGGGCAAGGGCCTCACTTCGGCCGCCGTCGCTCGGGCCACGATTCGGGCCATGGAAAAGAGAAAACGCGAGATCATTCCGAATTGGCCGGGCAGCCTGCTGGTCTGGGCCAACAAATGGTGCCCTGCGCTGATCGACTGGTGGCTAAGACGCTACGCCTAGGGATCAGGTCTGACGCGGTCCAGGCAACGTGGCGCACCGCCTCGTTTGCATGCGGAATTCGCCCCGACTAGGCTCGAAAGTATGAACCGTATTTCGGGCATTCTGGTACTCTGCGCATTCGCCTTGGGCTGTAGCGGCGACCCGGTTGATCCACCGCCACAGAATCAGGCGAACGGCGGCAGTGGCGACGAGAATCGATTCGCTTCGGTCGCTGGTGAGCACGCTTCGGACGTCTCGACCGCGGAAGTGGATGCCTCGTCCGCATCTTCCGCAACCCGTCGTAATCGCGCAGGCAAAGAGGACGAGATTCACTCGCGGATCGGGCAGGCCATCTTGGATGCGCTCGACGAGGCTGACGGCGGCTCCGACGAAGAACGTGATGCTGTCGTCGACACGCTCAAGGCGAACGACCACCTGCTTCGCCAGGCCACCGGAAAGCGGGCCCAGCGGCTCATTCTGGAAAACAACAACCACCGCCGCTTCCCGTTCGTCGCTCCGCCCGAGTAAGAACTTGACGTGCGATAGCACGGTCGCTCGCTATCGATGCCAAGGCAAGAGACTTGGATCCTCTGCACTTCTTCTCTTGCTTCTCTTGCTCTCTCAACAAGGTCTCTCACCTTGCTAGCTTTGGTGGTGTTGTCGTTACAACCGGAATGATCGTTAGATTTTGCTCAATTTAAGGCCCGGGGCTCCCCGATAGTTTTATGCGCAGAGCCGTCGGTTTCGTCGGCTCCCGGCGCGCCGTTGGCGTGCTTCCGCAACGACTAAGGGGGGACCGCCTCGATGAGGCTACACTCGCATCGCCGCGATGGCGACGCCACGCTCGGCGTCCGGTTCGCGCTCGCCGTCCTGCTCACGCTCGCCACCGCTTGGGCTGCGCCCCTACACGCCGCTCCAACCGACGCGGCATCGACCGACACGACGTCAACCGATGCGGACCGAGGCGACCGGGCGTCAACCGACGCGGCCGCCACTAACGCGACGTCCAGCAACACGACGTCCACCAGCCGACCCGAGGCGACGCTCCGCTTCCGCACCCGACCGGCCGCCCAGGCCATCGCACCCAAGGTGCATCAGCACGCGCCGCGGATCGTCAAGCTGCCGCAGCAAGACGACAGTCACGACGTCATCAACCAGGGCGATGCGGACGACGACACGCTCATCTCGCCCCGGCCCACGGCCACGCTGAGACGACTTCCGCCGCCGCCCCAGCATTCCGACGTGCCACCGCCGTCACGAACCGTTTCGACAACGGGCGAAGTGCCAACGGGCGAAGTACCAACGGGCCAGATGCCCGAGAGCGAGGCGGCCTACTACGCCGCCCCACCCGAGGCCGACGAGCGGGACGCCGTCCGGCCCGTCTCGGCCGAGCTGTCGCTCCGCGAGGCCTCCAGCGCGCGACTGCCGCTGGAAGAACGACCGCAGCCGACCCGGCGGCGTCGCAACCGTCCCGTCTACGTCGACGCGTCGGGCCACCCCGTCACCGATCAACACGAGTCGCTCGAACAACACGAGCTGCTCAATCAACCACCGGCCGAGACCGCCGACCGCTCCTCGCGACGAGCCCGCGCGATCGCCTATCAGCCCGACGACGACCTCTTCGACGACGAGTCGTTCGACGACCCGCCACGGGAAGAGGACGACCGCGCCGGGCCGGACGGGCCGCCGCTGGTGCCGCCACCCGTCGAGCGCGAAGAACCGGTCGGACCGTTTCGCGACGTGCCGATCGAGATCCAACAGCGACCCCATCAGCGGGCCGGCGGCCAGCCCTTCACGGTGCTCGGTTCCCGCGGCGAGCTGGTCGTGACGCGGCGACGCAGCAAGATCCTCCGCTCCGAGAACGATCTCTACCGCGTGGCGGTCGTCGATCCGAACATCTGCGACGTGATCCAGTTCACGCCTCGCGAGGTCTCGATCATCGGCAAGAGCCAAGGCGCCACCAGCGTCACCTTCTGGTTCGCCGACGGCAATGAAGAGCCGGTCACCTATCTGGTCCGCGTGATTCCCGATCCGGAGGTGCAGATCGAGCGAGAGCGGCAGTACCAGATTCTCGAAGAGA
>QQVP01000037.1 GCA_003389215.1 Planctomycetota bacterium | reverse complement strand
GTCGCCGGCGGGAGACACCGACGCGGCAACGCCACCGTGGCGAGAAGTTGTGGTGACGACCGGCTCGCACCAGTTTCAGACTTACTGGTTGTCCACCGACCGCGGCCGCGCGCTCGAGTTGTTTCCGCTCTTCTACCGCCTATCGGACCAGAAGTTCGTCCCGGAAGAGGCGGTGTTCCTGAGGGCACCCGAGGTCACGGTCGATCGGCGACCCGGCCTTTGGAACTACATGTGTAGCGGCTGCCACACGACCCGTCCGCAGCCGCGGGCCACGATCGACAGTCGGCCTCAAACCGTGGTGGCCGAATTTGGGATCTCCTGCGAGGCCTGCCATGGCCCCGGGGACCAACACATTCGCAACGTCGAGGCAAATCTGCTCCAAGACCTGGCGGTGGTCCACCCCGGCAAGTTGTCGGCCGACCGATCGGCGCAGGTTTGTGGCCAGTGCCACTGCTCCACGGGATTCAAATCGCCCCAGGACGAGATGCTGTGGGCGGTCCACGGCTACGCGTTTCGTCCCGGCGACGACCTGGAAGATCATCACATGATCCATCGTTCGGGCGATCTGCAATTTTGGGCTGATGGCACGATCCGCGTGACCGGCCGTGAATACAACGGCTTGTTGGAATCGCCGTGCCACACGCATGCCGACGAGGCCAATCGCATGACGTGCCTCTCCTGCCACAAGTTGCACCAGGACGAGGACGATCCGCGTCCGGTGAAGCAGTGGGCAAACGATCTGCTCAAGCCGGCGATGGACTCGAAGCGGCCCGGAATTCACAACAACCAGGCGTGCACGCAGTGCCATTCCGATTACGAAGACGAGGCGGCCCTGGTCGCCCATACGCACCATGAAGCAGCCTCGACGGGCAGCCAGTGCTACAACTGCCACATGCCGCATACGAGTTGGGGCCTCATGGGGGCCATTCGCAGCCACACGATCGGCTCGCCGTCGGTGCAGGAGAGTCTCGCACCGGTCGAGAGGCCGAACGCCTGCAATCTGTGCCACCTCGATCAGACGCTGGCCTGGACATCTCAGCACTTGGCCGATCGCTATGGCCAAGAGCCGGCGGAGTTGTCCGAAGACGAAGCGACCCTGGCAACGGGCCCGCTGTGGGCACTCAAAGGCGCGGCGGGCCAACGGGCCCTGGTGGCCTGGAGCCTCGGCTGGCAGCCCGCCCGGGCAGTTTCCGGAGACGACTGGCAAGTCCCGATTCTGACGGAATTGATGCTCGATCGTTACCATGTTGTCCGCAGTGCGGCGGGCGAGTCGTTGCGTCGCTTCGAAGGCTATGAAGACGTCGAATACGACTTCCTCGCGCCCGACGCAGAACGACGAGCCGCCATTGCCGAGACACTTCGGCGATGGGAGTCTCGGCCTGCAAGCGAGGGGCTCGCCTCGTCTGAGAAATTGCTGCTCGACGCGGGAGGTCGTTTGCACCGCGATCGCGTCGACCGTTTGCTTCGCGAGCGCGACAATCGGACGGTTCATCTCATCGAATAGGTGTGGGGCTCAGGGAAATCTGTGGAATCGCAACCCGAGACACGACAGCGCATTCACGAATGTCTAGCGCGAGCTGACTGGAAATCGGCGCGGAATGCGTGCCTTGCCCATTTCGAGAGCGAGCCTCGCAGCGCCGACGTGTTAAATCTGCTGGCCTTGAGTCAATCGCAGCTGGGCCAGATCAACGCGGCGGTCGAGACGCTGCGCGAGGCGGTCGCCGCGGAGCCGGACGTCGGGATCCTGCGTCGCAATCTGGGCGACGTCCTTATGTCCGGAGGCTATGTCGATGAAGCACTCGGCATCTTCGTGCAACTGGCCGAGATGGACCCGGCCGATGCCGAACTCCACTACCGGATTGGCGTTGCGGCAAAACACAAGAACCGCATGCCGCAATCCATCGCTTCGCTCGAGTCGGCGCTGCGTCACGATCCGCAGCACGCCCCGGCCCATCGATTTCTGGCCGATCTGTACTTCTGGCAGGGCGATCTGACACGGGCGCTCGATCACTATGGGCATGCCGTGCGGCTGGCGCCGCAGGATTTCGACACCCGCGAACAATATGCCGAAGTGCTGAATCTCGCGGGCCGCACTGCGGAAGCGACGAAGCAGTTCGAAGCCATCTTTCGAGCCGATGGGGGCCAGTCGGCGGAGGCGACTCAGCCAAGAACGGCCGAAGGCTCACCCGCTGTGGACGGCGTTGACGCGACCGCAGACAACGGCGCGGGCTCGGCAATGGAAGGCTCGGCAGTGGAAAAGGCCGCCCGGCAGGCGAGACTCGGACAGGCACTGCAGGACGCCGGCAATTTGGAGCAGGCCGCGTTTGAGTACGAGCAAGCGCTGGCAGCCAATCCGGACGACGTCCTCTTACGCTGTCGCCTGGGGGCCTTGTTGATCGACTTGGGTCGCTTCGAGGAGGCCGCCTCGCACTTCGAAGAGACGCTCCGCCGCGAACCGAATTTTGCCGAGTCTTACAAGCAACTGGCGGATCTGGCGGCGCAGAAACACTACGACTTTTCGTCGCAGCAAGTCGAGGCGATGAAGGCCCTGCTTGAACGTGGTGATCTGGCGGCCGAGGACGAGGGTGCGGTGAACTTTGCCCTGGCGTCTCTGGCGGAACGGGGCGGCGATTATGACGAGGCCTTCGCACGCTACCAGAACGCCAACAATGCCATGCAGCGGGGCCTGGAAGACTGCGGCCGAGCCTTCGACCCCAGCGAATACGAGCAGTTCATCAAGGACTCGATCGAGGTCTTCGACGCGGAGTTATTCACCAGGTGCGCGGACTGGGGTTTCGACACGGAAGTGCCCGTGTTTGTCGTTGGCATGCCCCGCAGCGGCACCACACTCGTCGAGCAAATCCTTGCCGCGCATCCGCAAGGTGCCGGCGCGGGAGAACTCCGCAACGTCGCGCTGGCGGCCCATGAGATACCGCAGACATTGGGCACCGAAACGGGGTTTCCCAAGTGCATGGAGCGTGCCACCCCGGAGGCGATTCGCGTCGTGGCGGGGCAGTACCTGCAGCAGCTTGTCGAGCTGGGCGAGGGGGCCGCGCGCATTGTGGACAAGGCACCCGGCAACTTCATTTTTTTAGGGCTCATTGCCATCGCCTTTCCCCACGCTCACATCGTGCATTGTCGTCGCGACCCGCTCGATACCTGTCTCTCCTGTTACCAGCGCAGTTTCGGCCCGGTCCGTTGGGCATGGCGACTGGAGGACATTGCCAGCTATTATTCAGGGTATCGGCGTATCACCGCACACTGGCAAAGCGTGCTGCCGTTGCCGATCCACGAAGTCGCCTACGAGTCGATGGTCGAGGACCCGGAAGCAACCAGCCGACAACTCATCGAGGCGGTGGGCCTGGAGTGGGATGATGCCTGCCTCGAGTTTTACAAGCAGAAGCAAGCCGTGAAGACCGTCAGCCGCGTCCAGGTCAAGCAACCGATCTACAAGACGTCCGTGAAGCGGTGGAAGCGATACGAAACACACCTGGCGCCGTTGATCGAACGCATCGATGCCATCGACGCTGAGGTGTCGGCGAAATGACAAAGTGACAACGATCGTCGCGAAGCGTAACCTGGGCCCAGGGCGGCGCGATTTGCTGCGAGTTTCGTTGTCCGCGTGAATCGACTATTTCAAACTCTTGCGGTTGCACGGCGAGCCGGAGTGCTCGCCGCGACCGACCGTGTTCCAACAGGAGCAATCCCGTGAGTGATGACTCTCCCGACAAGCCCGACAAGCAACCGCAGGAGTCTTCTCGACTAGGCCTCGTCGTGTTGGTCGTCGTGGCCGGTTTGATTGGTGCGACGCTGCTCTTGCGTAGCTGGTCTCCGGAAGGAGACGCGCCGCAGGCGGCAGCGGACGCCCGTCCTGGTGAGCCCGGTGGGGATTCGTCGGCGGCGACCGTTCCTGTCGCTTCTGAAGGTGGAACCCGTGATTCCGGAACGACCGCCGACGCGCCCTCGCCCATCGCTCTCGCCGACGAAGGGAACATTCCGGGCCTCGACATACGAGAACACCAACGCAATCTCGACAACCCGGGCCGCGACGGCTGGACGACCGAGGTCTTCAGCTCGGCGGTCGACAAGCAGTTCAAGAAGCTCGTCAAAGTGATGCTGCACCCGGAGGATCTGCCCGATGCGGACCTGTCCAAGGTGGCCGATGAGAGCTTTTCCGCGGGCCGTTTGATTCCTGGCGACGAACAGCTCGAAGAGCTGTTCCGTGACGACATTCACCGGGTCCACCGCTGGCAGGGAGAGCCGAGCGACGGGGCGAGCGACGGGGCGAGCGACGGGGCGAGCGAGCGTCCGGCGTCGGGTCCCGAAGGCCTGCGGTCGGCGGTCGCCCAGGTGCTCTCCCGTTTCGACGGAGCGGGGGCCACTCAGGTGAAGTTCAAGGTGTTTCGAGTCATTCCGGACAACAACGAGATCACGACCAAGCAATACGTCGAACTGGCGGGAAAGGTCGACGAGGGCACACTCGAATATAGTGCCACCTGGCGGGCGCGCTGGCGAGCGGACGAACCGACTTCGCCCAAGCTCCTCTCCCTCGACCTGCTTCGCTTTGAGCAGGTGCTCACGACCGTCCCTTCGGGCAAGCTGTTGGCGGATTGCACCGGTTCGGCCATCGGGCATAACTCCGCCTATCGTGAGCAGATCCTCCGTGGCTACAACGAATGGCTCGGCCTTAGCCAGCACACGCGCTACACGGCGACGTCGCTGATGGGGCATCCGGGCCTCGCCATTGGCGACGTCAACAACGATGGCTTGGAAGACGTCTTCCTCTGCCAGGAAGAGGGTCTGCCGAACCGCCTGTTCGTGCAGCGCGCCGACGGGACCGCAGATGAGGTTTCCGCGGCGTGGGAAGTCGACTGGCTACAAGACTGTCGAAGTGCGTTGCTGCTCGATTTGGACAACGACGGCGACCAGGACCTCGTGGTGGCGTTTCTCGGGGGAGTGGTTTTCGCCTCGAACGAGTCCGGCAAGAAGTTCGCGGTCCGCGCGGTCGTCCGCACCAGCGACGACCTGATGACCCTCTCGGCTGCGGACTTCGACGACGACGGAGACGTGGATGTCTATGCCCCGGCGTACTACTCCGACCAGGCCCCGATGGCGAGCGCGCAGAGAACCGGCCAGGACTTCGACCGCGGCTTCGTCTATCACGATGCGGAGACCGGGGCTCCCAATTCCCTGTGGAGAAACGATATTGCCGCCGGGAGCACCGATTCCTGGCGGTTTACCGATGTCACGAGCGAGGTGGGGCTCGACCAGAACAATACTCGTTTCAGCCTGGCCTCGTCCTGGGATGACTTCGACAACGACGGCGACCAGGACCTCTACGTGGCCAATGACTTCGGCCGCGACAATCTTTATCGAAATGATGGGGGACGTTTCGTGGACATCGGCGGCGAAGCCGGTGCCGAGGACGCCGCCAGTGGCATGGCCGTCGCTTGGGGAGATTACAACCGTGACGGTTGGATGGATGTTCACGTCAGTAACATGTGGTCGGGGGCCGGCAATCGGATTACTTTTCAGCCGCAGTTCGCCGCCAGCGCGTCGCAAGTGGAAAAGCGTCGCTTGCAGCGGATGGCCCGCGGAAACACCCTGTTACGAAATACGGGCGAGCTCGCGTTCGAGAGCGTCAGTCGCGAGGCCGGCGTGGAAATGGGACGCTGGGCCTGGGGATGCCAGTTCGCAGATCTGAATAACGACGGTTGGGAGGACCTGTTGGTGGCCAACGGCTTCATTACGGGCGAGCAGCCCGACGACTTGTGAAGTTGGTTCTGGCGGCAGGTCGTGCCGCAAACAGAGATGGACGGTTCGCAAGACGGTAGTCGCGATTTCGGTATCGCCTGGGATAATTTCTTCAACCTGGTGCGGATGGGGGCTTCGTTCAGCGGTCGTGAACGAAATCGGGCCTTCTTGAACACCCGTGACGGTCGCTTTAGTAACATCTCCATCGGCTCGGGATTCGACTTCCCGGACGATGGCCGGGCCGTGACGCTGGTCGATTGGGATCACGACGGCGACCTCGACGTCTGGGTCAGCAATCGCAATGCGCCCCGCTTGCGGCTGTTGCTGAACAACTCGCCGCGCACGGCTCGCTCGCTGCGCCTGCAACTCGTCGGCGACGGCACGACCACGAATCGCGACGCCATCGGCGCCCGTGTCGAGCTTCGTCTGGCCGCTGCCGATGGTCAAGCCGCGGCGCCGTTGGCACAAACGTTGCGGGCGGGCGGAGGCTATCTTGCGCAGAACAGCAAGTGGCTCCACTTCGGGCTCGGCGGCGCCGACCGCGTGGAGAACGTCAGCGTCCGTTGGCCGAGTGGAGATCGTGAAGAATTCGGGCCGGCCGCAGCCGGCAAGCGCTACCTGCTCCGACAGGGCTCGGGACAAGCGACGGAAGTCGATGCGACGGCTCGCGCGGTGGAGTTGGCTCCCGCGAAGCAGGACGTTCCAGACGCGTCGTCACGCGGCGCGGTCCGCTTCATGACGGCCGTCACGTTGCCACAACTGACCGCCGCCACGTGGGAGGGTCGGGAACAGCCGCTCGTCGTCGGCGGAGGTCGGGCGAGACTGATCAATCTGTGGGCCAGTTGGTGCACTCCCTGTCTGAAAGAGTTGAAAGAGCTGGCAAGCCACCACGACGAATTGAGCGCCGCGGGTATCGAGGTCGTCGCGTTGGCCGTCGATGGCGTTGGGGGCGACACTTCGGATCCGCAGAACGCCAAGGCGTTCGCCGAGCGAAGTGCGCTGCCGTTCACCACCAGACGTGCCACTCAGGCCACGCTCGATCGGCTTCAGCTTGTACACAATCAGCACACGTCGATGCACTTCCGGCTGCCGCTGCCGTGCAGCTTTCTTGTCGACGCAGACGGTCGCTTGATCGCACTCTATAAAGGTCCGACGACCGCGGACCACATTATGGAGGACGTCAAGAAATCGGCTACGCCGCTCGAGGAGCGGTTCTCCTGGTCGAGCTTGCTCGGCGGACGTGTGCTGATGCAGCCGGCGGCGGAAGACGCGCTCAAGGCGGCCGAGGGAGAGAAGCGGCTCCGGCTCGCCCAATTCCTGCGTCGTTCCGGACTGATCGCGCAGGCCGTCGAGCAATATCAGGCGGTGATCGAGCTTTGGCCCGAATGCGGAATGGCCTACCGCGACCTGGGCAATATCATGGCGCAGCAGCGACGGCCGCGGGAGGCCGTCGCCTTGTGGACGAAAGCCGTGCAGTTCGATCCGAACCTGGTCGATGCCCAGATGAACTTGGGTGCGGTCTATATGAATCAGGGTCGCGGTCGCGAAGCGCTCGCGCATTTCGAGAAGGCCCACGAGCTGGAGCCGGACGACGCGGAGATTCTCAACAATCTTGGGGTCGCGCAGACCGCCGTCGGACAGTACGCCGAGGCGATTCGCAATTTCGAAAGAGCCTTGGAAATCAACGATCGTGATCCTCGCGCCCACGGCAACCTCGCTCGGTTATTGGCCACCTGTGCGGACGCTCAATACCGCGACGGCCAACGGGCGCTCGAGCACGCCAAGCGCGCGAATCAACTGCTCGCCTGGCGAGACGTCGCAGCCCTGGTCGACCTCGCGGCCGCGCACGCCGAGTTGGGGCAGTTCGAGGAAGCCATAAAGCGGCAAACTCAGGCGATCGGACTGGCGCCGCCACGTGCACAACCCCGACTCCGCAGCTACCTGGAACTCTACGAGTCCGGCCAGCCCTTGCGTCCGCCGCGGCCGCAGGACGCCGATTCAGAGCCGCCCCAAGACGGCGATTCAGAGCCGCCCCAGGAGAACTGATCGGCGACGGTTCTTGGCCGTGGCCGTCATCGCGACGTCGGCGCACCGCCAAAGGTCACCGGCTCGAGCGGAATCGTCTCAATCGCGTCCGACCCCTCGGTAATTCGCACGAACTGGCCCGCGGCGACATCGCGAAAGGTCTGGACGAGCCCGGAGGTCGGCCAGGTGACTTCCAATTTCGACACCACCTCGGCTCGGCCCAGGCCGATCGTTTGCCGCAGGGGATTGGCGCCGAAGCTGCCGCCGCTGTTAACCCGACGATAGATGGTGCGTCGACCTTCCTCGTCGTCGACTTCCAGTCGCAGGATCGCGCCGATGGCGGAGCGGTTCGACTCCGTTCCGACAAGTTGAATCGTGATCGATTGGTTCTCCGAGCCAGGATTCTCGAAGAGGGCATCGCTGTACTTGTCGCCACGAAACGCGCCTCCCATCTGGGCGAAGATGTCGACATCCCCGTCCTGGTCGAGGTCGGCCATGGCGATTCCGTGCCCCTTCTGCAAATGGCCCAGACCGGCCGCGTACGTCACATCGACGAAGCCACCGCCTCCATCGTTTCGCAATAGCACGTTCGGCAACAGGGCTTCATAGTCGGGATACCCGGTGCCCAGGTACAGGTCCAGAAATCCGTCGTTGTCGACGTCGCCAAAGTTGCCGCTCATCGGTAGCAGAAACCGGGCGAGGCCCTGTTCGACGGCGACTTCCTCGAAGCCGCCCTGACCGTCGCCGCGGTACGAGCGACTCGTTTCCGCTTGAATCGGCTGGCCGAGAACATCCTGGACGTAGCTGCGGAGCGCCCCCGTGTTCCAGTAGTAGCTGGGCACGAAAAGGTCGAGGTGGCCGTCGTTGTCGGTGTCCCAGAACCAGACCGGGAAGCTGTGCTGAGGTCCGTCGACGCCGAGTTCCCCGGCTACGTCGACAAAGGTGCCGTCGCGGCGGTTGCGGTAGAGTCGGTTCCACCCGCGGTAGTTGGAGACATAAAGATCCGGGTATGCATCGCCATCGTAGTCTCCCCACACCGCTGCTTTGGCATAACGAAGGTTGGTAACGCCCGCGGCGGCGGCCACGTCCGTGAACGAGCCGTTCCCGTCGTTTCGAAACAGCTGCGAGGGAGCGGGCTCGAAGCGTGACGGCTTCACAGGCGAACCGTAGTAGATCATTTCATTGGCGACGTAGAGATCGAGGTCTCCGTCGTTGTCGTAGTCGGCCCAGGCGGCCGAGTGGGCTGGGTAGTGGGACTCGCCAAGACCGGCAGCGAAGGTGACGTCGGTAAACACCCCCTGGCCGTCGTTACGCAGCAACGAATTGGGATGACGCCCCCGGTCGCCGAGCCAGGCACCGCGGATGACAAAGACATCGGTGTCGCCGTCGTTGTCGTAGTCGGCCTGCACCATGTTGATGCCGCCGACGATTCCGGCCAAGCCGGCCTCGTCGCCCTGCTCACGAAAGGTCCCGTCTCCGTCATTGCGGAAGTAGTGCAACGGTTCGCTCGGATCCCAGCTGCTGGTGAGCACATCGAGATCGTCGTCGTTGTCAAAGTCTTCGACCACGACCGATCCGGACAGATTGAACGTATCGAGTCCCAGTCGCGGGGCAACGTTGCGAAGTCGCGGAAACGCCTCGTCGGCACGGAAGACGCCGGGGGGAATGCGGGCCTCGGCCGGCACCTGTTGGGGATAGCCGTCAAGCGTCATGTGAGCCAGGTTCAGCAGCCAACGAGCGCGGAGATGCCGTCCCGCAGTGAGCTGCAGAAGCTCGGAAAAGTGCCGGGCGGCTGCCTGCGAACCGGCTCGGTCGGTATGAATCCCTCCACCTCGAATCGGCAAGAGGCAGCTGTCTGCCGTGTGACGCTTGCAGCAATTCTGGGTCTCGCCAAAACGCAGGTGCGAGAGTGCCAGCCGGAAGCGGAACTCGTCCAGTTGCGCCGGCCGCAAAATGCCCTGCAGTTGGGGTCGCAGCTCTTGCAGCGCTTCGAGATTCTCGATCGCCGCTTGCTCGTTTCCCAGCGCCGACTCGGCGGTGGCCAATTCGAACAGAATTCCGGCCCGCTCCGACGCGCTCGCCGTTTCGCTCAAGGCCGCTTTCCGCTCGCGTAGTCGTCGGGCTCGCGCGTCTCCCAGCCAGTAGTGCTCATCAGCGACGCGGGCGGCAATCTGGCCGAGTTGCCTCACCATCCGCTGGTGGCCAGCCGGGCGACCTGCGAGCGAATCGACGGTGGGCTGTCTGTCGCTGCGCGGGGCGGGCTGTGGTTCTTTCGCCGAGTCGGGTCGTGGCCCCGCTGCGGAATCCGCGGGCCCGCGGTCCGAACTGCAGCTCGTCGCGAGCAAGCAGCAACCGATCAGAAGGGCCGCCGGCCGCGCGGGGAAAAAACTCAAATGGCTTGGCATGGTTGCCTTCCCTCGTGCGCTCGATCGCGTCGGTCGCTGGGGACGAAACGAGCGGCCAGGCCAGATTGCAACCGCAACGTGCGGATGCCGAGTCCACGCCGTAAGGTAGGAGCACGCATCACGTAGCAACCGCACAACGCGGAAGAAATTGATGATAAAATAGGGCTCGTAGGGCGTCAAACGAGCCGGCTCGCAGCCTGGTTTGTTGGAAGGTGTGGTAGGAACGAGTTGGGTCGGCGAAGACGGCTTCCGCCGACCGACGCTCCACGCCCACGGTCCTTCGCCTTCCTGCCTGACCGTCATTCTCCGCGAGCATGCCGTTCTTTTTCCTCGGCATGAGCAGGTCTTCAACGTGGGAGGACGGCCGACACCTCGGTCCTTTCTCGAAGCGGACGCTCTCTCGTCACCCGACTCGACGAGGCGCTGCAACTTCGCAGCGGACGATTTATGATTGTAGTATGGCGGCTCGAAAGGCTTCTTCGGTGAGCAATCCGAAGCGCGCTGCCAAGCCCATCTTGGCGGATCATCGAGCGTGGCGGCGCGGTGCCGTACGTTCGCTCCGCGTAGCAGTTTCACCTTTGCCACATGAACGACACGACTGCCACATGAACGACACGACAGGGCGGCGTCTATTACTGGTCGGATGGGATTCGGCGACCTGGGACCTGTTGGACCGTCTGCTTGACGAAGGAAAGCTTCCCCACCTGCAATCGCTCGTCGAACGCGGCGCGATCGGAACGATGCGCACGCGCGGGCCGCTAATCGACCCGGCCGTCTACAACTCGATCGCGACGGGCAAGCATGCCGACAAGCACGGGGTCGTCGGCAACGTTCAGGCGGGAACCGACGGAAGCTTCGGTCCCGTCTCCAGTGCCACGCGTCGCTGCAAGGCGTTTTGGGAGGCTCTCTCCGAAAGCGGACAACGCTGCCAGGTCGTCAATTTTCCCGCCGCCTTTCCGGCCGATTCGATTGAGGGGGCCGTCGTCGCGCGGGAGTTCTTTCCCAACATCCAAAGGCGCCCCCGGCGTCCCGGTGCGGGCGCCGTCCATCCCGACTCGCTGCTTGAGAACGTCCAGGAATTCATCGTCGCGCTCGAGGAGATCGGGCCCGATGTCATGGGCACGTTTGTGCCCAATTTTCGCCAGCTCCGGGCATCCGACCCGCGGCTCGTGCGGATCGGGCTGGCAACGTCGCACGACTTGTCGGTCCACGCGGTGGCGACGTGGCTGCTGGAAAACCGCGAGTGGGATCTTCTGTCGGTCAACTATCGGCTGCTGGAGTTTCTTTGTTCGCCGTTCTTGCGGCACCACCTGCCCGCCACCGACCTTTCTGCCACCGACGAGACGGACGACGTCGACCGAGGTTTGTTCGGAGGCGTCGTCAGCCAGGCGGCCATCCTCTGCGATAGGTTCCTGGGCCGGCTGATGGAATTGGCCGGCGACGAGGTCTCGGTCATCGTCTACTCGCCACGGGGACAGCTGCCGCCGCGGAACCGCCACGAAGAGGCGATGCTCACCGCCGACGCCTTGCCGCCGACGCGCTATCGCGGCGACGGCATCTTTGCCATTCGCGCCGCGGGCGTGCCGGAAGACGAGCTCATTCACGAGGTGACGTTTCTCGACGTCTGCCCCACCGTCTTGCGGCTTTGCGGTCTGCCCACCGGACGGGACATGGATGGACGTCCAATTCAAGACATGTTCGCTGCCGCCGGAGCGGCCACGGCGGCGATCGACAGCTGGGACGACCGACCTCCCCAACGCCGTGCGACTCGCGATCCGGCGGACACCATCTCCAATCCGCTGGCCATGCATCTGGAAGATCAGATCCCGCAGAAGGATATCCGGCGCATCGAGGCGGGGAATCTGTGGGACTTGTCGCATTCGCAGTTGGCCGCGAATCGTCGCGAAGCCGCCCTGCCACGCATGGTCCGGCTCTACCACGCGAGTCCCCTCGACGTGGAACGCGGCCCCCAGTTGGCCGAAGCGCTGTATCTCGCGGGCTTCAGCGAGCATTCCCGGGATGTGATGGCTCCACTCGCCAAGACGTTTCCCGATACGCCCATGGGCAAGTTCATGGCGGGAATCATGGCAATGATGCGGCAGGATTACCCGCCCGCGCTCGATCTGCTGCGGCAGGTCCTCGCGGACGAACCTCGCTTTCCCCGGCTGCTCTTCTATGTCGGCCATCTCAACCTGCTGATGGACCAATGGGACGCGGCGGTCAGCGCCTACCAGAAGGCGATCGAGCTGGATCCGGTCTACCAGCGCTCGTATCTCGGACTTTCCGAGGCACTCTTGCAGTTGGGACATGTCGATCAGGCCATCGACGCGGCGCTCTCCGCGGTGGGCTGCGACTTCATGCAGCCTGCCGGCCACGTTGCCTTGGGTCGGGCCCTTTCTCGAATCGACGAGACATCGCGGGCCCGCGAGGCCTTCGAGAACGCATTGCGTCTCGATGCGGAGAACTCCAACGCGCTGCATCAACTCAAGTTGCTCGACCAGTTCGAGGGGGCCGCAGACGCCGGCATGTCCGACGAGGCCAGGGCGCGACTCACGCCGCCGCTCTATCCTCGACTGCAAGAGAAGGCGTTTCCGCCGACGGTCATCGAGGACGCCCTCGCCGAGACAACGGCCTGGCGGAATGCCTACGCGGAAGATCTCGAGGCGGCGGAACGCGCGCTGGACGACTATCTGGACAAGTTTGGTCGCATCGTTCCTGCCTCGTCCGGGGAGGCCGAAGCCGCCTCGCCCGAGGCGACGAAGACCGCCGCCGAGGTGCGCGAGGCCGACGACCGCCGCTATGAACGGCTTCGAAGCGAACACTGGATCTTGCGCCCCATCGAGCCGGCCGATCAACCGACGGTGCGGGCGATGTTCAATTACCCGTTCCACAACCCGGCCTACTCGGAAATCCTCGTGACGCATCCGGCCGGAAGTAAGACGGTTCATGGGGGCGTCTTGCTGCAGCCGGAGCGCCCCGACTGCCAATCGGTGCGGCTGCTGCTGAGCATGGGAACGACCGAGAGTGGCGACCAGCCGCCAAGCGAAGTCATGATGTGGCTAATCCGCGCCGGTCTGGCTCGCGCCGCGGCGGGCGGGGCTGGCAAGGTGATCGTGAGTCTTGCCGACGAAGTTGGTGACGCGCATGCCGCCTCGCTCAATGCCCTGGGCTTGCGGCACCAACGGGTCCACAAGAAGCACCGGATGCTGGCGGACCAGGCCCGCGATCGCTGCCTGCGGATCTTCAACCGACTGAAGAAACATGGCAAGGTTCCCGACGACGCCCGCATCGAATCGCTCGAGACCGTGCCCTGGGAACAAGCCGACGCGTTTCTCAAGAAGTTCTTCGTGCGGCCGTTCGAGACGTTCGACGAGGATTTCACGCCGCATCTGTCCTGCATGATCTTCACCGGGGGAGAAATCGTGGCGGGTGGAATTCATGCCCGAGTCGACGACGAGACGGTGCTGTGCGCGTGCGTCGCCGTCGACGAGCGCTTTCAGGGCAGTTGGGTGAGTCCCATGCTCTTCGGCTACCACGCGAAGTATTTCTGCGAGGACGGGCTGAAGTACATCACCTATTACTACGACGAAAATGAGCGACCGGAATCGGCACAGTTTGCCACGCGTTGTGGCCAGGAACTGATCGAAACGGTGCACGAGTACGCGATTGAACTGGAGGAACCGCTGGTGCTGCCCGATCGGGACTGATCCCCGGCCGTTGTCGCACCGTCAGCCCCCTTCGCCCCCGCTTCCTCCTCGCTCGACGAGTACCCGACTCGCCTTCCCGCGAACTCACCTTCGCTGCCCATGGCCCCTACGACCGCCAAACCGACTTGCCTGGTCATTGGTGGCCGCGGTTTCGTCGGCTCGGCGATCGTGGAGTGCGCACGCGAGACCTACAATGTTACCGTCGTGGGGCGCGACGATTACGAGCACGCTGTGGGACAGCACTTCGACTTGGTTGTCAATGCCAACGGCAACGCCAGTCGCTTTCGGGCCAATCAGCAACCGCTATTCGATCTCGAAGCGAGCGTGCTGAGTGTGGCCCGGTCGCTGGCCGATTTTCGTGGCGACCATTATGCGTTGATTTCGTCCGTCGATGTCTACCACGACGTCACCGACCGCGAGGCCACGCGTGAAGATGCCCCGGTCGACCTCGAGGCCCTGTGCCACTACGGCTTCCACAAGCGGATGGCCGAACTGACGGTCATGCGTCAGGCTTCCTCCTGGCAGATCTTCCGTCTGGCCCAAATGGTCGGCAAGGGGCTGCGGAAGGGTCCGACCTTCGATCTGCTCAACGGACGGCCGCTGTGGGTCGACCGACAGACACGCTTGCATTACATGAATACCAGCAACGTGGCGCGGGTTGTGTTGGCGCTGATCGACGAAGCACCACGAAACGAAGCCTACAACGTTTGCGGACGGGGGACCGTTTCTCTCGACGAAGTGATCGGCATGTTGCCCGAATCTCTGCGCGATGTGACGTTTGCGAGTCAAGAACGCCAGGAGTATGATGTCAACGCCGACAAGGTCCACGCCCTGATTGGCTTGCCGGATTCGGCCGCAGAAGTTCGCGAATTTCTAGCTCAGTTTCCGACGCCTCCCCACGAAGACAAGCAACTCTGACTCGATCTGCCGCATGAGCGCGCCCGAACTCTCTGTCCCGGAACTCTCCGTTATCGTTGCGGCGTTTAACGAGGAAGACACGATCGAACATTGCTTGCGGCGCATTCTCGGCGTCTATCCCGCAGGCTGCGAGATCCTGGTGGTCGACGGCGGCAGCGACGATACCCGGGGCGTGGTGGAAAGGGTCGCCGCCGAGAATCCAAGCGTTCGGTACGTTCGCAACGAGAACGACCGCGGCAAGGGCCACGCCACGCAGACCGGCATCGCCGCCGCGCGGGCCGGGATCATGGCCCAAATCGACGCCGATTTGCAGTTCCTGCCCGAAGAGCTGCCGCGGTTGATCGAGCCGATTCGCGACGGGCGGGCCGACGTCACCCTGGGAAGTCGCTTTTGTCGCGACGCCGAGCGACGGCCCGGCAGCACGCCATTCTTCCGTCGCATGGGCAACAAGACGGCGAGCCTGTACGCCTCGATCCTGTTCTGGCATTGCATGACCGACGTTCAGGCAGGCATGAAGGCCTGGACTCGTGAAGCGGCCGACAAGATCGCCCTGACAAGCGACAACTACTCGTACGAAGTCGAGATTCCGGTGAAGGCACTGAAACGGGGCCTGCGCGTTGTCGACGTGCCGATTACCACCGATGCCCGTCAGGGAGGGGAGACCTGCGTCAACGTTGTCACCGATGGCCTGGTCCTGCTGCTGGATATCACTCGATTTCGACTTGGGTTACGATAGGCGTTTCGCTGGTCAGAACATGCCTGGCAAGGGACTCCCTGGATGAAAGTCTTGGTCACCGGCGGCGCCGGCTACGTGGGCACGGTGCTGGCACCCCAGCTGCTCTCGGCGGGACACGAAGTCGTCGTGCTCGACAGCCTGCGCAATGGCGGCCAGGCGTTGCTCCCGTTCTTCGAACACTCGGCATTTTCTTTCATACGCGGCAACGTCCACGACGCGGAGTTGGTGCAGCGTGTCGTCGCCGACTGCGATGCGGTGGTGCATTTGGCGGCGATTGTCGGGTTCCCGGCCTGTCGCAAACATCCAGATCTGGCAAAGACCACGAACGTCGAGGGCACGCGGAACGTGGCCCAGGCAATCCGCGCCGGCCAGCCCTTTGTCTACGCATCGACGGGAAGCAACTACGGCAAGCTGGAGACGGTCTGCACCGAAGAGAGTCCGCTGCATCCGGTCTCCTTGTATGCGATCACGAAGACCCAAGGTGAAGAGATCGCCCTGGCGGCCGGCGGCATTGGCTTGCGTTTCGCCACCGCGTTCGGCGTGTCGCCGCGCTTGCGGCTCGACCTGTTGATCAATGACTTTGTGCACCAGGCGGTCGTCAACAAGCAGATTATCGTCTACGAACAGCACTTCCGTCGCACGTTCATCCACGTCCGCGACATGGCCCGGGCCTTTTGCTTTGCTCTCGACCAGGCCGAGGCGATGCGCGGCGAGACGTACAATGTGGGCCACGAGTCGCTCAATCTGACCAAGGAGGACGTCGCCTTGGCAATTCGCGAGCGCGTTCCCTTCTATCTTCACTTCGCCGACGTCGGGGCCGACCCCGATCAGCGGGATTACGACGTGTCGTACGAGAAGATCCGCAAGCTAGGATACCAGACGATCGTGACGCTCGACGAGGGAATCGAGCAGCTCATCCGCGCGATGGACGTCGTCGAGATTACGAGCCCCTTCACCAACGTTTAGCCGACCCGCAATCCCCCCTTTGGCGAGCAGTAGGAATGGAAGGCGACTGGAGTTCGAAACGCGTGGCCGTCGTGGGCGGTGGCGGCTTTCTCGGCAGTCAGGTGGTCCGCGAGCTCGAGGCCCGCGACTGTACGCCCGCGGTGCCGCGGACGGCCGACGGCTGGGACTTCTGCAAGCTGGAGAATGCCCAACGTTATTTTGAAGAAGTCCGCCCGCAAATCGTCTTCAACTGTGCGGCGCGGCAAGGCGGCTTGGCCTATCAGCAGAAGTTCCCCGCCGAAATCTTCGACGACAATCTCCGCCTCGGGTTGAATACGATGCAGGCCGCCCGCGAGGCCGGCGTGGAGAAGTACGTCAATGTCGTGGCCGCCTGTTCGTATCCCGGGTACGTCGACGGCATCGTCAGCGAAGACGATTATTGGTCCGGCCCGCTCCACGAGAGCGTGTTGAACTACGGCTTTACCAAAAAGGCGCAGGTGGTTCAGGGCTGGTGCTACAAGCGGCAGTTCGACTTCAACTCGATTCATCTACTGATGACGAACATGTTCGGACCGGGTGAGCACTTTCACCCCGATCGCTCCCACGGCCTGGCGGCGCTGCTGCGCAAGTTTTACGAGGCAAAGCGGGACAATCAGCCGGAAGTAATCATCTGGGGCACCGGGCGGCCGGTTCGCGAGTGGCTCTTTGTCCGCGATGCGGCCGAAGCGATGATTCTGGCGGCCGAGCGCTACGACGAGGTGGAACCGATCAACGTCAGCCTGGGCGGCGGGTTGAGCATCAAGGAGCTGGCCCTGTTGATTCAGGACGTCGTCGGCTACGAGGGCGAGCTCGTGCACGACACGGACAAGCCGGACGGCGCCCTGATGAAGGCCTTTGCCAACGACCGCTTTCGCGAGCAGGTGGGGTGGGAGCCGCGTACCTCACTCCGCGACGGCATCGCCGAAACGCTCGCCTGGTTCGAGGCGAACTACGAAACGGCCATCGCCCACTAGCGCTCTCCGCATCTCACTCCAGCGATTCGCTACGGGCTGGCCGCCGACGAGCGGCCGCTTAGCCGTTCCACTTCAGGTAGGTGAACTTCTCTTTCCTGCCCATTTCGCACGGCATCATGTTAAAAGCGATCGTGATCCGATCGTCATCGTGGCGATTGGGATAGTTGCTGTGGGGAATGTTGCTGCGGAACATCACCAGGTCACCCTGTTTTGCCGGAACGGCCTGTTCCCCCACCGTATAGATCGTCGGCTGCTTGATTTCGATCTGTAGGTCGCTGTCGTATTGCTCCGCGAAGTAAGTGTTGCCGGAGCCCTCGGAAAACTGCACGTAGAGCACGCCGCTGAGAAAACTATTGTTGTGCACGTGTGGCGGAATCAGCTCTTTCTGTTGGTATTTGTTGCCCCACATCTGCGTCACGTAGAAGTTGGTCTCGACGAAGCCGAGTTCACTCATGAAGGCCTTGGCGCGCTCGACGCCCAGCTCGACCAGCGGCGCAAAGACCTCTTGTTCCTGCAGATTGCCCTCGGTCTGCCAGAAACAGGAGGCCTGCTGTCGCGGTCGGTACTGCGGTTCCATGGCCTCGGCGAGTTGAACCAGATACTCCGGGGCCAACCCCGACGGAGCGGAGTAGACGGGCTTGGGAAAGATGTTGATGATCATCGTTTCGTTTCCATCGGGCGAATGGCCTGTCGGGGCAACACAATCGTCGTCCGCAGACCACCCAGTATCCCTGTGGCGCGATATCGAATCAATGGCGAGCGTCCAGGACGGAACGTTCTCGAAGTGGTGCATGACGGCACACGACAAAGACGAGCGTGTGGTTGAGCCGACGTCGTCGGACTTGAACGTTGCCGGGATGGTCGCGCCCGAGTAGATTGAGTAGTTGGACCGCGATTGCGGAAAGCGGTTCCGACACGAGAGTTTGTCGGCGCTTAGGGGAGTACAACGGCAATCGAAAAGCTCGCTGCGAAGGTCAGAGAACTCTTCTCGATCGATACTCGGTCTTTGGCTTTTCTGCGCGTGAGCCTGGCCGCCATCGTGATCTGCGATCTCGGCATTCGTGCCGGGGACTTTACCGCCCACTACACGAACGACGGCGTTCTGCCGATTCGCCACTCGTTTCTGGGGCTCTTTCAGGACAGCGAATGGCGCTGGTCGCTGTTCTGGATTCACTCGCACGCCATTTGGCAGGGAGCCATGTTCGTGCTGGCCGCCGTCTCGGCGTTCGGCATGCTGCTTGGCTATCGCACGCGACTGTTCGTAGTGCTGACCTGGGCCTCGATCGTCTCACTGCACACGCGCAATCTGCTGGTGCTCAACCACAGCGACCACCTGATTCGCAACATTCTTTTTTGGTGCATGTTTCTGCCGCTGGGAGCGACGTTCTCGCTCGACGCACGCCGGCAGCCTGCGAACGAGGGGCGGAACCGACGCGTCTTTTCGGCGGCGACCGTGGCACTGATGCTGCAGTTCTGCATCATGTACTGGAGCACGGCCATCCAGAAGACCGATCCCGTGTGGACGGAGACCGGCTGGGCGCTCTACGACGCGCTCAATCTCGACACCTTGACCACTCCGTTTGGACGCTGGCTGGCTGGTTTTCCCGAGTTCACGCGCTGGGCCACGACGCTCACACTGTGGCTGGAGTTGATCGGACCGCTGCTGTTGTTCGTCCCGGTCTTTACGGACCGCCTTCGCCTGCTGGTCATCGCGGCCTTTGTCGGCCTCCACCTCGGCATTCTGTTGTGCTTCAACGTCGGCTTCTTTTCCTGGATCAGCATGGCCTGCTGGGCTATGTTCCTGCCGAGCTCGTTTTGGAACGCCCTGACTCCGCGGGCGGGAACATCGTCGTCGCACGCCGCGGCGACCGCATCGTCAAACCTCGTCGTCGGCCACGCCAGCCCCCTCGCCAACGTGGTCGTGTCCGCGCTGTTCGTCTACATCCTCCTGTTCAACGCCTGGTTTATTGAATCCGCGTCCACCGCGCCCGAGCAGCGCCGCTTTGCCTGGTTCGACGGCGTCGCCAAGCGGCCCGCCCACCTGTTGGGACTCGAGCAGCAATGGAACATGTTTGCTCCACATCCCATCCTCGACGATGGCTGGTTTCTGGCGGTGGCGACCCAGCGCGACGGGAAACAGATTGACCTGCTGACCGGAGGCCAACCCGTGTCGTGGGCGAAACCGCGCGCCGTGCCGATTGCCGTCCGCGGACATCGATGGACCTCGTACCTGGCCCACCTCCCGCGCGAAGAATACGCCGGTCTGCGGAACCACTTTGTCGACTACCTGACCGGCGCTTGGAACGCGCAACACCAGGGAGAGCGGGGCGTGGACGACGTCCAACTCTTTTTCATGCACGAACGCACCGTCCCCTACCCGGAGACGCCACAGCCGCGGCGAATGCCGCTGCCCTTGCTCGATCTTTCGGGTGGGTCGGACGGTCCAGGCGCGAGAAGTTAAACGCGTCGACGACTTGAAGGCCGCGTCGAGCCATGTCCACAACCTCTGTCGATGCCGAGATACCGACGACCGACGCGCGCCCGTGCGATCGTCGCACCACCGGCGTCCTCTCTGCCGTTCTGGTGGCCCTGGTGGCGGCCGCTTATCTGCAGACGGCTGGGCACGACTTCGTCAGCTATGACGACCAGGTGTACGTCTACGAGAACGAATACGTCACGACCGGCCTGAGCTGGGACAACTTCATTTGGGCGTTCGAGATCCACGGTCCGAGCATGTGGGTCCCGCTCACCTGGCTGACCCATCAGACCGCCTGGGAACTGTTCGAAGACGACCCGACAGGCCACCACTTGGTCAATGTGGCGTTGCACGCGGCGAACGCCGTCTTGCTGTTTCTGGTGCTCCGTTCGTTGACGCAAGCCACGTGGCCGGCCGCACTGGTGGCGGCGTTGTTCGCAATTCACCCGCTGCACGTCGAGTCGGTCGCCTGGGTGACCGAACGAAAGGACGTGCTTTGCGGGTTCTTCTGGCTGACGGCCATCGCGGCCTACACCAGGTACGCTCGCCGGGGCGGGGCGGGGTGGTATGCCGTGGTCTGCCTCAGCCACCTTTTGGCCGTGATGGCGAAGCCACTGGCGGTCACGCTCCCCTGTGTGTTGCTCCTGCTGGACTATTGGCCGCTCGGTCGAGTCGGTCTGGGTCAGGCACTGCCCGGCGGTCACACCGCGGCCGCCCGTCCGGCGCTCTGGCGACGAGTGGCGCTGCTGGTTGGCGAGAAGCTCCCGCTGCTGGCCATTTCCGCGCTTTCCAGCTACCTCACGCTCATGTGTCAGCTCAGGATCGGGGCCGTCGCCTCGACCGACGACTTTCCCCTGGGCGCGCGGGCGGCCAATGCAGTGCTCGCCTACGCCGCTTATCTGAGGAAGCTCGTCTGGCCCGTCGACCTGGCCTGCTTCTATCCCTACGTGAGAGACTTTCACGCCGGGCAGGTGGTGGGGGCGACCCTGTTGCTCGCCGCGATCACGCTCGCGGCCCTGTGGTACGTGCGCAAGGCACCGGCCCTCCTGGTCGGCTGGCTCTGGTATCTCGGCGTGATGGTGCCGATGAGCGGCATCTTGCAGGCCGGTTCGCACTCGATGGCCGACCGGTTTACCTACCTGCCGATGATTGGCATTTACATCGCCATTGTGTTTGGGTTGGGCCAACTCGCCAGGGCGTACTTCAGCGACACGTTCTTCGATTTCGCCGGTTCCGATGCGAGCAGCCCAAGACCGCGAGCGACCTGGCCCTACGTTCCAATCTTGCTGGGCGGTTTGGTGGTGCTGGTACTATTTCCGATCACCTGGCGTCAAGTCGAGGTGTGGCGCGACAGCTTCTCGCTCTTCGATCACGCGGTCCGCGTCACCGACCGCAATTTCCTCGCCCTCACCAATCGCGGGATCGCCTACCAAGCTAGGGGAGAGAACGAGGCGGCGCTGGCCGACTACGCGGCGGCCATCGAGATCAAACCGGACTACGCCAAAGCCTACGTCAATCGTGGCAAGCTATTGCACGATGGGGGAAGGCACGAAGCGGCGTTGGCCGATTTCGATCGGGCACTCGAACACAACCCGGGCAACGTGTCGGCTCACTACAATCGTGGCCTGGCGCGACTCGCGCTTCGTCAAGTCGACGAGGCGATCGACGATTGCAACAAGGTGCTTGAGTGGATCGCGCAGGGCCACCCCAACGCCGAGGACGCGGGCGATGACTTCGCGGCAGGGTGTCTCGTCTGCCGGGGACACGCGCTCTCTATCAAACAAGACTACGCCGCCGCCTCGGCCGACTACGTTCGCGCACTCGAAGTTCACCCGCAGGAGCTGAGCGCTTACTATGGGCTAGCGAGGCTGGCTCTCCGGGACCAGGATCCAGAGCGTGCCTTGGAGCTGTACGATCAGGCCATCGCCACCGACTCGAGCGATCCGCGGGCTTTCTTCAACCGGGGCAACACCTACCGGAAGCTGAAGGACTACGAGCGTGCGCTGGCCGACTACGACCGCGCGATCGAGCTCGATCCAGCGCATCGACTGGCCCTGAACAATCGGGGACGCCTCCACCAGCTGATGGGCAACTACTCTGCGGCGCGCGGCGACTTTCAGCAAGCGGTTGCAGAGCATCCGCAAAGTGCAGCGTCCCATCGCGCCCTGGCCTGGCTGCTGGCGACCTGTCCCGACGCCGAGATTCGCGACGCCGAGCAGGCCCTGGTGCACGCCCTGCGCAGCCGAGAACTAAGCTCGCCCGCGGATCCTCACGCCTTGAGAACGCTTGCGGCCGCCCAGGCCGAGGCGGGTGACTTTGCCTCGGCCGCCATTTCGCAGCAGAGGGCGATCGCCGTGGCTTCTGAAGGTTTGCGGCGGCAGTTGCTCAAGGTCCTCGCGTTGTATCAGCAGGGGAAACCCTATCGAGATCGCGAGTCGCTGCCTGCGCCTTAGCAACGCCGACGCACGATGGCCGTGGCGTCCGTTGCCGTTCCTGCGCAGCACACCTTGACGTGGCATAGGAGCAACATCGAGGGCGACGGGCGGAGGCGTGGCAGATTACAGTCGTACCTCGCGGGCAATCCCGCGGCAGGCAGGTCGGACGACGAAGGCGGCTCGCGTGAATACGGGTCGCAATGGATGCGTCGTCACTGCCCGTCGGCGCGCGACTTGTCAGGAGCGCTGTTTCGTACCTGAAACTCGGCCGACTATAATTGAGCCTTCGCGGTCGCTGGTCATCGGATGGCACCTTGTCTTTCACGCATGTTCGCACGACCTTCCGTTCTGCGTAATCTCGCCCTCCCGTCTTTGGCGGTCTTGATCGTCGGCGGCTGGGCCTATTTCGGGGCCCTCTCGGGGCCGTTTGTCTTTGACGACATCCGGAACGTACGCGACAACGACTCGCTGCGCATCGACACGCTGTCCTGGGATAGCTTGTCGGCGGTCGTCGAGGCCAATCTGGCCCAGGCACGCCCCGTGGCGATGCTCAGTTTCGCCCTGAATTTCTACTTCGGCGGCGAAGGTGTAGGGAGCTTTCACCTCACGAATGTGGCCATTCATCTCGTCAACGGAGTCTTGGTGTTCCTGCTCGCCCAGGTGACGTTGGCGCTGGCCCAGCGGGAAACCGGTTCGGCGGCGGCAGGGCAGGAGCGGGCCGTGCTCTTCGCCAGCTTGTTTGCCGCCTGTCTGTTCGTTGCCCATCCCGTGCAGACGCAAGCGGTGACGTACATCGTACAGCGGATGGCCTCGCTGGCGACGCTGTTCTTCCTTTCCGCGCTCATTTCCTACATCGCGGGGAGACGAACTTCGCGGCCGTCGCGCCGACTCTTCTTCTGGTCGATCGCAGCGCTGGCCTGGATGGCGGCGCTCGGTTGCAAACAGATTGCCGTGACCCTGCCGCTCGTCGTGCTGCTCTACGAGTGGTTCTTCTTCCGCGACGCCGATCTGAGCTGGCTACGACGGGGCGGGGTGTACTGGGGTTTGGGCTTGTTGGCGGTGGTGCTCGTGGGAACCGCGTACATGTGGGGCAGGATCGACGAGGAACTCATCTTTCCCGGCTATGCTCATCGTGACTACGGCATGACGGAGCGCGTGCTGACTCAATTCCGCGTCGTCGTCTTCTATCTGAGTCTGGTCGCGCTCCCGCTTCCCAGCCGCCTGAATTTGCTGCACGCCTTCTCCACATCCACGTCCCTGCTTTCGCCGTGGAGCACTCTGTCGTCGTTGCTGTTGCTGCTGGCAACGTTGGCCTTGGCCGGATACCTAGTGCGTCGCAATCGCCTGCTTTCATTTGGAATCCTCTGGTTCTTTTTGAATCTGCTGCTCGAGTCGTCGATTGTGCCTTTGGAAGTGGTATACGAGCATCGGCTCTATCTTCCCCTGGTCGGCGTTGCGCTCATCGCGGCCGAACTCTTTCGAATTGTCTGCATGCGCCGCATGGCGCCGGCGGTTGTTGTGGGCACGTTGCTCGTGCTCCTCTTGGCCGAAGGTGCGCGCCGTCGCAACGTCGTCTGGCAAGATGCGGTCGTCCTCTGGAGCGACGTGATCGCCAAGAATGAAACCGCGCACCGGGCGTACACGAATCGCGGGCGAATCCACGAGGAGCGCGGCGACTTCGCACGGGCCGAAGACGATCTTACACACGCCATCGAGCTCGCGCCCCACAAGCCGAATCCGTATAACAACCGTGGCAAGGTGAAACAGCGGATGGGAGACTATCGAGCGGCGCTGCAGGACTTCGACAAAGCGCTCGAGCTCGATCGCAACCTTGTCACCGCCTACTACAACCGCGGTCGGGCCCATTTGGAATTGTCGAACCTCGATTTCGCGCTGCGGGACTTATCGACCTATATCGAAAACGCTCCGCCCCGTGCCGACGCCCACCATTTTCGCGGCCTGGTTCACCACCGCCTCGAGAATCACGCGCTGGCGCTGACCGATTACGCGCGGGCTCTGGAGATGGCTCCCGGTGCGGCCGCCACGTACCGCCTTCGCGGAGATACCCATCGACGCCTGCGACAATTCGACAAGGCGGAGGCGGACTACGATCGAGCGATCGAACTGAAACCGGACTACGTCGACGCTTATCTGGCCCGCGCGAATCTGAAACTCACGCTCGGAAAACTGCAGGACGCGATCGAGGATTACGGTCGCGCGATCGAGCTCCGTCCCGAGTCGCCAGACATGTACCAGACCTACGGCAATCGCGGCACGGCTGCCATGTTGCTGGGGCGCTATGCGGACGCCCTGACCGACTACGAGCGGATGATCGGCCTGCAACCGGACGAGCCCGCGGGCTACAACAACGCGGCCTGGCTGCTGGCCACTTGTCCGCTGGCCGAACACCGCGACGGCGCGAAGGCCCTTGCCTATGTTGACCGGATCCGAGAACTGGGCGCGTTCGGAGATGCCGGCAAGCTCGATACCATGGCGGCGGTCCTGGCCGAGCTAGGACGATTCGACGAAGCGATCGAGTGGCAGACGCGGGCCGTTGAAATGGCGCCCGAGAACAACCAGGCCGATCTTCGTAAGCGTTTGGAATTGTATCGGCAGCGCACGCCCTACCGCCAAAGCGTCGAGCCCATCGGCGACCTCGAGAGCCGGACGCCAGCCATGTCGGGACGGCGTCGAATCACCGCATCCTTCCCCTTCTCGCAAGACTTCGCCCATGTCCTCAGCGGATGATCCGGCGGCAGCAGCCCAAGAGTTACTCTCCACCGGGCGACTCGACGAGGCGATTGAACTCCTTCGCGAGGCGATCGACCGGTCGTCGGGTAACGCCAGCTGGCACCGGGCGCTAGGCAAGGCGTACATGGCTGGCGGACGTCTTGCCGATGCCCTGCGGTCGCTCGAGCACAGTTTGAAGCTCGACACGCGCGATCCGGCGACGTTGACGATCATGGGCGAGGCACTCTTGGAGGCCGGCCGTGCCGATCAAGCCGCGATACACTTTCGCTCTGCGGTGGAGGTCTCGCCTCAGGCAACTGTGGCTCGGCGGCGGCTCGCCGATCTGCTCGTATTCCAAGGCCAGCTCGAAGAGGCGAGACGACACTACGAAACGGTGCTTCAGCAGACTTCCGACGACGCCGACGCCCGCAACGGGCTTGGCGTGGTTTGCATGCTCTCGGAGGACTATTCCTCAGCCATCGACTACTTCAAGAGCGCACTCCGCATCGATCCGCAGCTCGCCAGTGCCCGAAACAATCTGACGGCGCTGCAAGGCCTTTCGGGCTCCATCGACGAAAAAATCGCGCCCGATCAGGGCCTCGCCCACAACGGTGAGGCGGCCCAGGTGACCGTGAACGCGGCTCTCGCTCTGATTCAGCAGGGAGATGCCGAACAGGCCGTCAGCGCGGCTCGCGAGGCCGCGCACCTCGATCCGACCAACTCGCAAGCTCCCCGTGTCGAAGGCGTCGCCCTGACCAATCTGGGGCGATTCGACGAGGCGATCGGTTGCTTCGAGCGGGCGCTGGCCATCAACCCTCATGAGGCATATGCCTACATCAATCTCGGCGCGCTGGCTGCGGAGCGGCGTTACGAGTTTTCAGCCGAGCAGCTCACTCAGATTGAGAGACTCGTAGCGCAAGACGATCTGCCGAATGATCAGAGAGCCTCTCTGCATTTCCTGCTTGCTGCCCGACACGACGCCCGTGGTGACTCCCGGTCGGCATTCGCCGCATACGAGCGTGGCAACCAACTCAGGCTCGCCTGGCTCGCGTCAACCGGCAAGTCGTTCGACCGCGAAAAGCGACGAAGGGCGACCGATCGTTCGATAGCAGTTTTCGACCAGGCGCTCTTCGAGAGGCTGCTGGCCCGCAATCCAGCCGGCCCGGCACCTGTCTTTGTCGTGGGGATGCCGCGAAGCGGGACATCGCTTGTCGAGCAAATCCTTACGAGCGACCCGCACATCTTCGGCGCCGGCGAGCTGCTGGAAGTCGCCAGCATCGCCAGCGGACTGGTCGATCGAACGGAAGGTTACGTCACTTATCCCGATTGCCTGCGGAAAGCAACGATCCCCGCTCTGCAATCCGCCGCGCGTCGCTACGCGGAGATGCTCGTAACCCGCGGCCGCGGCACGACGCAACGCTGGGTCGACAAGACGCCCGGCAACTTCTTCTACCTGGGGCTGATCGCACTCCTGTTTCCCAACGCCAAGCTGGTTCACTGCCGACGCGATCCGCTGGACGTCTGTCTGTCGTGTTACATTTGTGACTTTGCCACGCTCAACTTCACGTCGCGCCTGGAGGACATCGGCGTTTATCATCGGCAATACGAGCGCCTCATGCGGCATTGGCGGGAAGTTCTGCCGCTGGCCATTCATGATGTCGACTACGAGCGGCTTGTCCGCGAACCCGAAGCGACCACGCGCGCGCTGATGGAGTTTTGCGATCTGCCGTGGACCGAGGCGTGTCTTGCTTCGCAGGTGGGGCGACGTACCGTGAGCACCGCCAGCCGCATCCAGGTTCGCCAGCCCATCTATACGACTTCCGTCGATCGCTGGCGACGCTACGAGGCATTCCTCGAGCCCTTGAAGCGGGCGTTGCAGGATGCCAACGACCAGGGAGACGCGAAGACGCCGCCACTTGCGGCCCCGGAATGACGGCATGGTTCGCGGCCTGGCGAGTCACTACGATAGAAGTTTCTCTGGACAACCGTTCGTCAGCCTGTCGGTCGCCCATGTCGGACCCTACGAACCATCGCGAACTCCAACGGCTCTGCTGTGAGTTGGTCGAGGCGCGGCGCTACGACGAGGCCGAAGCGTGTTGTCGTCGCTATCTGGCCGTGCGGCCCGACGAGGCCGAGGCGTACTTCCTGTTGGGCAATGTCTGCGAGGCCGCGAGCGATCTTGCCGGGGCCGTCGCGGCCGTGGATCAGGCCGTCTCCCGGCGTCCCGACGAGCCGTCGTGGCACAGCTATCTCGGCTCGCTCTATGCCCGGCTTGGCGATACGGCTCGGGCCATCGAGTGCTTCCGCAGATGTCTGGCGCTTGCTCCGCATGACGCGGCGGTGCGAAACAATCTGGGCGTGGCCCTGCGGCGCCACGGTCAGCACCGCGAAGCCATCGCGTGCTTGGAAGAACTGGTGCGCGACGCACCGCAGTTTGCCCTCGGTTACCGGAACCTCGGCGAAGTCCTGCTCGAATTGGGACGACGAGAAGAGGCGATCGCGATCTATCAGCGACTCTTGCAGTTGGTCCCGGACGATCCGGAAACGCACAACGCGCTGGGCGTGGTTCTCGTTGCCGACGGCAAGCCTGGAGAGGCGATTGCCCACTTCGAGAGCGCCCTGCGGTCGCAGCCGGGCTACGTCGACGCCCTCCTGAATTTGACCAGCGTGTTGAAGTCGGTCGGGCGACTCGACGAGGCGTTGGCTCGCTGCCAGGAAGCGATTCGCCTCGCCCCCCAGACCGCCGTAGTCTACGTCACCCTGGGCACGATCTACCGGGCTCGACGCGATCTGCCACAGGCCTTGGAAGCCCAGCGGCGAGCGTTACAGCTCGATCCGCAAAATCCCGAGGCCCACAACAATCTCGCCACGGTGCTGACCGATCTCGGACAATTCGAGGAAGCGATTTCCGAGTCGCAGAGGGCGCTGGAACTGCGGCCGGACTACATTCCCGCGTTTGCGCAGCTCTCGGATCTGGCCAGACAGAAACAGTACGACTTTGCCGACTCGGAGCTTCGCCAGATGGAAGCCATCGCGGCCGCCGCCAAGGCTCCGCCGGACGAAGTGGCCCAGCTGCACTTCATCCTAGGGGGCATTGCCCACCGCCAGGGTCGCCACGACGACGCCTTCCGCGCCTATCGGGCGGCCAACGATCAGCGTCAGGCCCTGCTCGAGGCGGTCGGCCGCCAGTTCGACCCGCAGCTCCATCGGCGCAAGGTCGACAAGATCCTTGCCACCTTTGACGCCGCCTACTTTGCAGGCCTCGAGATGCACGGCTCCGCGAGCGATGTTCCCGTCTTCGTGGTCGGCATGCCGCGCAGCGGCACATCGCTGGTCGAGCAGATCATCGCGAGTCATCCCGACGCAGCGGGAGCGGGTGAACTGACGGAGATCAGCACGTTCGCCGAACGTATTCTGGCGGCGATTCCCGACGAACCGAGCCGCGGCACGAACCGTCCACTGTTCGAGCAAGTCACGCTCGAACACGCCGCCTCACAGTACTTGGCCCGCATCACGGCTTCCCGGCCCGGAGTGCGGCGCGTCGTCGACAAGATGTGGGCGAATTTCACCTTCCTTGGCTTGATTGCCACATTGTTTCCGCAAGCGCGGATCGTCCACTGTCGTCGCCATTTGCTTGACATCGCGCTCTCCTGCTATTTTCAGGACTTCTCCTACATCGATTGGGCCTGGCGACTCGAGGACATCGCCCACTATCTGCAGCAGTATCTCCGCATCATGGACCACTGGCGGGCGGTGTTGCCGATGACGATGCTCGAATTGTCCTACGAAGAGATGGTGGAAGATCAAGAAGCGCAAACCCGTCGCCTGATCGAGTTCTGCGATCTTCCCTGGCGCGACGAGTGCCTGGAGTTCTACGCCACCGATCGGCCGGTCTACACCGCCAGCCGAGTGCAGGTTCGTCAGCCCATTTACCGATCATCGCTCGCGAAGTGGCAGAAATATGCAGCACACCTCGAGGCGGTCCAAGTCGCCGTCGAAGGGACAGGGTAACTGGGACTCGATGGCGTCACCCGATCAAGCTTTCGCTCAAGCCCAAAGGTTGGCGGCCGCGGGCCGCCTGGAAGAGGCCGCCGCTGCGGCCGCGCGAATTCTGGATGACCGCTGCGATCACGCGGGGGCGCTTCAGTTATTCGTGGCCATTCGCTGCCGCCAGGAACGCTTCCGAGACGCCATGGATGCCCTGCGACGCGCTGTCGCGCAGCATCCTGACGACCCCGATCTGTGCGCCCAACTTGGCGATGTCAGTTGGGCGGCGGGGGACGTCAACACGGCCGTGGCGTGCTATCGCAAGACCCTGGCGAAGCGTCCCGGAGACGCCCAGACGCAGAACAACCTCGGCGCGGCTCTGAAGGCGAGAGGAGAAGTCGACGAGGCGATCGCCTGTTTTCGCGCAGCGGTCTCGGCGAGCGGCGAACTGGTGTTTCCACGCAAGAATCTGGCCGAGGCACTCCTCGCCCGCGGCGACGTGCCAGAGGCGATCGAGCAGTACGAACAGGCGGTCCGTCTCGCCCCCCGCGATGCGGAACTTCATAACGCGCTGGGAACGTGCCTCGTTCGCAGCGGCCGGCTGCCGGAGGCCATCGATCGTTTTCGCGCGGCACTCGAGCTACCAGGGGACAACGCTGAGATTGAGCACAACCTGGCGGGCGCACTGAGGCTTGCCGGCAATATCGAGGAGGCCGTGGTGCATGCCCGTCACGCGGTCCAGCTACAGACGGACTTCGTTACGGCGCGCATTACCCTGGGGAATCTGCTGACCGAACAAGGCCACGTTGCGGAGGCGATCACACACTACGAGCATGCAGTACAGTTGGCGCCCGAGAATTGGATCGCCCTGAACAATCTCGGCTCGGCGCTGGTCGATCTGGGGCGATTCGACGAGGCCACCGATCGTTTGGAGGCGGCCCTGCGGGCGAACCCCGGTTACGCGCCCGCCTATCACAATCTCACCGACCTGGCCAAGGAGGGCTACTACGAGCTGTCGGCGGACCAGGTGACGCGAATGGAAGGCCTGATCGAACAGCAGGACGCTCCGGCCGACGAGCGAAGCGTGTTGCAGTTCTCTCTCGCCGCCTGGCTGGAAGCGAACCGTCGCTACGACGAGGCCTTTGCAGCGTACGAGGCGGCGAATCGCCTCGAGTACGATGCCTCCGTCGCGGCGGGTGTGCCGTTCGATCCGGCAGCTCATCGCGAGCTGATCGACGCGACCCTCGACACCTTTTCACGGGAACTCTTCAAAGACGCGCGCAACTGGGGATCGACCGATGAGACACCCGTGTTCGTGGTGGGCATGCCCCGCAGCGGCACGACGCTGGTGGCTCAGATCATTGCCAGTCATCCGGAGGCCGTCGGGGCTGACGAACTGGAAACTATTGGCCGGCTGGCGAATCAGATCTCGACGGTCGGCAAAGTGGACTTGGTGTATCCGCGCAGCGTGCCGCACGCCACGGAAGTGACCATTCGCGAATTGGCGAGCCGCTACTCCCAAGGCCTCAAGCGTCGGCGGCTCGCGGCCCGTCGGGTCGTCGACAAGATGTGGCACAACTTCTTGTTCTTGGGCCTGATTGCCCTGTTGTTTCCACGAGCCCGTGTCGTCCATTGCCGTCGCGACGCCCGGGACGTCTGCTTTTCGTGCTTTGCCCGGCGTCTGGACCGGATTTCGTGGTGCTGGCGGTTCGAGGATATCGGCTTCTACTTTCGCGAGTACGAACGGCTGATGAATCACTGGAGCGACGTGCTGCCGGTGGCCATTTATGAAGTCGGCTATGAGCGGTTGGTCGGCCATCAAGAGGAGGTCAGCCGAGGACTGATCGACTTCTGCGGACTTGACTGGCACGAAGGGTGCCTAAACTTCTTCGAGAGCGACGGCAGTGTCCGGAGCGCGAGCCGAGTGCAGGTCCGCCGGCCGCTCTACGAAGCGTCGATCGGTCGCTGGAAGCATTTTGAGAACCATCTCGGAAAGCTGGAAGTGGCGCTCGGCGCGAGTGATGCTTCCGCGTGAAGAGGGTCTGACTAGTTGGACAGCGCCACTTTCAGCCGCCATACAAGCACGAAGCGCAAGCGAGTGAATGATTTACGTTCCAACACACTCGCTCGCGCGTCGTGCTTGTATTCTCCCGGAATTTCACCAAAGTGGCGTTGTCGAACTAGCATCCGATCTTATTGATGGCTGCATTGTTAATGAGCCCTTCGGGGCGGCGGTGATGGCTGAAATGCCGACCTCCCGCTGGTCGGTCTGGTTCATTGGCTGCGCAGGGCTCAATAGTTGCGTTGTGAGCGACCGCGACGGAAACTCCTCTCGATGAACGAGACCAACGACAGCGAACGCGTACGTCGCCATTTGCAGGCCGGTGCGCTGAACGAAGCCATCGCCTGCTGTCGGCGGTTTCTGGCGGCCAGCCCGAATGACGCCGAGACCCAAGTCGAGTTAGGCCTGCTGCTGCGACGCTCGGGTCAGCTCGCCGTGGCTGGCGAGTGCTTTCGCGCCGCGATCGCCGCCAGACCGGAGCTGGCCGTCGCCCATCGCCATCTTGCGGAGCTGCTGGCATCCCAGGGTGCGTCGAGAGCCGCGGAACAACACTATCGGCACGCGCTTCAGCTCGATCCGTTTGACGCGGTGGCCCACGTCGGCCTCAGTGGGTTGCTCTGCGGTAGTGACCGACTTCAAGCGGCGCTCGCACACGCCCGACACGCTCTTCGGCTGCAACCCGAACTCGCCATCGCTCACGTTGCCGAAGCCAACGTGTTGCAAGCCCGCAGCGAAGTCGACGAGGCCGTCTCAGCTTTGCAGCGAGCGATCACGATCGACGAGCATTCGGCGGCTGCCCATTGCCAGCTTGGCTTTCTCTATATCGACAAACAGAACGTCGACGAGGCGATCCGCTGCCTGGAGACCGCAGCGCGATTGAGCCCGCGCGACGTACTGCCCTACCACTATCTCGGCGAGCTTCACAAGCGCGGCAAGTATCACTTCGCCCCCGAGATGACGGCACATCTTGCGGCGCTTTCCACAGACGGAGGCCTGGCTGGGCCTGACGCATCCCTGCTCGACTTTACGCTCGCGGCGGTCGAGGAGCAGCAGGGGCATTATGACGCGGCGTTTACTGCCTACCAGCGCGGCAACGAGCGCCTCTACGAACAACTCGAAACCGGTGGGCAAGCCTTCAATGCGGAACGCTTGCGTCGGCGCGTTGATGCAACCATCTCGGTCTTTGACCAAGACTTCTTTGCCCAACGCGGCGAATTCGGCAGTGACAGCGAGACTCCGATCTTCGTGATCGGCATGCCCCGCAGCGGCACCACGCTCGTCGAGCAGATCATTGCCAGTCACCCTGAAGCGAACGCCGCCGGGGAACTGGGAACGATGCAGGCGTGCGTGGCCGAGATGCGGCGTGCGACGGGGGCCTCCCATCCGTTTCCCGACGGAATGACCGCAGCCAATTCCCGGCTCATGCGCCAACTCGGCCAACGCTATCTGGCGGAGCTGACGCGAGTCGGCGGGACCGCAACCCGAATCGTCGACAAAATGTGGGCCAACTTTCTCATTCTCGGCTTCATCGCGATTCTGTTTCCCAAGACCCGCATTGTCCACTGTCGACGCGATGCCCTGGACGTGGGCCTGTCGTGCTATTTGAGCAACTTCAGCACCATCGCCTGGGCGTGTCGACTGGAAGATATCGGTCGGTTCTATCGCGAATACGAACGTCTCATGCGGCATTGGACCGACGTCTTGCCGATGGAGATTCACGACGTTCAGTACGAAGACCTGGTCGCCCAGCCGGCCGAAGTGTCCGGGGAGTTGATCGCAGCCTGTGGGCTGGCGTGGGACGATCGCTGCCTCGAGTTCTACAAGCTCGACCGGCCCGTTCAGACTGCGAGCCGTCTCCAGGTTCGCGAGCCGATCTACCGCAGCTCGGTCGATCGCTGGAAGCGGTACGCCAAACACCTCGACCCACTGCGGAAAGCACTGGGCCGTTGACGCGCCGCCGGCTTGCCCGCGCCCAGGGGCTCATCAGGACGACCCCGGCGAGAACCGCGGCATTCCCAACCTCATTTGCCGTGTTAGAATGGTTCCTATGGGGTGAGTGCCCCGTTCGTTACTATCGTTTCCAGTTGAGGTGCTCTGCGGCATGTTCGCACAAATGGACACGGCGAAATTGTTTCCCATGCCGGTGTGGATCCTCGCACTCGAACGGGAAGAAGTCGAACGCGTCAATAACGCCGTTTTGCCGGCCGTCGAGGCACTGCGGGCCGAAACGCCCTCGGCGAATCCTGGGGACCACTGGCAGTCGCGAAACGATCTGCAAACGCTAGAGCCGTTTGCGCCGCTCACGCAGGTCATCGAGGCCGGGGCCCGGGAGATCTTCGAGCAGCAGGGGATCGAGTACGACTCGTTTCTGATCACGGGACTGTGGACGAATATTCGCCCCCCCGGCTCGAGCCACCCCCCGCACACGCATCCCAACAACTACCTCAGCGGCAGCTACTATCCTCAGGTTCCTCAGGGAGGCGATACGATCGGCTTTCGCGACCCGAGGCCTGAAACGAACATTATCGCGCCGCGGGTCAAGCGGCAGACGGAGTTCAATGCCCGCACCCTCATGGTGCCTGTTCGAACCGGGATCCTGGTCATGTTCCCCGCCTGGCTACCCCATTTCGTGCCACCCAATCAAGGCAAGACGGAGCGGATCAGCATCAGCTTCAACGTGATGTTCTCGTCCTACGCGGAAACCATCAGCAAGCCGAAGTGGTCCTTCGAACCGAACGCCGGCTGACCGAATTGCCTGGCAAATCTCGATCCGCGAGATACGGTCGTACGTACTTTCCCCTGAGCGCGACCCCTCCACAAATGCGATACGACGTAGTCCCTGGAATTCGATGAGAAGACGGCACAGAGCACGGGAGTGTTGGCAGACGATCGCAAAGGCTCCGTGGTGGATGGTGTTCGCGGTGTGGGCGGCGGTGCTGATGAGCGTGTCGCTCTCTTGCAGCCCACCGGAATCCGCCCATCAGGCGAGCGAGCCGAACGGGACGTCGACGGCCAACGAGTCGGCCGACGAAGCGCCCCCCGATCGGCCCGGGCACTGGAGAAGAGTTCGCCTCGCCGGGTCGGCCGAGGTGGAGACTTCGGACCAGCAGGTCGCCCTGGAACGTCTGCGCACGCTCGGCTACGTCTCCGGCAGCCGCGTCCCTTCGACGGCCGAGATCGTGACGATCTACGATCGCGAGCGAGCCGAGCCGGGCCTGAATCTCTATGTCTCCGGACACGCGCCGGAGGCAATTCTGATGGACATGGAGGGTCGCCCGTTGCATCGCTGGCAGTGCCCCATCGCCACGGCGCTGCCGGGATTTCCCGCCGAACAGTTGCACCCGAACGGTCGCGACTTCTGGCGACGCGCGCACGTCTTCGAGAACGGGGACCTGTTGGCGATCTTCGAAGGCGCAGGCATCTTCAAGCTCGACAGGGATTCCAACGTTCTTTGGGCACGCCCGAATCGGGCCCACCATGACCTCGAGGTGATGCCGAACGGCGACATCTACGTGCTCACACATCGAATTCACGTGGTTCCCCGCGTACACCCTGAAACAGCCATCGCTGAGGACTTCGTCACCGTGCTGGATGCGGACGGAGTCGAGAAGGCCCGCGTCTCGCTGCTCGATTGCGTCGAGAAGCTCGTGGAGAAGAAGGGTTGGGAGATGCCCTGGCTGGACGACGGCGACATTTTTCACACCAACACGGTGCAGGTCGTGCGGCCCGCGGCGGCGGCGAATTCACCAGCGTTCTCCGCCGGCGACGTACTTGTCTCGCTCCGCTCGATCAACCTGATCGGCTGCGTTGATATGGAGCAGGCGAAGTTCAAGTGGTTTCTCGCCTCCGGTCGCCCGGTCGACCCGCATGCCGATGGAACCCCGCGTCTGTTCTTCAAACTGCAGCACGAACCGCAGTTACTCGACAACGGGCGAGTGCTGCTGTTCGACAACAACGGGCTGCCTCAGCAGTCGACCGTGTGGGAGTTCGACCCGGTGACCAAGGAGGTCGCCTGGTACTATCGGGGCACGGAAGAGCAGCCCTTCTACAGCGACATCTGTGGCGCGGCGCGGCGGCTGCCCGGCGGCAATACGCTGATTGTCGAGTCGGAGAACGGGCGGGTCTTCGAGGTAACCCAGGACAAAGAGATTGTCTGGGAGTTTTTTAACCCGCACCGCGCTGGCGAAGATCTGGAATTCATCGCCATGATTCCCGACTTCGTTCGGCTGCCGGCGAGTTTTCCGATTTCATGGGCGACTCCGCCAACCGACGATTGAGTTGGCGGCGAGAGCTGACCCTTCTCCCGGGCTGAGGCCAGGCCCATCTTTCCGGCTGCGCGCGGTTCGGCAAACTCCGCGCACCGCCAGCTAGCAAGCCTGGGGGCGCGAATTATAATGGGGATATGCGCGAAAATAAGAACGAGATGTTGATTCGTGTCGGCCTTTTGGCGGTGGCCGTGCTCGTCGTCTACTCTCCGCTGGTCGCGAAGTCTTCGAATTTTCAGTGGAGCGACCCCGTCTTCGTCACGCAAGGGGTGCACAATGCGGATTCCCTGGGGCTCGCCAAGATCTGGCTGAAGCCACGCACCGTGGAGTACCGTCCCGTAACCCACTCTGCGTTTTGGCTGCAGTGGCGGCTGTGGGGAGATTGGCCTCCGGGCTATCACATTGTCGGGGTGCTCTTGCACCTGGCGGCATGTGTCCTGCTGTGGAGGATCTTTGCCTGGTTGCGAGTTTGCGGAGCCTGGTGGGCAGCACTTCTGTTTGCCGTTCACCCGGTGGCCGTCGGCTCCGTCGGCTGGATTGCCAAGTCGGGACACGCGCTGGCGTTGGCGCTGGCCGCCGGCAGCGCGCTGCTCTACTTCCAGTGCATCGCCAAGCCTAGCGTGGGCCGTTATGTCGCGGCGCTCGCCCTGTTCGCGCTGGCGATGTTCAGTCAGATGTCCGTCATGCTCTTGCCAATCGTCTTGCTGGCCTGCCTCTGGTGGCGATTCGGCAGCGTCACCCGCCTGGAATTTCGCAGTATCATCCCCTTCCTGTGCGTCGCCTTCGTCGTCGGCGGTATCGCCATCTACTTTCAGTCGGGACGCCTGGTCGCTCCCGTCGACCCCGACTTGATCACCGAGTCGAGCTTTGTAGCGCGGCTGTTGCGGGCCGCCGGCATGGTGTGGTTCTACGTGCTGTCGACGGTCTGGCCGGTCAAACTGGCCGTGGTCTATCCCACCTGGGATGTGGCCGTCGCAAGCTTGCGGAGTTGGCTACCCTTCGTGGGCTTGCTGCTGGTGTTGCTCGTGGCCTGGCGTTATCGACACGGTCGGGGGCGCGCGATGCTAGCCGGCTTCGGTAGTTTTTTGCTGTTGCTGCTTCCCGTTCTGGGCTTTGTCGACCTGCCGCTGTTCCAATTCAGTTTCGTCGCCGACGCGTTTCTTTACGTGGCCATGGCCCCCTTGATTGCCCTCGTGGTTGGCTTTGCCGCCGAGCTCTACTCCCGGCTCGGCGATATTGGCAGATCGCTGGCCGTCGCGACGGCGGTACTGGTGGGCTGTCTGTTTGCCGTCTCGGCCTACTATCGAGCCGAGGTCTTTCGCCAACCGATCGCCTTGTGGGAAGACAACTTCAGACAGCATCCCGACCATTGGGCTCCGCATTTCATCTGGGGGCTGATCCTCGCGAACTACGATGGAGACGACCAGGAAGCGCTGAAGCAATACGAGCAAGCGATCAAGCTCAAGCCCGACGACTGGTCGATCTTGCAACAAGCCTCGCTGGCCGAACGACGTCGAAATCAGCCTCGGGCCGCGCTCACATACATTGATCGGGCCATCGAACTGAAATCGGACTTTGCGCCTTTGCATTACAGCCGGGCGATGACGCTCCGCGTGCTCGAACGCTACGACGAGGCGCGAGTCGCTTATGAGCGCGCGTTGGAGTTGGATCCCGAGTTCATCGAGGCGGCCGTCAACCTCGGCATTCTGCACACGAAGCTCAAGCAGCACGATGATGCCGAACCGCACCTGAAGAAGGCGCTCGAACTAGCGAAAAAGTACCGGAGAAAGGAAGCCGTTATCGAGTACCTCGTCGGCGAAGCCTACTTTCAGCAAGGCAAGCTGGACGTCGCCGAGCAGCACCTTCGCAGGGCCTTGACGATCAACCCGCAGCTGGAGAATGCCCACTTCGTCCTGGAGATGGTCATGCAGGCCCAGCTGCGTCAACATCCGTTGCCTGAATCGGCCGGGGCGCAGGACGAAAGCAAGCCGAGCGAGTAAGCGAAGTGGAATACGCTCCGTTAGAGGGGGTGTGCCGCGAGGCATTTCCGCGAGGGCCGCGACGACACTCACTGGGTAACCGTCGCCGGTGCTTGCTTCAATTGCCGCCGGCGCAGCGTGCCCACGAAGGGGTTGATGTTGGCCACCGTCTCGTCGTACCACTTGGCGACTTCTTCCAAAGCTTCGTAGTCGTTCTGCATTTGACGACGCATTCGCTCGATCTTCTCGGAACGGTTCTCGATCTCCGCCTCGATTTCGCCGACGTACTTGGTCGAACGATAACCACCCGGCTCCGACGGACCCTCAGGCTCGCGGAAGGTCACCTGATTCCAGGGAGCCACCTCCAGCACGAGATACGGCAGGTAGTCGACCAGCGATTGACGGAAGCGATCGAAGGCGAAGCGGTAAGGTTCCGGGCAGTCTGACGAGTCGAGTCTCGACAAGCCCTCTCGGGCCTTGGCGACGGCATTGCTGCGGTCATTCGGATTGGGCGCTCCGTTGTACTCTTCGATAAATCCGTCGCGAATTATCCGCGCCTCTTCGACATGACGTCGAATCGCGGCGGCGTAGCGGTCCCGAATCGTCATCCTGCGCGAGGAACCCGCCCTGATCTGGGAGTCGGAACTGCAACCGATCAGCATTGCGACGATCAGGACGCCGAACCAGCTTACGCCGCCAACGCGCATTACGCATCCACCTCAAGAAAACGTCTCGTGAGAGTTGCCCCCCCGACCAGGACGCTCGGGCTCCCACCGCGGAACTTCGCCTGCACCTCTTCAATGATCCCTCGCTTCGCTAAGGCTGTCAAGTCGGAGCGTCACTTCGAACCACGGCCCGAGTCGGCCCGGCGGCTCGAATTCGTCCACTTGCTTTGGAATTCGACGCCCACGGCAGCCCGCGCAACTGACGGCCCTGGGGCGTCGTCTAAGGGGACCCCGTGCGCTGCGTTCGCTTGTATTGTTCGAGCAGCTTGAGAATCTGTTCCGCCCGCTCGTTTCTTCCACTCCGTCGCGCCAAAGCAATGGCCCGCTCCGCGGTTTGCACCGCGCGCTCGGAATCGTCATTGGCGGCAAAGGCGATCGCCAGCGTTTCCACCGCATCGATGCTGCGACCGAGGGCAAGTCGATCGGCCTGCGCTGCCAATGCCAGCCCTCTTTGCACGTCTCGAAGTTGCGGGTTCGGATGCGCTACAAGCAAACGCGCCGTTTGTGCCAAGGCGACGGGCCAGTCGGGCTCGAGTTGCAGCGTCCGCTCGAAGTCCACCAGCGCGAGATCGACCTTCTTGGTCGCCAGGCGCGCGAGACCACGCAGATAGATGGCCTCGTAATCCTCGGCATGATGATGCAACGACGCTTCAAGGTGACGAAGGGCCGCGTCGTTGTCTCCACGCGCGTACCACGAACGGGCCAGAAAGTACTCGATTCGGGCCGTTTCTCGCGACCCCCTTGTGTATTGCCGGGCTTTCTCAAAGCCCAAGGTTGATTCCGCATATCCGCCCAAGCGATGGTGTTCGTGGGCAAGACCGAGATAGTATTCGTACTGCGTTCGCGAGGTCCCTGTGGCGACGTAAACGAGGATTCCAGCGATCATCGCCTGGAGGATGACCGGATACGCGGACCTCGCTTGTCCGCGCACCAGGCAAATGGCCGTCCACGCGATCAGTGCCAGGCCAAGAAGCAGGAAGGTGTCGACCGAGCCGGGCAGATCAACAGCCCAGCCTGTCAACGCCAACACAGCGATCAGGCCAACCACTGCGACGAGCAGGCCGAAGACTTGCTGCCGGCCCGTCAGCGACTCGCTCAGCTGTTGCAGCCGCGAAAGGACCTCGGCAAGCAGTCCGATGATCGGTCTGGCAACGCGCTCGAGCAAGCGCGGGGACAGGAAGTACACGCTCGCCAAGGCGATCATGTAGTAGCTGAACCAGCCAATCGGCAGGCCCACGATTTCGATGCCGCCGTGTAAGGCCAAGGCCATCAACCACAGCACGACATAGGGAACGTGAACGAGTCTAGTGGGTCGCTGGTCCCAGCACGCGGCCAAGAAGTATCCCGCGGCCAGCGGGATCTCCAGAAAGATCGTTCCCACGGCCAGCATCTGCCACACGCTGTCCTGCGGAAGGCCGACTCGGCCAATCAGGTTGGCGATCGGCTCGACCTTTTCCAGGGTGACGAACCGCTGCAAGGTGGCTCCCGACAACCAGTCACCGTTCAGTTTCGCGATCGTCGTGTAGGCATAGACGATCCCGATCGACAGGGCCAGCAGTCGAAACGCCCATGCAGACGTCAAGACCGTCTGCTGCCCGTCCGACCCCTCGGCCGTCGACGTGCGAAACTTCCCAGCATGAATCGACGGAAAGAAGATCAAGCAGCCGAGGACAATCGACAGGAAGTAATGATGCTGGAAGAGGTCCAGCATACTCGTCGCCCAGGTGAGTGTGTAAATCGTGAACAAGATGGCCAGCAGCCCACGATTCACCTTGCCGAAGGCGCAGATGAATGCGAGCAGACTTGCCAGAAGGCAGATCGCGACGAAGCCGGCAGACGAGAGACGGGGTTGAACGGCGTCGAGCCAGCGAAAATGGGCGACATTGAAATCGGCCAGACCATACCAATAGGCGGCCTTGAGCCGCACCGCGCTGAGATCCAGCGCGAGGAGTATCAGAAAGCACTTCATCAAGAGGTACGGCCGAATCGCCGCGACCGGCCCGTACCAATAGTGATTCCAGGCATTCATTGCATTGGGCCGATTGCCACGGCCTCGAGCGACTCGCAATCCATCGAGAGACGCAACTTCGGAACCCGCTGTCCCTGGTCAAGAACTCGATCGCTCAGCAAGCGGACGCGGACCGCGTTGTCCTTTTGGCAGCACCAGCGCATGAGTTTCTCCGCCGCGAGGGGCAGATGTCGACGACGTAGAGTCCGCTGCCATCGAGACGGCAAACTGGCCTGCAAATCAACGGCCTTCTCGGTGAGCCGACCTTCCTGCTCGACGGTCGTGTGCACTTCGATCGAGTACAAGGGGGGATCGGCGAACATCCGCCAGCTGAAACGTGGATCGTCCTGCGCCGCGCCCGAATAGTAGCGCAGGGGAAGCAGCAACTGTACGAGAATGAACACGACCAGAAAGCCATTGACGAACGTTCGCCGTCGTCCGACTGGCGCGTCAAAGAGCAGCGAAGTTGATGCAGACATCCGCCCCCCAGACGGTCGAGGGCCTCGGCACGGGCATTGCCGAATCGGTCGGAAGGGATGGGAAACCCGAACAGGACCGGGAGTATAGTTGCGGTAACGAGGGCTGTAAACCTCGGACGCGACGACGGTCTCGCCGCGATCGGGCGCCTCCGCTCAGCGAAGTCGTCGGCTCAGCGCAGTCGGCTCCGCATCAAGCGCCGCTCTGACGAGCGCGAACTTCGTCGAGCGACCGGCCACCAGAGACTCACCGTCGGCGGCGGAGGCGATAGCTCGTCAGGCCGATCAGACCCAAGGCCGCCATCACGTAGGTGGACGGCTCCGGTACCGGATTGGGTGGACTGCCGCCGACATCCTTGAAGCCAAAGATGAAGGTCGCCGGCGTGCCACCGAGCGGGTCGGCGTGATGTTGTCCGTACGAGTACAGCTCCAAGCCCTCGGCAGCGACCGCGGCATCGGCGGCCGCTTCGCCCAACGCCGCACCGTAGAAGACGCTGAATTCCCGTGTCTCACCGTCGGCAAGGGTGCCGAAGTTGAATTGGAAGTAGGCTCCGTGGTCGATGGTGTTCAGGTCCGTGAAGCTGACATCGAGCGTCGCCGGTGTGAGTGCGTCGGTGGGGGCAATCGGATCGAGTGGGTTGGGCGTCACGAATCCGTTGTTGTGCGAGTGCTCGAGCGCCGTCGTCGTTTCGACGCCAAGAATCGAGACGGTTTCGCTGAATACCGTCGGAGGAACGTCCCAGTCGAGGACGCGCACATAGCGCAGGTCATCAATCGCCGAACCGGTCGTGTTGGTAATCGTGACGCGATTCTCGAACAAGGCACTCGGTACGATCGACGAGGGTGCGTAAGCCTGTTCGATGGTCAGCGACGGCAGGCTGCTGAGCGAGGTGACCGACACGGCCGTCGAGCCGGTGCCCGAAGCGGCGTCCGTTACGAAGCTTCCCACCGTCAGTCCGGTCGCTCCGCCAAAGTGCTCGTTGGCGAAGCCCGTATGGGCCACGCCGCTGCCGACATGGGTGCCGGAAACGCCCCAACCTTCGCAGAGACATCCTGGCGAAATGGCGTCGCCGACCCCGATGTGGGTGAGCCCCGTGACCACGACGTTCGGAGTGGGCGAAAACACGCCGAACGGGTCGGCCACGTTGAGACTACCTTCGTCGTTGACGCCCAAGGCAAGCGTGGCCGTGTTGACGTCCCCGGTGTTGAAGATGACGGCAGCGGCCCAACTGGGCGCCGCCAAGAGCAAGTTGGCAGCGAGGGCAAGGAGTGCCAGAGCACCTGTGAGATACCGGCTTCGCCAGCGTCGCAGGCCGTCTTGCCGCTCACTTTCTTGGGTCATGAATCGCATCGGCCGGGCTCCTCCAATTGTGGTTCGTCAATGTAGCGCGACACGGGATGTTGTTGTCTGCCTAACGGGCAACTGAAAACGGGACAGATCCAAACGGAATGCGAGGATGGCATCGCGTCCTTGCTGTCATCCTCGGCAGCCGTAGAAAGTTCGTCACCGCTGCGGCTTCGGACCGGCGACCGCGCCAGTCCGAAGCCCGCTGAGCGGACTCTCTCCACCGATCAGTTCGACTGACGGCGACGCCGCCAGCTGTACAATCCGAGCGCCGCGATTCCGAGCAGCGACATCGCGTAGGTCGAGGGCTCGGGCACGACGCCGTCGGCACCGCCACTGGTCGTGGGCGGGTTTACGACCTGCAGATCGAACGGCACCAACGGCGAGCCGAGCGAGCGGCTGACCGTATTGACCGTGAGCAGTGAAGTCAAACCGGCCAGGTCCAAGCCAGCGGGGAAGACCAGGCCAATCGATCCCGAGCCGGGCGCGAGAGCGGCTTCTTCAACCTGCGAGGTGAGGGCGGTCGTCACGCCGACGAGAATCGGGGTGTGATTCCCAGGAATGAAAGAGTTGGTCGCATTTTGCAACGAGTATCCGATGATCGAGCTGGCGTCCGGCAGCAGGCTCACCTCTCCGGTCGAGGCGTCGTACACCAGGTCCGGAATGGCCGGATCGCCGACCGCGGCAGGAACGAGCACTCCCGCGGATGCGATTTGAGTGGTCAGGGCGATCAGCAGGGCCAACGTGGTGAGTTGCAAGTTGCGGTACATCGTAGGTTTCTCCTGATAAAGAAGTGGGTTTCTCGGGTTGAAGTCCGGCCGGACGTTCGGCCGCACTGGGTTTGCTGAAGACTCTCGGCTTTACCAATTCACACGTCGGTGTCGTCGCCGTCCGCTACCGCTTTTCGAGCGACCGCCGCGACGCTCGGCTGCCCGGGCTCGATGGACTTTGCCCAGCGATTGACGGAACTTCTCCCGCTTCGGTTGACCGAAGGCGGTTTCGTGGCCGTCCAGGGCTTCGTCATGACCATCGAGTAGTTCCAGGGTGCTGGCGTGCATGGCGACTTCTCCTTAGTTCGCGTGAGTTCGGTTTGAGCGGCGGAATTGTCGAGGTTGAAAGAACGTTCAGGGTCGCTCGAACGGAAGTTCGCGACCGGGCCCCTAAGCCCGCCCGGACACCGTTCCACTTGGTTTTTCTTGGAGCCAGGCCACGTCGATGGGCTTGGTGACGTAGGCCGTGACTTGTTCGGTAAAGGCGTTCAGTTCGTTTTGGCGGTCGTAACGGTCAGCGACGAGGATCACCGGACGTCGCTGTCGCTGTTTGCGGAGGTGCCGATGCAGCTCGAAGCCAGACATGTCGCTCAGCTCCGCATTGATCAGCCAAAGGTCGACACTTCCAGTAGTGGCGTGTCGCAGCGCTGCCGATCCGGTACGTAGAAAGTGGAAATTCCACTGGTCGGCGACCGGCGAACTCAGCAGATGCGTGTAGTCGGCAAAGTTTTTGTCCACGATGACGATGTCGTTTCGTGTTCGCGTTGACTTTCGTAGCACCATCTCTTCACTCGTCTTCGCGCCCGCTCGTCTACGCCCCGGAAGATTTCCCTTTCCGTTGCTTCGAGGTCGCGTATCCGGGATCGACCAGGAAGCAGGTTGTGTTGGTTCGGCCGTGGGTAATGCACGCGGTGTGCCAATTCGTGCTGCGGAATACGCTCTCGCCCCTAAGGCGTTCTCCCCTAAAGGCTTGGGAGAACACGGTGTTTTTCGCCAGCCCCGTTTCGCCGCGTCATTAGCGACCTTGGAACCAAGTTGTCCGGCAACGGACAGTGTTCTCGGGCAAAACGTGTCCGAATCCGGACAGCCTGTCCGCATCCGGACACCCAGTGCGTCCAAAATCCACGCGCGGCTCTTGCGCGCATCGATCGGTTCCGGCGGAAGGCAGCTCTGCCCGCAGGAAGCCAACGCCGAACAGCCCGTCTTCAGGGCGTCCAAGCAAGTTGGGAGCGAATGAACTCGTGGACCCGAGTGCGCCTAGAAATGAGCGCAAGAGAAAACGCCTACGGGCGGCCTCGTGAATTCGAGGATCTCGCACCGTAGACGTTGTGTTCGTTCAACTCGTTTGCCGAATTGCTGCCCGGACCCTGCCGTGGCCTGGCCGCGGCTCTGTCTTCCGGCGTTGAAGTGCCGGTTCGCCCAGAGCGCCGATCGCACCTGGCCCTCTCGGCGAGCGCACTACTCTGCGAGCGCACTACACTGCGCCGACCACCTCGACGTCCGCCTTGGCTCGCTTCTGTCGCGACGGCATCTCGATCCCGAGTTGCTGGACTCGACGGAGCAGACTCTGTCGACTCAATCCCGTGAGCCGCGCCGCGGCACTCTGATTGAAAGCGGTCCGTTCCAAGGTCTGCCGGAGGTAATCGCGTTCGACGGCCTCCATCGTCGGCCACTCTTCATCCGTGATGGAGCGCGCCTTCCGAGCACGCTGGCCATGGCCGGACGCCGTCGCAGCCTCGCTGACCTGCAGATCTGTGTTCAGATCGTCGTTCAGATCTTCCCCATGGGCATCTTGGAGCTCTCCAACCGCGGAGGAGTCCTCGGGGAACAAATCGACCAGAAACGGAAACGCCTCGCGTCGCACAATCTCGTCGGTCGAGAACAACGCGGCCCGTTCCAGCATGTTCTCCAGCTGACGGACGTTGCCAGGCCACTCGTAGGCTTGCAGCATGCGGGCAGCGTCGTCGGCAAGCCGTTTGTGCGGCCATCCGTTGTCGTCTGCGAAGCGGTCCAGAAAGAACTGAGCCAACTCGGAAATGTCCTCGGGGCGATTCTTCAGGGCCTCGGTCTTCATGACAACCACGTTGAGGCGATAGAACAGATCGCTGCGGAAACGACCCTCGCGCACCTCTTCTTCGAGATCCCGATTCGTGGCGGCGATGACGCGGACGTCGACACGCTGCGGCTTGTGGCTGCCGACAGGCACGACCGTCTTGGTCTGCAGGACCCGCAGGAGCTTGGCCTGCTGCAGCGGTTCCAGTTCACCGATTTCATCGAGAAAAATCGTACCGCCATCGGCAGCACGGAACAGCCCGAGCGAATCGCTCGCCGCCCCGGTGAACGAACCCTTCTTGTGCCCAAAGAGCTGACTCTCGAACAGCGGGGCCGGAAGCGAGGCACAATCGACCGTCAAGAGCGGTCGCTGCGCCCGATCACTATGCTCGTGAATCAGCTGCGCCAAGACTTCCTTGCCGGTACCGGTCGGTCCCGTGATGAGCACCGTGCTGTTGTGACGGGCGACCTTGTCGATTTCGCTGCGGGTTTCGTGTGCCCACTGAGAGTTTCCGACGAATTTCGTGTTGTTCATTAGCGTATTCACTTGATATGCCCTCTAGCTTTTTTTGTTTCACGGATGTTTCCGAATTGTGTAAGCGCGCAAAAAAAGCTGTCAGAAACTTCCCAACGCGATGAAACGAACCCAGCTGGGCGCGCGCATCACGAAGGAAATGTCTGACAGCGTTTTCGAGTCACGGGCCGGTTGTAAGCGGTCCTACAAGAGGATTAGCACTTCCTCATCAGGTCTTCGAAACGGGCTCGGGAGCGACTGTGGTCGCCCTCAAACAACAAAAAAGTCGGCCTCGCCCATCCCCCGACTACCCCAGATCGCGGTGGGCGGTAAGTGGAGAGAGTGGGAGACTGCCCGGCGATGCGTAAAGCCAAAAGAACAGGCGAGGCCATAAAAAAACTGCGAGAAACCTGGGTCATCGTTCCGCACTGAGAGGAGCGGCGCGACCGAGATTACTCGCAGTCTTTCTATTCTTCCGAACGCGGAGCTAAACACTGGCGATCCCTCGTCTTGTTGGCCGCCGTTCTACAGGCCAACTTGTGGTGACATTCGCTCGAATGGCAGCCTTTCTGGTAGTCCATTCCCGAGCGATTTGCACCCAATATAACGGTCGAAAACGGCCGGTCAACCACCTTCTGGAAGAAACCAGAAAATACTTCGTGCCTTGCCTACTCCAATCGCCGGGCCAAATTCGGCCGGGCCTCGGCGACCGTCAGCGTGATTGCAAAGCATGGTTATTCATCACGTTACGGGCACCGCCGGTGTAGCGATCCAGCTTGTCCGGCGACCTTCATCACGGTTGTCGACCGCAACCTGTCCGGCCAAATTGCTCATCCGCACACCTGCCCGTCCTGTCCCTATTCATCGCCACATGCGGGGGGCCGGGTAGCCGCGTTACTCTTCGGCAGCCGCTCCGCCATCAACGGCGGCGGCCGCTTCAGCGTCCTCCGTTGCGGACAAGAGCTGAGCGACGGTAGGACGCTGCGTAACCGTTCCGGTCAACATGGCGCGCACGATACCGTCCTGGTCCACCAGAAACGTGGCGGGGTGCGGAATGCCCTCCTGCCGGCCCGCCGCCCGCTCGTTAAGAATTCCGTAAGCGCGAATCGCTGCGCTCTCCGGATCCGAAAGCAGCGGATACGTAATCTGCTTCTCTTTGGCAAAGGCTTCGAGAACTTCGACAGCGTCGTAACTGATTCCTACCGGCTGAATGCCCGCTTCTTCGAGTTTGGCGAGATTTGCCTGCAAATCGGCCAACTGCCGAATGCAGAACGGTCACCAGTCGGCCGAGCGGACGAACACCAACGCGACGCGACTGTTCGCGACCAGATCGGCGAGCGCCACATCTTCACCCGCCTGGTTCTTGAGCGTGAACTCGGGCGCCGCCTGGCCGGTGATGTCGGGAAGGACAACCTCGTCAGCACAACCCAGCTGAGTCAATCCAATCAACGCAAGTGCGGTCAAACATCGACGAAGACATGCCATGCCGTTTCCTTTCTGAAGGAGCTCGAGGCGTGGGCTGACACTCAGCGCCCGGCGGGCCGACCTGCAACATAGTCGATTGGCGGCCCTGCGTCACTCATCGCGGGGAGCGGAACCCGCTCGCTGGCGGGGCGACTTCAATGACGGCGAGGTGGAGGCGACCACGCTCTCCGATCCCTCGCCGGCGGTAGCGCAAGAAAATGCGGCAACGGGTCCCATGCGACGTCCCTGCCGCGAACCGATTGCCGCAAGGCGGCCAATTCGTAAGCGAGCGCTTACTTAATGAATAGCATCTCTTGGTAGGTTGGCAGCGATCGGGGGAGCGCGCTGGTGGCCGTTCTCTCCAGCGACACGACAGACAACTTCGTGAGACTTACGACCCGAGCCATGAGTCAGGATCTGCTGATCATCGCGCGTGGTGAAAATCCCCGTACGGAAAAGAAGCTGCTCGGGTGCGAGGCGCGGGATGCCACTGGCTGCCTGCCAGGTGAGTGCAAATAGCGTGTGGCGTACCTGTCGGGCTTCGGCACGCGGTTCCAGAGTGGTCCGCGAGCGATCGCTGCGTCTATTGGCCTTCAATTGCCCTCGGCTCGGGGTTCGAGTCGAATCAGCTGCCCCCTCACAGTGACTGGTTCAGGCGCCGAATCGAGGACATTTCAGCCCGCTGGACATGGCAAAACCCCCTCGCTAGAGGTATGCCTGACCGGCGCGCCGACGTCACTTCAGGCACGAAACGCCCCCAAAGCGTCCCTTTAGCGTCTGGCTGCACACAAGCTTCAATAGAAAGCGGAAAGCAGGGGCCAAATCCACCCACCAGCCACCGTGGAACCGATGGTCGTGACCGGCGAACAGTCGGTTTGTCGAAGGCGGGAGCTACCCATCCGCGTGCCCTCATGCAGCATCCCCGATGATCAGCGTCCTGATGCCCGCGTACAACGCGGAAGAATATATCGCCGAAGCAATCGATAGCGTTGTCGGCCAAACGTACCCTCACTGGGAGCTGCTCGTCATCGACGATGGCTCGACCGACTCCACCCAAGAGATCGTCTCGCGATACGTCGATCGGGACGAGCGGGTCCGTTTGCTCGAGGTCCCCCATGGCGGCATCAGCGCGGCTCGCAACGCGGGTCTGAAGGCCGCCAAGTACCCCTGGGCGGCGTTGCTCGACGCGGACGATGTGGCCCTGCCGCGACGGTTCGAGTTGCAGATCGCAGCCTCCGAGGAGGATCCGGAAGTCGTGCTTTGGGCCAGCTATTCGCACGACCTGGGTGCCCAGGGTCAGGTCGGCTCGCTCCACAAGTCCGGCCCCACGTCTCGGGCCGAGTACGAGCACCATCGATCCACGGGCAAGACGATCGTCTTTCGCAACTCGACGATCCTCTTCCGGCGCGACCTGGCACTCGACATCGGCGGCTTCGACGCGGCTATGGAACCGGGTGAGGACGTCGACTTCTGGGACCGCATGGCCGAGCTTGGGCCGACAATCGCCCTGAAGGACAGCCTCGTTCAGTACCGGCGACACAGTGGCAGCATCACCAACCAGCGGCTGCAGAAGTCAATCATGATCGGCGACTTTGTCGCCGCCCGGTGTCGTGCTCGTGCCCGGGGTGAATCGCTCGACTGGGAGACATTCCAGCGAGCTTACAACGCCATTGGTCCCCTGGGACGAGCCCTGCGCTACATCGACACCACGGGGCGCAAGTACTGTCGCAACGCCGTCACGGCGCACACCGAAAGAAAGCGCTTCCGAGCGGCCTCGCTGCTGCTGGCGGCGACGGTGCTCTCGCCGCGCACCATGCTGACACGAATCTGGAAACAGAAGTTGAGCCCCAGCTAAGACATCCTAACACCCGCATCGAGCCGGTTCGCTCGGTGATCGAACACGATTGAAGACTGACGAAAAGGAAGAGTGACGCCATGCGACAGGACGCCATGCAACAGAAGGTCCGCAGATTTGCCGAGAGTCTCAGGAGCCCCCGACGCCGCCGCGCTCGAGAGCGTGCCTTGCGGCAGTCGTCGATGCGTTTCGAACCGCTCGAAGAACGAGCGCTGCTCGCCGTCGATACGCTGTTTGCCGTCAACGCGGGCGGTCCCGAAGTGGTGGCCGCCGACTCCACTGTTTGGCAGGCCGACCCGTCTTCTGCGCCGAGCGCTTTTCTGAACCAAGCCGCCTCGGGGAACGCGACCTACGGCACCGGCGACACCATCGATACCTCCTTGGTGCCGGCGGAGATTCCCACGTCGATCTTCAGCACGGAACGCTTCTCGGCTGGCGGTGCCCCGCTTCAGTGGGACTTTCCCGTCACGCCCGGCGAGGTCGAAGTGAGGCTGTTCTTCGCCGAGATCTACGGAGGAACGCAATCTGTCGGCGCTCGACAGTTCGACATCACGATTGAGAACGAACTCGTGCTCGACGATTACGACGTCTTCGCCGATGTCGGTGCGAATACGGCCGTCATGAAGTCCTTCGTCGTTTCGACCGATGCAAACTTGGACATCGATCTGTCGGCCGTCGTGGAGAACCCGGCAATCAAGGGGATCGAGATTCTCCAGGTGGTGGAAGACGGAATCCTCGGCGCTTCGACCACGAACCTGGACTTCGGCTCGCTCGTCGCGGGTGACTTCGCCAGCCAAGCCATCACGCTGACGAATCAGGGCGGCGTCGGCGACTCCGATATCACGGTCTCCAGTGCCACCGTGACGGGATCGGTCGACTTCACCAGCGACTTCCCCGTCGTCGGCGTGACCCTGGCTCCGGGAGAGTCGACCACGATCAACGTCACCTATACGCCCAGCGATATTGGCACCGACGCAGCCAACTTCGAGATTGCCCACAACGGCACAAACACGCCGATTATCGTGGCCCTGGCGGGCGAGGGAACGGACGAGCCGGGAGTCCTTGTGGCCCGAATCAACACGGGCGGGCCCGCGATCGGCGATCCGAGCTGGGACGCGGACACCGGCGCCAGTCCGTCGCCGTTCTCGAACTTCGGGACCTCCGGGAGCCAGACGTTCGTTACCGGGACGCCGATCAATGTCAGTGATGCATCGATTCCGGATGGAACGCCGGCCGCGATATTCAGTTCGGAACGGTGGGATCCCTCCAGTGGCACCGAAATGGAGTGGGACTTTGCTGTCGCTCCTGGCGAGTACGAGGTGATCTTGTACTTCTCCGAGATCTACTCCGGCGCGCTGGCCGTCGGTGCCCGGGTGTTCGATGTGTTGATCGAAGGGAATCTCGTGCTGGACGACTACGACGTCTTCGCCGATGTGGGTGGATTCGCCGGCGTGGCCAAGTCGTTCAATGTGACAAGCGACGCGAACTTGGACATCGACTTTGGTCACGTCGTCGAGAACCCGGCGCTCAAGGGCATCGAGATTCTCCGCACCGTCGAGAACAGCACGATTGGTTCCTCGACGACCAGCCTGGACTTCTCGGAGGTCATCGTCGGCGATCCCGCAACGCAAGAGATCGTGCTCACCAACCTCGGCAACCTGGGCGACTCCGACATCGTGGTCTCTTCGGGAACGATCACCGGTTCGCCGACCTTCACGAGCGACTTCCCGGTGGCGGGAGTCAACTTGGCTCCGGGCGAATCCACGACGGTCACCGTCACTTACACTCCCACCGCAGTGGGCTCCGATGCCGCGAGCATCGAGTTCATCCACAGCGGCGTCAACAGCCCGATCACGGTCACCCTAGCGGGCGAAGGCATCGAGAACCCCGGGCTTTCCACGGTCAGGATCAATGCCGGCGGCGACGAGCTGGGTGATCCGATTTGGTCGGCCGACTCGCCAGCGAGCCCATCTCCATTCAGCAACTTTGCCACAGCAGGGACGAGCGTTCTTTTTGACGGAACTCCCGTCGACGTTGGCGATGCGTCGATTCCGGCCGGCACTCCCGCCGCCATCTTCAACTCGCAACGCTTCGACCTGTTCGGCGGCGAAGAGATGGAGTGGGACATTCCCGTCACTCCCGGCAACTACGAGGTGCTCCTCTACTTCGCCGAGATCTTCACGGGCAACCAGGCCGTCGGCGCGCGGGTCTTCGACGTCTACATCGAAGATTCGCTCGTGTTGGACGACTATGACATCTTCGCCGACGTCGGAGCGTTTGCGGGCGTAGCCAAGTCGTTCGAGGTGTCGGTCGACGACAACCTCGACATCGACTTCGGCGCGCTCACGTCGGATCCGAGCATCGCCGGCATCGAAGTCGTCCGTATGGTCGAGGATGAGACCCTCTCCTCTTCGACCACCAGCTTGGACTTCGGTGATACGGCCGTTGGCTCGCCGGTAACGCTCCCGCTCTTCCTGACGCACCAGGGTGATATTGGCGATCCGAGCATTACGGTCACGTCGGCGACGATTGGCGGCTCGGGGGTCTTTGCGGACGATTTTCCCGTGGGGGGCGTCACGCTCGCCCCGGGTGAGTTTACCACCATCAACGTCACCTACACCCCGGTGACCAAGCTGGGCGATGCGGCGACGCTGTTGATCGAGCACACCGGTGTGAACTCGCCGATCACCGTAAATCTGGCAGGCAGCGGAGCGGGCACCACGCTCTATCAAATCAACACCGGCGGTCCTGCAGTCGGTACGCCTTCGTGGGACTCGGATACGGACGCCTCGCCGTCGCCTTTCAGCAACTTCGCCGCGGCCCCGACGCAGACGTTTGCCGACGCTACGCCGATCGACGTGAGCCACCCCTCGATTCCGGCGGGCACGCCGGCGGAGATCTTCAGCACGGAGCGGTACGATCCCTTTGGCGGCGAGGAAATGCAGTGGGACTTCCCGGTGCAGCCGGGCCCGCACGAGGTCCGCCTGTACTTTGCAGAGATCTTTCCGGGCGCGGCGGTGGTCGGGGGACGCCTCATCGACGTCTTCATCGAAGACACGTTGGTTCTGGACGACTTCGATGCCTTCGCCGAGGCCGGGGCCTTCGCCGGCATTGCGAAGTCCTTCATCGTCAACTCGGACGCCAATCTCGACATCGACTTCATTCATGAATTTGAGAATCCGGCCATCAAGGGAATCGAGGTCATTTCGCTGCTGCAAGCCGAAAACCTCGTGGCGGACTTTACCTCTTACGACTTCGGTCCCACCTTCACCGGTCTTCCTGCCAGCATGATCTTCACCGTCTCGAATGCGGGGGCGGCGGGGGATCCGTCGATCACGGTCAACTCAACCGATATCGTCGGCTCGACCGAGTTCAGCGACGACTTTGACGACCTGAGCAGCGTCGTCCTTGCGCCGGGAGAGTCGACCCAGATCGAAGTGACGTTCGCACCCTCGGTGGTCACCGAACAGACCGCGACCCTGGAGATCTTCCATAGCGGCACGAACACGCCCCTGACAATCGAACTCGTCGGCACCGGATCGAATGTCGCCCCGGTCGGCTTCGGCAAGAGCACGCTGGTCGGTACCGCGACCACCGCCAACCCGACGACGCTGCAGTGGGGACCGGACAATCGCCTCTACGTGGGCCATCAGGACGGCACGATTCACGTCTACAGCGTGACGAGAAACGCGGCAAACGACTACGCAGCGACGCTCGACGAGACGATCACGCTTGTCAAGACCATCCCCAACCACAACGACGACGGGCAGCTCAATCCCTTCTTGAACTCTCGCTTGGTCACCGGTCTGCTCGTGGCCGGCACGCCGCAGAATCCGATTCTTTACGTCACGTCCAGCGATCCGCGGATCGGGGCAGGACCGGAAGGTGAGGATCTCAACCTGGACACCAATTCCGGCATCCTCTCGCAGCTGACCTGGAACGGTGCCGCCTGGGACAAAGTCGACCTGGTCCGCGGGCTGCCCCGCTCGGAGGAGAATCACACCGCGAACGGGATGACGCTCGACCCGGTCAACAACGTGATGTACGTCACCCAGGGTGGCAACACCAACGCCGGTGCGCCGTCCAACAACTTTGCCTTGCTTCCGGAGTACGCTTACTCCGCGGCCATCCTCTCGGTCGACCTGACCCAACTCGGTCAGTTGCCGACGATGACCGACATCAACGGGCAGGACTACAAGTACGACCTGCCGACACTCGACGACGAGGACCGCGACTTTGACGGCAGCGGTAGCGACGTGAACCTCGCCGGCGGCATTCAGGACGTCTTCGGCGGCAATGACGGCAAGAATCAGGCGGTGCTCGATCCCACGGGGCCCGTGCAGATCTATGCGCCGGGCTTCCGTAATCCGTATGACGTGGTGCTCACGGATCTCGGCCTTTACACCGTCGATAACGGTGCCAACGCAGGCTGGGGAGATATCCCCATTCTGGACGGGACCAGCGGTCTCGCGACCAACGATGTGAACGAGCCGGGCGCGACGGTGCTCGACAACCTGCAGTACATTCCGGCCCAGGGTTACTACGGCGGGCATCCGAATCCGACGCGAGCCAACACCGACAACACGTTCAACGCGTCGAATCCGCAGTCGCCCGTGGCGGCCGTGGGGGGCAACGCCCTGGAGAGCTTCTTCACCGTTCCCCAGTCGACCCCGGGAGCGCTGGCCGTCTTCGGGGCCTCGACAAACGGCCTGGTCGAGTACAAGGCCTCGAACTTTGGCGGCGGGATGCAGGGCGACCTGCTGGCGGCGACCTTCTTCGGCGGCAACAGCGTCGAGCGACTCAGCCCGGACGCGACGGGTGCCGCGCTCGATCTTAACGAGACGCTCTTCTCGAACATCGGCGTCGCCCCGCTGGACGTGACGGCCGTCGACGACGCGGGACTGTTTCCCGGTTCCATCTGGGTCGTCGACTGGTTCTTGGGCGACGTCATCGTCTTCGAGCCGAACGATTTCGACGGCGCCGGCGGTGGCCCCGTCGACCCGAACGACACCGACGGAGACGGCTATACAAACGACGATGAGATTGCCAACGGCACGAACCCGAACAGCAGCGCCGACGTTCCGCCCGACAACGACGGCGACTTCGTTTCCGACTTGCTCGATGACAACGACGACAACGATACGCTGCTGGATGTCGACGATCCCTTCGCCATCGACGCGACCAACGGCAACGCGACCACCTTGGACGTCTTCTACGGCTGGGAAAACGACGGGCCGAATCTTGGCGGAATCCTCAATCTGGGCTTCACCGGATTGATGATCAACGGGACGGACAACTACAAAGACCTCTTCGACACCAACGCCCTGACCGCCGGCGGCGCGGCGGGCGTCCTGACGCTCGACGAAGTCAGTGAGGGCACGGCACAGGGAGCCACGAACACGCAGCAGCAGGCCTTCCAGTTCGGTGTCAACGTCAGCGAAGAGATCACGCCCTTCACCGCCTACACGCGCGTTATTTCGCCCTTTGCCGGCGTGACCCCCGCTGGCGATCAGTCGTTGGGCCTGTTCATCGGCAACGGCGACCAGGACAACTACATCGAGATCGTCGTGACCGCGAACGCGGGTCCGGGTGGAGTTGCGGTCAACTCGGAAGTTGCCGGCACTTTCGTTCCGGGCGCGGTCGACGCCGTGTCGCTGCCGGGTCCCAGCGCCATCGACCTGTTTCTTACGGTCGACCCGCTGAACCTGACGGTGCAGCCGAGCTACGAGGTAACCCAGAGCGGCGCGACCGGGCCGCGAACCGAGCTGGGAAGCCCGATCGCGATTCCCGCGGCCTGGCTCAATGGCGCAACGGCGCTCGCCGTCGGCATTATCTCGACCTCGGGCGGACCGGCCCTGGAATTCCCCGGACAATGGGACTTTGTTTCGGTCTTCTCCGGCATTCCCAACCTCGAGGTGCTCGCCAACACGTCCGCCGTATATACGGCCGAGGTGGGGCAAAGTGTGACCCAGCCTGTGGTTGTCACGCACAGTGGACCTCCGTCCTCCGCGCCCATCCAACTGACTTCGATCGAATTCTCCGGTTCCGAAGCCGCGGACTTCAGCGACGACTTCAATGACGTCGCGGGCCTGCTCCTGCAGCCCGGCGACTCGACCGTCGTCAACGTCACGTTCACGCCCAGTGCCACGGGAGAGGCGGCTGCCTTCCTGGAGGTCCATAGCGACATGGGCTACGGACCCGCGCGGGTACCCCTGACCGGGTTTGGAAACCCGGCCAGCTCGTCTTCTTCGTCATTCTTCCAAGTCGACACCGGGGTTTCGCCCGCCGGCAGCACCTTTGTGTCTGGCTCGATCGTCGTCGAGAACACCTCGACAGGTGGACAGCAGATTGAGAAGGTCACCATCAACCTGTCGTCCGCCATCCTGCCGGACATCGTCTTCGACCCCAACGGCACGGCCGGCGACCAGACCCCCAAGGGCTTCACGCCCGACTCGTCGACGATCCTGGTGGGGGTCACAGCAGCGGCCTTCGAAGGTGAGCGCGATGGCGGCTTTGACGCCCTGACAATCGAGTTCAATGACTTCGATCCGGGGGAGTCCTTCTCTTTCTCCACGGACATCGACCCCACCAGCATCAAGGGAATTCCGGCACCCGGTCCCAATGACTCGGGATCGCTGAACGGGCTGGAGCTGACGGGCAGCAATGTCGTCGTCTCATTCAGCGACGGCAGCCAGCAAGCCTCCCCGTTGTTCGCCACGCCCACCAGCGTCGGCATTTCACAGAACTCGCAACGCACCGATTCGACGACGGCGCCGGTCGTGGAGTTGCTGGGCGTCCCCTACTCGCCAACGGGTTTCCTCGCCGAGGTGGAGCAGGTGGCGCGCGTTTCAGGTCCCGTGGGAGCGGACGTCGTGCTGCTGCAGACCGAGAGCGGCCTCTACCTGGATGGTGTGCCCGGGGGTGGCTTCGACATCGACCCCTTCGAAACAAACACCGTCATCGCTTCCACGCAGTTCGCAGCAACCATCGGTGCCACGGGCTTTGTCGACATTCCGATCACACTCTTCAACTCGGAGCCCGAAGCGGGACTCAACACCCTGGTGGCGGTCGTCAAGGAAGCCGACGGACACACGAGCCGGCACTCGCCACCACTTCGCGTTCAAGTCGCCTCGGCCAGTGATCTTCCCTTTGTCGTCAATCCGCTGGGGGCGTCGACCTTCGTGCAGGACGCACCGGACGCGACATTTGATCTAACCACCGTGTTCAGCGACCTTGTTGACGGCTCGGATCTGACCTACTCGATTGAGAGCAACAGCAATCCGACCCTGGTCGGCGCCTCGCTCTTCGACGCGACTTTGACGGTTGACTTCTTGCCGGGTCAGACCGGTAGCGCGGCGATTGTCGTGCGAGCCACCGACAGCGACGGGCTATTCGTCGAGGACACGCTCACGGTGAACGTGACTCCCGTGACGACACCCAGCTCGATCGCGTTGGAGAACGGCCTCGTGGCGAATGTCAGCAGCACCGGCTGGACCACTGTGAACCTGGCCAACACGTACACGTCGATGGTGGTCGTCGCGACCCCGAATTACGACGAGAATTCGCCGCCGCTGATCACCCGTGTCCAGAACGCCACCGGCAGCAGCTTCGAGGTGATGGTGCAGCGTGCCGACGGATTGACCGACGCCACGGCCGCAGACGTCTACTTCTTCGTGGTTGAGGAGGGCGTCTACACGCTTGGCACCGACGGCGTGAAGATGGAAGCTGTCAAATACAATTCGACGGTGACGGACTACAAGGGCAACCTGTTCTTCAACTGGCTCGGCAACTACGAGGGAGAAGAACAGAGCTATAGCAATAACTACACCAGCCCCGTCGTACTCGGTCAGGTGATGACCTACAACAATACCGAGTTTACGGCCTTCTGGGCGGCTGGGTCGTCCCGCTTCGAAGGCCCCACGTCCACGACCTTAACGACGGGCAAATTCGTGGGGGAAGACCCCAACATCGTCCGAGCGGATGAGACGATTGGCTACGTCGTCTTCGAGGCGGGCAGCGGCTCGATTGGCAACCTCGAGTTCACCGCGGACGTAGGACCGCAGGTGGTTCAGGGCGTGACGCAGGAGCCGGCAAGCAACTACAGCCTGACCGGCCCCGCCAATCCGACGGCGGCGGTGTTGTCTCAGGCAGGCATGTGGGGCCCGGACGGATCCTGGGCCATCTTGAACGGCGACGACCCCTTTGACTCGACGTCGATTAAAGTCTCGGTCGACGAAGATACGCTCAACGACGCCGAGCGCAATCACACCCAGGAGGAAGTCGCCTTTGTGATGTTTGGCTTCTCGCCGTTGGCGCCCGCCCCCGCGACCTCGGGCGGCAGCGGACTCGGACCGGCTGCGAGCTTCGACCCCGCTGCGGAACCGGAACTCAATTCCCTGCAGTTCGTTTCCCTATCCGCCGGCGGGCTGACCGAGACCTCGGCTGGGCTCGTCCCTTCGCCCGCCACTCCCAATGCCGGCGTCAGCCCTCAGGCCGCTGGCCTGATTGACGAGGCCTTCGAGGAAATTGGTGAAGAGGAGGACGATCCCACGTCGAGTGATGGGACAACTGGGGACGCGTTGGGGGCGATCCTGGAAGATCTGGGCCTCTAGTTATTGGGGTCTGACCCCCTACTGCTCGAATCGCCTTCGGCCATCATCAAACGGCCCGGACACGATCCGCGTTGGTGGGCTACCCTCGTACTTCTTGACACATCAGATCTTGCCAAGCCCCGGTCTTTGTATGCGCGAGCCTCTATGGCCTGTCTTCACGACCTGGCCCGCCCGACCCAAACGGGGTCTGACACCCTTTATTTGGATATCCCCAAAATCATACCAGCCGAACTCGACCACCCACCCAAAACACCTCACCCACCTTTCCAGCCTCGCCAAGTTCCGAGCATCATTGCAGCAGCGGCTACCGCATCTCTTCAATTGCCTGGCCTTCATTTCTAGACTCGCAGAGTGGTGAAGTTCAGCCGACGCGCCCCGTCGTTTTCCGCCAGACTCTCCTGGTTCAACCAAGCTCTTGGAGTTCATCCGCCAGGAGGCAAGACAGAACTTCACCGATCCTGGCGAGCCACGCCAGAGCCAAACACGAACTTGATGGCCGCCTGTGTTGAGCGAGAGATTCATCGCGGGGTTTGACCGTTAGTAAGCTGGAGGCTGTCCATGGCCGCGGCGAAACTTCATGCGTTGCTCGAGCAGATCCACATTCCCGCGGAGCGAAGATTCCATTCGGTCAGCGCCGCCGAAGGCGAGTTCATGTTCCATTGGGTCGAGCAACACCAGCTCCGCGAGACGCTAGAAATCGGGCTGGCCTTCGCCTACTCAGCGATCTGCATCATGGCGGGGCACGCGGCGGGTCAAGGCACCCACACCTGTATCGACGCTTTTCAAGAGTGCGAGTATCAGAACCAGGGACTCAAGAATGTCGAAGCCGTCGGCTTTCACGAGCGACTCGAGTTTGTTCCAGAGTACTCTCATCACGCGCTCCCGAATCTGGATCAACAGGGGCGCCGATTCGACTTCGCCTTCATCGATGCAGGGCACCGCTTCGACCAGGTATTCCTTGATTTCTACTACGTCGACCAGCTACTGCGTCCAGGCGGCTATGTGCTCTTTCACGATGCCTGGATGCGAAGCACCCAAATGGTCGCGTCCTTCATCCGGCGAAATCGTCGCGACTACACCCGGATCCGCAAAACGGAGCGGAACCTGATCCTGTTTCAGAAGACGGGACAAGCCGACGAACGCGATTGGGACCACTTTCGCGAGTTCTACACACTGCGGGGCTTCTTCTCGCACCGCGTCGTGCGCTGGCTGATTCGCTCCAATTGGGCCAATCGTTTCTTCACAGCGCGCTAAGAGTCACGCTGGCGTGTTCACGGCCCGCGGCGAAACATGCCCTTAGAGCGCGTCTCGTTTATCTCTAGCGTCTTGGCTAGCTGCGGCTGTGCTTGACTACGTCGACCTGCATCGACGAATCTCCTGAATTCGCCTGCTTCGGTCTGGTGGCCAAACTTGCCTCGCCTACGCCAATGACGCTACACCTAACCTAGACACGCTCTAGACGGCCGCACCCGCACGCTCGCGGGCGAGGAACTCGTCATAGATCCAGCGGTAGGTACGCTCCATACCATCCCGCAGGCGGATCGACGGTTCCCATCCCAAGTACGACTGAATCTTGGTGTTGTCGCTGTTTCGACCGTTGACGCCCTTGGGGGCATCGAGCTTGTAGTTCCGCTTCAGCTGCACACCGGCGATGTCCTCGACGATGTCGACCAGGCCGTTGATGGTGACCAGTTCCGAGGAGCCAAGATTGATCGGTTCGAGCAGGTCTTCGCTGTGCGTGATCTTGTCGATCCCCTCTAGGCAATCGTCGATGTACATGAAGCTACGGGTTTGCTTGCCGTCGCCCCAGATCTCGATTTCCAGGTTCCCGCTGGTCTTGGCCTCGATGACCTTGCGACAGATCGCCGCCGGCGCCTTCTCGCGGCCACCATCCCAGGTCCCGAAGGGACCATAAACGTTGTGAAACCGGGCTACGCGGGTTGCCAAGCCGAAGTCTTCCCGGAAGTGGCGGCACATCCGCTCGCTGAACAGCTTTTCCCAACCGTAGCCGTCCTCGGGCATCGCGGGATACGCGTCTTCTTCCTTCAGAGGAATGACCTGGGCGTCTCGTTGCTTGTCGGCGTTGTAGACACAGGCGCTACTGGCGTAGAAGAACCGCGCTACGTCGGCGTCCGCGGCCGCCTGCAGCAGGTGCGTGTTGATGAGCACCGAGATCATGCAGGCCGCTTTGTTGTTCTCGATGAATCCCATGCCGCCCATATCGGCGGCCAGATTGTAAACAACGGCGGCATCTTCACAGGCGGCTCGACAGGCGTGGGCGTCGCGGAGGTCGGCCACGACGTTCTCGACGTCGTCGAACACCTGGTACCACTCGTCCATCGGCTTGATGTCGACGGATCGAATCTTGGTATGTCCCTCCTGACGGAGCTTCGAGACGAGATGTCCGCCGATGAAGCCTCCACCGCCGGCAACAAGGATGAGTTCTTGGTTCATAGTTTTTTCCCTCATGTTTATGTTCTTTCTCACTGGGCTTCGATTGTATTTGGAGTTGGTGCTCGATGTGCGCTAACTCACGACGTACGCTAACCGGTGTTGCTTCGCGGGCCGATTCTTCACGGCACTCGTAGGGGTCATGGGATGGTCCTCCTGGGTTGACCGAACAGGAGGGCTCGTGCCCAGCGACTCAAGTAGATCGTGTTGGTAGTGAAGTACCGCCTCGCAAGTCGTTTCGGTTCCTGCATCAGGCGGTAGAACCACTCCAGGCCGCTACGCTGCATCCAGGCCGGGGCCAGGCTCGTGACGCCGGCGTGAAAGTCGAACGCCGCACCGACACAGAGCTGCACCGCCTGAATTCGGTCGCGATGGTCGAAGGCAAAGAGGTCCTGCTTCGGACAACCGAGACCGATAAAGACGAGGCCCGCACCACTGGCGTTGATTCGCTCGATCACCGCCGCGTCCTCCTCCTCGGTGAGGGGCCGGAAGGGCGGCGATTCATACCCGGCAATCTTGAGCCCCGCGTACTTCGCCTCGAGATTCTTCGCGAGTTGGGCCACGACCTCCGGGCTGCCCCCGTAGAGGTAAATCGAGACGCCTTCTTGTGCGGCGGCCTCGCAGACACGCAGAGTCAATTCGGGACCACAGACGCGATCGGGCAGCTCGGTCTTGTAGAGCGAGTTGAGAGCCCAGCGAACCGGCTGCCCGTCGGGCGTGATCATCTCGAAGGTGTTGGCCTTGGAACGCAGCGACTCGTCGCTGCCAAACGTCACGATCGCATGCACGGCGTGGCACGAGACGACCGACGACTCGCGGCGGCGACCGGCGGCGACAATCGTTCGGGTCGCCTCCTCATAGGTCGTCGGTGTGACCAGGACGCCGAACAGATCGCGTTTCTCGGGCCACGTCACCGAGTTGTGGCCAAGGTCGCGTTCGGCGATGTCACCGTTTCCGAAATGCGATGCAGGGGCGTCTGGTTCCGTGGTCGGCGGATTTCGAGATACGGTGCTCATCAGTCCTCGGTATTCCCTTCATCAATCGTGTCGTGTTCGCGAGTTTCGTCGTGTTCGCGAGCGTGGCTCAGCGCGGGGGCCATGGCCAAACCGAGCAGGCAGTAATACGGGATGGCACCCATCGGCGAACCCAAAAGTGGATCGAAGAGTGCCCAGACGTTGATCATCGCGATGTAGCAGAGTCCGAACACCTGGCCGGTCTGTCGATAGACCCGCCACAACACGGCGACGAGCGTTGCCTGGAACAGGTAGAACAACAACACGCCACACCAGCCTCCGTACGACAGACAGTTCATGAAGACGTTGTGCGGGGAGCGCAGCTCCGGCGCCTCCTTCGGCATGGTTGGACCGAGGTCCCAGATCGGATAGCCGTAGCCCGTTCCAAACAGGGTCCAGGACACCCGGCTGTGCACGTTGTGCCAGAGCGCCTCCCAGAACATGAAGCGAAAGTTCACCGTGCCGGCGTACACTTCCTTGCTGTGCTGGCCACCGGTCAATTCATCCGCCAACGAGCTCGAGACGGGGGCGACGACCTGGGCAACGACCGCCTTGGCGGAGAGCTCTCCACCGCGACGTCCGGGTGTGGGAACGCTCAAATCTGTGGCGATACCGACGGCCAGCAGTCCGGCCACCACCAGGGCCAGGGCAAAGACTCGAGTGACCTGGCCTTTCAGAACTGCCCAAAGCCCGATCGCGCACATGAGACCAAACCAGGAAGCACGGACCTGGAGCGCCAAGAGGGCTAGTGAATTCATCGTCAGCGGCAACCACATCGGGCGCAACCGCGGTTCGAAGCAAAGCATGCCCAGCAGGGCCACGGCCGGGCCATATGGCTGACCCCAAAGGGTGACCTCGGCCGAGGCGGACACCTGACCAAGATTGGCAGGTTGAAGCACGAAGCAGTAGACGACCCCATAGATCCCGACGATCCAAGCCAACCAGGACATGGCGGTCGCGAGAAAGTTGGGGCGGCGCACTCCCACCCACACGCCGACAAACAAGAAGAACGGGTACGTGTGCAGGACCGCCAATTTGAGAATGACCATCAGGTCATGCCCTGCGGCGTAACCGCGCCAGGCGGTGAGGGCTCCGTAGAACGCCCAGGCAAAGGTCATCCAGGCAGCGGCGCTCAGAGGCGTGGGTCGGGTAAGGGCCGTCAGCCAGGTGCCGATCAGGGCGCTGTAGCGGGCAATGAGAATGCTGCCCAGTCCTACTTCGCCGATAAACACCGGCGCCCAGCCAATGTAGGCGAAGCTCCGCCCCATGGTCAGGTAGCCGATGACGAACAAGAAGATGATGCCGTCGACCCACGACCCGCGCAATCGATCTGCCTGGGAAATCATGTCGGCACCTCGCACGGGGCAGGGGCGCGACTAAGAGACAAAAACGCCAACATGCGCGTTACGAAGATGGTTGCCTCGGCCGCGCAGATGCACATCGCCGCCCCCGTCACACCCCAGGTGGGGATGAGCAGCGGAACCGACAAGGCCAGTCCGCAGAGCGCCAGAACATTGGAATAGAATCCGAACCGCGGTCGATCGATCGTTTGAAGACCTTGGCCCGCGATGACGCCCAGCGCCCGCATCAACACGGACGCGGCCAGCCACGTCACCACCCACGTCGTACTCAGAAAATCATCGCCATAGAGCGCCTGAATGATCAACTCGCCGAACAACAGCAGGAAGATACACCAGCCGAGCAGGAGGGCCACGATGAAGGGGGTCACCGTGAACATCACGCGACGGACCTCCGGCTTGCCGCCGTTGGCATAGGCCCGCGCCGCGGTGGGAGAGAGCAGATTGAAGGTACCGAAGAGGAGCGGATTCACTGCCTGGGAAACGGTCCAACAGGCGGCATAGATTCCCGCTTCGCGCTCGCCGAGCAGAAAGATCGTCAGGACTCCGCCAGAAAGCGCGATCAGGGCAGCTCCAAAGTCCGAGAGGAAGACCCACATCGCCAGGGAAAAGTTATGGGCCAGATCGGCAAGTGCCTGCTTCCAGACGAGGTGGAACTCGCGTCGGCACACAAAGAGCCAACCAAGCCCCGAGATCGCACAGGCCGCGGCAAGAACTGCCAAGGCCGTGACCGCGGTCAACTGGCCGTTCCAACTGAGCCATACGAACGCGGCCAATTGTCCCGTAACCGTGACCAGATCGAGCAGCAGACCGCGACCGATTTCCATGTGGGCGAAACAGAATCGCCGCGCGAATTCGCGCATCAGCACGAAGGGAGCACCGACGGCCACGATTGCCGTGACCGCGGCCAGCGCCGGTTTGTCGAGCGTGCCCCAGAGCACCAGGGCCGCCAGCAAGAGGAGTGCAACCACCGCCAAGGACAGCATCAACTGATGCGCCAGCGCGCTTCCGGCGAAGGTCTTGTCCTTGCCGCCCTGCTTGCGGGGTGAGTAGATCGTGTAGGGAACCGCAATCAGCGCGATCTGGGCTGTGAGCAACACCGCGATGACTGTGAATCCCTGGAAATAGAGGCCCAGTTCCGCCGGCCCGCCGAAGCGTCCCACGAAGATCGATGCCAGGAAGTTCGCGGCGCTCACAAGCGCTTGGTCAACCAGCGAAAGCGCGCCTTTGACACCCGTTCGACTGACCAGACGACGACCGATTCGATGTGCCCATTCCGCTGGCGAGACCAGGAGTCCGGTGCGAGCGGTATCGGCGAGACTGTCGTTTGACATCGCAGTGATTCTTGGCGCGCGTCGAGCCAGAAGCTTCGCCTAGTTGGCACCTTTGCCGGTGAGCACGGCGGGGGCGGTGAGCATCAGGATGGAAAGATCCTGCTTGAGCGAGACGCTCTGAGCGTAGCGGATGTCCATTCGCATCCACTCCGTAAAGGGCACGTTGGATCGTCCGGAGACTTGCCAAATGCAAGTGATTCCGGGTGAGATTTCCAGACGACGTCGATGCCAACGATCGTATTCCAACGTTTCGGAAGGAATCGGCGGCCTGGGGCCTACCAGCGACATATCGCCGCGCAGTACGTTCCAGAGCTGCGGCAACTCATCGAGACTCGAACGTCGCAGCCAGTGCCCAATCGTCGTGATTCGCGGATCTCTCTTGATCTTGAAGACGGGGCCGCTGACTTCGTTCCGGTCTTCCAGTTCGGCCCGTTTGGCCTCGGCGTCGCTTACCATGGAACGGAACTTGTAAAGCAAAAAGGTCCGCCCCCCGAGTCCACAGCGCTGCTGCGCGAAAAAGATGGGCCCTCGCGACGTCAGCTTGACCACGATGGCAATCGCCAGGAACAGCGGCGAAAGCAGAATGAGAAGGGGAAGGGAGACCAGAACATCCAGGCTCCGTTTCCACCAAGGGAGACCCTGACAGAGGATTTCGGCCATCGGCCGGGCAGGGCGGCCGCGATGCCGATAATCTGCGTCTGGAGCCCCGTTGCCACGTCCATTGCCGTTGGTTGTCGCGTCCTCGTGCCCATTCCGACTGTGACGATCGTCCTCGTCGAGCTCGTCCGGCAAGCGAGTTGGGTGGGCGAAGACCTCGCAGCGAACAGGCGTCTCGCCGGCTTCCATGTGGTCGCAAACGTCGTCCGCCACCTTCCAGGCGCCCGCGGAGCTCGTGTCGGGCAGGACGACGCCCATGCGGTTGTCGTCGAGCAGGCCGAAATCATCGGTGACGCGAAGACGGTCCGCGAGGAAATCGGCAAGTCGATTCAACACCGTTTCATTCGGCGTCTCACCCGTGGGCGCAATCGCCAATAACGACAGCGTCGTATTCGAACGATCGGCCCTCGATCGTTCGCGTTCGATGATCGCGCGAAAGCGCGTCGCCGGGCGGGCGCTGGCGCGCGAACCACCGGCGGACGAAAAGAATATCTTGAGAAAGCCTGCCATCATCGGCCCAATTGTTCGTCTGCCTTGCCCGACAAACCGGCTCGAAGCCGCGCGCGTGATCTGCGCAAATGTCTGACTCGTCTACTCGTTCGGCCTACTTCATCTTGTTGAGCACCGCGCCCAACACGTTGGCGCCGGCGATCTCCAGCTCGCGGCACGCTCTTTGCACGGACTCGCGTGATGGGCCGTCCGCCTGAACGACCATAATGACACTGTCCAACTGGCCCGAGAGGGCGAAACATTCGCTCAGCTCGGTGGCGGGAGGGAGATCGAAGATGATCCAGTCGTATTCAGTCCGCAGTTCATCAATCGTGCGCTGAATCGTGAGCCGCTCGTTGAGGAGCGAAAGCGCGTTCCCTTCGCCGCCCAGCAGCATGACCGAGAGATTGTCGACGGTGGTTGGCTCGACCAGGTCCGCGATCTCGTCGCCGCCAAGCGCGTCGACGAAACCTCGACTACCGCGACCTCCAGCGCCCCCCGGGTCCTCCAAGCGAAACATGCGGGCGATGCTGGGGTGGTGCAGGTTGGCGTCGATCAGCAAGACCGGACCGAAGCTCATTTCCGCGGCGGCCAAAGCGAGATTCGCCGCCACGGTAGAGACTCCCTCGCCCCGGCGGCTACTGGTAATTCCGATGGCGCCAACCGCGTTTCGCTGGGAGCCGTCCCCACCGTTCACATCGCTACCGCCAAAGGTCCGTTCAAGACGACGAACAAGCGCCTGGTAGTGGGCGTCCGCTTGGGTGGTCGATTTGCCGTTGGGTGAGGCGGTCTTGGTTGCCCGAATCATAAGTCTTCACTCTTCCCTAGAGAGACATGTCGAGGGGGTGCGAATCAGTCGACGAGAACCGCTTCCCCGGCGACGCGGCGCGTGCGGCGAGGCAGGGTCATGATCACCGGCAACGACAGGCCTGCTTCGACTTCCTCGGCAGAACGCAAGCGTCGATTGAGCCGTTCGGATCCGACCACGATCCCGAAGCTGCCCGCGGCCGAAATCAGAATTCCGAGGGCCAGCAGGACCACCGGCCGAGGACTATCTGGTCGATATTTGATCGTGGCCGGTTGCGCCACGTTGACGTTCGTGATCTGCTCGCGCTGCAAGGCACGGTCGATCCGCGCTTGCTCCAGGTTGGCCAGGTAGGCCTCATAACTCTCGCTAAGCTGCTTCGACTGTCGCTCGAGAGACTCAATGTGAATCGACTGGTCGTTGAAGGCTTCCAGACGCCCAACGATGGCGGCATACTGCTCGTCGAGCGACTCATCGAGTGCCCTGAGTGAGGCAAGTCGCGTGTTCGCCTCCACAAAGTCCAACTCGATCTTCTGTCGATTGGGGTTTGCGGAATAGGTCGGCTCACTTCGGAACTTGTCCACGCGATCTTGGATCTTGCGAACTTCGGCGAGCTGTGCGCTGACGGCCCGCACCAGCGGGTAGTCGGGCCGGAACTTCGAGAGAAGTTCCTGCTCCCGCATCTCCAACGTGTGGAGTTGTTCCCGCATGGCATCGGCGGCTTCGCTCGGTCGCTCTTCACGCTCGGCCAGGACCGTCTCGGGCGTCGCTTCGAGGGACGCTCGTAGCACGCTCACCGCGGACTCCGCTTCGGCCAACTCGCGGCCCGCCTCCAGACGGGCCTGCTCGATGTCGGCTTTCTGCGCCTCCAACAGCGCGAGGTGACCCTCGATCGACACCAGAGAGTTCCGGTTCTTCGTGTCGCGTAGTTCGGCCTCGGCCTCGTCCAACTCCCTGGCGACTCTCGCCGTCTGCTCCTCAAAGAAGACCTCTGACCCGGCGGTTCGGTGAATGCGGGCATGCTCCGCTTGGTAGCAATCGACCACCGTCGCGGCGATTTCTTGGGCCAGGTGTGGCGAACGCGCCCTCGCGCTGATGGAGATCACCGTCGAGTTCTTCTTCGCCCAGACGCGAACGTTTTTCTCGAGCAGGCTGTAAGCCGCCTCCCGCCGCTTTTCGTCCGCGGACAGGTCGCCTTCGCCGAAGAGCGATACGACGACTCGGTTCTTCCAGCTACCAGCCTTGTCGAGAAGACCAGTCAGCCAGTTCGGGTCCGGGTCTTCCAATAGTCGCTCGGCGCCAATTTCGTCAATTACCAAGCCCTTTAGCGCTCGACTGCCGAGCAGCTCGAGCACCGACTGGACCTCGACCTCGCGGTCGGTCTGAATGCTCATCGTCTTGCCCGTGGTGGCCGTCGGGTCAAGCCCGACGCTCTCGCGCCCAATCCGCACGAAGAGCTTCGACTCCGAGACGTAGACCTTGGGCAGAAAGGCGATGGCCAGCCCGGTCAACAAAGCAACGAGCGCGACGAAGAGAATTACCCGACCACGATGTCGGTAGTAAGCCTGCACGACATCGAAGGGCTCAATGGTTGCCGAGGGGCGCAGTTGTTTTTCGGTCATAGCTTTCTGGAATCCGCTGGCCAGCAAGGTCGATCCCATTAGACGTCCGGCAATATTGGCCCTCAACAGGCGGGTTGGGGATGCACTAGGGGATATCTCGAGTCCGTCGCTCGATGGCCGCCGTGTTGGTTTGCGGGCGACGAGTCGACCGGCGCATGTCGCGATTCCGGCACCTCTTACGAGCTAGTTGCTCATAGTCCGATGGAGCCGTTTTCAGAATCGCAGAGGGTCGCGGTGGAAGTCGGGCCGCCCTGATGCGTGACTGCGGTGGGGACGGAACCGCGCGCCCCGCGCAGATTCGGGTGCGGAACCGGTCACAGCTTCGTGATTCCGGCCGCCGCGCCCCAAAGCCCCCCCCTAGCACCCATTGCGGGCCGGGCGTTTGCAGGCTCTTTTGAGACTCTGCTGGAGGGTTATGGGCATAGCTGAAGACATGGACCGCGCGATCGACATCCAAATCTCTACCTCCGTGGGACCGCAAACCACGACGGGGACGGCCGGTCGGATCGCCGTCGAGAGTCGACACGCTGGCGGGATCAGCGATGGGCTGCTGGCTCAGGCCCTAAACCTCGTGGATGAGAGCGTTTACGTGGTCGACGGAAGTTCGCTCCGCGTTCTCGCGTCCAACCGGGCAGCGCGTGACGTGGTGGGAATGGACGCCGAGAAACTCCGAGGCATGTGGCTGCCGGACCTGTTTTCACCTGCGGACCGCGGTCCGCTTGTTCGTTCCGTCACCGATGCACCGCAGAAAAGCCGGGCAACGTTCCTCTCCGCGAACCAGCTGGACGGTCGCTGCCGTTCGTTTCCGGTCGAACTCGCCATTGATGCGAGTCAGGAAGGGGATCGCGTGCTGGTCTCGGTACGGGACGTTTCGGATCGTCACCGTGCCGATGCGCTGTCCCGGACTCCGAAGTTCCGCGATCCGCTCACCGGATTGCCCGACCGCAGGGCGTTCGTCGAGCAATTCGAGACAACTCTGCGGAGATCCCGGCGTACGAAAGAGAGATTTGCCTTACTGTTCATTGATTTGGATAACTTCCGCGAGGTAAATGAACGCTATGGCCACGTGGTCGGCGATAACGTGCTACGCGTCGTTGCCCGTCGGTTCCAAAAGGAGATACGCAAGGAGGATTTCGTCGCTCGCTTCGGAGGAGACGAGTTCGTCGTCCTGATTCGGCAGTTCCGTGACGAAGAAACGCTGCGCGCAATTGCGGCACGGATCGAGTCATCCTTAGGCAGTTGCTTGGAGTGCGGCGACGTCAACCTGATAATCTCGGCAAGCTTTGGGTTGGCACACGACTTGCAGGAATGCGGTGGTAAGGAAAGCTCGGCAATGCATGACATGATCGCATTCGCGGACCGTCGGATGTACGCGGCAAAGAGGATTGACAAGAGTTCCCGCCGTGTTTAGGAGGGTTTTTCGTAGGATTTGCGACGGATCATTCGCATTCGAAAAGTCCACAGAGTCCACATTAGATATCTCATTTAACGCAAATTACCCTGTTGACACATAACCAAGACATTAACTAACATCGCACGGGTAGGGATTTATGCGACGAACGGCCAGTAGAGATGAAGGGCAACGGAATTCGTGAGTAGGAGACTCTTTCGCGAAGGAACTATCTGCTTTTTGGGCTATTCGAGATCTGGATTCCACTCGCTAACTCACTGAAGAATCTGCACCGCCGACTGATTGGCACCGAGAGGGAGAAGATCGACGATGAGTCACTTAGTGACGGGCGCCCAGCGTACGGCATGCCCGACGAGCATTACTGCCGAGAATCTAACGGGCCCAGAGGCAACGTCTGCCATCATTCCGCAGACGATCCCCGCGGCTTTACAACTTCTCAGTCAAGCGCATAACTACGCCGAATCGTTGCACCGCGACGTTTGGGAATTTGCCTTGGAACTTCCCAACCTTGCCGCGGCAGGCGTATCCATCAACGACCTGCGCTGGCTCGCATGCAACGGGCACGTCGATCACGGCGAGGAATTGCCTGCCAGTAGCGAAGGACGACGCGTTTTTCGAACCTATCCGGGACTCGGTTTCACGCAACGATCCTGCTTCGTGCTCACGGCGTCCGGCGTACAGTTGGCGACGCAGTTGGACGGCCTGAAGGCCAATGTCGCGAGTACCGAGACCAACAGCCCGTCCTATGCGGCGTTCGGCCCGCGCGGCCTGACGGAAGATGTTGCCGTACTCGACGACGAAGCAGTCCCGTTTTGGGATCAGGACCGCCGCGAGTTGCGCCTGATGGGCGCCCTCATCAAGCAGTTCCGCCTGCCCTCGCCGAATCAGGAGACGGTCTTGCAGGCGTTTGAAGAAGAAGGCTGGCCGACGCGTGTCGACGATCCGTTGCCGCCGGTGTCGGACATCGATCCGAAACGTCGCCTGCACGACACGATCAAGAGCCTCAACCGCCACCAAAAGGCCAAACGCATTCGCTTCATGGGCGACGGACGCGGCGAGGGAATTCTCTGGGAATCGCTCGAGTAACGTGCCCCGGCGCGGTCTCGCTCCGGCGACGCTTCCCTTCGTTCTGAGCTCCCAGCGCGTCTGCTAGAACGAATCCAGGTTCCCAAAGGTCAAGCTGTACTGCGTCGGCACGACGCCGTAAATGCCGCGTGTGAAGATCAGTTCGATCGCATCGTCGGCCAACAGAATGGGGCTCTTCGGCACCAGCACGATGTCGTTGTCCCGTAGCCAGATCTCATCGGCGGGACACGGTTCGTTGCCGAACAGGGCCTTCTGCAGATCGAGCCGCATCGCCATCAGGCGCCAGTTTTCGTCGCGTCGAAACACCACCACGTGCCGCAGATAGGCGCCGACGTTCCAGCTGCCCGCCAAGGCGACCGCCTGCATTGCCGTCGTCGGTCCCTCAAGCTCGAAGCGACCTGGGGTCGCCACCTCGCCCAACACGAAGATGAACCGGGGCGCCCGCGCCGACAACACCGGAGTCACTTCGAGACCGTTCCCGTAGCGGTCCAGGTAGCGCTGCTCGACTTCGCGCCGCAACTCCGACAGCGTCAGCCCCTGGACAAATACGGAGTCGATTCCCGGCAGCTGCACCGATCCCTCGGGCGTCACCCGCACGCTAAGCCCCTGGCCGCCCGTCCCAAAGCGACGGTCGACCGAATCAATGATGTCCTGCAAGGGCGTATTGATCCGCATGGGGGTCACGGTCACGCTGGGATCTCGCAGACCCGCCTCGGTATACCGCTCTTCGATCTCGCGGCTGAATTCTTCCACGGTATAGCCCGCGGCGGGAACCTGACCGACTTGCAGCAGAGAAACGGTGCCGTCCGGCTGAATTTCGATCGCCGTCGTTTCGGCATAGGCGTTGTCGAGCGGGGGCCGGTTGAACAACTTGGCCTGGTCCTCGTCGAGAAACTCGACTCGAATTTTGTCGCCGACGCCCAAGCGGTAGGTTTGCGCCGTCTTGTCGCGGTCAAGCAGATAGACGAAGTCGAGGGTGTCGTCGACTCGCACCCGATACTCAGGCACATGCTGATCCCGCGCCGGGCCGACGTACTCTCCCTGGGCAAAGATTTCCCAGGGAATCGGGGCTGCGTCCGACCACTTGGGGGTCTTGCAATGCGGTCCGCAAGTGTCGCAATGAACGCCATAGAAGGTGTTCGGAACCGGCGGACAGATGTCGGCGGGATCGCATTTGGGCGCGCGGTGCTTCGATCCATGACCCACCGGTCGTCCGCCCACCACGACTCCGGGCAGAGGATGGCCCGGCTCGACCACTTCGAATTCCCCGAGTTCGCTCCCGCGGGACGACGTATTCGGATCGAGGGCCTCCCGATCCGCAAATCGCAACGCGATTCGGTTTCGATCGGCTCCCGTCGCAACCCGCTGCCGACCTGACGACTGGGCGGACACGTCCTCGGTCGCAGACCAGGTCGTCGCGGCGACGACCAGCAACGCGAGCACGGAATGGATGGTCTGCGATCGGTTCGCTTGCTGGTTCATAGTTCAGACTCGTATCTTGATTTCTCACCCAGACTTGACAGCCGCCGTCGCCTACTGACGCTCGTGGGGCTGGAAGATCCGACTCAGGTCGCCCCAGGCAGACCGAATCAGGGCCGCGGGGCTACGGTTTCTTTCGTAGTCTGCGGCCGTCGCCCGGCGCGACTTGGCAGGGGGTCTGTTGACCTTCGCGTGCGGCCCAGACGTCCCGCCCGCCTGCGTTGTTGCGACGGGGCGAGACGCCACAGCCGGTTCCTCGGCCGGGGCATCCGCACGAAGTGAACGCGCCGGATCGGCACTGGGAGCCTTGCCGGTGAACACGACGGGGTCGACCCACTCGGTCGCCGGCTTGGGCGGTTGCAACTTTCCGCTCTTTCGAGCGCGAAGGGCCAACCGGTGCCGCTCGGTCGCGTAGGCCGCGGAGTCGTCGTCGCCGAGATGCCGATAGACCTTGGCGAGACTCCGCCACGTTTCGGGCTGCGGCGAGATGTTCAAACAATGACTTAGTGCCTCGACCGCTTCGTAATACTGACCGTAACGTGCCAAGAGAACACCCAGTTCATTGGCCGCCCGATAGTTTTCCGGATCGATGGCGATTGCCGCGCGGTAGAAGGCAATCGCCTTGGGGCCGCCCAGTGTCGTCTCGGTAGCCATCAACACCTGCAGTTTCGCCAACCCATAGAGCGCCTGACTCGATTCCGACATGCCACCGCAAGCGACGATCAACCGCTCCTCGGCAAAGGCGTAGTAGCTCTGCAAGGCATAGATGGGCGAGAGCCGCTCCGTCTCGCTGTCCTTGAGGATTGGCGTGCGGTGGGTATTCACCAGGCTTGTCAGATCTTCCCGCGTCGCGATGCGGTCGCGGCTGGGGGCAAAGTCATCCGCCTCCTGCAACGCCGCGAACGCCTGGCGCAGAGCTTCGCTGTATGCCGTCGAGTCTTCCCGCGCGTCTGCCGAGAGAGCACAGACCTTGAGCACGGCGCGGAACTCCGCCCTCGACGAGTAGAGGGCACCTCGCTCGGCCAGATCGACGGCGTAGCGGATCCGCTCGTTGATTCGCTTGCCGACCGAGGCCACGCCGTAGGTTGCGGCCGGCCGGGAAAGGTCCGGGGTGACCGGCCTTCCAATACGGGGATCGACCAGCGATGGCGTCCGCGTGACCGGAGGCCGGCTCTGACGGCGTGCGCTTCGCTCCGGCGGAGCGGCGTTCGTGTCGACGACACGGAGCTCGGGCGCCGCGGGGCGGGGAGTCGAAACCGTCGGCCGAGTCGGCTTGGCCCGTCTCGGAGTCGCTGCCGCCACATGCTCGCGCGGGGAAGTCGCTGTCGCGGGACGCTTTGCGGGCGTTGCGCGTGACGGCCGCGGGCGGGCCGGTACCTCGACGATCTGAGTCCTTGCCTCGGCCTTGGCGGTCGGTCCAGCCTCTCGCCGAGGCTCGGGCGGCCGCAAAGCCTTCGCTTCGGTGTCAACGACGTGCGCGGACTTGGCCGGAGGCGACGACTCGGTGGCCACCGGCGGATTCGAACGACGTCGTGGCTGCGATTCCGCCATGCGTGGCTGTAGCGAGGGGGCACTCGGGCCTTGTGCCGGCTTCGTCACGGAAGGTACCGCATCGACCGATCGGTTCTGGCGAGTCCGCTGCCCCGCCAGCGAGTCCCGCGACGGGTTGGGGCGGGACGTTGACGATGCCTGCGGTTGGTGTGGCGCACGGACCGGTTGGGAGGCGGCTGGCGGCGTGCTGCTTTGGGGCAGAGTCGTGCGCGTTGAAACGGTGGGCGTCGCCGTCGACCGCGGCCCCGCGGCACCTGTCCCGATGCTTGGCTTCTGCGTGCTCGTCTGCTTCGTGCTTGAATTACGCGGTGCTCTGGCCGCTCTGTCAGTCGAGACCTGGGGTTCACGGTCAACCTGCTCTGCCGGCGATTCGACCACCTCGCTCGGCAAATGCGGATTCTTCAGCACGAGTGTCGGGGCAGCCGGCGGCTCTTTCCGTGCGTTCTTCTCTCGCAACTTCGGTTCCGAGTTCCGCGGCGTCAGCACGATGCGAAGCGGCTCCTCTTCACGGGCAACCGTCGGCTGTTTGGCAACCACCGGACGAGGCGACGTGGCGCGAGCTGCCGGCCGCGGCCCAGCGGCGGGCTTGATCGCCAGCTGAGGTGATTGTGGCCTGGCTAGCTTCGCGGGCGACTTCATCGCCGACTCCGACGGCTTGCTCTTGTTCTTCGCCTCCGCAGGGCGAACCGGGAGAACTTGTTTGACCGCTCCGCCTTTCTCTTGGCGCTCGGGCTTCGACGCGGTCGTGTTCGGCTCCGACGGAAGCGTTGCCGCCTTGGCCTTCGCAGACGTCGCGGGGGCTTCCTCCGTCTTGGCAGGGCCGGCAACGGATTTGGGACGCTGGACGAGGACCGAACGACGTTTCGGAGTCGGTTTCGAGGCGACCGCTACGCTGGAGCGCACCTGCTCCGGCTGCGGAACCGGAACCCCCGCCAGCGAAGGCAAGACCGCCGCGGGCGGACGGGCCAGCACATCGGCGACGCCCGACAGAGATCGAGGTCGAAAGGTGTGCGGACCGTAGCGACGAGGCGTCACGTCTTCGACACGGTACGACGCGGGAGCCGACTCGCGGAGCGTAACCGAGACACGCCCCGACGGTTGAGGCCCAGGGCTGGAATGCTCTTGCGTGTCTGACTCCGCGCTCGAGTCGCCACGAGCACCGCGCTGCGAGGTCGCAATTCGCAGCGCGGCGCCGTCGGCTGACATGGCCGCCTTCTTTCCGGAGCGCGACGATTGGCCGATCGTCAGTCGCAAGCGGGTGGCGGGCTCAGGGGGTGTCTTCAGACGCGTCCGGGCAGGGGGGACCAGGCGGAGACTGGGCGACGACGCTTCCCGCTGGTTCTTCTTGTGCCTTCTTGCTGAAGGCTTGCGCGCAACGACTTCCGAAGCCGGCTCTGCCCGTCCGCCGGCATCGGAAGTCGCGAAGCGAACAGAAGATGGTGTCGGGTCATCTCCGTTCGCGGGGAGGGTACTCGTGCCGAGGACGAGCGCGCACAGGGCGACAACCCAGCGTGGCCGCCAGGCGGTCGGAACCGCAAAGCTCGTCGTCGTGCGGACTGGCATCGTGGGGGGGGTTCTTTGGTGCTGTCCGATGGATCGCCAATACGTGACCAACCACTTTGCCCGGAGCGATAGCTAGCACGGACATCACTGCGTGATTCAATACATTCAGACGCATCGTCATAGGGGGGCGCAGCCATCTAGGAAAGCGTGCGCAATCGGCGCGACGGGCGTGGGTGGCTGCGTCACGATCGGTGCACACCACAAGGTTTGCCTAGCAGGCACATGCCGCACTCGCGTCGCGGCTTTCGTAACACGAACGAGTGGTACCGTAATCGTGGGGCTCCGGTGTCGGTTGTACGCGCTCGGTAAGGGTTAACGCCTGGGCAAGGCGACGTGATTCGAGCGGTCACACGGCCTGGCAACGCCGCACGCCGCTGGCCGCTCGTTTCGCCGCGGCCGGCAGGTGGTTTCTTCCGCCAGCGGCGTATTTCGGACCGAGTGGTAAAACACTCGAAGTCCGCCGTGCGACACGACTTGGCGTTTTGCGGTCTCGGGCAGTTTGGGCACGCAACGTTGGGGCCTCGCGGGGCTTACGTTCTTTCCCCACTCCCGCGAGTGGCAGGTGCCACCCGCTGCCTGGGGTCGGGTCCAATTTTCGGCCGATTGGCTCTCTCGCTTGCAAATGGCACCGACCGAAAACTTGGACCGGACCCCTTCGTGGCGCGCACTCCCCGCACGGACTCGAAACAGGCAACAGGATGAACAGGATCGAATTGCCCTTCTGCGGAAGATCATCCGCAAATGCCCGGGATGGGCCACGACCACTCGCTGGGCAACCTCGGAGAGCATCTCGTACAAGCGGCCGTATCCGGTGGAGGCCTCATAGCAGACGGACACTTTGCCGGAAAGCGGCTTCAGTCGTTCCACGATGCCGGACCACGGACCGCGAATCGTTTGCCGATTGATACGCTTGCCGTGACCGTCCAAGATGCAAACAGACGTCTGTTTCCAATGCACGTCCAGACCCACGAAGAACCGAGCCATCGCAAGCCTCCTTTCGGGTACGAGTTACACCAACCAACGCTTGCTATCGTACCTGAGGAGGCTTCCTACATGGCATCAGGACGGTCTTTCCGCATGGTGCCAGGACGGCAACTTCGAACTATTGCGTCCAAAATATATGGCTCAAGTTCGGTGGTCGTTTATCCTCTCCAAGCTTCGAGAGCGCGTCTGCTGCCAATTGCCTGGCCCTCTCCCAAAATTCGTGGGTGTCGAGCGAGGCAACGCTGGCGATTGAACCATCGACGGGCATATCTTCAAACCAATCATCCAGTCGCTTCAGCGATTCAACAGCCTCTACCCGAATTAGGCCGCCTCGCACAAGCTGTGGTACGAGAAGGTATGCATCACCATAACAGCCCGCAATCTCGTCAGTTGCTGATACAAAATCGGGCAATGCGGATAACTGTTCCTCTTTCGACGCGGCTATAAGCCGAACACTCTCCACGAGGGAATGATATTGCTGCTCTGGAGTCATCGCGACAACAAGATATCAAAAGTGTCCAGCGCGTACTCGAGTGGGTGCCTGATTGGCGGTCCCGGATACCTTCCAGCACGGCTTCCCTCCAAAGTGCCTTGATGTCCCAGGATGACAATCGATTCGCGGACCCGTGAAACTGCGTAGCCCCGCCTCCATGCTGGGGCAATGAAGGTGGCCGTCTTGTTTCTGCGTTCGACAGTGTTATCTGCACAAATATCGTATTGAACGTCAATTGACGCCTATCTTGTGCCCCGATGTGCCGCCGCGCGAACCGATGAACATACGCGAAGCGGAGGGCACGGGATTCGAACCCGCAACCGGTTTCCCGGCACCTCATTTCCAGTGAGGCCGCTAGCCAGTTCGCTTACCCTCCGAGAGCCGCCGAGCGACGTCCGCACGCCCCGACGGCGAGTGAACGAATATAGCAGAAACCGGCGGCACCCAGCAGCCGCTAGCGTCTGCGGAACACTTCTCCAGCAGGTCCAAATTCGTCTAGGTACGATCGCCCACAGTGTGCGAGAATCCCCGCTTCCCGGCAAGACGCCGACCAGGAAGCCGGCACGCTCCCGAACACCGGAGCCTGCGAAGCACCAGCGACAGCCCGCGACTCGGTCGTTGCGGCCCTCATCCCCACGGACAAGGACGTCACGCGATGAAACTCTCCGTCATCGTTCCCATCTATAACGAGCTCGACAACATTCCGCTGTGCCACGAACAGGTCAGCGAAGTGCTCGGAGGCCTCGAACACGAATACGAGATCGTCTTCGTCGACGACGGGTCGACCGATGGTTCGCGAGAGCGGCTCGTGGAGATCGCCGCGGCCGACTCCCATGTGCGGGTCGTCGAGTTTCGCCGCAACTTCGGCCAGACCGCCGCCATGCGGGCCGGAATCGAGCTGGCCAGCGGCGACGTGATCATCACCATCGACGGCGATCTGCAGAACGAGCCGGGCGACATTCCGATGATGCTCGAGAAGCTCGACGAAGGCTATGACCTGGTGCATGGCTGGCGGAAGTATCGCCAGGACGCGATGCTCAATCGGAAGTTGCCTTCAAAGATCGCCAACTGGCTGATCGCCCGCGTCACCGGCTTTCCGGTTCGCGATCTGGGCTGCACGCTGAAAGTGATGCGTCGCGAGATCGCCGAAGACATTTCGATGTACGGCGAGATGCACCGCTTCATGCCGATTCTGGCCTACTGGCAGGGCGCCCGCTGTGCGGAAGTCGTCTGCCGTCATCACCCACGTCGCTTCGGCACGACGAAGTACGGCATCTGGCGGACGTTCCGCGTGATTCTCGACCTGATCACGGTGAAGTACATGATCCGCTATGCGGTGAGCCCGATGCGGCTGTTCGGTGGGCTGGGTCTCGCCTCCTGCACGGCGGGGGGCCTGGCGGGCCTGGCGACCGTGGCGATGAAGTTGCTCGGCGGCGTTGACATGACCGGCAACCCGCTGTTGCTGTTAACCGTGTTTGCCGCGACCGTCGGCCTGCAGTTCTTCGTGCTGGGCCTGCTCGGCGAGGTGAGCGCGCGTATCTATCACGAATGCCAGGGCAAGCCGCCCTATCGGGTGCGGCACCTGCATGGCTTCAAGCAGGGCGGAGCGTTCGCTGAAGCGAGTGGCGAAGGCCGCCAACGCCATCGTTCTGCGGCCTGAGCCTGTCGAGATCGAGTCGTCACACGACGTACGCGAGGGGCCAGGTACGCGACGTGCAAAGACGATGGTTCGCAGATGGCGCCGACCCGCTAGTCCACCATCTGCGCGCCGCTGATCAGCTCGATGAACTCTTGGTTCGTCTTGAACTTGCCGAGCTTTTGAGTGAGCTGCTCCATCGCGTCGACGTGATGCATCGTCGTGAGCGTGCGACGGAGCATCGTGATCGCGTGCAGCGTTTCCGCGTCGAGGAGTTTCTCTTCGCGGCGGGTACCACTCTGAGAGATATCGATGGCCGGCCAGACACGACGATCGGCCAACTTGCGGTCGAGCACCAATTCCATGTTGCCGGTGCCCTTGAACTCCTGGAAAATCAGCTCGTCCATGCGGCTGCCGGTGTCGATCAGGGCCGTGGCCACCACGGTAAGCGAGCCGCCCTCTTCGAAAACACGGGCCGTGGCAAACAACTTCTTGGGAATGTCGAGGGCCTTGATGTCGACACCACCCGACATCGTGCGGCCGGTGTTGCCGACCCACTTGTTGAACGCCCGCGCCATCCGGGTGATCGAGTCCATCAGCAGGAAAACGTCCTTGCCCTCTTCGGCCAGTCGCTTGCAACGTTCGACCACCAGCTGCGAGAGACGCACATGACTTTCCACATCGCGATCGAGGCTACTGGCGACGACCTCGCCCTGGACCGCCCGCTTCATGTCGGTGACTTCTTCAGGCCGCTCGTCGATCAATAACACGACCAGCGTCAGGTCGGGATGGTTGGTGGAGATCGCCTGCGAGATGTGTTGCAGCATCACCGTCTTGCCGCTGCGGGGCGGGGCAACGATCAAGGCTCGCTGACCTTTACCCAAGGGAGTGAGTAGATCCATCACGCGGGTGGTCAGGGGCTGCGGACCTGTTTCGAGCCGAAGCCATTCCTCTGGGTTGATGGGAGTTAGATCATCGAATGATTTGACGTTGACGTATTCTTCCGGCTTCATGCCGTCGACCGTCTCGATCTCCTTCAGGCGAGGACCCTGCTGACGACGTCCCTGCTGCACCTGACCCTGCAGATAAACGCCCTCGCGAAGATGAAACTTGTCGATCATCGTGCCGGGCACGAAAGGATCGCTACGTTCTCGCTGGTAGTTGGTCTTGGGATCTCGCAGAAAGCCGTAGCCGTTGGGGTGCATTTCCAACACGCCCCCACCGGGCTCGATGGCGCCTGGCTCACCGCCTTCGCCGGGAGCGACATCCCGTGGCTCGTTCGAAGAGGACCTCTGGCCGTGTTGCCGGCCGCCGCCCCGACGACGCCCGCCACGCGAACGGTCGCCCTTGCCACTGTTATTGTTGTTGTAGCGCCCTTTTTTCTTCTTCGCCATAAATCACCTTGGACGGAGAGACACGCGTTACGACCGTTCAGGCAAACTGCCTCAACGGATCGGGCTTCTCCCCAAAACCGACACTGCGATCTCGACGGGCGCACAATGCCTGCCAAGTCGTGTCAGACAGTCGAATCCGCCAACAGCGGAACGGTTAGAGCTATCCAGTAGATTCCTAAGGGCAAATTGCCCAATTACCATGCCGTATCGTTGGCACCGCGCTGGACGGGCCTGGAGGTCCCACCGCGCGAGAGCACTTGGAGAGTGCCTTTATGTTATCCCGGTCAGGCGCGTGCCAACTCGATCGCGCTCGACCGATTTGAAGCCGGCAGACACATCGGTCGTTAACCAAATGTTAACGAAGGTCCCAGCCGGAACGGAATGCGTTTTCCCCAACGGACCCCAAATTGAAAGCCCGAAGTTGTCATGGGGCGGCCCAAAGATAACTCGAAAACAGTGGGCCAAAGCGACTGTCGATTGCTGGCGCGTTCTCGCCCGAACGACAGACCCTTAAGATACCGTCATCATACCCATCTCATCGGCCATGTCAAGCGATGACTCGCGGTCCGATTGGCCAAAATAGGCAGATTTTTACCCCCGTTTTGTCCTGCCGTATCGATTATGCCGACTCCGGTAAGGCAAGCTCACGACCCGTCCGTGCAGACCGGTACGGAACCGCCCAACCGCCTTCGCCAAGCTCTCTGAAGACCGCAAGGAGCAGGTGACGCGGGGTCCGAGCCGGGCGTTTGCGGAGCGACATCCCCGGGGTGTGCGTCCCCATCCGTGTCACCTTGTGATCGCCAGCGACCGAGGTCAGCAATGCGGGGGTGAGCCATGCGGGGAGTTCCCCAGTGAACCGCCGGCGCAGCCATCACTCGTGGCAACGCTGCAGTGCGTCTCGCCCCGCGTCGCCGTCACTTCCCGCACCTGGCTTATCGTCGCCCGGCTCGTTTCTGTTCGTGATCCGGCGTGGAGGGTGTGGCGTTCAACATTTGGCGTTTGCGGCCCGGCGATGGCTCTGACAGCATGGGCCGGTACGGCCACAAAAATCTGCGCAATTGGCAAAGTTTTACAGCGCCTGATCGTGGCGGACGCCGATAACGGAAAGGTCCAAACTACCGTGACGAGGGGACGAGGGTCCGTCCAGAGATTCTTCGCTAGAAACACCGATGACGACTCGATCTCCAATCTCGCACCGTCTTGCCGTCGCCGTTGGCCTGTTCGCGGGCCTGGCTGCCCACGCACAGGCCGCGCGTGGCGATCAGGTTCCCTGGCTCGACAATGTGGAATCGGCGCTCCAGATCGCACGGCAGTCCAATCGCATGGTGCTGGTGCACTTCTACACTGACTGGTGCGCGCCCTGTAAGCGGCTCGACAACCTGGTCTACAGCCAGGCTGGAGTCGGACAGCAGATCGCGACCAACTTCGTGCCGGTCAAGATCAACGCCGAGGAACATCGTCAGTTGGTGGAACAGTACGGCGTGTCGCAGTGGCCCACGGACGTGCTACTCGACGCGTCAGGCAACGTGCTGGGGAAGCAGCAATGTCCCCCGAGCCCGGAAGCCTATCTCGCCCAACTCGATCAAGCGATCCGCTATCTGGGACCCGCGCCCAAGTTCTCGTTGGCGGGTCAACCTGGACCACCCCGCGACGCGGTTCCGCCGGGACCACCACCGGCTGTCGGACCGGAACCGGGTGACGTCGCTGGACCCGGTCTCAACCCACAACCGAATCCACCGCGCCCGGCGCCCGATCTGTCGCTTCCAGGGCCACCACCCGGTCTAACCACTGGAGACTATCAGCCGCCAGGCAATCCGCTCGTGGGCGGTTCCGCGACCCCCGAACCAACCCCTTCCAATCCTGCGCCGACGCCCGGCACCGGCATCGTGAACCAACCGCCGACGGGACCGCCACCGGGCATTCCGCCTGGCGGGACCGCGCCGAGGCGTCCCGCTCCACCGGTTGGCCCTCCGCCTCAATACGCACTGGACGGCAAGTGCCCCGTCGAGCTGGCACGGCAATTTACGTGGGTTCAAGGCAACGTTCAATTCGGCGCGGTTCATCGCGGTGAAACCTATCTGTTTGCCGGTTACGAACAGCAGCAGGCGTTCCTCCGTAACCCCGACTATTACGCTCCGGCCATTTCCGGTCTGGATCCGGTCATGGCCTTCGATCATGGGCAACGGGTGCGTGGCAGTCTCAATCTGGGGGTCGTCTACGGTGACGGGCCGGCGAGGCGGGTCTACCTGTTCTCGAGCGAGGAGACGCGAGACCGCTTCGAGCGGAACAAGATCCGCTACGCGATGGCCGTTCGCCAGGCAGAAGTGGCCCCGCCCCAGCGCCGCTGAGTCGGCGATCTCTTCGCTAGCCCCGTTGGCGACCGTCCGAGCGTCGCCGCCTCGTTGGTCGGCGCCTTACTACCAGCCACTCCAGGGCTTCTCGTTTCGCACGTAGCGATTTCCGTCGAAGGGTTCAAAGTAAACATCGAGCAGTGGATGGCTCACTTCGGCCTTCTCTTCATCGGCTTTCAGGCTTGACTCCGCGGCGTAGGTCACCTGGCTGGTTCCATCGACCAGCACGTGGTACCACGGCTGATTCCGATCGGGCTGGGTGCGATTTTGACGGTACCAGGCCTCGTCCGCGCGACATCGAACGTCGAGGGCGACCACGACTCCGCGGTAACCGTAGCGTCGATGACGCACCAACTGCCCCGCCTGAAATTGCGGTTGCTTCGCGGCAATCCGGATCATGCCGACCATGGTAACGAATGCCAGGTCGCACGACCAAGCGGGGCGCACTTCTTGCGGTCGGCCCACGTTGGCCTTCGCCGCGCCCGAGTAGAAGCCCCGCTGACGGCTACTCTTCCTTGAGGAGCTTCTGCAAGTAGATCACCTGTGCCCGCACGTTTTCCAAGCCGGGATTCAACCGCAACGCCCTGCGGAAGCAGTCGAGCGCCGTATTGCGGTCGTGCAACCGCAAGTGACATTGCCCCATGCCCGCCGCGGCTCCGAAGTGATAGGGATTGATCTCCAACGCCTGTCGACAATCGCGAATCGACTCGGTGAATCGCTCGACGTGGTAGAAGGCGATCGCGCGTTGGCTCCACGCCTCCGCATACCAGGGAGCCTGCTCGACAAGCCGGGTGGCCCGTTCGATCGCTTCGGCATATCGACGCAGCTCGACCAGATCCGCGATCGACTGGAGGTCGCGACGATGACTCTCGTTGCCGGCGCGACGCCAGACGGCACGAATGCTGTTCTCGGCCAGCGATCGAACCCCGCGATCCTTGTCGACGAGGGCACGACCGAGAATGTGATTCGACTCGTAAGCGCCGACGAAACCGAGCGCCAACACGGCAGCTCGACGCGTCTCCCGGTGATTGCTGGCCACCAGCCGTTCGAGCGTCGCGGAGGCGTACCGATCCGCTACCTGGCGGATGAAGCGACCTGCATCCTGTTCGCCCAGGTACTGTTCGTAGAACTGCGTTAAGAGCGCGGTTCGTGGCTCTTCGTTCCACATTTTCCCGCAACCTCGCCAAGGATCCCTACCGCTCGCCGCCGCTCAGGTCCTCCGCAGCATGCGGATTACCCCGGGACTCCGGCCCCACGACGTTCCCGCCGGGGTGAGTCGAACGGCACATTTTCCAGTGTAATTGGGCCACACAGAGCTGCCACCGAAGGCCGCATCGGTGCGCGTCGAGCTTGGCCAAATTTGACCCGCCGACGACAATGAGAGGAAGGATCGGGCCACCCGCGACGCCACCGCCCCGGGGAAGCGATGTTAAGAAATCGAAACACTCACGCCTTGTCGCGTGTGGAATCGCGACCGCATGGGCCATTGCGACGCCCATTCCGCGCCGCGACGGTTGTGGCGGTAGCGGTGTTCGCCTGGTGCGGTCTGGCCGCGAACGCGGTCGACGCCACGGACTGGCTCCGCGGGCCTGCCTTGCGGACACGTCTCGAGTCCCCCATTCACCTGACCTGGAACCGCCGCGAACTGAAGGAGGGACTGGTTGGCATCTCCAAACAACTTCGCGTGGCGGTGTTTCTCGATCGCAGAGTCGATCCGCACCAGCGAATCGACATCGCTGCGGCGAACCTGTCGGTCGGTGAATTGCTGAAGACGATTGCCGCGGAGGCAGATCTCGGCCAGGCCTGGATTGGACCGGTGCTGTACTTCGGACCGCGTGATACGGCCCGCCAGTTGCCAGAAGTTCTCGACCGTCGCCGACGCGAAGTGGCGAACCTGGCCGCCCCGCAACGACGCCTTTTGGGACGACGCAGCGCCCTCACCTGGCCGCGGCTGACCACGCCCACGGATGTGCTCCGAGAAGTGAACGCCGCCTACGACGTTCGCCTGGATGACTCGGCAGTGCTGCCGCACGATCTCTGGGATGCGACCGAGCTGCCGCCGCTCTCGTTCGTCGAACAGGTGACCCTGGTGACAAGCGGTTTCGACCTGACGTTCCAATGGGAGGAGCCGGCACGAAGCTACCGCCTTATTCCATTCCCCGCGGCCGCGGAATCGAATGACGTGGCGCGCCCGGCGACCGAACCGGATCGCCGCGCTGACGCTGCTGCGTCGGAAGAGCCGGAGGCGGCCCGGCGTGACCAACGGGTCGCCGACATCGAGCGGCGTCGCATCACGCTGCGTGTTGCCGAGGCGCGGCTCGAGTCCCTCCTGGCTCATCTAGAACGTCAGCTAGGACTGCAGTTCGAAATGGCCGAGGCGCATGACGGAGAACGTGGCGACGCCAGGGCGGATTCCGCCGGCGATCAAGATGGGCCCGACTCTCTGCTCTCCCAGCGGGTCACACTCGAGGTAAGCGAGGCAACCGTCGACGAGTTCTTGAGCCAGCTCTTCGCGAATACAGGCCTGCGCTTCCGACGAGAGGGCCTCAGGGTTCACGTCAGCCGCGAGCGCTAGGCGAGCAGCTTCTCGAGGGCCCCGCGGACTTCCGATTCGATACGGCCTTTGAACATCATCGCCGCGAAGGGCAGATTTCCGTCCACCTTGACCTCGTCTTCCTCGACCTGGACGGTCCCCTTGAAGGCCATGCCCATCGTCTTGAAGGCAAAGTTCAGCAGATTGTCGCTCCAGGACTCGTCAAAGTCCTTGAACTGACCCTCGTATTTTTCCTGCAGCGTCACGCCAAATTTCTTGATTCGCTCCATCGCTTCGGCCTTGCTGAGCTGGTGAGGAACGCTCGTGGATACAGACGGCATCAGGACTCCTCGCTGGAAGTGAAAACGCGATGTGAACTCGTCGGGATACGCATGCTCAGGAAGACGAACTCTGAGGCAGCTTCTCGGCCGACGCCAAAGCGTGTGCGGTCAAGCACCGCGTCTATTCTACCCCGCGCGCCGCGGAACCCAAGGAGGCGACTCCGCCAAACTACTCGGCATCGTCGTAAGATCGGCGATCGGCCGAATGCCAAAGCGGCAGCCCCTTGCGTACCCGCTCCGCCATGATGTCGACCTTCTCTCGACTACCCGGCATTGCCTGGGTGTCGTCGAATGCTTCCTCAGCGACCTGATCGGGCTCGAAGCTCCAGTCGCCGTGCCGAATGGCATCGACAACCGATTCGTGATTCTCTCCCGCTTCGGTCTCCAGCAACCCGTCCGCTGTAAACTCCCCGTCAATTTCGCCGCCAAATTCCTCGCTAAATTCTTCGTTCCGATATTCTCGTTGGAGTTCTTCTTGCAATTCGTCCGACCAATTGCCTGGTTGCATGCGTCGTGCCTCCGACTCAAACGCGTCATCAACGAATCTAGAACATGCTCCTGCGCTGTCGACACATCCCTGTGCTCGCCCCATCTACGGCGAGTATCGCGCTTCGCTGCGGCCGAGTCAACTAATTCGGGAAGTTTCCGCGATCTCGCCTCGGCGGCTCGTCGAAGCAGCGTCGTGCCCGTCGCGAAGCAGGGTGGCGAGTTGTCGCACCAGCGACGCGTCCAGCGTGCCTTCACGACCTTCGCGACAGACCGACCGTCGGACCGCTGCAAAATCCGCGCCATTTTGCGCAACTCGCGACACACCCTCGGTCGTCAGCGAACCGGCCACCGCGGCCAAGGCGGCCAGCCCATGAATGTCCGCCACCAAGGCGGCGAGTTCGGCGGCGCGGCAGTGGGAAAACAGATCCCCGCCCGCCTTGTCGAACGTATCAATCAACACCGCGGGGCAATCCTCGACAAGGGCCGTCTCGAGCACCTCGTCGGCCCACGGTGCCGCGGCGCTCTCCGCATCGGCGTAAATCACCAGCACCGGCTCCGCGAAGCAGGGTAGCGTCGAGGTCAAGCTCCGCCAACGAAGCGGCCAATCTCGAACGCGGGCACAGCCGGCCAGTCCGGTCTTGGCAAAGCGGACGCCCTCGGGCAGCCACTCCAGCGACTTGCCATCCCACTCGAGTAGTTCACCGAGGGCGACGCTCAACGGGACCTGGTCGGCGACCGCGTCCGCCACGGCTTCAATGGTCGATCGTTTCGCCGGTCCCAAGGCGCCCGCGCGCGGTTCCTTGATGTCGATCAAATCGGCACCCGCCTCGACAGCCCGTCGGGCTTCTTCGGCAGTGCGGACGCTTACCATCAATCTTGTCACGGTTCGGTGTCTTCCCTGGCAACTCGCAAGCCTGACTGACGAGCCACCCGTCGATCTTGTTTCTGTTCCAAAACTCGCGCCGTTGTCACGCTACGAAATCGCGCCGTTGTAACGCGACGCCGGTGTCGATCCTCAAGGCGCCTGGTCGCGAAGCATCTGCTTCGCCTGCGTCAATCGAGCATTCAACTCGCCCAGCTTCTGCAAACACAACGGTTCACACCAGGCGCCGTGAATCCGAATGTACCCGTCCTTCCACTCTCCGAGCCGCGCGTTGACGCGACGTGTATGCCAAGACTCCTCGGCCTCCGCCAATCGCACCACGACCGCCGTGACCTTAGCAGGCGCGCTCTCCGCCAAGGGGAGATGGGACTCCGTCGATCCGAGAAAGAAGCACTCCACGACCTCCAACGGTACGCGATAGGGGGCGCCCGACTTCAAGTACAACAACAGCTCTCCCGCCTGCTCCGCCACGCGCGGCAGGCAGAGCGAGCGAATCGCCAGCCCTGCTGCAACCGCCACCGCCGCCGCCAACGTCAGCCACAGACCAAACGCCATTCCCCACGTCGACTGCCGCAGGAGCTGAACGACGGACAGGGCCAGCACAAGCACGAGCAAGACCAAGACAATCGACAGCACACGCCGATTCGGCAACAAATAGACCTGTCGCATGGCGAGGACAAACGGCAAACTTGCGGGCGTTCCGCACGATTCACGCAGCGCGACGGGCGAAACCGACAGCGGGCCAATCTACCAGATGCTCTCTCATTCTGGCAGCGGGCTGGCCACGGCCAGGCCACGCGGCGGCGAGGTCCGATTGTGCGCCCCATAACGGTCGTGAAGCCAGGGCTTCCCCGCAAATCGCCCGTCGAAGCGACGTCGGACCGTGGGCGGCGCGCCGGTTTGACCTAGCTTTACGTACCCGGCGGCCGCCGCCAGCAGGGGGACACCCCTTGACGAAACCACCGCTCGCACAGACTTTGTAGTGAACTGCGAGCGAGGCGTCCCGTCGCCTGGGTTGGCAAAACACGACCCTCAGACGTTGCCGCACGTGCGCGAAACGATCCGCGCGACGGCGGCGAGGAGCCTTCATCGCGATGCAGGATATCACGCTCCAATCGACCGACGCGGCCTTCCTCGGCGATGGCCATGACTTCATGTCTGAAGAATCGACGGCCGCGAACAGTCGAAACGTCGCTCTCGCGATTGGGTTGCTCGTGTTGGGCTATATCGCCGCCTGCTTCTGGGGTCTGCCGCAGGCCGGCACCGAAGCCGTGCGAGAAGCCAAGCTGCACTCGCATCACGCCCACCACCATGTGCCGCAAATGTGGATGGTGGCCCCGTTCGTCATCTTGCTGGGCTGCATCGCCGTCTTGCCGTTGCTCAGCCGAACCGAACACTGGTGGGAAAGCAATAAGAACCGTTTCCTCGTCGCGGCCAGCCTCGGCATGCTGACGATGGTCTATTACCTGCTGTTTCACGGGTACGACGTCCACGCTCACTGGCCGGCGTCGCATACGGCCCATCACATCGCCGACGCGACCTTCCAGTGGGACGTCGTGTGGGCCGTGTTTGCCAACGGCATCCTGGGCGAGTATGTCCCGTTCATCGTGCTGTTATTCAGCCTTTACACGATCAGCGGCGGGATCCGCATCGAGGGCAACCTGGCAGCCCACCCGCTGACCAATACCGCGTTCATCGCCGTGGGCGGCCTGCTGGCCAGCTTCGTCGGCACGACCGGGGCGGCGATGTTGTTGATTCGCCCGCTGCTGGAAACGAATCGCGAGCGGAAACACGTCGTGCATACCGTCGTCTTCTTCATCTTTGTCGTTTGCAACTGCGGCGGCTGCCTGCTGCCGATTGGCGATCCGCCGCTGTTCTTGGGCTATCTGCGCGAAGTCTCGTTCCTGTGGACCCTGAACCTGTGGCCCGCCTGGCTGTTCCTCAACGGCATGTTGCTGGCGACGTACTTCGTCTGGGACCACTTCTTCTGCTACCGACACGAAACGAAGAAGGACGTGCAGCGTGACGATACGCGAACCAAGCTATTGCACATCACCGGCTGGGCCCTCAACGTGCCGCTTCTCGTGGGAGTCGTCTTCTGCGTCGCGCTGCTCGACCCGAGCAAGTCCTTGCCGGGCACCAACTGGCACGCCCCTATGTACCTCCGCGAGGTCTGCCAGCTGGCGCTCGTCGGTTTGTCGCTGTGGTTGGGGTCGTCCGCGATTCGCCAACAGAACAAATTCAACTACCACGCGATCCTGGAAGTTGCCGCCCTGTTCTTCGGCATCTTCCTCTGCATGCAGCCCGCCCTGCAGATCCTCAACGAGCGCGGCCCCGAACTGGGGCTCCAGACGCCGATGCAGTTCTTCTGGCTCACCGGCGGCCTGTCGAGTGTGCTCGATAACGCCCCGACGTACGTCGTCTTCTTCGAGACGGCCAAGACGCTCAACCCGGGCGGCGAGGCCCTGCCGACCACGGTCATCGACGAATCGCTGTTGGTCGCGATCAGCCTCGGTGCCGTGTTCATGGGCGCCATGACCTACATCGGCAATGGGCCGAACTTCATGGTCAAGGCGATCGCCGAAGCCTCGGGCATTCGCATGCCGAGCTTCTTCGGTTACATGATCTACAGCGTTTGTGTCCTGCTGCCGCTCTTGGTGCTGACGACGCTGCTGTTTCTGTAGATCGGGAGCACGCCGGGCAGGCACGGCCCCCGCTAGCAAGCCGGGGCCGCGACACTCTTGCGCGGGCGCCCCAGAGGACGCGTCGTGGCCTCGAGGCCCAGGCGTTTGGCAGTCCGTGCGACCCAGCCCTCGTCGCCGTAGGGCGTGCCCCGCTTCACACTGCGACGCAGCCGATCAAGCTCCGCGGTCGCCGGCGGCCGATTGACATGGGCCAGCCACGACGGCGGTTGCGGCAGCGGCCAGTTCGCCAAGACGCTGAATTCTCGCTGCTCGACGTTTTCCCGAATCCACAAGCTCGACCACTCCCAGTCTTCTGCCCGTCGCACCAGGCCGGCGCGGAGGGCATTGGCCTCGACGTAGCGAGCCACGTGCAGGAAATGCTCGTCCGACTGGATCGGGAAGGACTTGTAGCGGCCTTGGTAGAGATGGCCCATGCCCACCTGGCCCTTGCTCTGCTTCCAGCGGGCCGTGTGGGTGACCGTGAGTCGCTTCATAAACTCCTTCAGCTGTCCGTCGCGCTCGGGCCAAACCACCAGGTGCCAATGGGTCGGCATCAAGCAATAGGCACAAACCCGCAGCGGGGCCTTGGCCAGGGTGTCGATGACCACCTTCTCGAAGGCCAGGTAATCGTCGTCGCCAAAGAACAGCCGTTGCCGCCCCACCGCGCGATTGATCACGTGAAAGGGAACTCCGCCCGGCGCAATTCTCACGGAACGTGGCATGCCGGTAACATAAGGAACCGGCATGACGTGTCAATATCAACGTGGGCAACGTGGGCGTTGCGACTCGAGTCGACGGAGCGCTTGCCTAGCGACCGAAGTCGGAATCCGCCTTCAAGGTCTTCAAGGAGTAATCGAGCGCGGATTGGCCGACTTGGCTCGATGCGCCACGAAGCGGTGGTCAAATTCGCGCATCTACGCTACGATTGGCGACGTGAAGTACGAGAGCATTACGACCGACACCGGCCTCCGCGAACTCTGCGATCGCCTGGCCGATGTTGAGATTATCGCCTTCGACACCGAGTTCGTGTCCGAAGACACGTATCGGCCCGAACTCTGTCTCCTGCAAGTCGCCGCCGGGGGAAAGTTGACCGTCGTCGACTGCGTGGCCGTCAACGACGTCGATCCCTTCTGGCAGCGAATCTCTACCGGCAAGCACCGTACCGTGGTGCATGCCGGGCGCCAGGAAGTGCTCTTCTGCCTCGACTCGGTCGAGGCCTGGCCCGTCCAGCTGTTCGATTTGCAGATCGCCGCAGGTCTGGTCGGGCTGGAGTACCCCGCCGGCTATGGGTCGTTGGTCAGCCGTCTACTCGGCCAGCAGCTAAAGAAGGGCGAAACGCGTACCGACTGGCGGAAGCGACCGTTGTCGGAGCGGCAATTGCAGTATGCCCTGTCCGACGTGGTCCACCTCGAGCCGATGTACCGGCAGCTGACCGACAAGCTCGAGCGGCTCGACCGCACCGACTGGCTCGAGGGGGAAATGAAGGACTGGATCGACCAGGTCGAGGTGTCGTACCGACGCGAGCGGTGGCAGCGAGTCTCCGGCATGTCGGGGCTGGGTGCCCGCAGCCGCGCCGTGGTTCGCGAAGTTTGGCGGTGGCGCGAAGAGCAGGCCCGCCGACGCAACATGCCGCCGAAGCGGGTACTGCGCGACGATTTGATTGTCGAGATTGCCAAGCGGCGCTCGGCGGACGTGAAGCAGATTCGCGCCATCCGCGGCATGGACCGGGGCGATCTCCGCAATGCACTACCCCACTTGGCCGCCGCGGTACAGCGGGCACTCGACCTGGACGAATCGCAGCTGCCGCGTGGTAAGCACCGGCATGAATTGCCGCCGCAGCTCAACGTGTTGGGACAATTCCTGTCCTCGGCCCTGGGCAGCATCTGCCGCCGCGCCGAACTCGCCACCGGAATCGTCGGCAACCCCAGCGACGTTCGCGAGTTGATCGCCTATCGCCTGGGCTACTTTCACGATGACGACGAACCGCCGGCCCTCTCCGTCGGTTGGCGGGCCGAGGTCGTCGGGCAGCAGATCGACGACTTGCTCGCCGGGCGGCTCTCGATTCGCATCGTCGATCCGCAGTCGGAGCAGCCGCTCACGTTCGACCCGGTCAACAACCGCGGCGAGTCGGAGTAGACTCAGCCGGCGCGTGCCGCCGAGTTCCACGGGCCTACTGAGGCACGTAGGCGTTGCGAATCGTAGCTCGTGGGATCGGTGCAGGGGGGGGCGTGTATGGCCCGCCGGGAGGTCCGGGACCGGCCGTTGCCGGCGGAGCTGCGGGTGTGGGCGCCGGCTTGGTCGCCGCGTCCGGTTGCTGCGTTGCTGCCTTTGCCTCTTTGTCGGCCGGCTTCTCGGAAAGCTTGGCCTGGCGGACCTGTTCCTCCATCCGCTCGACGTAGCGAATCGACTCGGGCGTGTGGAACTGCAGCGATTCGGCAACCCAGACTTTTTCTTCGCCGACCCTGCGATCCCTACGTTTCTCCAGCGACCAACGGTCGAGCCCGATGTCGTCCCCGGCAAATTTCAGCTCGTCGCGGATGGTGCCTCGCTCGAAAGGACCGATGCCGAGCACCCAGATGTCTTTCGCCGTGCTGGCAACCTGAGCGTTACCCGACTGCCAGTAGGGGAGACCGGTCTCGCGATGATAAGCAAACACGGCAATCTTGGCGGCACCTTGCTGTTCCGTCTTCTTGGCGAGCGGCACTTCGGGAATGCGACTCGGCACGCCGGGCACCGGTGCCAGGGACCCGAGATCGGTCGACGGAATGCCGTAGAGCAGGTCGTGACGGGAGGTACCAATGGCGCCGGCTCGCGCTTCTAAGACGTACTCCGCATCTTCTTTCTTGTCCATCAAACGGCAACCGCTGGCCAACACGTGCTGACGCAGCACGCTGACGGTGTAGTTCTCGTCAATCGTGCCCTCGAGAAACTGGCTATCGAGAAACACCTTCTGGCCGCTCAGCGGTCGCAGGTCGATTTGACTTACCGAGCGGTCGATGGCGTCGGAGATGAGCAGTTGCTCGGTCGAGGTTCGCGTCGTATCGGTCCAGCGCGTCGTGCCGCAGCCGACCGTCGTCAACGCGAACAGCAGAATCAGTAGATGAGGAGTGAGGGGTCGCATGCTCGTCGTTTCAATGCAGGTCGATCTCGTTATCGCGACGCCACGCCCGGGGGCGCGAACCGCAACCATAAACGGCGCCGCTGCCGGTTCGCCGACGGCTCAGGACCGCCGCGAAAAGGGGGGCGGCCGATTCGTTTGGACGGCGAACTATAGCAATCCCAACGTCTTGGCAACAGATGACTTCGGGCCTGGCCGTCAAGGCTCGGTGACGTCGCGGAACCGACGAAGACTCGCCAACTGACGCCTGGCCGCCCCGAAGTAGCGGATCAACAGCCCGCTGAGAATCAGTGCCGCCCCGGCAATCGTCCACCAGGCCGGCGGATCGTAGCTAGCAGTGCCACGATAGGCCACCCAGACCCATAGCGGTACGAGTACCGGCTCGAGCAACACGAGCCCCGACGCCTCATGGCCGGCCACGTCTCGCACACCGCGGGCGAAGAGCAAATAAGGGATGCTGAGTTGCAGCGCCCCGAAAGCGGCCAGGTAGAGCCACTGGTGACCCTCCGGCCAAATGCCCCAGGCGATCACCACGGGCAGCAGAGCCGCCGCGGTGACAAAGTGACAGCAGAGCATCAGCCAGGCGCTATTCAGCTGGCGCAAACCACGCAAGCTGATCACGATGCCCGCGTAGAACACGCCCGACAGCGTTCCCAGCAGCGCCCCTTTGAGGCTGGTACGGCCCGTCTCGGCACCGGCGAGAAACTCGCAGGACAGGATCAAGGCCACGCCCAACATCCCAAAGAGTAACAACAGCCAGTCGCGGCGCAGAATCCGCTCGCGAAGCACCAAGGCACCAAACAGGTACACCCAGATCGGCGCGGTATTCTGCAGCCAGATCGCGTTCGCCGCGGTGGTCAGCGTCAGGGCCGGCAAGTACGTCATGTTCATGAGCAGGAAGGCGAGCGACATCGTGACCAGGCTCCAGCGGAAGCGCAGATGACGCACGAAGGGCAGAATGACTGCCCCGGCAAAGACCGCTCGCCAGAAGGCCAGCAGCGTCCCGCGCACCGGCCAGCCGCTTTCGTCGAGAGGCCAGCTGTGAAAGACCTCGCTCTTGGCAAACACGCCGCTGGTGCTCCAGAGAACTGCGGCGAGCACGATCAGCAGCCGGCCCCGAATAACGCGGGCGGTCGGTCCTTCCACGACGTCCTCGATGATCAGCGGCTCGCTCCCGGCGCGACGCCGCAGATAGTCGACACCGCGCCTGACCGAATTCCGAGAGATGCACCAGCGTTCCAACTCGTACTTGCCCGGAAAGTCGAGCAGAAGAACGCCGAGCAACATCGAGAGTGCGCCGGGCCCCGGCACGACAAACATGATCGCCCCGGCAACCAGGAAGAGCAGGCCCAGCGCGTTCTTTGCCACCAGCACCAACCAGCGCAGGGGCGGGGCAAGGTGCTCGAAACGGGCGTGCCCCCGCGTCTTCTTGGCGAAGTAGTCGGCCGGAATGCGCACGATGACGAGCCGCACGGTGGCCAGCACGATGACATAGGGCACGGCGACGGCAACCGCGAACAACCAAAGCGGCGTTTCGTCGGCGGTCAGCCAGTTTTCTATCGCGGTCATCGAGTGGCGGTCATCGAGTCTCTTGCGACCGGAAGGGGCCGACGCGGAGTCGAGCACTACTCTCCGTCGAGCAGTTGACCGTCCTCGGTGATGACTTCACGACCCGCGCTCGTCATCATCGCGTTCAGGACCCTCCCATCCATATCGGGCGAGATCGTGTGCACGCTCCCATCGCAAAGCAGGACGTGGAATCCGTCGGCGCGAATGCCCCCCAGTCCGTGAGTGGGGCGCTCGGGATCGAACTCCCAATCCAATGGTCGCGTCCACTCGACCGCATCGGACGGATTCACCTCGACCATCATGATAGTATTCGAAACACCGTCGGTCACAGCTCTCAACGATGGACTCTCCATCCCGAACAGCGTCTGTTCACCCGTGACCAACAGGTAGGTCGTCTTCCGTTCCAGTGGCAAACTCGGATTCCGGAAGATGTCCGGCATCTCGTCGAGCAGTGGCAGATTGTGCTCACTGTCCCACGGCTCGTCCAGGCGAAAACGCTCGTAGAGTTCCTGTTGGCCGAGCACGGGCAAAATCGCTACCCGCCAACTGAGCAGCGGATTTCCGTTCGCGTCACGAATCGCCGCCGGCGGCAACTCGCCACGTGCGATCAGGACCATGCCAAGCTGCTTCATTATGGCCATCGAATTAATACTGCGGGCACTATCTCGCGCGTTCGTCACCGCCGGCATGAGCATGGCCGTCATAACGCCAATGCCAGCCATGCCCGAGACGCCTCCGTCGTCGCCGATGGAGATGCGTAATGTACGTCCCTTGCGTCGGGGTGCCAGGGAGGCGAAGGCCATGCCGATCACCCGCTCCGCATACTGCTGTTTCGCCACGCGGAGCGGATTATCCATTTCCATCTCCATCGCCTGCCCGTCGGCAACCTGCTGCTCGGCAACCTGCTGCTCAAGAGCATCTCGACCCATCGCCAGACCCGTGTTGATGAGCTTCTCCAATTCGACGGCCGCGTCGGGGCTGGTTGCCGCCACATCGAGTCGGACCGCCAACCCCTTATCCAAGGAGATGCGAAGGCGCGCAGCACGGAGATGCGCCGGAACGTTCTTCACTTCCGCCAAGGGCCCCGGCAACTCCGGCGCTTCGTCCGCCAGCTGTTCGAAGACGTCGCGCGCAGAATCCATCGAGAAGAATACTTGCACGGCCGTGCTTTTTGGGCTGGCCCGCATCAGCTGCAGCAACGCACCGTTCCCCTGACCGTTGGCGGCGTCCATGAGCGGCTCCATGGCCGCGGTGGCAAACCAGATCGTACGATCGCCGGCGACTTCCGACCTACTGAACCGCGCGGGCGGAATCAGGCGGGACATGGCGTCGACGACGCGCTCTTGCTCTGCTTCGTCGGCAAGATCTCTTGCCAGGCGCACGACCATCCCGACCTCGGGCGGACCATTGGGATCCACCGGACCGAGGATGACCTGCAACTCGTCGATGTCCTTCGGATCGCAACCGAGCTGCTGTTGTCCGAAGAGAGAGATTATCTCGTGGGGCAACACGGCCAAGGAAGGCTGTTCGAGCGTCGCCCGTGGCCGGACGACGATGGCCGCCACGGCCTCGTCGGGGATGTAGCGGAGGTCGATGGGCGCCTCCTTGGCATCGTCCGCGTACCCCGGGACTTCAAGTGCGAAGACCGCACAAAGGATCGATAACCCAATCGCGAACCGACGTGTGCCCTTGAGATAACGCATGATGCCCTCCTACGAGATGACGGCGACAGCCAAACACAGCCCTCGAGCGCCCCACGGCGGTCACGGACGTGTCCGATTGTGACAGCGCGACGTAGCCAGTGTAAAGGAGTGCCAGTGCAAAGGAGTGCATCAACGGAAAACGGGCGACCGCCCCGAGGGACGGCCGCCCGCTGAATTCTCGAGCGACCGAGTTCGCTAGTGACTCCCGCAGGAAATCACTCCTCTACGTTATTGATGGCGTCACGAAGCAGCTGAATCACTTCGGGCTTGTAGGCACCGCCCTGTTTCTTCCAATCGGCCTTGTTGTAGGTGTAGTTGTCCTTATCGCCGCCACCGAGCGCGTTGTGGAGGGCCTCGCCATACTCGTTGCGAAAGGTTTTCTTTTTCTTGTTGACGTGACAGGCGTTGCACTTGTTCGCCACGACACTGGCCTGAATCGTTGTCTCGGCCGGCGTGGTGGCATCCAGGCCCTGCACGACGTTCTTGTACTGCGGACGTGCCTCAGCGTTCATCACGACCAGGGCCAACAACATGACCCCACCGCCGCAAATGACGATCCTCTTCATACCCATTTCGCATCTCCCAGAAGTAGCGTACGTGAACGAACGTTATCTCGACTATTGTAACTTGGACGTGCTGCGGGAAAAGGCTCTGCCAGCTGCCCGCGCTGCCCGAGAATTCCGCGCGTGGTACCAAATCGCGGACCGCAGGTAGTACAAACCGCGACGGAACGTGGACCAGCTGGCCGCGTTGACACCGCCGTCTCACGACACGGCGTAGCTCCCAAGGCAACCGGCGAGCGAACGTCGCACGCGGTGTTCGCTACGATCGCGGCGGCAGTGGTCGGCTCGGTGCGGCTGCTGGAACAGGCGGCGTGTAGGCCGGTCCCCCGATCGCTCCCGTGGGCGCCGAGGGCGCTTGCGGTCCTTGCGGCGCAGGAGCCTTTGGACGGGCCTGCGGGGCCGGTCCCGTTTGCGGAGCCTGCGGCACGCTGGGCGGGGCAATTGGGGCTCGCGCTTCGGTCTCGTAGAAGAGCGTGCTCTCTTCGGCGACGAGTTTCGTGCCCAACGGCTTGCAGCGGACCTCGGCGTGGAAGACGTGACTGCCGCCACGCTCCGCCTTGGCAACCACCTTGAAGACGCGCTCTCCGCCTGCCGGCAGGACCTCGATCGGCGTAAACACCACCTGGCCCGGACTCAGCTTGCCGGTTCCCTCGGTCACGACAACCGGCTCGACTCCGTCGGAAAAGAAGCCGAAGACCTCGACCTGACGAGCCTCCTTGCTGCCGCGGTTGAGAACACGGACCAGGTAGATCGATTCCTCGCCGACCGCGATCGGTCCGCTCGGATCGCTGACTTCCAGTTTCAAGTCGGCCGTCGCCTCGACGTGTGTGCTCACCGTTCCGCTGTCGGCCAGATCGTCGTTCGTCTCGGCGACGACCTTGAGAACGTTGCTGCCCGGTGATTGCATCACATAGCGGACCTGCAACTGCCGTGTCTGTCCGGCCGGCAGCGGGCCAAGATCCCATTCGACGCGTCCGCCGGCTTCGTCCAGCCGACCCTGGTCGCTGGGAATCACGTCCGTGACCCCCGGCGGCAGCGAGGCAATCACGCGGACCTGCGTGGCGGTGGCATTCCCGGGATTGGAAACCAACACGGTGTAGGCTCCCAGAGTGCCGGCATACTTGACCGGCGGGCCGGCCACTTGAATCTTCAAGTCAGCCCGTCGCACCAAGACGCGTTCGTGCACCTCGGCCCGCAAGCTCCCGCCATCGAAGGCAATCGCGTGAATCCCAACTTCGCCGGCCTGGCGAGCCGTCAGTTCGACCTCCAGCACCTTGCTGTCTCCAGCGGCGATCGTGCCGAGCTTGTGCTGCGCCGCGGGCTGATTGCCGCCATCCACCGGCATGAGTTGAATCGTGACGTTGTCGGCGTCCCCGGTGCCCGGATTGGCAACCGTAAGGCGATAGACCTTCGAATCGCCGAACACGACCTCGCGCGGACCATCCAAGTCGAGTTGGAGTTTGGGTTCCTGGACTTCGATCAATGTCTCGCCGCGTGTGGCGGACGAAGTCCAATTCACGGCCATCTCGAAGGGGCTGCTGTCGCGCGGCACCAGACGGATGACCAACTGGCTGTGGCTACGGCCCTCGAGACGACCAAGCTGCCACTCCAGACGGCGCGGACCCGATTGGTCTGCGGGAATCGTGCGGGCGGTGCCTTCGCCGGCGTCGGTGCCGGCGACATCGGCACCCACGGGTAGTTGGACCTGAACCGCCACCCCGTCCGCGGCGACGTCGCCGAGATTTTGCATGCGCACCCGATAGGTCACTTCCTTGCCGACGACAATTCGCCGGGGACCGATGGCCTCGACCCGAAGCAAGGGACTCTTCTGTGCGAAAAGGATGGAATCGGCGTCATAGTCTTCGTCGAGCACCTGATTGCTAGTGACCGAGCCACGCAAGGGCGATTGTGCGGGAGCACGGACCGAGGCGACCGGCGCCGGCGTCGACGTGGCCACGCGCGGCTGAGGTTGTACGGTCGTGCGGGACTTGCTGGGAGCCGGCGTGACGGGGGTCGCCGCGGCGGCGGTGCTGGTGCGATTGTTGGTGGTCGAGGTTGCGCCGGCATTGCCGCGGAAAGGGGAAGCGGCTTCGCCCTGGGGAACCAGACGGCGCGCGGAATTGCTGCTGGTTTGAGCAGAACTGCCGCGGGTCCGAGAGGACGTGGAGGGTGTCTGTCGGGCTCGCGATGAGTTCACCTCTCGGCCAACGTTCACGGACGGAGGACGCGTACTGGCCGAGGGAGCCGTTCGTTGCGTTCGCGTTGACCTGGGTCGCTGGGCGCTGCGCACGGGCCGCTGTAACCGACTGGTGTTCACCGGCTGGCGAGCCACTTCAGGCTGCGGTTCCGGAGTCAGATCGTTCGCCGCGGCGTCATTCGCGCGGGTGTCGGACGCGGCACCGTCAGCGGCTTGAGCATCGGGGGCAGCCGAGGGCACGACGCGCGAACGCGTCTGCGGGCGACCGCCACGTCCCGACTTGCTGCCTGCTCGGGGAGTCCGCGCTTGACGCGTGGCCGACTGGCCCGGGGACTGGTCCGCACCTTGGCGGTTTCGCGAAGTACCAAAGATATTCGTGCGAAGCTGGTCGAGACGATCCGCGATTGTCGAGTTCGATCGAGGCTTCTCCTCGGTCTGCTGAGCCTCCACGATCGTGGCGGCACACAAGGCCAGCGCCGCTGCCAGCGTCAATCCGATTGCGGTCAGTCGCATGATACTCACTCGATATGGAGAGCTATTTCGGGTACATCCTGTCTGCCTATATCGACTCTTCCTTATTTGAGGTTTGAGGGAACTTACGTGAAACTTGCGGGCGCATACGAGGCCCAGAACCCCGTGCATCCGCAGCCTTCCTGGGTTTCGGAGGATCGCGCAGTCCTGTATTTTCTGGGACCAGGATGTCGCGGACTCTTGGCGGTTCCTTCTCTCTACGAGCCAAGGACTTCCGACGAGCAACCGCGAGAGCGTGTGACGCGACGGCCGGGTGCGGCGACTCAGTGATAGAAACACAAGCACCGCATGCGACGTCAGCAACATCATGGACCGATACCCGTACTTTGACCCGCCGCGTTGGTGGTCGGCGCGACCAAGTCGCTTTTGGATGCGGCTCTGGCAACCCGTGCGCCGCTATCAGCAACTCGTGCAACACCGCATCACGCACATCGAGGTCGAAGGCCTTGCCAACGTCCGCGAGGCAATCTCCTCCGGCGATGGCGTGTTGATCACGCCCAATCACGCCGGGCACGGCGACTGCTACTTGCTGCTCGAAGCACTGACTCGGCTGCCGGCCGACTTCTACTTCATGACCGCCTGGCAGGTGTTTCATCTCGCCGGTCCCTTTGCGCGGCTGGCCTACCGCCACCATGGCTGTTTCAGTATCGACCGGGAACAAAACGACCTGGCGGCCTATCGCGAGGCGGTACGGCTGTTGGCCACCACGTCGTGCCCGCTGGTCGTGTTTCCCGAGGGCGACGTTTACCACCTGGCCGAGCACGTCGTGCCGCCGCGCGACGGTACGCTGACGATGGCCATGTCGGCGGTGCGCCGCACCGGGCGACCAGTGTCGTGTATTCCGTGTGCACTACGCTATCGCTACGTGGAAGATCCGACCGCGGAGCTGCTTCCGGTGATGGCCGCGATCGAAGAAAAGGTGGGGATCCCACGCGGCCACTCCCTCCCCTTGGCACAGCGAACGGAACGGCTGCTGGAAGGAACCATCGCCTGGCGGGAGACTCAATACCTCGGCGGGTCGCAGGTCGGCCCTGTGGACGTTCGATTGGAGGGGCTGCGCGAGGCAGTTCTCACCCGTGCGGAACGGACGCTCGGCATCGCCCCGACCCACGGCAGCTTGCCGGAGCGCGTGAAGTTGATCCGTCGTGAGGTGGTCGTGGAACGGAAGGAGTGTGAACTCGGAGAGCGTCCCGCAACGGGCGACGCGGCCGCCGTTCGCATCGCCGCACTCGAGGATGCCTTCGTCGCCGTGCAGCTCTATAGCTACCTTCCCGGATATGTTGCGGAGCGGCCGACCATCGAGCGCATCGCCGAGTCGGTTGACAAACTCGAAGAAGATGTCCTGGGCAAAAATACGGCCACGGTGCGCGGTCGGCGGCACGGGACGGTCACGTTTGGCCCGCCGATGCGGATCGAAACGGCGGAGAACCGGGAGGCGGGTCGTCGCCACAGCGAAGAACTGCGCCGACGGATGCAGGCGGTGGTCGACGGCCCTCACCGACGCGCCCAAGCGCCGCCTACTCGGCCGCAGCCGGCAACGTGTGCCTCGTGATCGGCCACCTGCGCCGCTTTCAGGCCGAAGAACCCGTGACGGCCGTTTCTTCGCCACGCGTGATCTCGAAACCGAGCTCTTCGATCATGCGGTAGTCCTCCTCGGGCGGCTGGCCTTGTGTGGTCAGGTAATCGCCCACGAAGATCGAGTTCGCCGCATAGAGTGCGAGCGGCTGAAGACTGCCGAGGTGCATTTCTCGCCCGCCGGCGATGCGAATCTCGCGATCGGGGTTCACGAAGCGAAACATCGCCAGCACCTTGAGACAGTAGCGGGGATTCAACTCGCGCGTGCCCGCCAGAGGCGTCCCGTCGATCGGATTAAGAAAGTTCACGGGGATCGAGTGGGCACCCAAGTCGCGGAGGGCCTCGGCCATCCGCACCACCTCCGCTCGATCTTCACGCATCCCGACGATTCCGCCGCTGCAGATCTCCATCCCGGAGTCGCGGACCGCCTCGAGCGTGGCAACGCGATCCTGATAGGTGTGCGTGGTGCAGATCTCCTCGTAATGCTCTTCGCTCGTATTGAGATTGTGGTTCACGCGATCGACGCCACAGGCGGCGAGTCGCTGGGCCTCGCTTTCGGTCAGCAATCCGAGACACGCGCAGATCTTCAGATCGTAGCGTTCCTTGATCTTCGGCACGATTGACGTGACGGCCTCGATCTCGCGCTCCGTGGGACTGCGGCCGGAGATGACGATACAGTAGGTCTTGCTTTGCCGTTCGTAGGCTACGCGAGCCCCGTCCAGCAGCTTTTCTTCCGAAAGCAGGTTGTACTTCGGAATTTCCGCCGAGGAGATCTTCGACTGGGAGCAGTAGCCACAATCTTCCGGGCAGAGTCCGCTCTTGGCATTCATCAGGAAATAGAGCTGAACCGTTCGGCCGAAGTATCGGTGGCGAACGCGATAGGCTGCCGCCATCAAAGCAAGGAGCTCGTCGTCGGGACACTCCAAAATCGCCTCCGCCTGAGCCGCAGGCACGCGATACCCGTCCAAAACCGCGGTGGCCAGGTCGTCCCAACGGCCGGCCGCCATTGCCAGAGGATCGGTCACCGTTTGCGCTTGCAATCCATCCATTGTCGCCGTGCTCGAATTCTGATTCCTTCTCTAGTTCCCCGGTCGCGAGTGTTGGCGCGCGCCGGCTCGGGCCCCAGTATCGCCAGTTGCCCGGGTCATCGGCAAGTGAGCCCGGGTCACCCCAAGGCACCGAGAGGAATCTCGCCGTGCAAGGCGGTTCTCGCCCGCCGGCGTCGTTATACTGTCGAGTATGGACCACCTCGTACGAATCGGCACGTTGGGACAGATTGGTCGCTTCCACGCGGCCGACGCCGCCGTCTATCCGCGGATGTGTCGCGTCGTGTTGCGCACGCCACGGGGACTGGAAACGGGGCATGTGCTCACCACAACCGGCGGTCCGTCCGCGTCCGTCGATGGGGACGCCGTCGCGGAGCCCGATGGTCAGATTCTGCGGCGGATGACGGCCGAGGACGAGATGCTGTCGGCGCGGCTGGAACGTGACAAGTTCCGCGCGCTCGACATTTGCAGTCGCCGCCTGGCGGAACTCGGCGTCAACGCGACATTGCTCGATGTCGAGCCGCTCTTCGACGGCAGCCGCGTCTACTTCTATTTTCTGGGCTCCGTACCCGACCAGTTCGAGCAGCTGAGTGACGAACTCGTGGAACTCTACGAAGCGAATGTTCAGTTTCGTCAGTTCAGCGAGACGTTGGAACAGGGCTGCGGGCCCAACTGTGGGACAGAAGAGGCCGAAGGCAAGTGTGTCACTTGCGTGTCCTGCGCGGTCGCGTCCGCCTGTTCGACCGGTTCGCGGACCCCGTGAACGTTCTTCCGGAGCGATCGAAGCGGGCGAGCGTCTACTCTCCCTCAACGCCCAGCGTGACCAGAAACTCACTCATCTCCGCCGCGGCATGCGCGTCTTGCTGCGCTCGCGCCGTTTCGATGCCGTCGCGGAGAATGTCGCGGGCCTCGTTGACTCTTCCCAGACGGGCAAGCTGTTGACCGGCCATGAAGAACGCCGGCACGTAGGGCGTCGCTTCGGCCGAAAGTTCCGCGAGCAGCGCCAAACTACGTTCGTTCTGCCCCTCCTTATCCAGCTCCATGGCCAGACTGTAGCGCAGAAACGAGTCGCCCGGCTCGTCGGCCAGCATCGCTTCAATCTTCTCGCGGCGAGACGCATCCGACATGACAACTACAGCCCCGTATCAAACATCAAGAGCTTTCCCGAGGGCGGCTCGCCTTCGCGCGTGACAGGTCCGCGGGTGGTGACGAACAGGCAACCGTTGGGAGCGAAGGCAAGTGCCGTCGGCGATTCGAGCGCGGCGATCTTGACGGCCTTCACGCTCTGGCGGCCATTGGCGATCGTCTGATCGAGGCGGAAGAGGCCGCCCTCCTGCGGGTTGGCCATGGCAAGATCGAGGACATACAAGTACGGTGTACGTTCGCTGTAGGCAACGCCGGACACGTCGTACAAGCCGATCGGAATCTGCAACAAGATGAGGCGACTCTTCAGATCGTGAAAGCTGATCTGGCTATCTCGATCCGCGGAAGGCTGCCCGGCATCGGCAACGACCAGATACTGATTCGGCGACTGCGTGCTGAGCGCGAGGGCCCGCGGCCAGCGTGTGTCGGTGGCGGGCCGGGCCCTCGAAAACGGATCGATGCGGCCCATTGCCCGACCCGATCTCCAATCGACCTGGCCGACCCAACCTGCTTCGGAGGCGGTAGCCAGCGTCGCGTAAATCGACTTTGAATCGTTGCCTTCGCCAGACCGCAGGACGAGCGACGTCACCGCGGCTTTTTCACTTGTCGGGCGGGGCTGACCGGCGCGCGGCACGAACTCGGCGATCGCCTCCGAAGCCGGAATCGATTCTCCGGGAGCCGGCAACCGGAAGACGCTAATGCGGGCGGACTCGGTGGCGGAATCTTGATGCCCCACAGCCAACGTCTGGCGATCGAGTGCGACCAGGCTCGTCGGACCGAAGGCAAGTTGCCGTCCCGCGAGCTGCGCCGAAACGACGGCAAAGTCCGTGATCAGAGCCTCCGGCTGGTCGCCAACCACGTGGACGACACGCCCGGCGCCGCTCTCGGCGACGAAGAGTTCACCATCTGGACTAATGGTCAGCGACGTGGGATTCGCGAGACCCTCGAGCACGACCGTCGGCTCAACGAGCTTGTCCGCCGCGTCGGCGACGGACGTGAGCCCGCCGAGCGAAATCGCCAGCCAGACCGACACTCGCAACAGCGATGCGGTGATCCGTTTCACGTTCGACTCACGGTTTCTTGTCATGGGTCGGAATGCAGGCGACCGTCTCGCAATGAACCACTAAGCAATGGGGGCGTAGCCTCGCCGCGATTCGAATGCGGCGATCTTGTCTTCGTGCGCGAGCGTCAGCCCGATATCGTCGAGTCCGTTGAGCAGGCAATGTCGGCGGAACGGATCGATCTCGAATGACTCTTCGAAGCCGTGCTCGTCCCAAAGGCGGCAGCTCTCCAGGTCGACACTCAATCGATAGGGCCGATGGCGGGCCGCTCGCTCGAACAGTTCGTCGACGGATTGTTTGGCGAGTGTGACCGGGAGAATGCCGTTCTTGAAGCAATTGTTGTAAAAAATATCCGCAAAGGAAGGAGCCACCAGCAACCGAAATCCGTAATCCTCCAGCGCCCAGGGGGCGTGTTCGCGGCTCGAGCCGCTGCCGAAATTGCTTCTCGCAATCAGCACGCTCGCCCCGTCCGCGGCGGGATCATTCAATTCGAAATCGGCGCGCAGGCTGCCGTCGTCGTGGAAGCGCCAATCGTAGAACAGAAACTGTCCGAAGCCAGAGCGTTCGATCCGTTTCAAGAACTGCTTCGGAATGATCTGGTCCGTGTCGACGTTGGCTCGGTCCATCGCCACCACGACTCCGGTGTGTTGCTTAAAGGGCTGCATCGCCGTCCTCTCCGCGGGCGACCTTGTTGGTCGCTAAGCTCGATATTGCCAGCGCTAAGCTCGATATTGCCAGTCTCGCACGTCGACGAAGCGGCCCTCGATCGCCGCAGCCGCCGCCATGGCGGGCGACACCAGATGCGTGCGACCGCCTTTGCCCTGGCGGCCTTCAAAGTTCCGGTTGCTGGTCGAGGCACACCGCTCGCCGGGCTCCAACCGATCGGGGTTCATCGCCAAGCACATGCTGCAGCCCGCCTCGCGCCACTCAAAACCGGCCTCCAGGAAGACACGATCGAGCCCCTCCGCTTCCGCCTCTTGCTTGACTTGGCCGCTGCCAGGCACAACCATGGCACCGACTCGGTCTGAAACGCGATAGCCGCGGACAACGTCCGCAGCCGCGCGCAGGTCTTCAATTCGGCCGTTGGTGCAGGAACCGATGAAGACACGATCGACCGCCAACCCGGCAACGGGCGTGCCCGGCTTGACGTCCATATAGGTATACGCGCTGGTCGCCGCCTTACGATCGTCTTCGTTATCGAAAGCGTCCGGCGAAGGAATGGCATCCGTGACCGACACGACCTGACCCGGATTCGTTCCCCAGGTCACTTGGGGCTGAATATCCCCGGCGTCGAAAGTCGATTCGCGGTCGAAGACGGCCCCCACGTCGCTAGGCAGCTGCTTCCAACGCTCGACCGCGGCGTCAAAGTCCTCCGGGGCGAAGGGTCGGCCGCGCATATACTCGAAGGTCGTTTCGTCCGGCGCGATCAACCCCGCACGGGCTCCCGCCTCGATCGACATATTGCAAACGGTCATCCGCTGCTCCATGGAGAGCGAACGCACCGCACTGCCAGCGTACTCGAAGCAGAATCCGGTACCGCCACTGGCCGACACCTGGCCAATTAAATAGAGCACCAGGTCCTTGGCAGTCACGCCGCGGGGCAACTCGCCGTCGACCAGCAGCCGCCAGGTCTTCGGCCGGAATTGCAGCAGCGTTTGCGTCGCCAACACGTGCTCGACTTCGCTCGTGCCGATCCCGAAGGCCAAGGCCCCGAAGGCACCGTGCGTCGAGGTGTGGCTGTCGCCGCAGACGATGGTCTGCCCGGGCTGCGTGAGCCCTAGTTCGGGACCGATAATGTGCACGATTCCCTGGCGGGGATCGTGCAGATCGTACATCTGTATGCTGTGAGCTTCGCAATTCTCGCGCAGCGTGTCGATCTGCTTCTTGGAAATCGGATCGACGATGGGCAACGAACGATCGGTCGTCGGCACGTTGTGATCCGGAGTCGCCACGGTCAGCTCCGGTCGCCGTACGCGACGCCCGGCAAGTCGCAGCGCCTCGAAGGCCTGAGGACTCGTAACCTCATGCACGAGGTGCAGGTCGACATAGAGAACCGTCTGCTTGCCGTCCTCGGCATGCACGACGTGGTCGTCCCAGATCTTCTCGAACAGGGTGCGGGGCGCAGACGAGTTGTGGGGAGTCGCCGACATGACGGATGCCCAGAGGTCGCATAAGCAGGCTTAACTGCGAATTATATCTCGGCGGGCGCGACCGAAGTAAGTGGCGGCCCAATCGGACGAAGGGCCATGCATGCGAATGCGGAGGGCGCTTCGGTGGCGGCGGGGACGACGCCCTATGCCGACACGGCCCTCCACCGACACGGCACTATACCGACACTTCGGCCGGGGCGTGTTCCTGCAGGTCGCCATTGTCGGCCCACCACCGCGCCGCGGAGTCGCTGTCCCAGGTCTCGTCGACTTCGACGGCCGCCAGAGCGCGTTCGAGTTCGGCCACCGACTGGAATCGATCCTCCGGAGACTTCGCGAGACAGCGAAGAATAATCCGTTCCAATTCGGCGGGAATGTCCGGGCCATGCTCCGAAGGTGGAACCGGCTCCTGGCTGCTATGAGCAATGATGACCTGTAGCGGCTTGTCGCCTTCGAACGGTGGTCGCCCGGTGAGCAGGAAGTAAGCAACGCCGCCGAGAGAGTAGATGTCGCTGCGCTCGTCCGACTTGACGTCGCCTGCGGCTTGTTCGGGCGACATATAGAGAGGTGAGCCGGTAATCGTACCCTCTTGGGTCAAATCGGCCGATTGCACGTCGGCGACTGGTTTGACCAGCCCGAAATCAAGCAGCTTGGCAACGTCGTAAACGCCGCCACGCTGGGCGGCGAATATGTTGCCCGGCTTGATGTCGCGATGGATGAGACCACGGGCATGGGCCTCGGCCAACGCGCCGCAGACCTGGCGAAGCAAGTGAATCGCCCGCCCCGGAGGCAACGGACCGAAACGCTCGACCAACTCCGCAAGACTCATGCCGGGAAGGTACTCCATCACGTAGTAGAAGGTGCCGTCGGCGGCGCGGCCGTAGTCGAAGATCTCGATCGTGTTCCAGTGGGTCAGCTTCGCGGTTGCGCGAACTTCGCGCTCGAAGCGGGCCAGCACCTTCGGATCTCCGGCCTTCGCCGGATGAATCAGCTTGATGGCGCAGGGCCGCTTCATCATTTGATGTTCGGCAAGGTGGACCTCGCCCATCCCCCCGGCCCCGATCAGCCGACGCAGGCGATACTGGCCGAGCTGCCGAGCTTCGAACGCCTCGCGGCGCAGGGCCCCAATCGTATATGTCCCAACAGTCCCGGTAACCATGCCGACGAGCATCATGAGGGCCGTGACAACGAACGCCTCCTGGTCTTCGGCCAGCAGCTGGTGGCATGTTTCGCTGGTCATGTTCAGCCAGATGAGAGTCGCCAGCGGAAGGACGGCGATCATGCCCAAGACTACCGCGGCACGACGCGTCGTATTGGGAATGAACATCGCGTAGGTGAACATCAACAAGATCCAGGGTCCCGCCAGCTGCGGTATCGTCTGGTGTTCGCGGGCACATTCGTCAATCGCCACGGCATTGATGGCAACGAAAAAGGCGGCGGGGAAACCGAAGATCAACAACTCCTTGATGCGGAGATGGACGGTCGACGGGTTGCACTTCCGACAGAGCGAGACGCCGATCAGCCCCAGCACCAGGGTCACCACGATGTGAAAAACGAAGATCGAATTCGACTCGGTGCTCTCGGGCGCCAGCAGGCGATAGATCAAGAACACCGAGAAGCCGGCGCAGAGTACGATCGCGGCGACGCGAAGACGCTCGCGCAGAAGCTGGCGAATTTCATCCGAGAGTTCCGGACCGCTACCCTCAACGAGGGCTACCTCCGCACCCAGATCTGACAACCTCGTCAGCAGCGGCGTCGATTGGGAGCCCGTGTCGATGGTGGCTTCCAACGCGGTCGTATCGAACTTCTTCGGCATGATCGCCTCGATGGCTGGCAATCCGGCCGCCCGGCCACGGGTACTCCCGGAAAATGCACCGACACCGCCTGCCCGCCTAATGTGCTACGTACGATTATCATAGACAGTTCGACATCAAGGTGCGACCGCTCGCCGCGGGTAGGCCGCGACCCATTAACGGGCGCTTCTGATCGAAAACGACGTCGTGCGGGTAGCCACGAATCAGCGGCGTTCCACTTCGTGGGGGAGTGGGGATCGCCACGACGAACTGGGAGGGACGCTCGTCCTGTCACCGCGTCATCAGGCCGCTCGCCGCGGCGCAGCGTCGTCTGCCCAACGAGAAATTTCCGCCTGGGAAACCACTTCGTAGTGTCGATGCTCGCCTTCGTCGTCCGCGGTGACCTTCTCGGCCAGCACCTGCGAGTTCTCGTGAAGCATGCGTGGCACGTAGAACCAGGCGTGGCGCAGAGACTCGAGATCCTGATCGGCGGCGACGAGCAAGAGATCGGTCTTTGTCAGCGAGTTCGCCGCCCGGGCCAGCGCGCTGTACGGGTCGCCGGGAATGAGTTGGAGACGGGCCCCCAGGGGGGTCATCTGCCGATAGGCTGACTTGAGCGATAAAGGAGCCTGTTCGTTGGGGCGTGCCTCGAACAAATCGATTCCCGCGTAAGCGACGTCTTGTGGCTCATGGTAGCGACCGGCCACTTGAATCAGTCGCTGGGCGCGGGAAGTGTCGCCGACGCCCAGTTCAACGATCCGGCGAACGCGATGACGACGCACGAGCCGGTAAAGGGAACGCTCGGCGACCGGCTTGGCAAGGTATGCGAGATAGCAGTATTTTAGCAAGCTAGCGGCGGCCACGGCTCGACTCCTCTTTCGGCAAGCACAGGGTTGACAACTTTCCTTTAATGTCGGCCAAACTCCGTGCTGCGGTGGAGGAGATTTTCTGGAGGTCGCCCCGATGGGCGAAAGGGAGCGCCAACGTCGGCTCCTCGCTCCCCCGTTCTGGCAACCGCGGCAAGCTAGCACTCGAGAGCCACCTCCATGGGCGTTGGTCCCGCATGGCGTAGCAAGGTTCGGGCGGCGGACCAAGACATCGTCGACGAAGCCCGTCGCGTCGGCGAGCAACTGCTGGCGAGCTTGGAAGAAGGGCGCCGTCTCACACGAGACTGGCAAGACGATCGCCTGGCGAGGGCGTGGGTCGACGCGGCCATGTCCGACTGCCTTCGCGCGCTCGCGGACTTGGGCGTTTGGGGACGCGAAAACGAAGTTGCCTCCGACGCGTTGTGGCAAGTGGCTGGCGAACAGCTAGGCCGCGGCCGTCTGCAGCTGCGGGCTCGCGAAAAGCCGCTCGGCTACGCGGGCGACTACCAGATGTTGGCTTGGATCTGCGAGCGGGCGGTCTGCGAAGATTCGCTGGGGCGGTTTTTCGACCTCTACTTCCTCGATCAGGCCGCGCCGCAATGTGTGCGAAACCGAACTCGCCTGATCGCGGCGGAACTTGCCTGTCACGGCCTGAGGTGCCCACGCCGACCCTATCGCATCCTGAGTGTCGGTGTCGGACCGGGTCTCGACATCGCCAAGGCCGTGGCGACGCTGCCGCCGGCGCGCCGCAAGGATGTGGAGATCGCCCTGGTCGACCTGGATGAAGCAGGCTTGGCGTATGCACAACAACAGCTCCGACGCCTGATTGCCGACGAACAGATCACTTGCCTTCGAGACAATGTCTTTCGCTTGCCCCAGCGAAGCGACGTCTTGCCCTGGCCGGATGACACCGACTTCGTGGTCTGTTCCGGGTTGTTCGACTACCTCGACGACGAGGCGGCGACGAACATGCTGGCCACGTTTCGGGATCAGCTACGCGAGGGCGGACGGTTGCTCGTCGGCAATTTCGCCCCCCACTGTCCGACGCGCGCCTACATGGAGTGGATCGGCAAGTGGTACTTGCGTTATCGCACCGTCGCGGATCTGGAACGGCTCGCCGAGTCGGCGTGCTTGCCTGCCCGTTGGCGGGTCGGCGCCGACGCGACCGGGGTGAATCTGCTGCTCGAGTTCTCGGCCTAGTATGCGCTTCGCCTGACGCCGCCTGCCAGCCGCTGAGAGTGCCCGAGAGGGTCTCCTCGAGTTGGCGTCTTTCCTGGCAATTCCCCGTGAATTCTCGCAATTTCTCGGTCCGCGCGGGCGCTCTGCGGCCTGGCTGGCGGACTTCGTGCGGCTTTCCAAATGTTGCCATTCGGCAACAGACACATCAACAAAGATGCATGTGTCCATCAAGCGTGGACACCTGGCAACCCCAGCCAGCGGCAACCGTGTTTGCCCGTAAACAGCCGTGCCAGCGGGTTAATCAAAGCACCGCCGGAACGAATTTCCTGGCATATAGTTGCCATGGGCCGGCAGGGCAGCGAGTGCCCGAGGCACCTCCATTACCGAAGCACTCGATCTTCGCACCGCTGATTGGCAACTTACGCCGACGCACGGCGCCTTTGTTCGGGCGGCGTGAGCCGGAAATAGATAATGAAGAAACGGCACCCACGCACGCGCACGACGCGGTCCCTGCACATCGAGACGCTGGAAGACCGCGTTGTCCTTTCGTCCCACTCGATCGCCGACTTCACCCTCGACTCCGCCTACGAGCAGGTCGAGAAAGTCGTCGATCCGGGGATCGACCAGTCCCTGTTCAATGCGCACGAACAATCGGGGCTGACCGCGGCCCGTAATGCCTACGGGTTCACCGGTGCGGGGCAAACCGTGGCGGTCATCGACACGGGAATCGCCTACGACCACATCTCGCTCGGTCAAGGCTACGGTTCCAGCTATCGCGTCGTCGGTGGCTGGGACTTCGCCGAGAATGATGCGAACCCCTACGACGACGCCTCGATGGGCTCGCACGGCACCCACGTGGCGGGAATCGTGGGCAGCGACCATGTCGTCCACTCGGGCGTCGCACCTGGGGTCGACCTGGTCGCGTTGCGCGTCTTCGACGACAGCGGCGCCGGCTACTTCAGTTGGGTAGAAGACGCGCTCGACTGGGTGCACGCAAATCGCAACTCGTTCGACAACCCGATTACGACGGTCAATCTCTCCCTCGGAGCGGAATGGAATTCCAGCAGCATCCCCAGCTGGGCCAACCTGGAAGACGAATTTGCGCAACTGGAAGCGGATGGAATCTTCATCGCCGTGGCCGCGGGCAACTCCTTCACCAGCTACAACACGACGGGCCTCAGTTATCCCGCGGTAAGTCCGTACGTGGTGCCGGTCAGCAGCGTCAACGATGCGGGTCAGCTTAGCTACTTCAGCCAGCGGGACGCAGGCGTCATTGCGGCGCCGGGTCAAGGAATCGTCAGCACCGTTCCCGACTATGTCGGCAACTTCAACGGGCAGACGGACGACTTCGCCACGTTCTCGGGCACAAGTATGGCGTCGCCGTACGTGGCGGGAGCGAGCGTCCTGCTTCGCCAGGCATTCGAGTTTGTCGGTCAGGCGAACGTCACGCAGGATCAAATCTATGCCGTCATGCAATCGACCGCCGATCAGGTTTGGGACGCAGCGACGAATCAAAGCTACGCGCGACTGAACATCGAGGCCGCGATCGATGCGGTCATGCCGGCCGACGACTATGGCTCGACGCTGGCCACCGCATATGGCTTGGGCACTGTGGCCGACAACGACCCCGGATCGATTGCCGGGAGCCTCAGTCGATTGGACGACGCGGACTACTTTACGTTTACCGCGACGGCGAGCGGAACCGCCAGTTTCGACCTCACTTCGAGCGACGGCACGGCCCAATGGGACGCCTCCGCGATCTCGGCGGCGAGCACCGACGCGAACGGCAAGCTTAGCTTTGCCGTGGTGGCCGGCCAAACCTACACGGTGGGTGTCGAGTCGGGCGGAACGCTCACCACGTACGACGTGGATTATGAGATCGAAGCCGCGATGGTCGACTGGGGCGTGCTCGAGTATCAGCAGTTCTCCGATCAGCGTATTTCGGGCGAAAACTGGTTCGCACTGCAGGCAAGTCGGGACGGCCTGTTCACCATCGAGGCCCTGTTTGCCCATACCGCCGGCAATGTGGACCTGGTCCTCTACGACGCCGACGGCAACGAAGTTGCCAGCAGCAACTCGTCGACCAACAACGAACGCGTCGATGTGACCGCGGCCGCCGGCGATCAACTCTTCCTCCGCGTGACGGGCACCAACAGCGACGTCGACTTCCACATTACGAATCTGATCGGCGTGAACGGAAATCGCGTGACGGTCCACGGCACGGCGAACGACGACGTCATTCGCTTCAGCGCAGGCAACAACCACGCTCTCTCGATCAACGGTGTCGCGTACGAATTCAACGCCGCGACCTATGCCAATTTTCAGATCCAAGAGAGTGCTGGCAACGATGTCGTAACCCTCGTCGGCTCGAATGGCAACGAGTTCGCGACACTACGGGCCGACAGCGGCACTCTGACGGACGGCAGCTATACGGTGACGGTGGCGAATGCCGAACAGCTGGAAGTGCACGGCGGTACGGGCTCCGACCGCGTGGTGCTCTACGACTCGATCGGCAACGACTCGCTGGTCGCCTACGCGACCCACGGCCATTTCCAAGGCAATGGATTCCATAATGCCTACCAGGACTTCGAACGAACGATTGCCTACGCCACCGCCGGTGGCCAAGACGTGGCGACGTTCTACGACTCGGCCGGCGACGACCAGTACCTCGCCTACTCGACCCACAGCATCTTCAGGGGAAGTGGCTTCTCGAACGTTGTCCATGGCTTCGAAAGCACCGAAGCCCACGCCACCGCCGGCGGCAACGACCTGGCTTACTTCTGGGATTCGGCCGGCAACGACAACTACGTGGCCCACGCCGATCGAAGCTGGATGAAAGGAACCGGTTTCCATAACCAGCAACACGGCTTCGAACGAACGATCGCCTACGCACGCTTTGGTGGCCATGACGTGGCAACGTTCTACGATTCCGCAGGCGACGACAACTACGTCGCCTACGCCGACAAGGGCTGGATGTCCGGAGACGGATTCTTCAACTATCAAGCCGGATTCAAGACGACCTATGCCTACGCCACCGCGGGTGGCTACGACCGGGCCAACTTCATCGATTCCGCAGGCGACGACACCTATTTCGCATACGCGACGCACTCGTACCTGCAAGGCGACGGCTTCTACAACTATCAGTCCGGCTTCGAATTCAGCGAAGCCCGGGCGACGAATGGCGGAAACGATCTAGCGAGATTCTACGACTCGGCGGGCAACGACAACTACGTGGCCCACGCCGACCGAAGCTGGATGCAAGGTGCTGGTTTCCACAATCAGCAAGACGGCTTCGAACGAACGATTGCCTACGCCACCGCCGGTGGCCAAGACGTGGCGACGTTCTACGACTCGGCCGGCGACGACCAGTACCTCGCCTACTCGACCCACAGCATCTTCAGGGGAAGTGGCTTCTCGAACGTTGTCCATGGCTTCGAAAGCACCGAAGCCCACGCCACCGCCGGCGGCAACGACCTGGCTTACTTCTGGGATTCGGCCGGCAACGACAACTACGTGGCCCACGCCGATCGAAGCTGGATGAAAGGAACCGGTTTCCATAACCAGCAACACGGCTTCGAACGAACGATCGCCTACGCACGCTTTGGTGGCCATGACGTGGCAACGTTCTACGATTCCGCAGGCGACGACAACTACGTCGCCTACGCCGACAAGGGCTGGATGTCCGGAGACGGATTCTTCAACTATCAAGCCGGATTCAAGACGACCAGAGCCGTTTCGACTGGCGGTAACGACGTCGCCCGGTTCGTCAGTATCGCCGCCGACGACGCGGTCTATGGACGGGACAGCCATTTCGAGGTCGCGGGCGCCGAATTCGTGCGCTCCGCGGACAGCTTTGCGAGCGTCTTCGCCGTCTCGATCGCGGACGACATTCGCGACAACGATGTCGACTCGGTCGACTATCTCTTCACGCGGTTGGGCAACTGGGAATAGCTATCCTCAGATTCCCAGGGTGAAACAGGTTGCCGCCCCCTCTGCTCTATTGGACGAGTGCCAGCGAAGTCCAACCACGTGGGCTTCGCTACCCCAAACCTCAGGCCGCCTGCCGGTCGCCACCTAGACGGTGAACCGATTCGTCGAAGGGCTCGACCTCGGACAAGGGCAGGATTGCCCGTGACGGTTCAGTCTCCCTTATCGCGGCAATTTCCGGCAGCTGGCGAACGCACGCCTCGAACAGATGCGTGAGCTGGTCGAAACTGGGACTCGTCAGCTCGGCATCTCGGGTTCCTCGTGCGGCAAACGCAACGGACAGTCCGTCATCTCGATAGACGGTGTACTCGAATCGCCAGTTACCGATGCCCTGAGCTCGTGTCGTCAGTGGCCTCGAGGACCGCATCCAGATCTCTTCGTCATCCCGATCCGACCGACAGCGAAGCTCCAGCCAATCTCCGCCGACACGTTCCACGCGCGTCAATACGGTCGTCCAAAGCACATCCGGCGAACTCGGCTCCGAGTTCTCCAGATGCACGACCATTCGTCGGACCGTCAAGTCGCGTACCGCCTGTGCGAGGGCGGAGTGGAAGATCTCGAAATGCCGCAGCACGAGCGACATCTCATGAAGCCCGAAGATTCGCCCCGCGATAATCGTGGCGATCATGCCGACACAGACGACGACCACGATGAGGTCTTGCTCGTACTTGACGGCCAACAGGCACGCCAGGGCCATCGTGGCACTGATCCCCACAATCGCGAGCAACGTCTGGAGTTTGGTCAACCCACGGTCCTCGAGCCGATGGTGAATGTGCCCGCGGTCGGCGATGCCAATTGCCCGGCCGGTGAGCTTGCGTCGCAGAATTGCCATCGCCGTATCGAGGATCGGAACGGCCAACAGGGCCAAGGGAAAGGTGAGCATAAAGCCGGCGGTTGTTTTGCTCGAGGCTTCGATCGCGACGGCACCGACGAGGTATCCGATGGAGAGACTGCCGGAATCGCCCAAGAAGATCTTCGCCGGGGGCCAGTTGTGAATGAGGAATCCCGCGATGCTGCCCGTCGCAACAAACGTAACCAGCGGCATGACGGGATCGTAGCCGCCGATGGAAATCAGAGCCAACGTGCCCATCGCGATGAGGCCTACGCTGGATGCAAGCCCGTCGAGGCCATCGACGAGATTCACAACATTCGCGCAGGACACAAGCCAAACCACGGCAAAGACGTGCGACCACACGCCTAGATTGAACTGATATCCGGCGAGTTGAACGTCGACCACCTGGACGCCCCAGATCGCGTAGGGCAAACTCGCCATGATCTGGCCGAGGAACTTCTCACCAGCCCGTAGTGGGTGCCGGTCGTCCCAAAGCCCCAGCAGACAAAACAGTCCGCCAGATACGGCCAGCGCTGTGAGACTACCCCAGTTTCTGGGTAGCGCCGCGTTCATCAAGTACAGAACGATCGGTAGCGTGATGATCAGCGCACCGTATACGGCAACTCCGCCCAACAGCGGTGTTGCGCGCTGGTGCTTCTTGCGCCGACCGTCGGGGACATCCACGAATCCGAGTCGCGGCGCGGCGAATCGGGCCACCCAGGTGAGCCCATACGCGACAACGGCGGCGGCAACGAAGCCCCCAAACGAGAGAACATAGATTGCGTTCATGCTTACGACGTACCCCTCACTGACGATTGCTCCCGTATTCGCTTCGAGGCGGCGATTGCGGCTTTTTCGAACCGCGCTCGCGAACGACGCGACAACTGGCCAGTAATCGCAAAGCCTAATCGCATTGCTCCATGCCGTCGGAACCTCCGACACGGTCGTTACCGGAGCCCGTCAGGGCGACGACAAATACGAATCCGACGCCCCGGTGTCAACAGAGTTCAGGGACCGTGTGGCCACGACTTCCTCGCTAGCACCTCGTCGATCGTCACGACGGCAAGTCCCGAGTGGGCACCCAAACTGCGGTCGAGCAGAATTCGGCCGACGCCCGTCCGTTGGGCGTCGTCGCCCAACCGTGTGGGCGACGTCACCTGCGCGTGATAGCGTGCCACCGCAACTTGCCTCAGGCTAGCGTTTATTGAGCCCGGCGCAGCCAATAAACGCAGGCCGACCAGCGGGAGGTCGGCATTCCAGCTAGCATCGCCGCGGCGAAGGGCTCATTGACAACGCAGCCATCAATAACGACGTCTTGGCACCACGCACTGCCCCGCAATGGGCCAGCCGATAGGATTTTGCCCTGCAGCTTCCGTCGCTAGCGGATCAGCGCCGGCCGCCGGCCGAACACGCTGGCGTTGCTCTTGCATCACTGCGATGCACCCACTAGGCTCCCGCTCCGCGTCCCTATCGCCCCTGGATCTCACTGCCCGGAATGCTCTTCATCCCGCAAGTTTCGAACCGCTGAGGTTCGATTGGACCGGACCACACAAGCGATCGGCGTGAGGTGCAAGAGTGACCCCAGAGAAGGCAAAGCCAAGCCGTTCTTGCCGGCGTAGTGATCTGCGAAAAGGCCATTGCTGTCTGACGACGACTGCCCATCGCGGGGCCGGCGACGGGAGTCGCGGCTCCGGGGCGATCGTTCAACGGCGTTCCACTTGATCAGGTTGTTCAGCGATGTTCGGCGGCAGACCGAGACCCTTCCGGCAACTCATCGATGCGGTTCGCCTCGCATCCGGTCAGCTGCGCTATCCGTTGTGCGGAAGCGAGCGATACGCGCCTTTCTTCATTGTGGGTTCGGGAAGGTGCGGCTCGACTCTGTTGCGCCGAATCCTCGAGGCCAACTCGCACGTCCATATACCGCCAGAAATTCCCATTCTTTCCCGACAGATCGAGCTCTTTCGCCGAGTTCAGCACCTTGATTGGGCGGAAGTCGTGCACCTTGTCTTTGCGCCTTTCGAATTCAGCGTCATGTCGGTTGATCACGGCGTGGCCATTCGGCCACTCGTCATGGAACTCGTCGACGCACAATCATCGGAACGCAATCTCGCCTGCTTGCTCGACCGATACTACCGCTATCATGGCGAGACACGAGGTAAATCGGTTCGTCGCTGGGGCGACAAGACTCCAATCAATGTATTTGCGCTTGATGAAGTGCGCTCTGTCTTTCCCGACGCTCGCTTTATTCATGTCCTGCGTGATGGCGTCGACGTCGTCGCCTCAATGATCGACCAGGGTCGCACCCTCGAATACGCCGCCAATCGCTGGGTCACGTCGGTGCGTTCTGCCACTCGATTCGCCAGGTCATACGCAAAGCAGTGCCTGCTCATTCGCTACGAAGAACTCGTCACGGAACCGAGTGCCGTGGTCGAGCGGGTCTGCGATTTTACAGGAATTCCGTTTGTGCGAAGCATGCTGAGCCAGAGCGAGCACGTGCCCAACATGGGGGACGTACCGCTGCACCATCATCATCGACGGGTTAGCCAACCAATCAGCGCCGCAAGCGTGGGCCGAGGTCGTGCGAATCTCACTTCCAGCCAGAAGCGGCAGTTGCGACCGATGCTCGAACCGACCCTGTTCGAATTCGGCTACGAACGCATGACGGAGACCTAACTGGAAGGCAACCCAAGAGGATCGGGCCTGATGAACGGGAGCGAACGCACGGAGGGCACCTCGTGAGTATCCAGCGGCTGATATCGAGACCTGCGATCCGAGTGACCGTTGAGATCAAGCGCGCCTCGTCCCTCTCAGACATCGACGACAGGTAGGTTCCCCTATGAAAACCTTGGCCGACGCCGTCAAGCGAATTCCTGTTCTCGGTCCGATCAGTCGCAACGTCTACCGAAGCGTCTTTCGGTCTACCGGCGGATTTCCCGGCTCGAACAGCTACTGGGAGCAGCGCTACGTCGCCGGCGGCAACTCGGGCGCGGGTTCTTACAATCGACTCGCCGAGTTTAAGGCGGAGGTACTCAATCGATTCGTTGCAGAACACGACATTCGGACGGTTGTCGAATTCGGCTGTGGTGACGGCAATCAACTTGGCCTGGCGGAGTATCCCGAGTATCTCGGATTCGACGTGTCGCCCACCGCGATCGAGATGTGCCGCGCTCGATTCGCCGGTGATCCGTCCAAGACGTTCTCGCTCTACGACGATCGCACATCGGACGACGTGTACCGACTTGGCTACGACCTGAGCCTCTCGCTCGACGTCATCTACCACCTGGTTGAAGACGAAGTATTCGAGCAATACATGCAGCGTCTCTTCGACGCGGCAAGTCGCCATGTCATCGTCTACTCAAGCAACTTCGAATCCGCCAGAAATTTTCACCAGCGCGACCGCAAGTTCACCGATTGGGTCGCGCGCTGCCGCCCGAGTTGGCGACTCGTAAACAACATTCCGAATCGCTATCCCTGTGATCGCGACGCTCCGAACGAGACGTCCAAGGCTGACTTCTTCTTCTTTGAGCGAAGAACCGCCGAGAACTAGCCCAGCGCGTACCTTCCCGTCGACAGGCCCAATCATGCACGTGCTCTTCGTCTGCTCGTGGTATCCTCACGCGGAAAATCCGGTCTGCGGCTGCTTCTTTCAAGAGCAGGCAGAGTTTCTGGCGGCGGCCGGCCATGAGGTAGGTGTGTTTGCCCTCGACCAACCAATCTCGGGGCCGCCCGGCATGGGCAGCAAGTTGTGGTCGGTGGCGGAGGCGATTCAGCCAGTCGCCTTCGAAGTCGAAGGGGCCCTGCGAGTGGGGCGGAGTTCCCTCAGCTACGATCGACTGGATCGTCGTCGGTTTTTCCGCCATCTGCGGCTTGAGGCGGCCAAGAAGAGCGTGGAAAACTACATCGAGCAATTCGGACGTCCGGACGTTGTGCACGCGCAGAGCCTTCTCAACGCCGGCCCCTATGCCGCGGAGATTTCGTCGGCGACCTCCATCCCCTGGGTATTTACCGAGCACTTCACGGGCTTTCTGCCAGGTTGCGCCGCAAGCCAGCGATACTTGGCAACCAAATTGCCCGGTATTCGCCGCGCTGTGATTAGCAGTTCTGGTGGCGCGGCGGTCGGCCCCGACCTCGCGGACGCCGTCGCCAGGACTCTTGGATGTCCGCGTCCCCGCATCATCCCAAATGCGATCGATACCAAACTCTTCTGCGAAGCCCCGCTTGATCGAGAGCGAGCAGACGAGGAGTTCTTGATCGCATCCGTGGGAAGCCTTCGCACCAAGAAGAATTTTGGCGGCTTGATCCACGCCTTCGCGGAGGCGTTTCCAAAGCCAGACAATTGCCGTCTCGTGATTGCCGGCATCGGAGAGCTGGAGCACTCGCTACGAGAAGAAATTGCGAAGCTCGAACTAAACGACCGCGTTACCCTTGCCGGCGGGCTCGATCGCCCTGAGGTGGCACGGCTTTTCCAAGATGCCCAACTCATTGTGTCGGCAAGCCACGTCGAGACGTTTGGCGTCACAATGATTGAAGCAATGGCCTGCGGAACACCCGTTCTGGCCACCCGCTCCGGGGGACCGGAGCACTTCGTGGAACCGCATGTCGGGAGCCTGATTGACGTCGGGAATCACGGGCAACTCGTCAACGGCCTTCGGGCTATGCGATCCAACATCGATCAATACGACGCTGCGGAGATTCGCGCCTACGCGGAGCAACACTACGGACCCGCGTCCCTGGCGAGGAACTTGCGGGATTTCTACTGCGACGCACTCGTCGAGCGTGCTCAAGCCGTGTGACCTGACCCTCGTGCACTCAAGGCCGATGTCTCAACAAGTACGTGATTTTGCCGTGACGGTCGGCAGGCATGGAGGGCTGCTCCTGCTCGGCTTGGTGAGTGCGCCGCTCACGGCCCGCATGTTGGGCCCGGAGGGATTGGGCATCTTCGCGCTCGTCTTGGCGGCAGTCGGCCTCGCCAAGACGCTGGGGAGCGGAGGCATTTCAGGCACGATCGTCTACTTCGCCGGCAGCAAGCGGTTGTCGCGCTGCGGGATCGATCCCTCTTTGGTCAAGTTCTTCGCTGGCGGAGTCGTCGCCTCGCTCGCCGCCGTCGGCGCCTTGTTCTTGCTGCTCGCAAGGTTCAGTCCGGCAAGTAACTTCGATGGCCTGACGCTCGCCTACATGATCACGGCGACCTTGCTCGGGGTCATGATGAGCGTCGCCTTGGGCTTCGCGCAGACACTCAAGGCCTTCCACGCCATCTCTTATACGGAGCTTCTGGGAAGAGCGGTCGTCGTCCTCACGTTGACGATCATTTTCTTGACGGGAAGCCACTCGCTGTCGGGCCTCTTGTGGCTACAAGTGCTTGGCACAACCGTCACCTTCGTGGTGCTCGGAATCTACCTTGGCCGCCAATGGCAACAACGAGATTCCAGTCAAGCTGAGATACGTCAAGCGGCGACCGCCACCGAGCTCTACGGCTATGGCGGCAGAACCGTCATGGCCAATCTGATGGGCATGCTCAATTGTCGGGCGGATATGCTCATGCTTGCGGCTCTTTCGACGCCCTGGCAACTCGGACTCTACGGGGTCGCCGTCACCATCGCCGAGAAGGTCTGGATACTTTCGGGCAGCATCGGCGAAGTCTCGTCGACCTATGTCGCCACCAGCGACGGGGACGACCAAGACCGCATTCGCCAGACGGTCGTGGCCGCCAAATGGACCGCCTTGGGAACATTCGCCTTGTGTCTTGCCATCGCTGTGGCGACTCCGTTGATCCCCTGGGTGTTCGGCAAGAACTTCGCAGGGGCCTGCCTGCCGACGCTGTTGCTGTTGCCGGGCATCTGGGCGAGAGGAACGAGCCGCATTCTGGCTGGGGGAATTGCTGCGATCGGCAACCCCGGCATCAACGCCTGGTTTGGGCTGGCTGGACTCGGTCTGAACCTTGCACTGAACGTCGCATTGCTGCCTCGCTACGGCGCTACCGGTGCCGCGATTGCGACGTCGATCAGTTATTGCTTCCTCATGGTCGTCCGCCTGGTCTATCTACGGCGAGAGCATTTCTCTTTGCGGCCATTTGTAACGATCGACGCGCAGGAACGGGCCCACTTGATGTCGATCTTGTCGCGGAAGCTGTTCGGTTTTCGGAATCAAGGCCCATCAAGAAGAACCACGCGTCGACCCCGAGGGATTTACGTTGTCATGGAGCCGGGCTCCATGAACTCGACCACGGGCGCGTATCGGCATATCCGCATTGGAATTCGTGAGCTCTCTCACCACTTCGAAATGGACACGTGCCTTCCCGATGCGACACCCGAAGTCGGAAAGACGCGTCCGTCGACCGTGGCAACACCGGTGCGACAAAGTGGATGGAGACAATCCCGCTTCATCGGCACGTTGCGGGACATCAAGCTCCTGACAACGACCAGCCGACGGGCGTTGACCTGCTTTCGAAAGATTCGCAGACTCCGCCCGGACTTCTGCTATTGTCGCGCTTCGTTCCTCGATCCATTACCTCTGCTGTTGAAGTGGAGCGGCACGTGCCGGGTATTCATCGAATCGAATGGACTGCAGTGGGAGAACCGCGCGGGCCATTCTCGGTCGTGGCTCGAGCCGGCTCATCGCCTTTTCGAGAAGACCACCTATGCGGCGGCCGATCACGTCTTCTTTGTGGGCACGTACGGCGATCACTGGCGCCTGCAGTCCAAGAACTGGAGCAATGTCGAGAATGGGGTCGAGCGAGACTTCCTTGACACTTTTTCCGACACGACGCGATCGCCGGAAACCAAGGTCAACCTTTGTTTCATTGCCTGCCTCACGAAACATCACCAGGGCTCGCTCCTTGCCGACGCGTTGCGAAGTCTTCCAAAGGCGTTTCGGGATCGGCTCGTCCTGCACCTAATCGGCACGGGTTTCACAAACTTGAAGGACGAACTGGACGGGGTTGTCTCGATTGTCGATCACGGCTTCTTGTCACGCCGGCAACTCGTCGACGTGATGAAGACCATGTCCGTCGGAATCATCACGGGCGCGCCCGCATACAGTTCGCTCATGAAACTATTCGATTATGGGGCGGCAAAACTGCTGGCAGTGGTGCCAGAGACACACAACCTGAATGCCTGGTTCAGTCCGGACGAGGTGCTATTCTTCGAGCCAGGCAACTCGGCAAGTCTGGCAGCGCGTCTCATCGCGGTGCTCACCGAGGACGACATTGCCCAGCGAGGCGAAAAGCTATATCGTCGGGTCGCCCAGGATTTCACCTGGGAGTCGGTTTTCGCGCGTAAGGCGAGTGTAATCCGGGAAATCATCGACCCTCCGGGCATCCGTTCGGCACCCACCAAATCCACACCCCTCAAGGCTGCCTAGAGTTCGCGAACGACCATGCAGCGTCGAACGCTGAATCGATGTGGAAGATCGCGACGCCCACGTTGTTTACAGCGCGGCTCGCACACTCAACACGCGTCGACCCCATGCCTTCATTGAGGTATCGTCGTCGTCCGGGAGCCGCAGGCAGGAAGCCTAACGAGCACGAACCATGAACATTCTGCACCTCGATCAGGACGTCGGCACGAAGGGCGGGGGAGTGGCCAGCTTCATTCGCGACTCAGCCGTGTCGCTGTCGAGCCGAGGATTCTCGATCTGGGTGGCCAGTGCCGCGGAGCCGGATCGTGTTTATCCGGGAATTGAGCAGGTCGAAGTCCTGCCGCAAATCAACGATGCCGCAATCTCGGATACTAGCTGGCGGGGGCGACTCGAACGGCTCGTCAACGAGGCGGCGATTGACGCTGTTCATGTTCACGAAGTCAAGAATGTGGCCATCACGCGTTACGTCGCGGAGCGCCTGCCGACGGTGATTCACCTCCACAATTACGGCATCATTTGCCCTGGCAACGATCTCTTTCACAATTCCAGCGAAGACATCTGCCAGCGCAAAGCGGGCTTCGGTTGCCTGCTCTGCGCGTACACCAAGCAGTGCAACAATCGCCATCCGCAGCGCTTATGGCAGTCGCTTACCAACACCTGGAAGAAACAGTCGCTGGCGGCGATGCCCAACGTCCGCTTTGTCGCCGGTTCGCGGCACATCCGCGACCGGGTTGTCGCCGCCGGAATTCCCGCGTCGAAGGTCGACGTCGTTTGGTACGCGGCCGATCCGGATCGACTAGACGCGGAGAATTGCCGCCCCATTTCCGGTGTTTCCGACGACTACGTGCTTTATTCCGGCCGGCTTTCCAAGTCGAAGGGCATTACCTATCTGCTCGACGCGTTTTCTCGCCTGCGCACAAAATCAACGCGACTTTTGCTCGTCGGAGATGGCATCTACCGGTCCGAGGTCGAACGGCACGTTGCCAAGCTAGGACTGGGAGATCGGGTCACGCTGCTGGGGTGGCGATCGGGAGGGGAGCTGACCTGGCTCTATCGAAATTGCCAGATGCTGGTCGTGCCTTCGATTTGGCCGGAGGTCTTCGGCATCGTCGGGCTGGAAGCGATGGCCGCTGCGAAGCCCGTCATTGCCACGGAGGTTGGCGGCATTCCGGAGTGGCTCGACCACGAGGTCAGCGGTTATCTCGTGCCCCCGCGAAATGTCGAATCCCTGACGTCCCGCCTGGAAGAGCTGCTGGCCGACACGGACAGAGCTTCGGCGATGGGACAAGCGGGCCGCCAGCGATTTGTTAAGTACTTTACGACCGACGTTCAGGCCGAGAAACTTCTGACGGTTTACCGAACCGTCACCGGTCGAGAAGCAGCGGACAAGGAAGTCCCCGCATGCACATTGTCTATCTAATTTCCAACCTGGAATTTGGCGGTGCTCAGAAGATCGCCGTCGGCCTCGCCGAGGAGGCCGTCCGTCGTGGCCACCGCGCGACGCTGGTAACGGTCAGCGGCCGGAACGACTACGCCGGACGTCTGCGGCGGGCTGGCGTCGACTACGAGACGCTCGACTTTCGGCAACGGCTAACGTGGCCCAACGTCTTTGCCATCGCACGGCTGCGACAACAACTGGTTCAGGTCGTCAAACGAATCCGGCCCGATGTGGTCCACTCGCAGCTCTTTGCCCCCAAAATTGTCCTCTACGGGGCCCGCTCGCTGGCCGGATGTCCGATCGTCGAGACCCAGCAGGACAATCCCCCTTGGTGGCGGTCAAACAGCCTGGGCGCCCGGATCCGGCGACATATCGACCGCGTCTTTCTATCCCGCACCTCGGCCTGTACGACCGCCATCAGCCGCTCGGTGCAGTCCGACCTGAAGCACTTGTTCGACTACCCGGGCGACACGTGCCCTGTGATCTACAACTTCCCCGACGAACCTCCCGACGATCTGCCGGCCAGGCCGTCCGGCGTTCGTCGACACCTGATGATGGTGACCCGCCTGGACGTGGAGAAGAAGGGCATCGACACGGCGCTGCTGGTACTGGATCGAGTTCGGCAGGTCATTCCCGAAGTGCGATTGACCATCGTGGGCGACGGGCCACATGCCGACCGCGTTCAGCAGCTAGTACGCTCGCGGCGTCTCGCCGCGAACGTCGAGTTCCGTGGCTATCGTCCCGATGTCTACCGGGAATACGTGTCGGCCGACGTTGTGCTGATGCCGTCGCGTTGGGAGGGTTTCGGAATCTCGGCGGCAGAAGCGGGAGCGGTCGGAGTGCCGGTTGTTGCGAGTCGCGTAGGGGGACTGCAGGAGGTCGTCGTTGACGGGGTGACCGGATTCACCTGCGACGCGGAAGATGTCGAGGCGTTTGTCGATCGGACGATCACATTGCTGCGAGACGACGGGCTCTATACGGCCATGTCGACGGCCGCCAAGGCATCCATCAAGGAGAGATTCAGCGTGAGCGCGGCCTTCAATCGCTACGAGCAAGTTTACGAGTTCGCCCGTCGAGCGGCGTGACCTGAACCCGTCGCGGGCCGGGGTACTTCGGCCCGCGCGACGAGAAAGACGTCTTTCGAAGAGCTCAGAACAACGGTAGGAACTAAGGCGACAGTGAATCGACAAACGGCTCTATCATCGGCAGCTCGATCCTTGGGCCAGCGAAAGCTCGTCCCCTGGGAGCCGTTGGTCGTTGCAACGATCTTCTCCAAGGAGATCGCAGGTTGGCAGATTGCGGGCAGTTACGTGGATCTCTACCAGCTGGCGCTCGGGCTGGTCGGCCTGATTGTCATGCCCAACCTGCGTGTGATTCGAATCGTGACCGTCATCGCGGTCGGAATGGCCGGCCTCAGCTTTGGCTTGCTGACGGCCCAAGGCTACTCCCACGAGGTGCTCCTCCGGCAGCTGCTGCCGGCCTATGTCATCTACATGGGAATTGGCTCGCTGTTGATGCGCTGTCGGCCCTCGCGACTGCTGCGACAGTATCTGGGCTTCTCCGTGGCGGCCGCCCTGTTGGGTCTGATTCAGGTCGCAACCTCGGCCGCGGGAATCAACCTACTGGTCAAACAAGCTGGCGAACTCGACTCGGTCGCACTTGAGCCTTCGCACTTCGCGGTTATCGTGGCACCTGCTTTCGGCATCCTCCTGGCGCATACGCGCATCACACTCCTGGGGCGTGACACCTGGAAGCTAGGCATTCTGCTGGCCTCGCTGCTGCTCACCAAGTCTCTGACCGCAATGGCGCTGATCCTCGTATGCGGGGCACTCGCCTCGAAGAAGAAACTGGGCATGCTGGCCATGATTATCGTCGGCGTCGCGTTGCCGTACGTGTTCATCTTAACGCCTGAGCTGCAGTCGGAGCGTGTGCAGGAACGCGTGGAAGCCTTCGACGTCTTTCTCGGGAACAGCCCCAGCTACGAAGCCACAAACTTGACGGTCAAGTCGCTCGCCACGAATCTCGATGTCGCCAAGTACACCCTGGGACGTCGTCGCTGGTTCGGAAACGGATTCGGCGGACACCAATTTGCCTATGAGGAACACTTCGCAGGCACTCCATTCACTTTCGAGAAGTGGTACGGCATCAACAGCTTGTCGGCGCACTCACTGAGCATTCGGACGTTGTCAGAATTCGGAATCCCGGGCGCCATTCTGCTCGTGTGGTTCTTGGTCAAGTGCTTGCGTCGCAGCGGTGCCCCCGCCCCCTACGGCGACATTTGGGCGTTGTCCTTCATCTATTTCGTGGCACGCAGCTTCAAACTAGGAAGCCTCGTCGACTACGGCTGTCCGTTCTTCTTCATCGCACCCTTTGCGGTACGCGCGACGGCGCTGGCGGCGCGAAGACGCCTGGCCGCCGCCGAAGCGCTTCACAACGACACTTCGCTGGCGCCCTCGCCGGCATAACCACAGGCTGCGTCCGACATCTTCGCGTCTTCGGACACTCAACCTTCAACGAGCGTTGTCCGCGACACTCACAGACGAATCCAATGGCGACCGTTGCAACAGCCCGAACATCGAGTACCTCGCCGCGAATGGGAACCCGCGAGGCCGCCGGCCCCAGCGGAGAGCCCCGGCCGTACTTTGAGAATCTCGACTGTCTGCGCTGGCTGAGTGCCTTGGCCGTCATCGTCACGCACGTCGAGATGATTCGAGGCCAGCACGGCATGGACAATGCCTGGTCCAACTGGATTGTCCAAAACCTGGGCCCCGTGGGCGTCTACTTCTTCTTCACGCTTAGCGGCTTCTTGATCACGCACATCCTGGTGCGCTACCGCGAGGCCCCACTCGCCGAGACGCTCCCCAGCTTCTACGTGCGTCGAGCCGGTCGCATTCTGCCACTCTACTACTTGTTGGTCGTCCTTGGCTTCTTCGTGCTGCCGCAACTATCCGTCTTTACATCACCGACGGCCGGCGGCACCTCGCCCCCACCTTCCCTCGACACATTCTTGTCCTTCCTCTTCGCACAGCCGCATGTCGCCTCGGCGTTTCAACAACGGGTGGCCAACATCAGTCACCTGTGGAGCATCGGAGTCGAGATCACGTTCTACTGCTTCTGGCCACTCTTGGTACTGCGGGCCCGGCATCTCGTCCGCGCAATCTTCATCTTCATTGTCGTGATCATCGGCATCAAGGCGGCGCTGTTGCTGGCCGGCAGCCGAATCCCCAATGCACAAGGATGGTTCCACCTGGCGGCAACGCTCAAATTCGAGTGCATGGCCATCGGCAGTCTGTTCGCTCTGATTACCCCCGGAAAACTTTGGGACTGCCTCACGCACCGCGGGACTGCCCTGACAGCCATGATGCTCGTGCCGCCGGTGTTCCTGTTGTACAGGACTCCGCTGGACAACCTCGTCCACCTGCCGCTCTCGGTTCTATTCGGGACGATTATCTGGAACAGCGCACGATGTCCGAGTTCGCCGATCGGTGTTTTGGCCAATCCCGTCTTCAACTATCTCGGCCGGATCTCTTACGGGATCTATTGCTTTCACGTGGCCGTCATCAATCTGCTACTCAACGTTGCCGGACCGTACTTTGCCGAACACCGCCTGCTTCTCTATGGTGCAACGATCGTGGCGGTCGCACTTGTCTCCTCGGTGTCTTTTCACTTCTTCGAAGAACCGATCATTCGAGTGGCCAAGCGTACCGCCGCGCGCTGCTGACATCACAGACGACATGAAAGAATCGCTACGAATCGCCACGCCTGCCTCGACTGCATTCGGCGTCGGTTTATTGAGCTTTGCGCAGCCAATGAACCAGGCCGACCAGCGGGAGGCCGGCATTTCAGCCATCACCGCCGCCGCGAAGGGCTCATTAACAACGCAGCCATCAATAGGTCGCTCGACAAACTCGAACAGTTGATATTGGGAATGACAACATCGCAACGTCCAACGCGGATACTCTTCTGCTGGAGCCGCCTCTCCGGCTACATGGCGGCGTGTTGGCGGCACCTTGCCCAGCGACCCGACGTGGATCTGCGCGTACTCGCCTGGAGCACGGCTTCCCCATCCGATCACGCCGACTTCGCCGAGACGGTGGCCAGCGGAGTCGATTGCCGATTACTCTCCGCGCAGGATCGGACCAATTTCGAGCGGATCGAACAGGAAGCCTGTGAGTTCGCGCCCGACGTCTTGGTCATTTCCGGCTGGATGAGCCCCGCGTACACGAAGCTCGTGCAGCGTCTGCGGCCGAGGGTGCGTCAGGTCGTCATGGGAATGGACACTCCCTGGCAAGGCCGGGCGAAGCAATTCCTGACGCGGGTTCGGTATGCTTCGCTGCTTCGCCAGGTCGACGATGTGGTCGTCGCGGGAGAACGCTCGTGGCAGTACGCCAGGAGGCTTGGCTTTGCAGACTCGAGCATTCATCGCGGAGTCTACGCCTGGGACGAGGTTGCCTTTGCGCCCGTCGCCGAGCAGCGGAATGCGGTTTGGGAGTCACCCCCGCGCTTTCTCTATGTCGGTCGCTACGCCGAGGAGAAGGGCCTGAAGACATTGCTCGACGCCTATCGAGTGTATCGCGAGCAACGCGACGACCCGTGGTCGCTGTGGTGCTGTGGAGCGGGCCCCCTGGAGAGCTGTGTGAATGGCCAGCCGGGGGTCACGAATCTGGGCTTCGTTCAGCCCGACCGACTGCCGGAGGTCCTGCGGGACGCGACGGCCTTCGTGCTGCCCAGCAACTACGAGCCGTGGGGGGTGGCGCTCGCCGAGGCGATGGGTGCGGGGCTTCCCGGAATCGCGACCACGGCGTGTGGGGCGGCCATCGATCTGATTCGCGACGACTGGAACGGACAACTCGTAGCCACCGGCTGTACCTCAGCCTTAGCAGAGGCGCTTATGTGGATGCACGATCAGAGCGACCGTCTCGCCGAGATGGGGAGAAACGCCGCGCTGTCCGCACAGCCGTTTACGGCCGCGAATTGGTGCCGACGCTGGTCTCGACTTCTTGAGCTGGGCGATGATGCGGCGCGCGACCAAGATCTCCACGACCGCATGCCGAAGCAAACGGACGTCGCCGCTGCCTAGCCGCGAGACTCCTAGCACCTACCACCAAGCAAGACACTTCATCGAGGCCAACCGTGCATATCGTCCACGTGATCCGCGATCTCGACGCAAGTTCCGGCGGTCCCTCCCGCTCGGTACCGCGGCTGGCGTCGATCGTCGCCGAGAAAGGTGGCGGTGAGGCCTCCCTCTTGTTCCAAAACCGCGGTGGGCCCAGAGCGGATGTGGAAGCGAGCGCCGCTCAGCACATTCCGCTCACGGGGATGTCTCCCTGGAACGGTCGGGCAAGCGTCAATGCAGCCCTGTCGGCCCTACATCGCGAACGGCCGATCGACGTAATCCACAGCCACGGAATCTGGAGCCTGGTGAATCACTGGGCCTGTCGCTTTGCCAGACGACACGCGATCGCTACGGTAATTTCGCCGCGGGGAATGCTTGACCGCTGGTGCCTCCGCCACAAGCGCATCAAGAAAGTCCTTGCCATGGCCGCTTACCAACGCGGCGACCTGGCAAGCGCCGATTGCCTGCACGCGACGGCATCGCATGAGGCCCACGCAGCACGGGAACTGGGTCTGACGACTCCCTGCGCGATTGTCCCCAATGGCGTCGATTTCGACCTCGATGCCGAGTCGGGGTCGACCGCTCCGGCCCGCAAGAAAGCGGTGCTCTTCCTGGGTCGCCTTCATCCTCAGAAGGGGCTGGCCAACCTGGTGCATGCCTGGAGCCAGGTAGAACCGAGTGGATGGCGTTGCGTTATTGCCGGTCCCGACGAGGTAGGTCACTTGGCCGAGCTCAAGCGGCTCGTCGCCGAACGTGGCCTGGCGGACAAGTTTGAGTTCGTCGGAGAGGTTGCCGGGAAAGAGAAGGGCGACCTGCTGAGGACCTGTAGCTTGTTGGTGCTGCCTTCCTATAGCGAGAACTTTGGCATCGCCGCGGCCGAGGCCCTGGCGCACGGCTTGCCTGTCATCACCACGAAGGGTTCGCCCTGGCGACAGGTCGCCGAGGAAGATTGTGGTTGGTGGATTGACGTCGGCAGCGAGCCACTCGCGCGTGCCTTGCGTGAGGCGACGCGCGAGTCGGATGCGGTCCTTCGTGACAAAGGACGCCGGGGCCGGCAACTGATCGAGAGGGAGTTCACGTGGCCGTCGGTGGCAGAACGCATGAATCGGCTCTACCGCTGGTTGCTTCACCAGGGTCCGACCCCAGAGTTTCTGGCCTGAGGCCGCTAGCCGGCGTCTTGCCAAGACGGCGCAGGGCGTGGTTTCCGCGTTTCGCCGAGGCCGCCGCAACCCCCTAGTTTCTGTTGACCCACCGTCTTGCGGCTGGTATCGTCGCCCGCAATTCTCTCCATCCACCAGGAGCCCGGCGCCGCACACGGGTGTCGACGCTAGCAGCCATGACGGCGAGTACTGCGAGCCAAGTCGATGTTCCGCTGGACGCGGCGGCTCACCGATCCAACCGCAACTATCCTCGGTCGACGAACATTCGCAGAGTGGTTTGGGCCTGCGTAGCGCCGCTGTTTCGCTTCACTCCGCGACTCTGCTATGCCTGGCGGAACGGATTGCTGCGGCTATTCGGGGCGAAGATCGGCCGCGGCGTCCGCATCTATCCTTCGGTCAAAGTTACCTTTCCCTGGAATCTCGAAGTGGGGGACTTCGCCACGATCGGCCGTGACGTCGAGCTCTATTGCTTGGGCAAGGTGGTGATCGGCAAGGGATCCCTCGTCTCGCAACGTGTGCACGTGTGTGCAGGCACCCACGACTACACGCAGCCGAACCTTCCGCTGCTGACCCCGCCCATTCGGATCGGACAGGGCGTTTGGTGTTGTGCGGACGCGTTCTTGGGGCCGGGGATCACCGTAGGCGACGGAGCGATCGTCGGCGCCCGGGCGGTGGTTGTCCGTTCGGTCGACGCGAACGTCATCGTGGGCGGAAATCCAGCGCGGGCTATCGGGCACCGTTGATCGTCACAGCTTCGCCGTCCCTGACGGGGCGCCTGCATCTCGTGCGAGCGGCACATGCGCGTCACCATCCTGAACCGATACTATCCGCCTGATCTGGCTCCGACCGGTCGATTGGCCAGCGATCTGGCCGAAGAACTTGTGCGTCGGGGTCATGGCGTGAGCGTCATTGCAGGCAGCGACGGCTATGCCCCGACGCAGCCTGCAGAACCGGAAGCCGCGAGTCAGCACGTCGATGTCGTACGAACCTGGACGCCGCGACTTGGTCGTCGCAACGTGCTCACGACCCTACTCGATTTCTCGGCCTATCTGCTCGGTGCCGCCTACTTGTTGTTTCGTCGATCACGACCCGATGTGGTCATCGTGCTGACGACACCTCCCTGGCTTGTCTCTCTGGCCGTCTTGAACCGCATGCTACGCGGTTCGCGCGTGATTCTCTGGAATATGGATCTTTACCCAGAGGTTCTTGAGGCCGTCGGCGCGATCTCGCCTGACGGTGTCATCAGCCGGGCTCTGCAATGGTACAACCGCCGCCTTTTCGCACGGGTCGACGAAATCGTATGTCTCGACGAGGCGATGCGCGAACGGCTCCGGGAGCGATACGAAGGACCGGGCAATCAACTTCCGCTCCGCGTTATTCCCAACTGGGAAAGCGCCGGGCGTCTCCAGTCAACCGCCGGTGAATTGGATGCCGAGCTGAAACCACTCTTCGCGGACCCGAGTCAGTTTGTGGTGCTCTACCAGGGCAATGCCGGACGCGGACACGAATTCGAGTCCGTCTTCGAGGCTGCCGGTCGACTCACGGACAAGAAGATCACGTTCCTGTTCGTGGGCGGGGGCCAGCGGCGTCTTCAACTTGAGAAGGCAGTCCGTCAGGCGCGCCTGGACAACTTCCATTTTCACGACTACGTTTCGACATCCTGTCTGTCCGCGCTACTTCAGTCGGCGGCCCTGGCGCTCATCACGCTTCGAGAGTCCGCTCGCGGCGTCATGAGCCCCAGCAAGCTCTACACCTATTTGGCGGCCGGCCTGCCCGTGCTCTACATTGGTCCGGTTCGAACCAATGTAGACGAAGCGATCGCGCGCTTCGGTTGTGGGAGGAGTCTGCGCAACGGAGATGTCGCGAAAGTGGCGTCGACGCTCACCGAGCTGCACTCGGACCCAAGAGAATGTGAACGACTGCAGGCCGCCTCACGGTTGGCTTACCGCGACGGCTACTGCGACACCCAGATCCTGCCGCAGTTGGCGAGTCTCGTCGAGAGCCTGGCTGACACTGGTTCGCACGTTGAGAACCGACGCGCTGCCTGACTGCTGCCTGACTAGTGTCGCGGGCTGCGTTGCCCGGGTTCGGTGTCGCTCACTTGACGTGCGCGTCCGCGAATCGCTCGTTCCAACAAGGCACGTAGCTGGGCGTCGTCCTGAGTTCGATCTTCGACCCAGCGCAGATGGACAACGGCTTCTTCGAACTGCTCGGCGGTCAGCAAGTCCTCGCCCAAGACGCGACGAACCCGCTTCTCGTGGGGCGCGCTCTCAAAGGCCTTGCGACTACAGTAGAGGGCTTCGGGAATCTGTTTCATTCTCGCATGCATAGCCCTCAATGACAGCCAGCGGTCGGTCAGGTCATCCCCTTGCAGTTTGCTAATATCCCGGAGTCCGTGCCGAGCAAAGTGGTTGGAGAACCGTTGCTGCTGCTCCGGCGACATCGTCGCCAGGAAATGACTAAGCAGCATCGGCCAGTCACCGAATTGCGGCTCGAACACTTCGATGAAGAACTCGATGGGAACGAGCGACGAAAGCAGGTCGACAAGCTGCCGCTTGTAACGGCCATCCTTATGGTAGCAACGGCGCCAGTATTCGACGGCCGAGTCGAAATCGCCGAGGAGCATCGCGTCCTTGCCCGCCGCAAAGAGGACGCCCTCGCCACCTGGACGCACACGAAGCGCTTGTTGGACGTGGGCGGTCTTGCGGGCCCGGTCGCCCCCGTTCAGGAAACAAAGCTCCGAGAGGTAAACGTAGCCTTCGCCTTGCAAGGGGCAAAGGGCGAGACCGCGACGCACGTGCCAAAGCGCTTGGTCAAACTTCACCCGGTTCGGCCCCACGGCTCGATCGAGCCAGGCGTCGAGCTCGCTACGGGATGCGAATTGCGACGCGATCGCCGCCTCGCCCAGCTGATTCAGGCTCATGGCATTGTCGGAGGCCATTTGCAGCTGTTCGAACCTCCGCAGGTAAAGGCCGGCTAAGCGCAGATGCGCTCGGACATGATGTCGATCGTAGCGCACGACGGATTCGAGGTGGCGGATCATGGCCTCGGTTTGCGCCGCGAGCTCGCCGCTCGTCTGAACCGGGGCCAGCAAGAACTCGTCCTGCCGCTTCTCTCCGACAATCACGGAAGCGTGCAGATAGCGATCCCAGGAAGGTGCCGCCAGGGCGGGCCCGACCCGATTGTAAACGAGACTGCCTCCGACGAGGACACTGACGCTGAGCAGGGCGACCCCAACTTTCCGACTCGGCCCCACGTGCGGTCGCTCGTGAGCGGACGTTTCCGCTTTCCATAGCTGGCACATGCGTACCAGGCAGGCAATCAGCATGACCGTCACCGCGATGCAGGCGGGAATGTACCAAACGAAGTCTGCCACGGAGTGCACGATGCTGGCCGCCAACCCCGCTACCACGGCTGCGGAACAGGCCAGGTATCGCGTTCGACCACCCGCTTCGCCATGGTGCCCATGACGATGTCTCGCTTCCCCGGGCAGGAAGAACAGTCGCGCGGCGCTCATGAGAATGAGCCCCAGAGCACTCAACAAGAGCACGAGCCCGGCAACGCCCGTTTCACTGGCAATCTGCAAGTATCCGCTCTCCGCGTGCGTAAAATCCTTGTCGAAATACTGCGTCAGGTAGAGCGGATAGAAGTAGCGATGAGTACCGACACCAATTCCGAGCCACGGGTGGTCAACAAAGGCTGCCATGTTGGCCTTCCATAGCAGTCGCCGTATCTGTTTGGTGTCGAGCTCGTCAATCGATCCGGCAGTCAAGTCGTCAAGTCGTCCTTCGACGGCATCCAATCCGTGAATCATCAGGGCGCCGAGAATCAGAGCCGCCGCGCCGGCTCCCCACAGACAGTAGCGCAGTTTGAGGAGCGATGCCCGTGCGAGAAAGATGCAGGACACGCAGATGGCCGCGGCAATGGCAACGGCACCTCCGCGAGACAGCGACATCAACCCTGCAAATAGCACAACCCCCAGGGCCAGCATCAGTAGCGGTAGGACGAGGGATGAACCGGTCGAGCGGGACCGGTTCGCGGCGAATCGATCCCGAGCTTGCGCGCCGTGCTCGTCTTGATTCAGCTTTGTGATCACCCACCAGATCAGAGGCCCGATACCGAGCGCGAGAAAGTGGGCGAAGTGGTTCCGGTTGACGAAACTCCCTAAGACGTGGAGGTCCGGATTTCGGTACGGGTGATCGTAGATCCAAAGGAACTTGCCGTTACCGGCCAGATACTGGAGGAGTCCGACCACGGCCATCAGAATGGCCGACCCGGCGATCCACTTGAGGAATCGCTCGACATCTCCGAGGGAGTGAATTCGCTGACAGGCCACCAGGAACAGGAGTCCGTAGGCCACGAACATGACCAGCCCGCCAAGCGTCTCCGCCGGTACGAGGCTGAGACGAGACCATGGCAGAAAGAAGTCCGTGGCGGGGGTCTGCGCGGCGGACGGCAACACGACGCCAATCTGAGGCGAGAGCCGCTCGATCCACGCCGCCGGCCACGGCACCAGCTGCGCGAGACAGATCAGAACGCCGCCCCCCAAAACCCACTGAGCGGGCGAGTGCACCCAACGGTGTTTTGGTGCAAGGCACTGGCGTGCGGACCAGGCCACGGCAATTGCGACCGCCAGCCCGACGAACACCAAGCGTCCAATCGGATGGCGACCGCCCATGACGTACGGTGCCACGAAGAGTACGGCCAGGAATCCCGCGTCGACAACGCGGTCGAGCTGGTGGACGAGACTTCCCGAATCGAACCGCGAATTGGAGGACATCCGCTGGAGATTTCCTTAGCTCGGAGCAACCTGGCATCAGGCCACTTTCCTCGGGACGGTGGTGCCGTCGTGGACTACCTGTTGCTGTGTTTGGGGCGGCCACGGTGCGGTCGAGTCCAACTCGAACGAAACGGAACCTGGCGCGGCAAGCTCGGGAGATTCAGCGTGGGGAAGCGGCTCCTCGACATGATGCGTCTCCTCGTCGCTGCCGCCGTAGTTGTAGGAGTACGTGTAACCATAGCCGTAACCATAGCCCTTCGATTGGTCTTGGTCGATTCGGTTCGCGACAATTCCCAAAACCGTGACGCCCATGGTGCGGAGACTCTCGTAAGCGCGGGTCACGAGACGTCGCCGATTCTTGGCCGGGTTGATGACTAGAACCAGACCGTCGACGATCCGGCCAATCACCATGACGTCGCTGGCGGCCAGAACGGGCGGGCTGTCGACCAAGATCTGGTCGTAATGCGTTTCCGCCCAGGCCAGCAGGTCGGCCAGCCGCCGGCTCGTGAGCAACTCTGCCGGATTCGGACGTCTGGGGCCGGAAGGCAGGACGTCCAGATCCGGAATCCCCGTTCCGCGGACGTAGCGAGTTGCCACTTCCTCGACGGGCTCCGGAGCGTTGAGTACGTCCGACAGTCCGTGCTCCCTCTTGAGTGCGAACAGCGCGGTGAGGCCTGGACGGCGCAGGTCGGCGTCGATCATGAGCACCTTCTTGCCCGACTGGGCAATCGAGGTCCCCAGATTCGAGAGGACCGTCGTCTTGCCGTCTCCAGGCTCGGCACTGGACACCACAAGGCGCTGCGTTTCCTCCGGATTGAAGCTTAAGGCCGTGCGGAGCGTTCGGAATGCCTCGCATTCGGGCGAATTCGGATCGACGTGGGTGTGAACGGCCTCCACACCGGTTTGATGGGTCATGTCGAGCTGTGCGACCATCGCCAACGTCGGTGCTCCCAGCCGCATGGTCACGTCCTCGGGCGAGCGAAAACGGTCGTCCAGCGTGTCGAGCACGAAGATCACCACGCCACCGATTACCAGCCCACTGAACAGGCAAGCGGCAGCCACCGTCTTGAGTCGAGGCGACACCGGCACGCGCGAGGCAGCCGGCTCCTTGATGATCTCAGACCGGATATCGCCCTGGTCTTTCGCCAGGTCGACGCTCGCGATGCGGTCGGCCAACGCCCCGTAGAGATTGCTCAGTTGCCCGATCTCTCGTTCCAGGAACTGGATCTCATGCAGGTCGCGGTTGAGCCGGACCGCGTCCTCCTTGGCTTCCGCGAAGGCGGCGCGCAGCTGATTCTCGCGATGCCAGGCACTCGCCAGGGCCTGCTCCATCATGTGCGTCAAGGTCGGACCGAATGTCGTCGACTGCAGCGTCCCGACTTGTGCACGAATCCGTTCGCCATATTCGGCAAGATGCCGTTCGGTCATCCGGATCTTCTCGGTCATCTCCTTGACGCGCGGATGATTGGGCCCCAGGTTCTCCAAGAGACCCTGGACCGTCGCCCGGTCTTGCAGCAGCGTCCGTTCCAGATTGGTGTGTCCGACGACATCGCGATCGTTGATGCCCAGTGCGGTCATCAAGACGCTTCTGCCGACCGACTGCTCGGCCGACATGAGAAACTGATTAAGGTCGGCCCCGCTATGAATGGCGGCGCGAATCGACTCGAGTGCCGCCTGGTGCTTGATTCGCTCCGTCTCGGCGACGGTCAGTTCGGTGTGGAGCGCCAGGGCCCGTTCGACAAGCGGGTGGACGTGATCCGTTTCGCCCCCATTCGTAAAGTCGCCGAAACGTCTTTGCGCCTCGAGCAACCGCTCCTTCTTGCGATCGATCTCGCCTTTCAGCTGGATCTTCTCCTGCTGAAGCACCTCCATCACGTCTTCCGCCGTTCTGCCATGAGTGCTCTTGATAAAGTTCTTATAGGAAGTCAGCAGGGAGTTCAGCACGGCCTCCGCGGCATCGGGGTCCTTCGACTGATACCGAACATGGATAATGTTCGTACCCTTCGCCGTGCTCACCGAGATATTGCTCGCAAGAACGCCCACGCCAGGTCCGCGAGTACCCTGAAAGTCGACCTGGTGCGACGGTTCGACCAACTGGCGAACCCCGCTGAGCACGACCGCACTCTTGAGCAGTTGTTCGTGCGTGGGCATGTAGCGACGGTTCTCGCCGTCAATGCCCATCGACGAGGATCCTTCACTGCCGCCGTTGCGAATGATCAGCACCGAGGCGTTGGCCTGAAAATAGCGGGTGGCGGTCGCATAGTAGAGACCTCCCAACAACGACGACACGACAATTGCAATGATGAGAATGTTGATCCGTGACCGCACCACTCGCAGAAACTGCACGACATGATGCACGATATGCGACACCGACGGATCGTCGAGTGTGCCGATCGCTTCGAGGTCGAGTTTGTCGGGTGCGTGTGACATTGGTTGGTTCACGCTAGAAGATTCGGGCGCTGCCGTTGACGCCGATGCGAATGAAACTCTTGATCGCGTCCAAGAGGACGGTCACCGGGGTCTGTTCGACACTGACGGTATCGCCCGGCGCGAGCCGAATATTCTCGCGACCGTTACGCTTCGCGGCACTCAGGCTAACTTGGATCACGAGCGGCTCGGCCTCGCCCGGAATTCGACGAATGACGAAGATCTTGTCCGCCACCGGCGACTTGACCCCGCCGGCCATCGCCAGACAGTCCAGCACCCGAAGTTCGCGATTGACCGGCATCTCGTACTGATTGGGTCGCATCACCAATCCCATGACGTGGATCGGCTGAGGGTCTCGCTTCATCACCATCACGACGTCGCCGTCGTCAACGAGCGTCGCGCCTTGGCCAGTATGGGTGGCGGCCACGAGGTCGATGCGAAAACTCTGTGCAGGAACGTACCCGCCCACCGGTTCGATGTGGCTCGCGGGCTGGGCTCCCACGGCTGTCGCCTCGCGGGGCGGCAAGCTTCGACGTTGGAAGCCGGAATCGACGCGACGGGCCGGCCGCCGGATTTCCACGACGGTGCCTGCCTCGTCGCTCAGCCCTCCGGCGGCCACCAACAAGTTCAGCAGATCACTTTGGCTACGCGGAAGCTCCTTGGGACCCGGCTGATTGACCGCTCCCAAGACTGTCACGCGATTCGAACCCTTGCGGTCGATCAGAACGGTCACGAGCGGATTGCGAAAGATCCCGCGAGTCACCGCGGCGACCCGAATGGCCTGTTCGGCGCCCTCCAGCTCGAGGCCCGCGATAGCGACTTGCCCCACGAGCGGGACGTTGACCGTACCGTCTTCAACGACCCGGACCGGAACCGTGATCGTATTTCGATCGGCGGCGCCGGAACCGAGCGTCACTTCCACGACGTCGCCTGGCTCGATCAGTTCGCTGCTCACCGCGACCGACGCAAGACGTGAAAGGTCAACCGTCTGGGCATTGGCCACCGGGGGTGCCACGTACTGCGATGGTAAGTCGCGGGCGTAGACAAGGCGACCCGCACAGCCCGTGCTTGTCGTCAAGAGCGGCAAGGCAAGGCATCCCAACAACCACCACAAGGCGGCCTTTTGTTGCGGAGCTTGGATCGACGTGCAGTTCATGTGCTTAACGACGTTCAACTCAGTTTGTCGAACACAGGTTGTCGGCGCGGAATGCGTGCTCGAAGCTGACACGCGCGGCGGCAGCTAATGGCTTGAAAATAACGAACTTGTGAGCAACTCTCACCGAATTGCCGGGACGCCGGCGCGCGCGAAACTCCCGCAGAAATGCAGCCGGGTTAGTACCATTTCGCCAATGGAGGGTCAACGCCAGTTGCCGAGCAAAGGCCAGCGGGACAGGTGACTTAAGAGAACGCCGTGCCCTCATGCCGTAGGCCGCGACATGGTCCGCACAGACGGCTGGCGTGGACGCTATCGAAGCGTTTCTAGCTCGACGTGCGACGCTCGTTAATCACGACGATGGGCGCGACGGCCGCGCCTGCGATCGCCGATGCGGAAAAGACCGTCGGCTTGCCCAACCACGGTCCCCACTCCTGCTGTCCCCGTGTTACGGAAGTCTCCGACATAATCAGCAATCTCGGGCGTGCGGAAGGGGGTGCCGCATCGTCCGGCCAGATCCGAAAGACGCCTCGGTAACCGTCGCAGACAAACTCGTACACACCGCCAGGCAAGCCCGCGACATAGAAGCGCCCCAGCTTGTCGGTCGTTGCCGACGCATGCGGCTGCCCTTGTCGCCGCAGCCCTACCAGCTCGCCAGTCCGTGGCACCCCGTCGCGCCCGATCAGGACACCCTCGAGGACTCCATCGTGGCGCAGCTTCAGATCTCCGATCGGCGTTTCGGACATCCTCGTGTCGTGGGGCGAGGATCGCTGGGCGACTTGCGTAGATTCATCCGCGCGGGCTTCCCACGAGGCAACAACGATAAGAACCGCCGCGAACGCCAGAGCGCGTGTTGCGTGTGTTAGCGACATCGTCTCGTTGACGTGGTCCGAAACCTTCGGCATATCCTGAGTTCACGCGTGCGGAAGCGCCCAAGCGCCGTTAGCTCTCCGAGTCGCGGCTGTTCGCGACGGCGATCGGCACGGCGGTCGCGATGGCAACGATTCCGGCAATCACGAAAGGATCGGCCAACCAGACCTTGAGGGGCGCGTGCGGAAGCTTCAGCGGAGCATGCTGACCGGCGACGATACTGGCATCGGACACGAGCATCACAGAGCTGGGGGCACGAGGCGGGGCCGTCTCGTGAGCCCACAATCGAAACACGCTGACCCCATGCTGGGTGACCGCGTGATACGTGCCCCCTTTCAAGTTACTCATGGTGAATTGACCGTCCGCGCCCGATCGAGTCGAAGCGATGGTGCGTTGTTGCTGCGCCAGCGTGACCTCGGCATCGACCTGGGGAACTCCGCGGGCGTCGACGACGCGACCTCGCAAGATGCCGCCGGTGGCCAACTCGATGTCGACAACTTGAGGTCCCGCTTGTCCGCGAGCTGCAGGCAAGTGCGGATCGCCTGCCAGGGCGATCGCATGTTGCCCGAGAAGCCCTGTAATCGTGAGCAACGCGACGGTCGCTTTTCCAACTATCTTCCAGTTCATGGAACCGTGCTCCTGGCCTTTACCGGACTTGGCCATTGAAGGCTTGGCGAATCGACAGCAATGGACGATCGCAGTGGACTTCCCAATCGCTCCGAGCACTGGTGGAACAACGGGCGACTGCCGAGGGAACCAACAAACCCCCGCGCGGTGCCGTCGAACGAAGGGGTGCAGCGGCCGCGAACGAAGGGAATCTCGTAGGGGAGAGAATTCTCCGCTCCGAGAAGGGCGGGAGACTAACCGAAAACGGCACCGCCGAGAAGAGCAGTTGTCAAGAGACGCTCGCAAGACTCGCTGCCATCATCGCTGACGTTGACGGCAAACGTGCTGCAAGCGTAGCGCCACGAAGTGCATGACGGCACTCGGGCAGCATCCCGAGTCGCTAACTGGCCTCGTCGTCGTGCAGCGCGATCGGCAACGCGATCGCGCCTCCGATCATGGCGGCTAGAAACTCGGGCTTGCGGAAGTAGTCGCGAGGCCTGCCGAGAAAGTTACCGCGGACGACTTCGCTCCGTTGATAGACGATGGTCATTTCGCGGGCCGACGGGGGAGCCGTCTGCTTGGTCCAGATACGGACCACGGAAAAACCCGTTTCGCTAGCAATGAAGTAGACGCCTCCACGCAGGCCCGGAACAGCGAATTTGCCGTTCTCGTCCGTGGAGGTGACGGCGACCTGCTCTCGCTCGTGCCAGACGACGACGCGTTTGTCCGGAGCCGGCTGGCCCTGAGAATCGAGCAGTTTGCCCAGGAGTTGGCCCTGACCGTTGAGCACCACGTCGCGTGGCTCAACTGCGGAGCTGGACTTGTCCGTCGGAGCCACATCTGTCGTCGAGCGCGCCTCTTCGGCGCGGGCTCGACCGGAACTCGCTAGCAAGACAAGCGTCGTCGCGAGCGCGACGCCAAACGAAACCGAACGAAACATACTCGATCCCCCCCTTAACTCGCCTTCCGGTCCGATCGTAGAACCGTCCGGGCGAGACAATTCAATCCAACGAGTCGAACGACGTCGACGGCCGACTAGCTGCCGGAGTCGTTGGCGGCAGCAATCGGAATCGCGATGGCAGCCGTCAAGAGCGTCGCGCTGACCCAGGGATTCGAAACGAACGCCCAAAAACCCGGGTGCCCTTTACCGTAGAACCCATGCTGGGCCCGGACCACGGGGTCCGGCGAAACCGCCAGCATGATCGCCTGCTTCGCGCCGGGCGGCGAAGTTTGCGGTGCCCAGAGCCGGTAAGCTCCGCCACCGCCAATCGTGGCAACGATATACGTGTCGCCGCGCAGATTCTGGAATGCGAACTTCCCGTTCACGTCGGTCTTTGCCTGCGCGACGACGCGGTCGTGCGATGCAAGCACAACCGGCGAGTCGGCGACGGGCGCACCCTGGGTATCCAGGACCTGACCCTTGAGTACGCCGCCCACGGCGAGTTCGACGTCACGGACGACAGGTGCCGCCGGCACGGGCTTCGAGGAAGTGCCACGAATCGCGTCGGCCGCGATCGCGGGTTGGACGACCAGCATGGAAAACAGTGCCCAGCTGGCGGCACAAAGGCCAAGACCATTAATGCGTTTCATGACTTCACCCACTATCTGTTGGAGAGAGAAGCGAATTGATGACTTCAGTGCGTCGCACGACGATGCCCGCTGATAGCGTGCTGGTACGACTCTCCCCCTTGCTTACCGCGTCTTCGCTATCCATGGACCGAACGGCCCCAGAGTGCGAGACTTTGGTCTGCAGATTTATCGGCAAGACGAACGTCTTACTTAGACAATAAAACCGAAATAACCGGCAATCCTGTCGTCGTCCGGGCCATGGCCCGCAGACTACCCAACTTTCGGCCAGATATTCACAGGCCACTTCGGCATGCGCGCAAAAAAACCCCTCATGCTCGCTTTCTGCAAGCATGAGAGGTTCTGATATCGCCGTTGGCCGTTGCCGACTGCTACGACTTCTGACCCTGAGCAGGTCAGCCGCTTAGGATCCGTCGTCCGAATCCATGATCTCGTAGACGCCGTAGATGACGCCGCCCAGGAGGGCGCCAGCCAGGATCGAACCGGATCCGATTTGGCCGCGGATGATCTCGCCACGATTCACGAGCAAGGCGGCCGACTGCGCCACCGGAGGAGCGGTTTGGGGGGCCCACAGCCGGTAGGCGGCCGAGGTTCCCGCGGCCGTGACGGTGTAGCTACCGCCATCGACGCCACCGAACGCAAAGGCGCCCGACTCGTCGCTCAACGTCGTCGCAACGACTTGGTTGTTCTTCTTCAATACGACAGCGGTGCCAGCAACCGGCTGGCCATTGGCCGCCACAATCTGACCGCGAAAGACACCGTTGTCCGCAAGGGATACGTCCGTGACGGGCCGCGCGATTTGCTGTTTTTCAATCGCAGCCGCCTTGACGGCCATCGCGGGGGACGCGCCGATGGTCATCGACACGACCGCCACGCTCATCGCGAGACGACCTGCAAAGCCCGTGGTTTTCATTACGGTCTACTCCTCAACTACAAAATTGGAATGTTGGGTTAGAGTCCACCCACTCTCCGTATGTGTTCTCGGCACGCCGGAACCGGCATGTCGAGTAGGAATTGAATGCGCGCGAGATTTAGCGCAATCGCTAAGGTTTACGCGCCCGGGCTCGATCAATTGGCGAGACGCGAGGGCGATCGCCCTCCTTTCGGAGGATGCCCTGGACGAGCCACCTCGGTAAGAGTGAGGCTTACGGCCTAGAGTGGCCCACTGGACGGGCCCACTGGACGGGCCCACTGGCTCGTTCTGCGCGCCGCCGGCGGCGGAGCTAGCGGAACCGCTTGAAGTGCTCGACCAGCGCCCCTTCGGGATCGGCGTAGACACGGGCCAGGCGATCGCTGACCTGGCCAGGCGGCGCGTGCGCCGCGACGTCGGCAAAGTACGCCTGCAGCGTCTGCCGCGCCTGCGGAGGTCCGTGCAGCAAGAAGTGGGCCCAGGCCCAGGCATAGCGATACTCGCTGCGGCCCATTTCATCGAGTCGCTGCCACGACTCGAGCCGCTTGAGCTCAGGGACCATCCCGAATCGCATATTCCACTTGATCGCGGAATGGTGCGGATTCTCGCTAGCACGCTCCGCAGCCGGGACCTCGAAATACTCCGCCAGGCCCTCGTCGAGCCAGAGCGGCACCATCGGCAGCGAAGCATGGAGAAGTGCGTGGGTGCACTCGTGGCGAAGGTCGACTTCCAGCTGGCTACTTCGGTAGGCCAGCACGACGCCCGGGCCCTGATCCTTATAGAAGAGGGCCCGACGATACGGTACGTCCGGAAATTGCTGCCGCAGGTAGTCGCGGTAGCGTCGCTCCGTTTCGAAGAGATAGATCGCGATGGGCTCTTGCGCGGGCGGGAGGCCCAGCCGCGCTGTCAACTCTTGTTGGATCTGCCCCAATTCGGAGAAGACGTGGTCGTACTCCACGAGCGGAAAGTCCGCCTGGCAGACGAACGGCCCGACAACGCGGTGGTCGCGCCAACCTTGCGCGTCGACCCCGTTCGCAATGAAGAGCAACCAGAGCGTGACCAGACAGACGAGCACGGCGTTCTGACGGCCTTCGCTATGTCGAAAGGGCATGGGCAACGCCGCCTTCAAGCAAGTCGAAATACCAGGACAACACAAACAGTTCGGAGGCGAATGGGTGCTGCCGCGGCGGGGATCATCTCAGGGACTCCGGCGACATTCTAGATTGGTCGAGCTATGCCGCGCGACGAAACCAGCGACCGATTCCTTTCGCGCGCGACGGGCGAATCTCGCAAGGCACGTGATCGCCCTGGGCCACGGCGCGGGGGTAATGGCAGCAGATATCGTCGGCCAGCGAGTCGCTCGTCAATTCGCTCGCCCGCTCGTGGGCGCGAGCCATCAGCGGTCTCCGCGACTTGGGGCCATGGGCATCCGTGGCGATGAAATGGACCAGGCCGTCCGTCAGAAGCGATTCGCTGAAGGCTTGAATTTCGGGACCGAACGTTCCCATCAGGCTTCCCGCGGTGACCTGCATCAAACAACCACCTTCGACCAATGATCGCACGACGCGTGGCTGCCGCAGGATGCCCTGATTCCGCTCGGGATGGGAGAGGATTCCCACCACCCCGATGCGTCGCAGCGAAGCCAGGACCGGTTCGAGTGGAAAGTAGAGCTCGTGTGGCAATTCCAACAGCACGTGGCGTTGTCGGTCTGCGAGGGAAACGAGTTGCCGCGATTGGAGTCCTTGTGTCAGGTTGGACTCAATCCGCACGTCGGCGCCGGGCAAGATCTGCAAAGGCACCCCGTTCTGCTGCAGGAAGGCCTGTGTCTGGTCCACCAGGCGGCGAATCGTTTCGCCGTCGTTGGCGGCGAAATTCCCGCACTGGTGCGGCGTCGTGATGATCGTCTCGATGCCATCGTTGACGGCGATTCGCGCCATGGCGAGCGTGTCGTTCCAATCACGCGCGCCGTCGTCGATTCCGGGCAAGAGGTGGCAATGGATATCGGTAAAGCGCAACATCCGCCGAAGTTCCATCCTGAGTCCTGGCCGCCGGATCACGAGAAGCCCACATCCGGCGAGCCAACGTGCTGATTGCAGCTTCAGAGGGCCTGCCCCTCTTGTCGTTGTCTCGCAAGGCGGCACAGGCTAGCGACCCGGTAGGAGCGCGGTCAAGATGGCTTTTTGGCGGCCGTCTAGGCGGCCCTGCGCAGGGGCGCTTGTCGCTGCGAATCGGTGTCGGCCTTGCCCGCCGCAAAGTCGGCGCTCGGCTGATGGATCTTCAACTCCGACGGCAGTTGCGGCGGTTCGATGGAACGTCCAATGGTATAGAACCATGGAATGTGGAAGCTGTGGTAGCAATGGTGGCAACGCATCGGTACCACGCAAAGGGTTGCGAGCAGCACGCGCTTCACACCATGGACTTCACGTTTCCAGGCTTTCTCCGCCCAGCACTTGGGACACTTCATGATGGCTTCCCTGATCCAGGAACTCGTCGAAAAGTCGTACCAAGAGGCCCAGCCGGCGACGACCAGGATTCTCCGTTCCGTCAGGGATGTCGACACGAACCCCTGGCAAACTTTAACGATAGTTTTGATCAGGAAGACGTCGGGCTTCCGACTTGTGGAAGCAGTGACGGGGCAGCACAGCAGCAGGCCGTGCAGCCGTCGCCGCTTGCTCCGACGCCCCATACTGGATAGATGTCGACGAAGTTGACCTGGGCCGCGCAGGTTTGGTAGCTTCGCAACCTTGCGTTCCTGGCCACCACGGCTGGGAGGCTCGCGTCCCTTCCCACCGGAACCCCACTTCGATGACGTCTGCCGCCATCGGTCCCATCGCGATCGAGTTTCCCGATCGGCTCGAGAACAACGCCATGCTCCAGAAGGAGTTTCCCAAATGGGACATGGCGGCGATCGAGCAACGTACGGGCATTGCGGCGCGCTACATCGCCGAGCCGGAAGAGTGTGCCTCGGACCTGGCGGTCCGGGCGGGCCAGCGTTTGTTCAAAGAGTTCGACATCGACCCGGCCAGCATCGACTTTCTGCTGCTTTGCACCCAGACGCCCGATTACCCGCTCCCCACGACGGCCTGCATCGTGCAGGATCGCCTGAACCTGCGGACGACCATCGGGGCCCTCGACTTCAATCTCGGTTGTAGCGGCTTCGTCTACGGACTTTCGTTGGCGCAGGGACTGATCCACGCCGGAACCGTCCGTCGGGTGCTGCTGATTACGGCGGAAACCTACTCGAAGTATATCGATCCCGCTGACCGGTCGCTGCGGACGATCTTCGGCGATGCGGCGGCCGCTACGCTCGTCGATGCGTCGGACGAGCCATCGCTCTCCTCGTTCAAGTTCGGAACCGATGGTCAGGGTGCCGACACGCTCATTGTCAATCAGGGTGGTGCCCGTTCGGCCGACGCGGCCATCCAGCCGCGTCACCGACAACGGTGGCCCAGCCCCATGTACATGGATGGCCCCAGCTTGATCACCTATGCCAGTGAGACCCTGCCGCCGCTGATCGAGGCCGTACTCAACGACGCTCAGCTCACCCGCGCAGACGTGAACTTGTTCTTGTTCCATCAAGCCACGCGAAGATTGCTGCACCATCTTCGCGACCTGATCGGCCTGGAAGACGAGCGCATGCCGATCGAAATATCCCACTGCGGCAACACGGTCTCTTCGACGATTCCCATCCTGCTCCAAACACTCCGCGACCAAGGTCGCATTGAGCGGGGCTCGCAGAATATGCTCATCGGCTTTGGAGTCGGACTCTCTTGGGCGGGCTGCATGTGGACCGAGACGTGGCAACCGCGCTAAGCCGCCCCCTTCGTCGACCTCGGCCCTTCTTCTGGCTCGGTCGAGACGCCACCGCTCACAGCTCGAGCGGAAAGTCGCTAAGCAGTTCCACGCCGTCGGCGGTCACCAGATAGTCGTTTTCCAGGCGAATCCCTGCCCGGAGTTCCTCGTGATAGAGCCCTGGCTCGATGGCGACGACATCGCCCTCGGCGAACTGCTCGTCCCAAAACGGGTTCGGATGCGGTGCCTCGTGCGGCGCGAGTCCGATGCCGTGCCCAAGATGGTGATTGAACTTCCAAGGCAGGGATTCGTCCAGAATCGCCTTGGCCCGCTCGAACAGCTCGCGACAACTTGCGCCGGGCCGGACGCTCGATTCGACCAGGGGAAAAACCCTGGTGCATTGCTCCCAGGCCTGTTGCTGCAAGGTCGTTGGCTCTTGGCCCACCGCGAGCGTCCGGCAGTTGTCGGCAAAGTAGCCGCGGTACGCGGGCCCCAAGTCGAGGATGTAGAGTTCGCCCGCCTCGGCACGGCGGTCACGGGGCGGCCCTCCCCGCGCGGCGCAGGCATAGTCGTTGCCGGTCGCCGTCAGTGGCTCGCCCAAGACCTCAACCGCCACGGCTTGCAATTCGTTGAAGACCGTCAACTCGGAGACGCCCGGTGCGACAATCTCTCGTGCCCGCCCGTACATCGCGCCGGTCGCCTCGATCGCGCGGCGGAGAAGATGAAGTTCGTCTCGCTCCTTGCGGCGCCGCAACTTGAATAGCTGAGGCTCGACGTCGATCAATTCGACGTCCACGCTCGCCGCCAGGTGTTGCGGAAAGCTCGAGTACTCACAACCAATGCGGCTGGGGGAATCGGCTCGCAAGTGCTCCAGAACCGCGGCCGAGTATTGAGCGGCCTGGTCGTTGCGAATGGTGGAAAGCGATTTGGCCTCGAAGACCACGACTTCGTCGGCGACCGCAAACGGCGGCTCCTTGCTGGGTGCGAACAGCGTCAGCCGACCCTCCGCTGTCAGCATCGCGGCCGCAGAGAGTGCATCGCGAAAGCGGGCACCCGAGAGCCACTGCACATGCTCGTTCTGCGTCACGATCGCGAGCGGGATGTCACCCGCTCGCATGACATCCAGCAACCTACGCTGTCGATTTCGGCAGCCTTCGACCTGCAGATCTGTCGTGGTGTTCACTTGGGGACTCCGCGGACGATTCGCAACTCAACTGGCTGCACCGGACCGGCGCGCTCGCGCCAAGGCACGATTGTCGCTATCTCACGGTTCGCTTCACGTCGCCTCGAGCGACGACGAATCGGCAGATCCAAACGTGAGCCAGTATCGATTCATCCCAAAATGAGAATCTCGGTCTCAATCTGAGCCGACAGGGGCCCGTTTTCCCAGGCGGTGACGCTTCGGGGCCGCCTCCGAAATCGCCACTAAACCACTATAAAACAACAACTTGCGGCCAATTGAGCACCCCGTGATCCTCGCGTGGCACCGACTTTGCAACGGATGAAACGGTATACCGGCGAGCAAATTGTAGCTTCGCCACGCGGTGCCTCATAGCACTTCATATCTCGTTTCAGTTGCGGTTGCGCGAACTGAGGGAAAGGATCGCAATCATGTTAGTTTTGAGTCGACAGGTAGGAGAACAGATCAAGATTGGCGAGAACATTGTCGTGATCGTGTCGCGGATTGCCGGCAATCGCGTCATGTTAGCAGTCGATGCCCCGCGCGATGTCCACATTGTGCGGGGTGAGTTGAAGCCGCTGCCGCCGGAAGAGCGAGGGCGATCGGGCAAGAAAAGAAAGGAGGACAAGCCTATCAGCGTGCCCGTGGCGCCCGCGATCGATGTCGAGAACCGGATCGACATCACTTCCCAAGGTGTGTCTTATTTGACTCGGCGTGCCCGTTGAGGGCCGCGGAGAGCGGCCATGATTCCCCAGGGAGTGTGCAGTCTCCCTAGACGTTTGAGTTCAATCTTCCCGGGCCTAGCCCACCGCGCCCCGTTCCAACGGCGGCGCGGTTTTTTTGCGCGCGTCCATGCTAACACCGCTGATTTTGATGACCCAAAATTACAATTTTGATAAACCCAACGCTGTCAGCTAGCCGAGGACATATAGGGGAGCGGATCCCCGACGAATCATTGATGGCGCAGATTGCGCGTCACGAGCCGAGCAAGGAGTGCGACGTGGTTTCCTCTTACACCGATTCTTCTCCAGGTACCTGCTCCTGGGCGATCTACGCCGCCATCTGCTTGCTGGCCGCTTCAACCGCAACCACCGCCCGCGCGCAGTACGATGGCGCGGACTGGACGGCTGCCTCTTCGAGGGCGGCCGACCATTGCGAAGTCGACTTCTTCGACTGCTGCTGCGACAACTGCGGTTACGGCCCAGGTCCCTGCGAGCGCCGCTGGACGCTGTTGCAATGGAGTTATGGGACGAGCTTCGAGGGGGGCGCGCCGCTGGACGAACCGCTGGTCACCGACCGACCCGACTTTACCGAGGCCAGTACGACCGTCGGCCGGGGTGTCAACCAGATTGAACTCGGCTACGGCTACTTCTACGACGAAGAAGGCGACACCTCGATTCGCACACACTCCTATCCGCAAGTTCTTTGGAGGCGCGGAATCCTGGCCGACTGGCTCGAGCTGCGCGTGGCCTGGAGCTACACGGAAGAGCGCGTGACGACGGCGGGCGTGCCGGCCAGTGCCAGCGATAGTGACGACATCTACCTGGGCTTCAAGATCGCACTCACGCCACAAGAGTGCTGGCTGCCCGAAATGGCGATCATTCCGCAGATGACCATCCCGGTCGGCGGGCCGTTCTCCGTCAACGAGGTGCAGCCCGGCCTGAATTGGCTCTACAGCTGGGAGATCAATGACCGGCTGAGCATCGGCGGCAGCACTCAGGGCAACCGCGCGGCCGACGGGGTAACCGGCGACTTCTACATCGAATTCGCCCAGTCGATTACGACCGGGATCTCACTGACCGAGCGGGTCGGGGCCTACGTCGAGTGGTTCGCCTTCTTCCCGAGTTCCGCGGATACGGAGGTGAGCCGACACTTCATCGACGGCGGCTTCACCTACCTCTGGAGCGACGACCTGCAGCTCGACGTCTTTGCCGGCGTCGGACTCAACGAGGCGGCTGCGGACTACTTTCTCGGCACCGGCGCCTCGTTCCGCTTCTAGACCGCGCCGGACGGAAGGCTCGCTCTGAACAGTCGCTAACGCGGCCGCGAGCCGTGATTGGGCATCACCGAGGAATAGGGTGCCAGCCGTTGACGCGTGGCTGGAAACCGCTCGGATCCGCCCAGCGAGACGATCTCTTCCGCGTCCTCGACCGGAGCCGGCACAATCGCCGTCCGCGTGGTCGTCGGCTCACTCGACTCGGCCGCTTCGTCGAGTGGCTGCAACTCGTTGCGAACGATCCGCACGTCGCGAGGGGCTTCGATACCCACGCGGACCGAGTTTCCTTTGACCGCCAGAATGGTCACAACAACCGAATCGCCAATCCGAATCTTCTCTTGAGACTTGCGGCTGAGTACTAGCATTGCATGCTCCTTCACGCGTTGTTGAGATAAGCGTAGACGTGACACGAATAGAGCCCAGAAAGGTTCGGCATCTTGCCAGTCGACCGACGGGCGAATGCCGTCGGCCCTGTGCGTTTGTTTTGCCCTGCCTACCTGGATTTCCGGAGATGGGAACTCTTCTCTGATGCAGCGCCCGTGCCAAACCGGGCCAAAAAGCGGCTCAGGCGACGTAACCTGATCACTTCCAACGCATTATAGGGTCGCGCCGCTTTCGACCAATCGTTCGGCAAAGGACGAAAACTTACAAAACGATTGAATTCTGCCTGCTTCCCGGATTCCGCCGGCGTTAAGCGATTTGTCGCCGGTTGCGTGATCCACCAGACGTCCCGCGGGACAGCCCGGCCGATGTTGATTCTTGCCAATGTTGATCATTGCCAACGTTGATTATTGTCCCTCGAGCTCGTCGCGAATGCGGGCCGCTAGCTCATAGTCTTCCGCATCGATCGCCTTTCGCAGCCTTTCGCCCAGACTCCACGGACGGGGATAATAGTGGGCCTCGATCGCTTCGCTGAGTTCTTCCAGACGCGCGACGAACTCGTCGACTTCGCTGTCGTCGCTTTCAAATCGCTGGTCGGCACGATCATCAGCTAGCTGACCCGAGGAGGTCGCCCGTAGATCCGCAATACCGAGCCGTAGTTTCGAGATTGCGGCGGCGGCACCGCGGCGTTCCAGTTCGACCAGGGCCACCGATTGGGCGAGATGGAAAACCGCGAGCGGTCGCTGGCGGAGCAATTCGGCCGCCCAGGCAGCGCGGGGGGTAATGCGGCGAGCCGTCTCTATCAATTCGAGCGAGTGTCGCGCGTCCCTCGTGGCCTGAGCGTATTCATGGAGAGCCAACCAGCAAACACGCCGGTGGTAGAACTGCAGCAATTCGCGCTCGACCGCTCGACATTGGGCAGCGGACAGACGATAGGCGTCGCCATGCTGTGAAATGCGGTCACGCAGCAGTTCGTGGTAGGTCTCGAAACCTTCAGGCCGCAGTCCGTCGGGCCGTCCGCCGCACTCCATCTGCAGCAATCCCAGCTCGAGTCGCATCTGCACCACCGTACGACCGTCCGCCGCAACGACCTGGCGAGCGACGACGCGCTCGTCGTCGAAGAACCAGCCATCCAACAGGTCGTCTATGTCATCTCGTGACATGGTCCTCACCCTTGCGAATCACTGCTACGGACCGAACTCGCGGGAGGCGCCCGATCGGCACCGCAACGGTACGCTCATTGTAGTTCGACGTTTGCGGCGATGAGCCACGCTTGGGAAGGGGTAGCGGTCGCGTCGGCCAGGAGGTTGGCAACTCCAACGCGGCACGCGATGCTCCATGGCAGCAGGCCGCGGCGGTCACTTATAATCGAGAGTACCGAGGATTGAGAGCGGAACTGACGGAACTGTAAACCCAACGACTCCCGAGCGCACGTTGCGAACATGAGCACTATCGAACAGGAACAACAAGAAAAGCAAATCGCGGAAGCTGAGGAATTGCTGGGCGACAAGCTGGCCGAAGTCGGCTTCGCCAAAGCGCTCTATTTCGGGCGTTATGTCGAGGAGGCGCTGCCTCCCTATCCCGACGTGACGGGCGACGAAGAAGCGGAACAGATGGTCGCGCAGCTGCAGGCCTTTTGCCAGGAGTCCGTCGATCCCGAGGCGATCGATCGCAACGCGCGGATCGGCGACGACGTGATTCGCGGGCTGGGAAATCTAGGCGTTCTCGGCGCCTGCATGCCGCGTTCCTGCGGCGGCAAGGGAATGAGCCAGGTCTCCTACTGCCGGCTCATCGAGGTGCTGGGGGGCCACTGCGGCAGCACCGCGCTGTTCGTCAACGCCCACCATTCCATCGGTCCGCGTTCGCTGGTCTTGTTCGGCACGCAAGAACAGCAGGATCGGTGGCTCCCCAAGCTCACCACCGGCGAGTGGATCAGTGCCTTCGCGCTCACCGAACCCGAGGCGGGCAGTGACGCCGGCAACGTGCAGACTCAAGCCACGCCGACCGAAGACGGCAGTGGCTACGTGTTGAATGGCCAGAAACGTTGGATCACCAACGGCGGCATTGCCCAGGTGCTCACGGTCATGGCCCGCACGCCGGTCGAAGGTTCCGACGAGACGAAGGTCACCGCGTTTATTGTGACTCCCGACATGCCCGGCTTCGAGGTGGTCGAGGAGCGGATGGAGAAGGTAGGCGTTCGTGGAACGGCCACGGCGCGGCTGGCGTTCCACGACATGTTCGTTCCCAGCGAGAACATCCTCGGCAAGAAGGGGGCGGGACTGAAGGTCGCCCTCACGGTACTCGACTTTGGTCGAACGACCTTTGGGGCGAGCTGCACCGGGGCCGCCAAGTTCCTCGTCGAGCGGGCCACCGAGCACTGTCGTGAGCGCGTGCAGTTTCAAAAGACACTCGGCGAGTTTGAACTCGTCAAGAAGAAGATCGCCTACATGCATGCGGGCGTCTATGCCATGGAGTCGGCGACCTATCAGACGGCGGCTTTGATCGACGCCGGAGAAGGCGACTACATGATCGAGACGGCGGTGCTCAAGGTCTTCGCCACGGAAGTGCTTTGGAACATCCTCAACGACACGATTCAGCTGTATGGCGGCCGGGCTTATTTCACCGACGAACCGTACGAGCGGATGCTTCGCGATGCTCGCATCAACACGATCGGCGAGGGCGCCAACGACGTATTGCGGGCGTTCGTCGCCCTGGTGGGCATGCGCGACGTGGGACTCGAGCTGAAGGGCGTTCTGGACGCGATTCTGAGCCCGATGGGCAACTTCCACAAGATTCGAGAGTTTGCCGGACGCAAGCTGACGTCCTTGGTTGCCTCACCCACACCCCCGGTTCAGCACGCGGAATTGCAAGAGGACGCGATGCTCCTGGGGCGGCTGATTGGCGCGTTTGCCGACGACGTCGAACGGCTGTTGCGCAAGTACCGCGAATCCGTGCTCGACCGCCAGTATCATCAAGAGCGGATTGCCGACAGTCTCACCGAGTTGTACGTGAGCGTCTGCGTCCTCAGGCGATTCGACCGGCTGCTCAGCGATCCCGCGACGACGCCCGAGCAACGCAGTGAAGAATTGGAGCTAGGGCGACATTATCTGCGAACCGCGGCCCGTCGGATTCGCCGCAACCAGGCCGCCCTGTGGGATAACGACGACGACGCCACGACGACGCTCGCCAACCGAAAGCTGCGGATCGCGGACTGACGACGGGACTTCCACCGGTCGTCACCGTGGGCAGCCCCAAGTACGGCCCAGTCAATCGTCGTCTCGCCGTGGGGCACGGCGACTCTGTTTGCGCTGCGACTGAGCTCGCTTTTCCGCCAGTCGCCGCTCGCGCGCCGCCCTCGTGGGACGTGTCTTCTTCCTCACCTTGGGAGGTGGAACGACCGCCGCAATCATCTCTCGCAATTTTGTCAGACAGTCGGCAACGTTCCGACCTTGATCGCGAAATCGTTGGCTGACGACAAGAATGTCGCCGTCGGCAGTCAGCCGGCGACGATATTTCTCCATGAAGCGACCCCGAACCGCCGCGGGCAGGCTCTCCGACCGAGCCACTCGCCAGCGCAGCGTCGCCTTGGTGTTGAGCTTGTTGACGTTCTGTCCGCCCGGTCCGCTGCTGCGGGCAAAGGTGAAATCGAACTCCCGCAAGGGGATTCTGATTCGCGAAGTCACTTCGAGCATATCCATCGTCGGCTCTGGCTGGCTAGAGCGTTTTTCAGATCGATGTCGCGTCTGCGGCGCCCGCGAGGCAAGTTTGACAAGGAGGCCGAAGTAGGCGAATCGGAGAGATTCGTCGATGCAGGTCGACGACGTCAAACGCGGTCGTAGTCCGCCGAAACGCGACAGGGACATGAAGAGCGCTCGAGGCGCGGTCGTCGAGCAAGGTGGTCAGCTCAATCGAGGCGTGGTGGTTCCGGCCCGCGTCGCATCTCTTAACTTCGGTACCCCGAACCACTATGTTATCTTGGCACAAGCATACGGTCAGCGGGTGCTCGGAACGCAACCGCGCATTCGTTGATCACGAGGGTGCCTACCGCGCCCCCCAACCAACGGTCCGCGGGCAAGTGCAATCCGCGGGCAGACGACGAAGCGATGTCCCAACTGAACAAGCTGCCGGCATTCTGGCTCCTATTTGCCTTCGCCTGCGGGGCTCCGGCCGCGGAGACGGAGACTCCTGCGGTGCGGGATCTGCGCACGCGGACCGACGGCGTGGACTGGCCGCGATTTCTGGGTCCGACCGGAGACAGCAAGTCGCCCGAACGCGGCATTCTTACCGAGTGGCCTGCGCAGGGACCTCGACTCGTCTGGGAGACCCGGCTCGGCACGAGTTACGCGATGCCGTCGATCGAACGGGGGCGTCTTTTCATGTTCGACCGGCACGGCGATCAGGCGCGGCTCACTTGTCTGGAGAGCGAGACGGGTAGGCCGCTCTGGAACGTCGATTATCCAACGAACTATGAAGATCACTTCGGCTACAACAACGGGCCCCGCTGCTGCCCCGTCGTCGACGGCGACCGCGTGTATACGTACGGCGTCGAAGGTATGCTGCTCTGTCGTCGCGTCTCCGACGGGCGGGAAGTCTGGCGTGTCGACACCATGCGGCAATTCGGCGTCGTCCCGAATTTCTTCGGCGTCGCGAGTGCGCCAGTCGTCGAGGACGAGCTGCTGATCGTTTGCGTGGGTGGGAGTCCTGCGGACATGCAGGGCCTCTCGATTCGCGAGCTCGATCAGGTCGAGCCCAACGGGACGGCGATCGTGGCCTTCGACAAGCGAACGGGCAAGGTCAAGTACAAGCTCGGCGAGGACCTGGCTTCCTATACCTCACCGACGTTTGCCACGATCGGGGACCGTCGTTGGGGGTTCGCCTTCATGCGTGGCGGGCTGATCGGGTTCGATCCTCGAACCGGCGAACAGGACTTCTACTATCCTTGGCGTGCGCGGATGCTGGAAAGCGTCAACGCGAGCACCCCCGTGGCCGTCGGCGACGAGGTGTTCATCTCCGAGACCTACGGTCCTGGGAGTTCGCTGCTGCGCGTACGACCTGGCAACTTCGACGTGGTTTGGAGCGACCCGCCGAGAAGTCGCCAACGCGCCATGCAGATGCACTGGAATACGCCCATCCATGTCGACGGCTATCTCTATGGCTCGAGTGGTCGACACTCCGGTTCCGCCGAGCTTCGCTGTATCGACTGGAAGACCGGGGAAGTGAAGTGGCGCAAGCCGCGTTTGGGCAGAGCCTCGTTGCTCTACGTCGACGGACATTTCCTTTGCCTGAGCGAAGACGGAATCTTGCGACTCCTCCAGGTGAACCCCGAAAAGTACGAACCGATCGCCGTGACGACGCTCAACCCCGGCGACGCCGACTCGCCTCGCCCGCGACTGCAGTACCCCGCTTGGGCCGCACCGATCCTCTCCCACGGATTGCTCTACGTGCGCGGCCGCGAGAGGCTCGTTTGCCTGGAGTTGATTCCGGCCCGGTGACGTCGGCCGCGCAGCTGGCATGCCAAAGTCACGTCGGGCGTCGCCGCCGCGCGAATTGGCGATCAGGCACAGGCCATCTGGACGAGTTGCTCGCAAATCGCCTTCGATTCGACAATCAGTCGGTCGTAGTCCGCGACCTCGATTTCTGCGCCGATCAGTTCGATATCGAAGTAGCCGCCGTATCCCGACGACTTCAGGGCGGCCAGGATCTCCCGCAGCGGGATCTGCCCTTCGCCCAGAGGGCATCGATTCTGCTCGCCATCGAGCGGGCGCTTGCAGTCGCCCACGTGCACAACGGCGAGATACGGAACGAGCTCTTCCACGCGATCGAGAATCGAGCGCTGTTGTCCCAGGTGGTAGCTGTCGAAGACCAGGCCGACCGATACCGGATCGACGTCCTCGATGATTTCGAGCGTTTCATCGACATCTGTGAGGAACGTCCAATCGCGAGCGCAGCTCTCGTGCATCGGCTCGACGGCCAAGCGTACGCCGAGATCCGAGGCGAGCGGTGCTAGCTCTGCCAGAGCGGCCTTGAAGAGTCGCCGCGCGTGATTGCCCGTATGCCCGCCGCGACCACCGCTGTAGACAACGAGACAATCCGACTCCAAGTCAGCCGCCAGGCGAACCGCCTCCACGGCGTCTTCGAGACTCTCGCAAAAGGTGCGTCCATCACCACCCGTGAAGCCCCCCGCCCAGAGGAGGTTGGAGACGGACATGCCGTGCTCGCGCAGCAGCTCGCCTCCTTTCTCTTCGCCGTAGTCGGACAGCTTCTGCCGCCAGACGCCGATCGCCTGAACGCCCGCAGCGGCGTAACGCGTTACATCTTCTTCAAACGACCAGCGGTAGGTCGACAACTCGTTGATCGAAACGCCACGCATCCGTGAACTCTCCTTACGCCGTATCGGTCTCGGCTTTCGGCCACCAAGTATGTGCCATCGCCCCCGATGAGTAAAGTTTGACCACGCGTCCCGCGAAGCTCGCAGTGCTGGCATCGCGAGGCGGCGTTCGGTCGAGCGAGCGTCACCTTCAGGCGGTCCGAAAGCTCCCATCTCTCCCAGCTGCCGCAGATGGTTCTTCGATAATCGCTAACGATGACGGTTCCGGCACGTCTTTCCTTTCTTCCTCAACTGCCGCGACCGTCATGTCCGATACTACCGTCACGGGGAGCCTCTCAGCTCTGGCCATTGCGCGCCGTGGTTATCCATTCCAGGGATAGTTCGATGCCAAGTCTTCGTCATTGGATTTCGCTGCTCATTGCGATCGTTGCGCTTACCGCGGCAACCTCTGCGGAAGCTCAGCGATTTCAGCCTTTTGGACCGCTGCTGGGCGACGAGTTCGACCACGACTTCCAGATCTTCGCGCCCGCGGAGTTCAGTTCCTTCGGCGACGGCCCTGAGCCCAACGAGGGTTTCTTCCTGACGTACGACCGGGTTCACTTCAGCAGCGTTCGCAGCAATGAAACGCCCGGCTGGTTCGACGCCGACTGGGGTTACGGCAACCGTGTCGATTTTGGATACATGACCGAGGACGATCACGGCTGGCTGGCCGAGGTGCTTTCTGTCAGCCAGTTCAACAATGGCCCCGACACGGATACCCAACTCAACTCCGGAGAGCTGAGCAAGCAGTGGCGGCTCAAGCCGCTTCACTTCGGCAGTATCGTGGAGGTCTTCGTCGGGGGCCGCTACTCGATCCTGCGGCACAAGCGAACCAGCGGCAATACCGCCGTCGACGTCGACATCGAGAACACCATCTTCGGACCGCAAGCGGGTCTCAAATGGTACAAGAAGGACGGCCGCTGGACCGTCTCGGCCGAAGGTCGCTACTTCTACGGCTACAACGACCAGAACTACCAGCCGACACCCCTGATCACGCCGGGGATTCAGCAACATCGCTGGGTGCACGCCGGCGACATCCGCGCGGAAGTCACCTACGACCTGACGAAGTCGTTTGCCCTGAGTCTGGGCTGGGAATTCCTCTACTTCGGCAACGGCGTGGCCCGCGGCGAAGCCCTGTTCAACAACGATCAGGACGCCTACTTCACCGGCGTCACGGTCGGATTCAAGGTGAATCGCTAGAGCGTGTCTAGGATAAATGTAGCGTGCTTGGCGCCGGCGAGGCAAGTTTGGCCACCAGACCGAAGCAGACGAATTGATAGATTCGTCGATGCAGGTCGACGTAGCCAGGCACCGCCGTAGCTCGCCAAGACGCTAGAGATAAACGAGACGCGCTCTAGTCCGTGGCGTCCTCTTGGCGTCGCCTATAAGGCGTCACACCGTCACCGGTCGCCGCACGACACGGCCCGACCTCGGGCCACTGCCAGCAGCCACTCTCAACACGACGGCCACACGGTAGCAGCTATTCGGCCATCGATCTCAACTCCGCAAGCTCCATCTCCAGCCGATGCTTGAGCGGACTCTCCGGACGCAACTGCTCAAGCAGCGACTCCGCCTTGCTGAACGTCTCGTCGCAACGACCTTGTTCGCGGAAGAGTTTCTCCCAACTGCGTGAAACTTCTCGTTCGGTTAGCAACTTGCGACCTTTCTATTGAGAACATCGGGGACAATCTCACGTCCAAATGCGGCCTGTCTCGTCATTCTTGACGATTCTGAACTGTGATTCAACAGCAACAGCGCGACTTTCTGGCAATGCGACATACGCTCAGTCGACCGACCCAGAAGAGACTCGCTGAGCCTCGCGTTGCTTGGCAAGACCGTCGGCAACCATGCCTGGATCGAGCGCCGTTAGCTCTTCGGCGACCGCGTCGACCGCCATACGAATCTGCTCTTTCGTGTGTTTCGACGTCAGGAAGAAACGCAATCGCGACGCATTCTCCTCAACCGCCGGATAGAGGATCGGCTGGACGTTGATACGACGCTGTTTCAGGGCATAGGATAACTGCAGGCTGAGCAGCGAATTGCCCAAGATAATTGGGATAATCGGGGTTCCGCCGCTGGTCCCGGTGTTCAATCCCCGTTCTCTCGCCAGCCGCAAAAAGAGCTCGGCGTTGGCGGCCAGTTTGGCGACACGCTCGGGCTGCTGCTGAACCAATCGCAGTGCCGTAAGCGCGGCGGCCGCACACGAGGGGGGCAGGGCGGCCGCGAAAACGAATCCGGGCGCCGTGTACTTGAGGTAGTCGACGAGTTCCTCGCGGCCGCCGACGTAGCCGCCGAAGCTGCCGAAACTCTTGCTGAGGGTACCCATCCAAATGTCGACGTCGGCCGAGTCGACGCCATAGTACTCTCGCATGCCGAAGCCGCGCTTGCCCATCACGCCCATGGAATGGGCTTCGTCGACCATCAGGAAGCACTTATGTCGTTTCTTGACCTTGACGAATTCAGGAATGTCGGCGAAATCGCCATCCATGCTGTAGACGCCCTCGATCGCGACCAGCACACGACGATACTCGTGGCGACATTCACGCAAGATCGCGTCCAGCGCGTGGTAGTCGTTGTGACGGAAGGGACGCCGACGGGCACCCGACAGAATCGCTCCCTGGACAATGCTGTTATGGGCCAGCTCGTCATAGACGATCAGGTCCTGCGCGCCGAATAGATGGCCGATCGTCGTTTCGTTGGTCGCGTGACCGCCTGCAAACGTGATCACCGCAGGAACGTCGAGCAGCTCGCCGATCGCCTGCTCCAACTCGCGGTGGATCTTCTTCTCGCCCGAGACGAGGCGGCTGGCCGAGGCACTCGTGCCATATTGATCCAAGGCGTCCTGAGCCGCCTTCGTGACGACCGGGTCACCCGACATGGCGAGATAGTTATAGCTGCAGTAATTGACGTACTCTTCGCCGTCGATGATCGTCACATCGCTGGTCACCTGTTCGTGCACGCTGAAGTACGGATTGGGAATTCCCGTGGCGCCCAACAGCTGCTCGGTCTGCTTCAGCTTGAGGTACTCAGGCACCTCGGCAAAGTTGTAGTAATCGCTGGGCACGTCGAAGTCATCCGGACGCGGCGTTTCAACCTTCGCCACCGCTGCCACCAGGTACTTGTCGACGGCGGCAATGACCTCCGCGCAGGTCTCCATCTCGGCAATCGTCGACTCGGGGAAGCGTCCCCCGTAGAGCGTCTCCAGACGGTTGACGATATCAAACCGCTCCAAGGAATCGAGTCCCAACTCGACAATGTTCGTGTCCAGGTCGAGATCGCCGACACGATCCTTGCCGATTTCGCGGACCACCCGTTCGACCACCTCGCGCGTCGTGCCCGTGGGCCGCTCACTTCCGTTCCGCGATGCGTCTTCGTCGGCAACCATCGGACGAGCCGCAGCGGAGTCTGGCGAACCGTTGGACGCTTCGGAAGTGACGGTCGGTGGCGAATCGACCCGCGCCGGCTCTTCCACAGCCGGCAGCGGCTCTCCCGCACACCAGGTTCCCACGACGTTGAGCTGATCGCTCTCGTACAGTTCGCGACATGCGCGCCGCTGAATCTTGCCGCTGGATGTCTTCGGAATCGAACGCGTGCGAATCAGAATGATCTTGGCCACGACCAACTCGTGCTCGCGCGCGACGGCGGCGCGGATGGCGGCGGTGATGGCCGCCGTATCCGGATGTCGCGTTCGCCCAACTTCCTGAACGATGACGAGCTGTTGCTGGCCGTCCTCCTCCGTAGCGAACGCAGCACAAGCGTCGACAACCAGCCCTGGGTGCGAATGGGCGGCCGTGTGTTCGATATCCTGCGGATAGTAGTTCTTACCCCGCAGAATAATGAGGTCCTTGAGCCGTCCCGTAACGAACAACTCTCCGTCGTCCAAGAAACCCAAGTCGCCCGTGCGGAGATACGGACCCTCGCCCGTATCGGCCAACCGGGCCCCAAAGGTCTCGGCAGACTCTTTCGGGCGTTTCAGATAACCCTTTGCGATACTCGGTCCGCGAACCCAAATCTCGCCGACGACACGATTGGGACGGGCACAAAACGTCTCCGGATCGGCAATGACGATCTCTTGATCCGGAAGATTCTCGCCGCTGCCAACCAGGCGTCGGGAATGCTCCTCGGAGCGTACAGCCCGGTCTTCGCTGAGTGCTTGAATTTCATAGCTCCGCACCACCGGCAGCGAGGGGACGTAGCCGCCGGAGACCATCAACGTCGCTTCCGCCATGCCGTAGCACGGGAAGAATGCTTCTCGTCGAAATCCGCAGGCAGCGAACTTCTCCGTAAAGGCATCGATCGTTTCCGCGCGTACCGGCTCGGCACCGTTGAAGGCAACCTGCCAGCAGCTCAGATCGAGCTCCTGCATCTGTTCTTCGGTAATCTTCTCGATGCAGAGCTCGTAAGCAAAATTCGGTCCGCCGCTCGTCGTCCCTCGATAATTGGTAATTGCTTTGAGCCAGCGAAAGGGCTTCTGCAAGAAAGCCATCGGCGACATGAGCACGTTCGGCCGCCCCACGTAGAGCGGCTGCAGGATCCCCCCGATCAGCCCCATGTCGTGGTAGTTCGGCAGCCAGAAGACTCCGGTCCCGCTTCGGGTGTGCTCGAAGACCAGGTTAATCAAAGCCGAGTTGTGCATCAGATTGTTCTGGGTCAGCATGACCCCTTTCGGGGTCCCCGTAGAACCGGATGTGTACTGCAAGAACGCCAACGTGTCGGCCGTCACGTCGGGCATCTTCCAGTCTTCGGCCATCCCCGCGCCGACAACATCGGTCGCCTGCCAGGTGAGCTGCTTGAGCTTCGTAGACTCGACGATCACGCCATGCATCCGGTCGAGGACCTCCTCGGTCGTGAGCGCGACTCGGGCCTCGGCGTCATCGACGATCGCTTCCACACGCGAGATCTTGGCGTTCCGTCGGGGTGGGTTGATCGGGACCGCCGTCACCCCCGCATAGAGGCAGCCGAAGAAGGCGGCCACAAACTCCATGCCGGCCGGATAGATTAGCAGGGCTCGTTCGCCCTCCAGTCCCATCGCCTCGAGCCACGCCCCGATGGCGCGGGCCTGCTGATCGAGTTCGGAATAGGTCGTATGGAGCTCGTCGATTTCCCCGTCACGAAGGTACGTGAAGGCCCGACCATCCGGTTGGTAGGTCGCGCGATGACGCAGGAGGTGGACAAGCGTCTCGGGATAGAAAAACGAAGCTGAACGGTCGGCTTGCTGCACGATACTTCTCGGACCCGTTCGTCTCTTTAGGCGGGACCGCTAGTATATCAGAAACAGCGGCCACGATCAGGAACCCTTTTTCGAGCCCCCGCGGCCGAAGGAATCGGCGACTCCGCCGCGCTGATGCGGGAAATGAACCCGCAGAAGCCCGTAGAAGGAGGGCAAGGCAATCCGATGGGTGGCCCATGCGTTTTCGAGAGAATCGCGAAATGCATCGGCCAAAGATGATAGGATAGGACGAATCTGGCCGAGCTTGCGGGTTGCAGGAAGCTGGGCGCGGTCGGCCGATCGCGTTCGATCACCGGCGGCGGCGCACGCGAGTGGGTGTCGGTCCGCGGCGAACGAACGAGTGGGCTCGCCCGAGGACCTTCGAGGACCCGTTCGATCTGGGAGACGAAATCGTGGCCAAGAGCGTTGACGACCTCTGTCGCGAGCAGGCGATCTCTTTCGACGAGCTCTGCCGGAGAAGCGAGCTCGATTCCTCGCGGGTCCAGGCAATCTACCTGGGACGCTGGACGCCAAGTCCCGCCGAGCGGCAAGCCATCGCCACGGCCCTGGGGGTCGACGCTGGCCAGATCGCTTGGGGTCACAAGACGCCGATTCAACACATCTACGGGCACGGCCCTACCTAGCGTAGGTCCACGTCTGGCATCGCGGACGGGCGGCCTCGATGTGCCGGTTGGTCGGGCAAGCACCCGCCGTTAGAGCCTGACGACAATGCCCTCGGCCACCGCGGCCTTGAAGACGTCTGCTGTGACGCGGATCTCGGTGTCGTCGTCCAGGGCCAGAACGGCCGGGTCAGTCGCCTGGACGACCCCACGGATCCAAGCGCTACCGTCATTGAACTTGATCCGCGTGCCGGGCGCGAAGCCGTTGCCAGAACCGTTCGACGCCGTCGCCGGCGCGGCCGGTGCCTGGTCACTCGCAGACGACTTGGCCGCCGCTTTCCCGCCGCCCGGTCGACCCCCGGAGAGCACGCCCGCCAGTTCCTGCAACTGTCGCCAGTTCTCCAAACGGTCCTGTCGCGAGACCAGCAGCGTTTCGCTCGGGTTGCCTTCGCGGTCGAAGTGCTTGGCGAATCGCCCTTCGCTACGACAGAAGTCGATGAAGTCGACCAACTCACCGGTCTTGGGGTTGGTCCACCAGTCGTCGTTCACCGCGGGGTTGCCCTGCAAAGAGAGCCGCTCGCGAATCGTATCGCCCTTGCGAGGATCGTAGATCAGCAAAGGAAAGGCCCGCGTATCGACCGCCAAACGTGCCTGATCGGTCGCCATGTTGTCGGCCACACCGTGTTCCGGCTGGCACGTCGTGTAGCAATTCACGACGGCGGGACCGTCAAACTCCAAGGCCTCCAAGATGCAGCGATAGAAGTGATTCGTATGGGCACACGTTGTCTGGGCGACGTAGGTGCGGGGATGCATCATTGCGATCTGAGCGATCTCCTTGCGACGCTCCTGTTTTCCCGCAACGACCTTGCCGTGGATACTCATCTTGGTGTTTTGGCCCGTGTAGGTACTGGTCGAGGCCTGGCCACCGGTGTTCGAGTAGACCTGAGTGTCGAGGACGAAGACCTTCAGATTCTCGCCCGAGGCGAGCATTCGGGAGAGGGCCTGAAAACCGATGTCGAACATCGCCCCGTCGCCGCCGATGCACCAGATGGGCCGATCGCTCCATCCCTTCTGATCCCAGCGCATCCGCAGACCGATGGCAAACGTGGCCACGTTCTCGAATAGCGAATTGGCCCAAGGCACCAGGTACGGGTTGTAAGGGTAGGTCGAGGTGTAGACCGTATTGCAGCCCGTCGCCGCGGCAATTCCCCATTCGTTGCCGTGCTTGGCCCCGGTCGCACTGCAGAGCATGCGGAGTGCCGTTCCCTCGCCGCAGCCGGCGCAGCTGCCGGCACCTCCCACATAAACGTGGGTTTGTTCCTTGAGCATCATGTCGATGAGCAGGTTGTCGTTGACGAACCGCTCGTCGCTGGGACCGACCTCCTTGAACAACCGATGGCTCTGGCGAATGTCCTCCACCACCTGATCGTTCTTCTGGATCATCTTCAGCGCGTCGTCGTCGCAAACCGTGACGCACTCGGCACAACCTTTGCACTTACTGGGATCGATGATGATCGCAAACCGGCCACCAACGCCCGACTTCTTCTTCGGTCCGTCGTAGTATTTGCGCGGCTTCGACCACTGCTTGGCGAAGAAGTCGCGGGCATGGGCATCTTCGATACCGCCCAGCCTCTTTTCGAGGTCGGGCTCGGCAAGCACCTTGCCGAGGATCGCCGTGTCGGGGCACAGCGTTACGCAGTCCATGCAGCCGGTGCAGTTGTCGGCAAGGTACTCGGGAATTTCCGGCGCGATGTAGCTGAAGTCACGCAGTGTCGCGGTGCCGGCGGGAATCAGCGATCGAGCCACCGAGTCGTCCGCGGGCAACATCTTTTCCGCCACGCCATCCTCGTAGCCGCGGATGATCCGGTCGTTGAAGTCGATGACATCCAAGACCGGAAGATTCACCTCGCGGTAGGGCGCGTCGACCAGCGTGCCATACGAATTGTTGTTGTGCGGATCGCGCTCGCTGGCTTCGTTGAGCGACGGTTGTCTTGCGTCGGTTGCCATGTCGTCCTTCTTCCTCGCTTATCTCCGACATCACGTCTTCTTCCGACCTTGAAAACGTTTGCCAGGCTCGCGTTACGAAAACCGTGGACTTCGCCCGCAATGATTCACGCCTGCATGAGCTCCGGGGGAACTTCCTTCATCTCACTGTAGCCTCGGCGCACGCAGGTCAGATTGTCTTGGACGACCTGTTCGCCACGCTTGCCAAAGTACTTGCGGAGGGCCTTCTCGACGCCTTCGAATACCTGGGCGTCGGACATCCCGCTTTGCTGAGCGTAGGGGGTCAGCTTGAGGAACGCGCCGAGCAAGACGATTCCCTGCATGCGCATTTCCAGGTCGGCGACCGACGCCACTTCGCGGGCAATTTGCACCATGTCCGCGTAGTAGATCCTCACTTTCTTATCCCGAATGATGCGCTTCTTGGCAGCCGGAATTCGCTGCCAAACATCGGCCGGATCGCTGTGAGGCGACTGCATAAAAACGGCTCCGCCGTCGACGATTCCGCCGAGTGGATTGCCGCTGAGAATCGCATTGACGTCGTTCAACACAACCAGATCGACGAATTCCAGCTCGGCGTGCGTCAGAATGTGCTCGTCGGCAATCGTCAAGTAGTAGGTCGTCGGAAGGCCCTTTTTTTCCGATCCGTACTTCGGATAGGCCTGCACGTCCTTGCCGAATACCTGGCCGCCGATCGTCGCGATCACCTTGTTCGTTGTGACCGATCCGAAACCGCCCACGGAATGCCCTCGCATCGAGAATCCGCCCGAGGGACGCAGGTCTGGATCGCAGGTCCGCGTCAAGTTGAGCGAGTGGTCGATTCCGATGGTGAAGTAGTCGGGCCCCTCGTCGATCATGTTCTGAAACACCGCGATGATGTCGCCAGGACGGACGTCGCGACTGCCGAGGCCGGCCGCACCGTGAAAGATCTTCGGCACGCGCTCGACCGGCACCTGATTCATTTGCCCGGTGACGGCATCGCAGAAGGCCGCCTTGATCTCGCGGGTCAAGTGATTTCCGGTCGTCGAGAGCGGGTCGTCCATCCGCTCGAGAACGGCCACCGCCCGGCAATTTCGCAGCGCCTCGACAAGCCGCTTGGCCGGAAACGGGCGGAAGCAGTAGACCGTCAGGCATCCCGCCTTGATGCCCATCTCGTCGCGAAGGTAGTCGACGGTGACCTGCGCCGTTTCCATAAAACTGCCCATGCCGACGACGATGTACTCGGCGTCTTCACAGCGGTACGGCACGACGAAGTCGTAATGGCGCCCCGTCGCTTTGCGAAACTCTTCGAAGGCCTCGCTCAGCGCCGGCTCCACCCGGTCGTAAAAGGTTCGCTGGGCGATCTTGCCCTTCATGTAGGAGTCTTGATTCTGCACGACGCCCGCCATCAGCGGATTCGCCGGATCCATGAGATTGATCAGACGTTCGTCCGGGGCGCCGACGTACTGCTTCATGAATTCCGGTTCGGGCAGCCGGACGCTCTCCACCGTATGCGTGGTAAGAAAGCCATCTTGAACATTCAAAAAGGGCGTTTCGCTCGCCTCGGCCGCCCTGCGCGAGATCAGGCACAGGTCGCCCGCCTCCTGCGCGTTTCGGCCGAACAGGGCGCCCCAGCCGCAATCGGCCACCGCCATGACGTCGTCGTGCCCGGCATGGACGTTGAGCGATTGGCTCGTCAAAGCCCGCGCGCCGATGTTGAAGACGACCGGCAGCCGCTTGCCGGCGATCGTAAACAGCACTTCTTTCATCAACACCAAGCCTTGGCCCGAGGTGAAATTGGTCACACGACCACCGGCCAGGGCAAAACCCTCGCAGAAAGAAGCTGCCGAGTGCTCGCTCTCGGGCTCGAAGAAGACCAGCTGCTCGCCCCACAGATTCGGACACCCGTTGCTGGCGGCCAGGTTGAAGCCGCTGCCCATCGTGGTCGAGCTAGTGATGGGATAGGCGCCCGAGCCTTGGGCAATATGGGTTTCCACATGCACGACCGCCTCGGCGCCGTCGCAGGTGGTAGGAATCCCTGGATATTCGTACTTCGGCTCGTCCGCCTGGCGACACGGAACATGAACGCGCTCGTCGCGCACCGACACGTTGGCGTTGGTCTCGACCGTCGCTTGACTCATGGATCCCTCTCACTCTTCGGGAACGTCTTGCCGGATTCTCCACTTCGCACTGACTGCCGAGCGCCCCTCCGTCGGCTGTGGGTCCAGTTCCACCGAACCGTTTTCGATCAACATGGTGTCTCCCAAAGCGGTTGCGTGACCGGGTTTCCGTCCTGATCGGTGCGTTGCACGTCGCCCGGCGCGCCGTTCTCCACGGCGAGAATCTCCGTGGCGATCTCCTCGGGAATCTTCATAACGCGCACCATGAAATTCAAACGCTGTTTGTCGTCCTGCACGTCCGGCGGGAACATTACACGACCTCCGTCCAACCGATTTTCTCGAACAATTCGTCAAACGCTTACTCACGGCTCACTCGAGGCCAAATAGAGGTTCTCGTCGGCCAAGAGGTGCCGCACATGTGCAGGGATTTCGCCCCGCGTCGTCGTCTGACGCGCGCTTCAAGCGAACCGTTCGACTCTACAACTCGCCGCGCCTCGATGACGGGAAACGCCCTTGGCGGGGCAGTTGGTGGACGGCGCAGACAACGTGCGGATGCACGAATACGATGCCTTCAATGTAGCCTTATGGCGGCTTTGCTTCAAACAACTTCGAGGGACTTCGTTGGATCCATCAGCGGATGGTCGACAGCATCGCCGTTCGCCACACATGAGGGTAAGAGATTGCGGCAGAACAACTTGCAGACTTGCCGACACGTTGCCTCGGACACGTCGATGAGATCGGCGGCACCTCGGGAGATTTGGGCAAGATGATGCGCCGATGTGAGGGCGAGCCGCGCCGGCGAGACGCGGCTCGCCCTCGGTTGAATCCGCCATCGACGGCTTGCCAGTCCCCCGAGCCCAGGCGGCGACTTGCCCCAACCAACGGGCCAGGAACAACTTACGAAGTTCCCGTCATTTGCGGTTTTGTTGACAGTTTGGACCGTCCCATCTACTATCGAAATCAGGGTAACCGCCGCTGTTGTCGGCACTTATTGCGGGCCGTTCGGCCTCGTCCCAGTTGGCTCCAGGGCCACCTCTTCGCGATGGAAACGAATCAAATTCTCCTGGTGGTCGCAATTCTGGCTGCCGTTCTGTTCCTGGTTTCTGTCGGCTTGAGCTACAAGTCGTGGCAGTGGTTCACGATCACGCTCCTGGTGATGGTCTTTGGCACTGCCGTTACCCACCTGGTCTTGGCCGCCTACGTCCTGAAGACGCAGGAGTCTTGGCGGGAGATCATCTATGGGGTCCGTCGCCCGGATCAGGAGAAACGCTCGCGCGGCCTGAAGCAACATACGGCCGACCTGCAGCTCGCCACGAGAGAACTGCAATTCGGGAAGCGCGAGAATGGCGTTACAACGAGAGAAGGAATCTTGCAGGCCGAACAACGTCTGCGGGGCCTGCTGGTCGATCGCGGCTCACGGTGGGCAAATTGCGAACCTGCTTCGCGTGGCGATGATGGCACGGTCGAGCTGAAGGTACCCAACCCCGAGGGACGGCAGTTGCGTCAGGACATGCTCGTCTTTGCGTTTGCCCAACCAGCGGCGCCGGAGGACGGCGAGGAAGAGCCGAAACTGGCGCTCGAGTACATGGGCGAGTTCCGCATTTCGCAGATCGCGATTGGCGAAGACGCCGACGCCGCGGAGGGGGGTGCGCAGTTCACGACGGCCACGTTGGTCCCCTCGTTGCCGCTCTTCGATGAGGAAATCCAGCGGATTTCCGACTCCTCCGATCAATGGACCATCTACGACAAGATGCCGGTCGACAGCCACTATCTGTTCGCCGACGTTGAGGATCGGCAGCGTTGGTTGCCCGACTCTTCACTTTCCGAATTCGAAAAGGACCTGCAGCCCGCCGAAGAAGGCGACCCCTCGGATCGCATCGAGGTTCTCGTACGCTTTCGCGACGACTACACGGCAACGATTCAGCTCGCCGAGACCAACGAGGATGGGGATCCACGCACCGTCGAGATCGAATTTCGCGATGGCGAAGAGGCCTGGGTTCGCAAGGACACCATTACCCTGGGCGATCAGCAGATCCTCGGTGCCGACGACCTGGAAGCCCAGGGCATCGTGCGCGTGAAGTCCCGCGTGCGATCCAACTTCGATTCGGGCATCAAACTGCCAGGCTACCCCGCGCCCGAGGCCATCGATGACGTTCGCCAGGTAGCCGTCGCCGCGCGATACGTTCGTCCGCTGCGCGACTTCCGCACCCTGTTTCGTTCCGTGCGTGGCAGGCGCATGCAGCAAGAGATCGAGGTGGACGCGATCAAGCTACAGACCAAGCAGTTGGAAGAGGATCTTGCCGACGGCAAGACGGCGCTCGCCGCGGCCGAAGCGGCGGTCGCCCGTCTCAAGGCCGACTCGGCCAATCTTCTCAGGGAAGAGCAAGCCCTGTCCGCGCATCTGGCCGGTCTCGACCAACAGCACGAGCAGCTTCTCGCCCGGCGGCAGGCGCTGCTCGAGTCAAATGCCCGCCTTGCCGACGAGTTTGCGCAACGTCAGCAACGGGCCGCTCGCGAAATTGATCGGCGTGCCCCCGCCGACTAACGGCGAGCCATGGGACGCCGACGCGGGACCGCGAACGCGGTTCCGATATCCCGTCGCCGCGTTCTCACTTCTTGTCAAGCTGTCGGGTTCGCAGCTTCTCGCTCTCGGCCAGCAGGCGGAAACGCTCGCGATCATTCGCCTTTCCGAAGGCCGCTGCCTGACCTAGAATTCGGACACCGAGGCGACTTGCCGTGGGCAATCGCATCGCTCTAGGGTTCTCCACCTCGACATTCCATAACGGCACTCCTTGACAGCATTCCTTAACGGCGACCATGGGCATTTACGACCGCGAATACTATTCCGAATACGACCAGCCACGGGGCATCCAGCTGGGCGGCTCGCGGATGATCGTGACCAATCTGGTCATCGTCAACGTCATCATTTTCCTGATCGATTTGTTGTTCAAGATTCGCATCGACGGAGTCGAGGTCCATCCGCTCTCCTACTACTTCAAGTTGCATGCCGATCTCTTGGTCCAGCCATGGAGGTTCTATCAGCTCCTCACGGCGGGCTTCCTGCACTCGACCAGAAGTCTCACGCACGTCCTCTTCAACATGCTGGGACTGTGGATCTTTGGTCGAGAAATTGAAATCAAGTACGGACGCAAGATCTTCCTGCAGTTCTATTTGTCTTCGATTGTTCTTTCCAATCTAATTTGGGTTCTCTGGGAAGTCGCTCTAGCCGGGAGTCTGACGCCGAACGCGAGCGCCGTGGGAGCGTCCGGCGGTGTGTTTGCAGTCCTCACGGTGTTCGTGCTCAATTATCCCCACCGGACCATCTACATCTGGGCAGTCATTCCGGTGCCGGCCTGGACGCTTGGTGCGATCTTCGCGGTCTTCACCTTCTTGCTTCCCGACCCCGAGGTAGCCCACGCGGCACACGTCGGCGGCGTCTTGTGCGGCCTGCTGTTCTTCTATCGCAGCTGGCAGCTCGGCAAGCTGATTCCCTCGGGGTTCTCGCTCGCGCAACTTCGGCCCCGGTCGCGGCTGCGAATCCACGATCCCGATCGTAAGGACCGTGAGGCCGCCGCGAAGATGAGCGACGAGGTCGATCGCATCCTCGAGAAGATCAGTCGCGAAGGGGAGTCGAGCCTGACCTCGCGCGAGCGGCGTACCTTGGAAGACGCCAGCCGCAAGTACCAACAGCGGCGGCGTTAGCCGGCGACGATACGCACCCTGCTGCGCAAACCTCACTCTTCGCACGCGCCGCCGGATTCTTCCGCTTTGTCGTGTAGCAGCGAGGGATCCTGGTAGACGTCCGTTCCCACATGCTCCACCAAGTCACCGACCAGATCGGCACGCCCTGCCGGTGGCGTAAGTTCGTAGAGCCCGCCGTCGGGCGTAATGTAGTACCAGGAATCGCCGCCGGCATGGCCCATCGCCGACGCGCCACCCTGCAGATATTTCTCGTCGCGACCACGAAAGTCGAAGTAGTAATCGTCGCCTGGTTGATCGAGCGCGAGACTCTCGTCGAGTCCACAGAGGACGTGATCGGGCGCCGTCGAGGCGAGCGGTCCTGACGCTCCGCCTGGACCGCCACCTTCACTCGGGTCGGATGCGGACCCCTCGGCATCGGTCGCCGAGTTTGCCTCCCGGCAACGATCCAGTTGTACGGCTAAAGCCCGTTCCGGTCGCCATAGACGCTCGATCTCGACACAGTCGGTCGGATCGATGTCGTCCGGAGTCACCGCATGGACGCTCCCGTCAAACTTGAGGATGTTCAAGTAACCGAGATGTCGCGGGCGAATATCGCGGTGCCACGTCGCGTCGAGGTCTTCCACAAAAGGGTCCGCGACGAGCGTCGCAAAGTCGAGCATCAAGATCTTGGCCGAGTCTCCTTCGGCCATGCGACGGGCAAGCCGATTCATGCCGTAGCTCGGGGTGACTGGTGCATTCTCGAAGTCGGCCGGACAGAAGAAGACTTCCGTCTCGTCTTCGATAAACGTGGTGAGGACTTCGTCCCATTTCTTGCTGTCGATCCGCTGCCGATTATCGACCGTCAGGTGATGCGCGAAACCGAGCTGGCGAAGTCGCTCGCCGCAGTCCGCCGATCGTGCGCGTTCCAGGGCCGAGAAGACGGCCGAGGCCAGCATGCCGATCAGAATCCCCAGGCAGGCGAGCACCACGAGAAGTTCGACGAGCGAGAAGCCGAGTGCCGCGGGCGCGCAGTTGATCCGCCTTCGCGTCGCGCATCGCTCGTCGATTCCCACCCTCATGCCAATCGACCCCTGGTCTGCGAGCGACGATCGATTCCCGCCGTAGGACCGAGCCGGAACCTCGGCCTCGTTCGGAGGCACGACCCGCCAACGTCTCCCCTACGAACTGAGGATACCAATTACCGGCCCGATTGCCAGAACTCGGCGCGCATAATGCGGCCCCAAGACGGCTCGCGGCACGGCCAAACTTGACCGTGGCAGGCAAACCGCTATCTTGTGAACAAGTCAACGAACTCGAAACTTCCCCCGCTGAAGGACCCTTCCATGCGTCGCCGTCTTCGTCTCGTCGTTTCTTTCCTGCTGCTGGTCGCCCTTTTGCTGTCGATTTTCGCCACTACGACGATGGCAGACCGCCGCCGTCGTGATCGCCGGCGACCTGCGACGCGACCTGTGGAGTCCGCAGTTTGGTCGCAGTGGCGGGGGCCCAATCGAGACGGAAAGTCACTCGAAACGGGTCTCTTGGCAAGCTGGTCGGATGGCAAGCCGCCCCTGGTGTGGCAAGCCAAGGACCTCGGCAAAGGCTTTTCGAGTGTCTCCATTGCCAACGGCAAGGTCTATACGGCGGGAGTTCGCGACGGGAACTCGCACATCATCGCGCTCAGCGAAGCGGACGGCTCCGAGTTGTGGGCGACGCCCATCGGCGAGGACAGCGACGTCAACGGAACTCCTACGGTCGATCACGGAAAGGTCTACTCGATTGGCTTTAACGGCGCGATGTTGTGTGCCGACGCGGAAACAGGACGGGCTTTATGGCGCAAGGACTTCGCCACCGATTTCAAGGGCAAGATGATGTCGCAATGGGGATTCAGCGAGTCGCCGCTGATCGACGGCAACCTCTTGATCTGCACCCCCGGCGGCAATGAGGCCGTGATGGTCGCCCTAAACAAACATACGGGCCGGCCCGTCTGGCGGACCGAGCTGCCCAACGTCGGCGAGAATGGCAAGGACGGCGCGGGCTATTCTTCCGTCGTCATCTCCAACGCCGCGGGTCGCAAACAATACGTGCAGCTCACCGGACGCGGGGTGGTCGGCGTCGACGCTCGAAACGGCAAGTTGCTGTGGGCTTACAATCGGATCGCGAACGGGGTGGCGAATATCCCCACGCCGATCGTTTCCGGCGACTACGTCTTCTGCTCCACCGGCTACGGAACAGGTGCCGCCCTGCTGAAGATCGTCCGCGACGGACGATCTCTCAAGGCCGAAGAAGTCTACTTCCTCGAGGCCGGGCAGATGCAAAATCATCACGGCGGGATGATCCTCCTCGACGGTCATATCTTCTTCGGACACGGTCACAACAAGGGATTTCCTCGTTGCATCCACATGGAGACCGGTGAGGTCAAATGGGAAGATCGCGGTCCGGGCAAACAATCGGCGGCCATCGCTTATGCCGACGGCCATCTCTATTTCCGCTACGAGAACGGCGTCATGGCGCTGATCGAGGCCAATGCCGACGAGTACCGTCTCAAAGGGACCTTTGAAATCGATTCTCGACATGCCCAGAGCTGGCCCCACCCCGTGGTCGCTGGCGGGCGACTCTATCTTCGCGACCAGCACGAGTTGCACTGCTACAACATTCGCGCTAAGGGTCCGTCCGACAGCAAATAGCCGGGCAAACAGCGCTCCCGACGGGTCGACGCGGGCACCCTGCTGCGCGTGCACCTTCGCGGCGTTTGCGATAAACTGGCACCCATGGTGCGAAATCCGTCGAATAGACCGCCGCTTCGGCGACTCCGCGTGCTTTCTCTCGTCGTCGTGATGGCCTGGAGTGCGGCCTCCGTGCCGACGGCCCCAGGTAGCGATGTGGTCGAGTTTGGTCGCGACATTCGCCCGCTGTTGGCCGATCGTTGCTTCAAGTGCCACGGGCCCGACGCAGAAGCCCGCCAGGCCGCCCTGCGGCTCGACCTCGCCGCGTCGGCCCACGAGGCTGGCGAGTCGGGAGAAATCGCCATCCTGCCCGGCAAGCCCCACGAGAGCGAACTGTGGCGGCGTGTAAACTCTCAGGACGACGCGGAGCGGATGCCCCCGCCGGAGGCCGGCGAGCCGCTCACCGCGAGCCAGATCGCCCAACTCGAAGCGTGGATCGAGGCGGGTGCCCAGTACGAACCGCACTGGGCCTTTGTGCCACCACGGCGTCCCCAGACGCCGCAGATTGAGTCCAATTGGCCGCGGGGCCCGATCGATCGCTTCGTGCTCCAAAAGCTCCGTGAGCGCGATCTGGAGCCGTCGCCGGTGGCCGACCGCCACGTGCTCGTGCGGCGAGTCTACTTGGATCTAATCGGCTTGCCTCCGTCGATTGAAGAGGTGGAACAGTTCCTCGCCGATACACGCCCCGACGCCTACGAGCGCCTGGTCGATCGCCTGCTGGCCTCGCCTCACTATGGCGAGCGGATGGCCCAAGACTGGCTCGATCTGGCTCGTTACTCGGACACGACCGGCTACGCCGCCGACCGTCCCCGGTCGATGTGGCTCTATCGCGACTGGGTCATCAAGTCGCTCAACGAGAACATGCCGTACGACCAGTTCACGATCGAGCAGCTGGCCGGGGACATGCTGCCTGAGGCGTCGGTGAATCAGCGGATCGCGACAGGGTTTCATCGCAATAGCATGCAGGCGTTGGGCAACAATCCGCGGAAGGAAGAGTTTCGCGTCAAGGGCATCGTCGATCGCGTTAACACCACTGGACGCGTCTGGTTGGGGCTCACCGTTTCCTGCGCGGAGTGTCACGATCACAAGTTTGATCCGATCCGTCAGGAAGAGTACTACCGACTGTTCGCGATCTTCAACAACATTCCCCATTTCGGTAAGGCCCTCGGCGTACATGGGCCCAGAATGCACGCGCGATCGCCGTTGGCCGACGAGCGACTTGCTCAAATCGATAAAGAGCTCACCGCACTTCACGGTCGAATCGTTCCTTATGGTGACCGGGAATTGGCAGAGGAAGCCGCCGGCTGGGAAGCGCGGGTGCGGCCGCTCTTGACCACGCCCCAGGTGTCTTCGACGTCGGCGCCGTTGATCGCCCACTGGCCGCTCGACGGCACGCTCGATGATCGGGGGCCTCAGGCCAGCAAAACCCGGCTTCACGGGGGTGTCGCAGACTGGGAAGCAGTGGCTTCCACTTCGGACAACGAGATCATGCCCGATGGCGAAGGCGCACTCCGGCTCGGCGAGAAGCAGTTCCTGCGCGTGGCGAATCACGAAAAGCTCGCCCCATCGGATAGCCTGACGATTTCGGCCTGGATTCGCACCACGCAGGCGGAGGCGGACATCGTCTGCAAGTGGGACTCCGTTCGTGGGCAGCGCTCGTTCGTGTTCGGCATCGGCGGCGAAGGCGAAGAGAACGCGACGCCCGGCCATCTTTACGCGTGGGTGTCGTCGACGCCCGACTCGTTCCGCGGGCAACAGGTCTACGGTTCGATACCGGTCCACGACGGTCGCTGGCACCACGTGGCGATGATCTTTCGCGCTGGGGATCGCGTCGATCTCTATGTCGACGGAGAACGTGACGAACACGTACGTCGCCGCGGCGACGCACCGACGCGACTGGCGGCGTCCGCTTGCGACTTGATTCTGGGCGGCGGCTACAGCCTGAAGCCCGATCCAAGCAGTTACTTTCTCGGCGGTTCCCTGGCCGACATCCGCCTCTACGGCACCGCGAGCGAGGACGTCGCCTCGCTGGGGGCAATTCCGCCGGACGTCCGCGGCGCCATCTCGATCGATCGCGCTGACCGCTCGGCCGCACAGACGCAACGCATCGTCGACTATTTCCAGAAGCGCTATCCCGGCACGGTGCCCGAGGACGTTCGTCGAGGCATTGCCGCGCTCGAGCAGGAGCAGGCCTTTCTGGAGCGCGAGCATCAGGCTCAAGTGATGGCGGAGATGGACGAGCCCCGCGAGACCCACGTACTGACACGCGGCAACTACCTCGCTCCCGGCGCTCGCGTCGAGCCAGGGGTGCCGTCGTTCCTGCCACCGCTGGACGTCCAACAGCCGGTCAATCGACTTCACTTCGCTCGCTGGCTGGTGCGAGCGGATCATCCCCTCACCGCGCGGGTGGCGGTCAATCGCTTCTGGCAGCACTTCTTTGGCACCGGCCTCGTCCGCACGGCCGACGACTTTGGCCTGCAGGGGGAATGGCCTTCGCACCGCGAACTGCTCGACTGGTTGGCTGTCGAGTTCGTCGAAAGCGGCTGGGACATGAAGGCCCTGCACCGAGAGATTGTCGCCAGCGCGACCTATCGGCAGTCGGCAGCGGCCTCCGCAGAGGCGTATCGACTGGATCCCGCCAATCGATGGTTGGCCCGAGGCCCGCGATTCCGTCTGCCTGCCGAGCAGGTCCGCGACAACGCCCTGGCGGCCGCGGGTCTGCTATCGCGAAAGTTGGGCGGGCCGAGCATCTACCCGGTCCAGCCTGCGGGCTTGTTCGAGGAGAAGGCCCAGACGATGTATCACCCGGTCTGGATTACGAGCGACCAGCCCGATCGTTATCGACGTGGCGTCTACGTCTACTGGAAGCGGATGAATCTCTATCCGACGATGGCCATCTTCGACGCCCCCACGCGGGAGCGCTGCCGCGTGCAGCGACCTCGAACGAATACGCCGTTGCAGGCCTTGGCGTTGCTGAATGATCCGGTTTACGTCGAGGCCGCCCGTTCCCTGGCCGACCTTACGCTCGCCCACGCAAGTGACGACGCCGCGCGACTTGACTTCGCGTTGCGTCGGTGCCTGGCCCGTCGGGCGACGTCCCGCGAGCGAGATCTGTACTTGGCATTCCTCGACCGCCAGCGAGTGCACTTTGGCCGCCAAGCGGAAGCGGCAGAAGCGTTCGCCGGCACGTCGACCGCCGCCGCGGATGTGGCAACCACGACCGCGGTACCGATTCAGGACAAGCCAGACGCCGACGCCGTCGACCGGGCCGCCTGGACGGCCTTGGCCAGCGTCCTGCTAAACCTGGACGAGATGATCACCCGACCTTGATGGCCGCCCAGCTGGAAACGGCCGCCCCAAGAACCATGGAACCATGAGCGAATCACTGCGACAACTCGGTAACGCGGTCAATCGACGAGCCTTCCTCTCGCAGGCGGGCACGGGAATCGGTGCGGCCGCGCTGTCGTCGCTCTTGGCAAGCGATGCGGCAGCTGGCTCGCCGTCCACCGGCACCGGCGTTCCTCACTTTGCTCCGCGGGCGAAGCGAGTCATCTATCTGTTCATGTCGGGCGGGCCGTCGCATGTCGACCTGTTCGACCCGAAGCCGTTGCTCACCGCCCGCGATGGCGAACCCATCCCCGCCGAGCTGATCAGGAACCATCAGTTCGCGATGATCAAGAGCGATCAGCCGAAGATCAAGGGCTCGCCCTATCGGTTCGCAGCACACGGCGAGAGCGGCAACGTCGTTTCCAGCTTGTTGCCCCACCTGGCCGAAGAGGCGGATGCACTGGCGATCGTGCGGTCGCTGCACACAAATACGTTCAATCACGACCCGGCCGTGATGTTCATGAACACGGGCGACGTGCGATTCGGCCGTCCCGCGATGGGAGCCTGGCTCTCCTACGGCCTCGGCAGCGAGAACCGCGACTTGCCCGGCTTCGTCGTGCTGGCCTCGGGCGTGAACACGAATCAGCCCTTGCTGGAAGCCTACTGGGGAAGTGGCTTCCTGCCGACCCATCATCAAGGCGTGCAGTTTCGCAATCAGGGGCAACCGGTGCTGTACGTCAAGAATCCCGAGGGCCTCGACGATCGCGTCCGCCGCGACATGATCGACGTCATCAACGAGGCCAACCGCATGCACCTGGCGGACGTCGGCGATCCCGAGATTCGCACCCGCATCGAACAGTACGAGATGGCCTACCGCATGCAAATGAGCGTGCCGGAATTGACCGATCTCTCCACGGAAGCGGCGGCCACGCATGAGCTTTACGGCACCCAACCAGGCCAGGTCGCGTTCTCCAACAACTGCCTGCTCGCCCGTCGGCTGATCGAACGTGGGGTGCGTTTCGTCCAGCTTTACCACAAGGGCTGGGACTCTCACGCCACGCTGCAAAACGATCACGAGCGCCAATGTCGGGAGACCGACAAACCGATCGCCGCGTTGCTGTCCGATCTGCGACAGCGTGGGCTGCTCGAAGACACTTTGATCATCTGGGGCGGCGAATTCGGTCGCACCCCCATGGCCCAAGGGCAGGGGGCCGGCTATGGCCGCGACCATCATCCGCACGGCTTCACGATGTGGCTGGCCGGCGCCGGGGTCCGCGCCGGCACGACCCATGGCTCGACCGACGAATTTGGCTACTTTGCCGTCGAGAACAAGGTGCACGTGCATGACCTGCATGCGACCGTGCTCCACATCCTGGGAATCGATCATGAGCGGTTGGTCTATCGATTGCGTGGTCGCGATTTTCGACTGACCGACGTGCATGGAGAGGTCGTCGAAGACCTGCTCGCTTGATGCGGCACTTTCTCGGCCAGCGACACCAACAGCGACGACCACGTAAACACTGAGGAGGCGACACCGAAATGGAATTGACGGGAAAACGAGCGTTGGTCACCGGAGGATCTCGCGGCATCGGGGCCGCGATCGCCGTCGCGTTGGCCCGATCAGGGGCCCACGTGGTTATCAATGCCCGTCACGCCGACGAGGCGGCCCAGGACGTACGCGACCAAATCGTGGCGACCGGGCGTCGTGGCCAGGTCGTGACGGCGGACCTGGCACAAGGCGACGAAGTGGCCCGTTGTGTGGACGAGTCGGCCCAGTTTCTGGGTGGCCTCGACGTGGTGGTTCACTCGGCGGGCGGCCCGTCTTTCGGCCGCATCGAAGATGTGTCGCCCGAGCAGTGGTACGCCACGTTCGACGTTCACGTCCACGGGGCCTATCATCTCTGCCGCCAGGCGTTGCCGTGGCTGAAGCAGAATCGAGAAGGGGCGATCATCCTGATCTCGTCGGTCGCCGGCATTCGCGGCTGCGCCGGCGCGATCGCCTACGGAACGGCCAAAGGGGCCATCTCCCAGTTCACGCGAATGCTGGCCCGGGATCTGGCCGACGACAACCTCCGTGTGAACTGTCTCGAACCGGGTGTGATCCGCACCCGCTTTCACGACAAGATGTCGCCCGAGCAACGCGAGCACAATCTGAAGAATCGGATCCCGCTGCACCGCGAAGGCACGTCGGAGCAGGTCGCCGAGGCGTGCCTGCTGCTGATTCAGAACGACTATCTCACCGGCGAGTCGATCACAATCGATGGCGGCCTCTCGATGCAAGTCACGCGTTAGGGCACTTCTCATTTCCCTGTCGCGTCGTCGCTGGGTCAGAGCTACTGAACCTCGACTTCCGTCTCGAGGATGGGGTCGCCACCAAAGGGCTCGAAGAAGGCGTCGGCCAGCATCGCCACATCGTGCGTGAGATCGTCCCAGTTGTTTCCTGCGGACGGATCCGCGACGGCGACCTCGTCAGCCACTCGATCGAGTCCCTCTCCCGACGCCGAAACCAGAATCTGCTCGGCCGCCTGCCAAAAGGTGTCGATCGCCGCGGCTCCGTCAAGCTGCGTGATGGCCGTCTCACCTGAATCGACGGTCACACCGCCTGCGTCGACGAAATCTCCAGCGGGTCCGTCGGGCGCCAGACGGCTGATGCCAAACAGCACCACGACGATGCTCGCAGCGGCGACCAGCAGGCGACCTACCATCAATCGCATCGACGTTCGTGCCGGTTCGGCGATCACCCGGCCTTCGGCAACGCGGACTTCGTCGCGCACGGAAGCCATGATGCGCTCATGCAACTCCCGCGAGAACTCGGGACGGGTCTGATCCGACGCCCGACGCAGGCTGTCTTCGAGCCTTTGTTCTTCGGCGGTCGTCTGTTCTTCATTCATCTTCGTACTCCCGTATCCAACGCACTCCGATTCTTGTCATGTGCCGCGCCGTTTCCCGACGGCGACCCTGCGGCGGCGTACTCCGACCAACGACCCCGCAACACCGGAACGAGCTGACGACGGGCACGTAGCAGCATCGTCTTGATCGCGCCCGGCGTTCGCTCCAGGACTTCCGCGATTTGGCTCACCGTCATTGCCTCGGCATAGTAGAGCCACACGGCCGTGAACTTCGGTTCGCCCAACTCGGCCGCCGCAACCGCCCAGAGCTTCCGGCCTTCGTCGGCGCGGGTGGCCTGCTGCTCGGGCCCCAGCACCGCCGACTCGGCCTTTTCCAGCGTCCCTTCCGCGGCGGCCGTCTCTTGTTTGCGGCTGTCGCTCCGATAGGCATTGATCGCCAGGCGGTGGGCAATCGTGAACAACCAGGTACTGAACCGCCATTTGGTCTGGTAACGATCCAGGTTGCGATATGCCCGCAAGAACGCCTCCTGAATCAGATCCTCCGCGTCTTCGCGTCGCCCCACTCGGTGCTGCAGGAAATGAAGCAGGGGAACCTGGAACCTGGCCACCAACGTTTCAAAGCTCTCGAGACAGCCACTCGCCGCGCGCACGGCCAGCTGCTCGTCGCTGGGCGATCGGCTCGTCGAGTTGGAACTTTCTGCCACGACGGCTACCTGCCAAAGGCGTAAAGGTAAGAACTACGACTTTTCTCGCTTTGCCTTCATCATTTCTCGACGCCGCTCCATCCGCTCGCGACGCATCTCGCGGTGTTTCTCGTGCTCCTTCTTCATCGTGTCGACGACTTTCTCGGCGTCTTCCGGCGTCATGATCCAGTTGGCCTCGACGGTCGCCCCGTCGACCTCAACGGTCAGTCCATCGAACACCCGTTTACCCGTCTCGTCATCGCCGTGACGGAGCATGCCCATGGCGCGAAATCCCTCGACGACGGTGGCCAGGTTCTCCGCGGTATCGCTCGAGTTCGCTTCGAGGTGAGCCCGCATGCGAACCTCGCCTTCGCTTTCTCCTACCGTCATGAAGAGGCGCTTGGTCTGCCGCATCACCGGCGAGCGGAAGGGAAACTCACGCGGCACCATGCCGTTGACGTTCATGCTGAGAATGGTCCCGCCCACGGTGGCGGCCGCCAGCTCGGCATCGACCGGTAGACTCTCTCCAGCACCGTCCAGCACTTCGATCGTCCGTTTGAGCACGTCGGTGTCGCGAGAGAGCAGCAGAGTGTCTTCGCCGTGAAAGCAGCCCGACATCTCGTGAGCGAACTTCCTCCCCTCGCCGACCACCCAGGTGTGAATCGCGTGTCCGCGATACTCCGTCGCCGCCGCCTCGGGATGTTTCTCGCGCAGCTTCGAGAGCAAGCGGCCCTGGTCGAGATTGTCGGTGCGAATCTGCATCAAGCCGTGATGCCGTTGAAATCGCGTGTCGTAGAGCGTGACACTATGCAAATCGGCGGTCAGATCGATGCCGAGCTCTTGCTGGAGCTTTCTGATCTTTGCGCCCGGACCGCGATGGGAGAGAAACGGACCGGCCAGTTTCTGTCCCATCTCCGAGTCGCGGAGGGCATCGAAATCGATATGCACGAGCCACTTGACATCGGCCGGCACCCTCTCCGTATCGAGTGGCGCCGCAAACGTGATACCGGCGGTCAAACAAGCCAGCAGCAATACCGGGCAGAGGGTGTTTCGTAGACGCATTTGGAAACCTCGGGGATGAGCCGTACAGGATCAAGAACCGTGGGAACTCACCAGCTTATACCCGCGGGCGGCTGGCCCGGTTACCTGGCCGTCGAGCGAGCGGAAATGCGGCGATATTGCCGAGGATATCGGCCTGTCGACTCGCTGGCAGTGCCGCTCCTGCCGCGTCCCGAATGCAACCTCGGAGTCCACCGCACCGTGACTTGCCAGCGGTCATCGAAGCTGCCGATAAATCACCGACATGTCGACCGCCGCCGCTAGGCCGGCGTGTCTCAATGGACGCAAGACGTTACTCGGAGCCAACACTACCGCTCGCCGAGGCACCACAGGGCGTCGTTCGTGCGATAGTAGAAGCGCCCATCCGCGGGAACGAGCGAGGCGTCGCTCATCTCGCCGACCGAGTTGGTATGCAGCAGTTCGAATTCGGGTGCGGCGCGAAACACAAAGGTGTCGCCCGAACGATTCGTGGCGTAGATCAACTCGCCGGCGCGAATCAGCGATGACCAGGACGCGTTGTTTCCACCCTCGCCGCGTAGCCGCTCGCTCCAGACCGGCTCGCCGCTGGAGAGATCGAGACAATGCGCGATGCCCTGCATGTCGAGCACGTAGATGTGTCCTTGATAAATGACTCCCGAACTAAGCCAGGTCTTGGTGCTGCGGGGCGTGTGCCAGATGCGGTGGGTTTCGGTCACGTCGCCGCGTCCGCCCAAGCGAACGCCCATCGAGGCGCCATAGTAGCCACCCAGGATCACTACCACGCCGTCGCCGGCAATCGGCGAGCTGTAGACCAAGGGGCCGAGGCCGCGACAGGTCCAAATCTCATCGCCGCTCGCCGGATCGTAGCTGACCAGGCGGCGAGGATAACTGACAACTAGCTCGTCGCGCCCGGCGTGGCGAACAACGATCGGGGTGCCCCAGGCGCCGCGCTGCGCGTCGGCGCGTGGCAGAGATCCACTCTCCTCGTCCGTCTCGGTCTCTTCTCGTCCGCGGCGACCGGCGTTCCCGTTGGTGCCTTCGATCGTGATCTCGGCTTCTTCGGCATCGGTCAGCCCTTCATGCTTCCAAACCGTGTCTCCGCTGCGTTTGTCCATGGCGATGAGAAACTCGCGTACGCCCGGCCCGAAGCTGAGAATACAGAGATCCTTGTAGAGCACCGGCGAGGCCGCGTAGCCCCACATGTGTTGCTGCTTGCCCAGATCGCGCTTCCACAGCTCGCGACCACCAAGGTCGTAGCAGTAGAAGCCGGCCGAACCGAACCAGACATAGACCCGCTCGCCGTCCGACACCGGCGAAGGGGCGCAAAATGGATTGTCGCGGTGCGAGGCCTCCGACTCTTCGTAGCGGATGCCCGACCGCCAACGCTCCGTGCCGTTTTCAGCATCGAAGGCGATGACCTCGCGACGCTTCGTCTCTTCGACGGACTGCGTCACGATAACCAAGTCTCCGACGACGATCGGCGTGGAATTGCCACGATCGGGTAGATCGACCCGCCAGGCCACGTTCTCCGTCGTGCCCCAGCTGAGCGGCAAGTCGGCTTCCAGCGTCACGCCCTTATTCTCCGGACCGCGCCACGAGCGCCAGTCGGCCGCCTCCGCGGCGGCAAGGGCAGCGAGCAGGATCGTCAGTCCCAGACCTGCGATGACACAACGGCGGACAGGGCGAAGCGAATGAACAAACTGGGACATCATTCTCGGTCCTCTCGTGAAATAGCTCGGCCGTCTGCCCGTCGCCAGCGCGAAGACAACGCTAGGCCTCGGGTTGGGGCTCCGGCTCGGGTTTCGGATAGTCTTGGTTGGCGTCGATCTCGTCTTGGGAAACCGGCTCCGACTGCACGCCGTTTTCGGCGACTTCGCCACCGGCCACCCAGACCAAGGCGTTGAGAATCAGATTGCGAAAGCCGTCGTGTTGCCAGTTGCTATGGACGTGTCCGCCCGTGCAGCCGACGCCGCGGCCGCCGTCGATACGATCGACCGCCCACATGATATGCTCGACGCGGCCTTCCGCCTCCTGAATGTGCGAAAGACCGCTGGCGCGCGGGCCCTCGCGGGTGGCTTTGTCGGGCTTGGCGGATAGCACCGGCACGACGCCCTGCATCCCCTCGCGGAAGCGCATGTTGAAGTACCATTCGTCGCGGAGCTGAAAGGGCTCGATCCCGCGACTCACCGGATGCGCCGTGTTGAGTTCGACGGTGGCGTCCCAATGCGGGTTGGTCGACCAGCCCGTCTCGTAGTATCCGCCCAGCCACTTCTTGAAGTGCTCGCCCGGAACGCCCGGCGATACGTGCACCGCGTAGTGCAGGCACATCAAACCGACACCACGTCGCGTCAGCTTCTCGACTTGCTCGATGTGCTCGCTGACGGGATGCGAGTCGCCGCCGTCCATGTAGAGGAAGATCGCATCGGCGTTGTCGAAGGCGGTGACATCGCGCGGCCAGCCGTTGTGGTGGTAGCCGACCGCGTGGATGCCGGGAATCGCGTTCAGTCGCTTCACCAAGAGCTTCACGCCCGCGTTGTGCTCGTGGGCGCCGTAACCGTGGCTGGGACCTCCGGCGACAAGCACGATCTTCTTGGCGTCGGCCAGGCGGCGGCGTTTGATGCGCAGATTCTTGACCTCGACCTTCATAGCCGGCCCGGAGTGCATCTGGATCGCCAGGATCCCAGATCGCTTTGCCTTGTCCCGCTGACGATCGATAACTTCCGACATCCGCACGCCGTTGATCTTATGGATAAAGCGGTCGCCGATGGCGATGATCGTATAGTCGTTCCAGTCGTCTTTCTTGATGAACTCTCCCAGCTTCTCAGGCGAAGCAAATCCCTCCTGATTCCAGCGGCCTTCCTCGTTGATGAAGGTCCGCTGTCCGCGCAGGGCAAGCGCACCGCGGCCGGTACCTTCGTCGTAGAGAATGCCGGCGTAGGCATCCCCCGATTCGAAGTCGGCCTGGTAACCGCGGACCCGATAGTTACCGAACTCTTCGCTGCGATACTGAACCCCGGAGTTCCCGTCGACGCGATAGGAGAACCGCAGCTCGAAGTCGTCAACCTCGACGCCGTCTCGCCAGATCAAGAACGTGTTTACCTTGACCAAATTATCGGGGGTCGACTGGCCCACGATAACGCCGTCCTCGACCGACCAGAACCGCTCGTCGCCTTCCCAGCCCGTCAGATCCTGCCCATTGAAGATCGAAACAAAGCCCGTTTCGTCGTCATCTGGCGTGGCCCCGATATCGACCTGCTTGGGCATCGCTGGCGGCGGTGGCTTCTTGGCCTCGCCATCGGCAGACGCCTGCGGGGACTCGGCCTCGCCATCGGCAGACGGGGCGCCCGGCTCTCTCGTCACGGTCACGTAGACCACCACCGACAGGACCGCGACCAGGAAAAAGAAGGGGATAGCAATCGACCGATCGGGCCGCGACATATTGGAAACTCCGGGCAAGGGGGCGGAAGACGACGTCGCCGGGGAGCTTCGCGGACGACGCGACGGAAGGATTCTGGAACGAGTCAGTATGCCGCTTCCGCCGGGCGGAATCAACGTGCGGCGGGGTGCTCGTCGCGGGCTCGGATTTCGCTGGCAGGGGCAAACGTTGCATCCGCAGATGGGGTGGGCATAATAGTAGGCAGCCTGGCAGGAATCGTCCCGCGAGGTGGTCCAATCACGTAGGTCTGCGAGGAGCTCGGAGCAATGAAGTTGTCGATCGCGTTGGCGGGATTGTTGGTAGGAATGGGCCTTATGGGTGGAGCAGCCGCCGCCAATGAGGACGAAGCCATCAAGGCGATTCGGGAACTCGGTGGCAGCGTTCGCGGTGTGTCGGCGGATACCGACTGGCGTGAGGTCGACTTCCATCTCAGCGGTACCGATGTCGGCGATGACGGGTTGGTCCACCTGGCGGCCCTGAAAAACCTCGTCTGGCTTCATCTGAAGGACACCAAGATCACCGGTGCCGGGCTGCAACATCTTGCCGGTCTGACGAGCCTGAAGCGGTTGCACCTGGAACGTACGCAGATCTCCGACGCCGGTCTGGCCCACCTCGCCGGCCTCGAGAGTCTGGAGTACCTGAATCTCTACGGCACGCCGATCAGCGACGCGGGTCTCGAGCATCTAGCCGGCTTGAAGAACCTGAAGAAGCTCTACGTGTGGCAGACGAACGTGACGCCCGCGGGCGTTGCCAAGTTGGTCGAAGCGTTGCCGGAGCTAAAGGTGATTGGTATCCCCGGCGAGAATCCGATCGACCGCTTTGCCGCCGAGAACGCCCCACCCACGAAGACGCTCGCCAAGGGGCAGTACGTGCGGGTGCGCGTCACCGGCTACGACCGGATCTTGAACCTGGCGGAAGTCGAGGTCCTCCAGACCGGCGACGGTCAGCCCCTGCAGCGCAACGGCAACGCCTCGCAGAGTTCGACGCACTTCACTGCGAAGGCCTCGCGGGCTGCCGACGGCGACAAGAGCCAGAACTTCAAAGACGGTTCGGTCAGCCACAGCCAGCTGGAAGACAATCCCTACTGGATGGTCGACCTCGGCGGCGTGAAGGACATCGGCCGCATCCGCATCTACAACCGCAAGGATTGCTGTGGGGAACGACTGGCCGATGCGGTGGTCGAGATCCTGGATGCGGACATGCAAGTCGTCTGGTCGAAGTCGATCGACGAAGTCGCCGACGGCAGCGTCCACGACTACATCGTCAACTAGGTGACGGCCGCTGCCCGCGTCGTTCCGATGGCCCTTCAGTCGGGCAACTCGAGCGACTCGAAGAAACCGGCGGCCGCCCATTCGCCAAACCACTGGCGGAGCCCGTCCGCCAGCTCTTCCACGGTCCCCGTGAAGGCCTCGGCGGCGGCTTCGATCGCCTCGCCCACCTGGGCACCCTCGATGAGCTTGCCCAACAGCGCGAACTGGGCCGGCGAGAGATTGAAGCGGCGGACGACGTAGTCGCGGCGGGTAATCGCGACGAACTCGCGGTGCGGTCCGGGGATCTCCGGCTCTTCCTCGCGTCGGAACGCGGTGAAGTACGCGTTCACGGGAAAGTGGAAGGCCAACAGCCTTAAGCAGGGAACGGGCCGCAAACGCACCTGCGGCCAGACTTCGGGAGCAACCGCGGCCAAATCGTCCGCTTCCAGGATGGAAGCGTGCTCGAAGCCAGGCCCGTCGAAGACCTTCTCGAACGTCAGCTCTAGGGTCGCCAGGTCGATGATGAAGTCGGGCCAGCCCACCTCGCCGCCGCCAAGTTCGCCCGTATCCGGACGTGTTTCCCGCAAGTAGTCGGGAAATCGGTCGGCCAGGTGATTGAGTGTGTAGCTGGTCGACGGGTACGTCTGCAGGTAGCCGAAGGCGAACTCATCGAACGTCTCCTCGCCCAATGCCTGGACCAGACAGGGAAAGCTCTCCCCCATACACTCCAGAAGCCGTGCGAAATAGGCATTGCCGTAGACTCCCAGACGCTCGACGCTCGAAAGGGCCTCCGAACGGGCGATTACTTCCTCGACCCGCGCGGTATCGACATCGATCTCGCCACGCGCCTGTGGCGATTCGATGCCCGGCACGATCCCCCCGGCGTGCGTGATCACCGCCTGCATCCAGCGTTGAATTTCATCGAGGCGGTGCGACATGCGACGTCTGGCCAGTTCGGCTGCAAATGGCTAGTCGGCTGGTCCGAGAGCCAATCACTCGACTTCCGGAGCCACGAAGTGCAAGGGGTGTGGAACGGCCGTTTCCCGCGGAGTGGCGGGGCGGGGGACCGCTTCGGTCGTCTCCAGCTGTTCGCTCATGTGCCGCTTGGCCTTGAGCACTTCATGGTGGACCACTTCGAAAGGCGGGATGCTGGCGTCCCATTCGAGCAAGGTCGACACCCCGCCCGTGAGCCGATGTGCCTTGCGATAGAGCTCCCACACCGGATCGATGACTTCGCCGTCGTGCGTGTCGATGAGGTGGGTTCCGCAGTTCGTATGCCCGGCCAGATGAACTTGCACGACACGGTGATGAGGCACCGACTCGACGAATTCGTGAGGATCGAAGTCGTGATTGACGCTCGACACATAAACGTTGTTCACATCCAAGAGCAGACCACAGTCGGCATCCTCGGCCATCCGCGTGAGAAACTCCCATTCGGTCATCGTCGAATCGGCGAACGTGACGTAGCTGCTGGGGTTCTCGAGAACCAGCGGGCGCTCGAGAAAGTCCTGCACGATGCGAATCCGTTCGACGGCGTGCCGAAGCGTTTCTTCATTGAAGGGAATCGGCAGCAGATCGTGACTGTTGCGACCCGCCACCCCCGTCCAGCAGAGGTGATCGGAAATCCAATGGGCGTTGATCTCACCGGCCAGGCGTTTCAGCTTGGCGAGATACTCGAAGTCGAGCGGATCGGTGCTTCCGATCGACATCGACACGCCGTGCATGACGACCCGATACCGTTCGGCGATCTGCTCCAGCACATAACGCGGCCGACCCTGCGAGTCGATGAAGTTCTCCGAAATGATCTCGAACCAATCGACTTCGGGCTGCGCCCGCAGAATGTGGCTGAAGTGCACAGTTCGCAGACCGACACCCAGCCCCAAGTTCGGATGTCCCAAGCGGGGTGGTTTCATAGCGAGTTCCGGCATCGACTCCGCGGCGGCCATCGCGTCTGAAGAAAACACGGCTGGAAAAAAAGGGACCACCGCGCCGAACACGAGTGTGGCGCGGATGGACCCTTGGTGCGGCGTTCTCGAAACGCGACGCGCTTACGACTTAGGCGGCGCGGGCCCAAATTCTTTACCCGCATCCTCCATCGCCTTTTCGAAGTTGGCACGGGCGCGGGCCCAAGCGGCATCGCCCAGCGGCACGGCGCACTTGCCTTGCCCCTTGCAGGCATTCTCGCCGGGGTTGGCTCCACAGCCACCTTCGCCTTTGCAGTCATTCTGTCCGGCGCACGTGTGCGGTGCGGCCGTCGCGCAGACACCCATTCCCGCGCACTGATTGTCGCCGCCCTTGTGATTGGCGCAGCTGTGGTTCAGCCCGCGGCAAACATTCTTTCCGCTGAGCAGGTTGCTTTCGTCGGCATTCGCGTCGCGTGCGCCGAGATGCAACACGCTCGCACCGGCAACCATGCCACCGAATGCGGCGGCACTGAGCTTGCCGAAGTCTCGTCGCGTAAATTTGCTGGATTTCACGTCCACTTCTCCTTGCATGAGTCTCGTTTGACAATGAGCCGCCACTTCCGCATCGCGTTGCCCGCTCCGCACCAGCGCGGAGAGCAGACGGAGCGGCGACAAGGAAGTCCAGCCAAGTATAAGCTGGACGCCCACCCATTGACGGTACTGTATCTCACACAGCATGCCGAAAGTCAAACCGCGCCGGGCGGGCCACAGGCCACGTCCCGCCGTCGAGCGTCGCATATCCCGCACGCGTCGTGCTCAACGCCGCCGCCCGCTTACCGCGCTAAAGGGCATGCTAGCTCGACGAGATGCGGCACGCTCTTCGGCAGTCCCGGTACCTGGAATTTTGCTTCGCTGCGAGTCACACTGTCACCGCCGACCTTGGCCGTTTCGCGACTTCGTCACCCGGGTGAATTCGAGCTAGCTATCCCATGACCTGGCCACTAGAAGACGATGCTGCCTGGCGACCGGTGCGGCAACACTGGTCCCTTCCAGAAGGACTGACGTACCTCAACCACGGCTCCTTCGGACTCCCGACGCGGGCGGTCATCCAGGTACAGGGGCAATATCTCGATCGCGCGGCCGCGGAACCGATGGATTTCTTCGTGCGCGAGCTGGAGCCGGAGCTCATTGCCGCGCGCGACCGCCTGGCCGATTTTGTGGGCGCGGACCGCGGGAACTTGGTGTTCGTCGAGAATGCAACCTACGGGATGAACGTGGTCGCCGAGAGCGTCGGCCTGGCCGCTGGCGACGAAGTGGTCATGACCACACACGAGTATGGCGCCGTCTTTCGCATCTGGCACCGCAAGTGCGAAGAGGTTGGTGCGCGGGTCGTCGAAGCGAAGTTGCCCCCTCGCCTCGAATCGAGCGACGAGATTGTCGATGCCGTGCTGGCGGCGCTCACTCCGAAGACGAAGCTCGTGGTCTTCAGCCACATCACTTCGGCCACCGCCATGAAACTGCCGGCGGAGCGGATCACCCGCGCCGTGCAGGATCGCGGAGTTGCCGTCTGTATCGACGGTCCGCATGCGCCGGGAATTCTGCCGCTCGAGCTGGACGCGCTCGGTTGTGAATACTACACGGCCGTCTGCCACAAATGGCTCAGCGCGGCGCACGGCACCGGGTTCCTTTATGTGCACCCACAGGTTCAGTCGACCGTTCGCCCGAGTCTCTTGAGTTGGGGACGCGTGCAGCCCGCCGTTCCCGAGACCTGGCAGGACGAGTTCACCTGGACGGGAACCCGCGACATGGCCACCTATCTCAGCCTGCCCGCGGCACTCGACTTTCTCGCCGAGTTTGGCTGGGAGACGCTGCGGCGACGCACGCACTACCTGGCGCGCTATGCGCGGGAGTCGATCGCCAATCTGACGGGGCACGACGCCCTCATTCCCGACGAAGAAGACTGGTACGGGGCGATGATCACCATGCCCCTGCGGAACGACGGCCGGCCCTGGGTCGAGTTTCGCGACACACTCCGCTCGCGTTTTCAGATCGAGGCCCTGGTCTACGACGTGAACGAGCAGCGATTCATCCGCACGTCGTGTTACCTCTACAACACGAAAGACGACGTCGATCACCTCGTCGAAGCCCTGCGGGTCCTGCTGTACTGAGGGACGTGCGACGCGGTCCGCGCCGTGGCGATCACTCGCCCGCCGCCGCTGTCTCTCTTGCTTGTCACCCAGTTCCTTGGGGATACTAGAGATATGTGGCCCAAGAACGAAGAGACGCAAGAGCTTCTGGTCGGGGCGGAGGAAGGCGATCCGGACGCGGTGAACCGGCTCTTCGAGCGACACCGCGCGGCCGTGCGGCGGATGATTGACCTGCGGATGGATCGCCAGCTGACGCGACGCGTCGACGCCAGCGACATTGTGCAAGACGTGCTCATCGAGGCGAATCGGCGGCTGGCCGACTATCTCAAGAATCCGGTCATGCCGTTTCACTTGTGGTTGCGTCAGATGGCCCAAGACCGCCTGATCGACGCCCATCGCCGCCACCGCCAGGCGGCCAAGCGGAGCCTCGATCGGGAACAACCCCTGGTCGCGCGCGGGGGTCTCGACCAGAGTACGATGAACCTTGTCGCCGAGCTTCGCGACGGCGAGCGAACGCCCGCTTCGCAGGCGGCGTGGAACGAACTTCAACTTCAATTCGTGGCGGCGATCGATCGCCTCGAGGATCAGGATCGGGAAGTTGTCTTGATGCGGCACTTCGAAAAACTCTCAAACAGCGAGGTCGCCGAGACTCTCAATCTCACGCCCCCGGCCGCCAGCATGCGCTACCTCCGCGCGGTGCGACGGCTCAAGGCGATTCTCTCCGGCGAAGAGCGGTCGAAAGAGTAAGAAGCGTGGTCTCCACCGGCAATACCCGCGACGAGCAACTCGCCGAATTGCTCGAGCAGATGCTCGAGGCGCAGCGGCAGGGGGAGTCTGTCGACGTACAAAGTTACGCAGCAGGTAACGAGGCGCTGGTCGACGAGTTGCGCCAGATCTGGGCCGCCTGTCAGCTCGCCGATGCGATCGGTAGTGGGGCTCTGGGCGAACTCGACGCCGACGCGACATCGTCGGGCGTGCGCGATACGTCGACTTCGCCGCTGGCCGACTTCGAGTTGCCACACCAGTTCGGCGACTACGAGTTGCTCGAAGAGTTGGGACGCGGGGGCATGGGGGTCGTCTTCCGCGCCCGGCAGCAAAGCCTCGATCGCATCGTCGCCCTGAAGATGATTCTGCGGGGGAACCTCGCATCCCAGGAAGATCGACTCCGTTTTCGCTCGGAGGCGGAAGCGGCCGCGCGGCTGAAAAGTCCGCACATCGTGCCCATCTACGAGGTCGACGACTACCAAGGGCAAGCCTACTTCACGATGGCCCACATCGAGGGCGAGACGCTGGCCCAGCGTCTGCAAAAGGGTCCCCTCCCGCCGCAAGAGGCCGCACGAATCTTGCGGGACGTGGCCCGTGCGGTGGGCGTCGCGCATGCCGAGGGCGTGTTGCATCGCGACCTGAAGCCGTCGAATATTCTGCTGGACGGGCAGGGGCGACCCCACGTCAGCGACTTCGGCCTCGCCAAGCGGGTCGCCACCGGCGGCGAGACCGTCGACCAGAGCCTCACGCGGACCGGAGCCATTCTGGGCACCCCGAGCTACATGGCCCCCGAGCAGGCCGCCGGGAACCGCGGCGAGCTGGGCCCCGCAACTGACATCTACAGCCTGGGAGCCTTGCTCTACCAGATGCTCACCGGCCGTCCGCCCTTTCAGGCGGCGACCGCGCTCGACACGATCATGCTCGTTCTGGAACAAGACCCCGTCCCCCCGCGCGTGCTCAATCCACGTGCCGATCACGAGCTCGAACTGATCGCGCTGCGATGTCTGCAGAAGCCACCCGACCTGCGCTACGAAAATGCCGATCGGCTGGCCGAAGACCTGGAAGCCTATCTGGCCGGCGAACCCATTTCCGCGCGGAGTGGGCGTATCAGCGCCGTGATGGCCCGCATGTTTCGCGACACCCATCATGTCGACGTGCTGGAAAACTGGGGCCTCTTGTGGATGTGGCACGCCTTGGCACTGCTCGTGCTGTGCCTGGTCACGAACCTGATGCACTCGACGAACCTGTTTCAAGCAGGCGGAGTTCAGGAGCCGATTGCTTACGTCGGCCTGTGGGGAGGAGGTCTGGCGGTCTGGGCACCGATCTTCTGGCTGCTGCGTCACCGGGCAGGGCCCGTCACGTTTGTCGAACGACAGATCGCCCACGTGTGGGCCGGCAGCGTGGTGGCCAGCGTCGGCCTGTTCGCCGTGGAATGGATCTTGGCGCTGCCCGTGCTGACGCTCTCCCCGGTGCTGGGGTTGATCAACGGTGTCGTCTTCACCGTGAAGGCGGGAATTCTCACCGGGGAGTTCTACGTGCAGGCGGCCGCCCTGTTCCTGACCGCGGCCGTGATGGCCATCCTGCAGGTCAACGGAATCGACGTCGGCGTCTCGCTGTTTGGCATCGTTTCGGCCGCTGCGTTTTTCTTTCCCGGGCTGAAGTACTATCGCCGTACCCACGAGTCCACAGGCTGACCGTACACGTGCAGCCACGTCGACCGCCGTGCCTGCGGCGGAGTGAACCAACGGAGCCGCTCCGGCCATCTGCTGCTACCGCGGTCTTGCAAACCGCTACAGGGCATCTTCGAAGAAGCGCTGCGTGCCCTGGGCCTCGACGGCCTCCCCCAACCGCCGCAAGGCGTGTGCGTAGGCGGCGGTTCGCATGCTGATCCGACGCTCGTGCATGGCGTCGTAGATGGCGTTGAACTCGCGGGCCATGATCTCGCGAAGTCGCGAGTGAACTTCCTCTTCCTGCCAATAGTAGCCGGCCCGATTCTGCACCCACTCGAAGTAACTGACGGTAACCCCGCCCGCGTTGGCGAGAATGTCGGGCACCACGAGGACGCCGTCAGCCAGCAAGGTCTCATCCGCCTCGCTGGAAACGGGGCCGTTGGCCACCTCAACCACGACGTGGGCCTTGATTCGTTCGGCGTTCTCGTGAGTAATCTGATTCTCCAGGGCGGCGGGAATCAGCACGTCGACCTCGAGTTCCAGCAGCTCCTCGTTCGTGATCACGTGGGCGTCGACCGCTTCGCAAACGCTGCCATCGCAATAGACGGCCTGCAGCTTACGAGACTCGTTCTTCATGTAGATGAGACTCGGAATGTCGAAGCCTTCCGGCTTGTAGATACCGCCCCTGGAGTCGGAGATCGCCACCAGGTGATACCCGTCGGCGTGCAGCAATCGCGCCACGCTTTGACCGGCGTTGCCAAAACCCTGCACGGCGACGCGGATATCCTTCGGATCCCATTGCCGGCGGGCTTCCAGCTCCTTGATGCAATAGTAGGCGCCTCGCCCGGTGGCATCGTCGCGACCGACGCTGCCGCCCAGCGCCAGCGGTTTCCCCGTGATCACGGCCGGCGTGTGTCGACGATGAATCATCGAGTACTCGTCCATCATCCAGCCCATGACCATCGCGTTCGTGTAGACGTCCGGCGCTGGGATGTCGCTCTCCGGACCGATGAAGTCGGCCATCTCGCGAATGAAACCCCGGCTGAGCCGTTCCAGCTCCAGTTTCGACAGCTCCTTCGCGTTGACCGTAACGCCTCCCTTCGCCCCGCCGAAAGGCAGTCCCACCACGGCGCATTTGCAGGTCATCCAGAAGGCCAGGGCTTTGACCTCGTCGACGTCGACATCCGGATGGAAGCGGATGCCGCCCTTGGTCGGACCGCGGTCGTTGTTGTGCTGGACGCGATAGCCGGAGAAGATCTTCAGCGAGCCGTCATCCATGCGAACGGGCACGGACACGAGCAGCATGGCCATGGGGTGGCGCAGTTGCTCGATGACCTCTGGATCGACGTCGGTATACTTGGCTGCTTCGTCAAGCCGCGCGATCGCGTCTTGAAAGATGCTCGGTTCAAAATCGGTGGCCATGGGGTTCCGGTCCTCAATTTGTCTGGTCGTACTGCGGGCCGTCTGCACAAGCTGCGCGACTCTTCGGCCGCCGCCGCGGTACTGTAGACTAACCGTTCGCGACATTCGGCAACCACCCCAACGCGGCGCTCGCGGCATCAGCGTCTGCGATTCCGTTCAATGATCTGCGGCGGCAATGCGCTCGGCGATCGGGGGATGGTCGTGAAAGAGCAGAACTTCCAGCGGATGCGGCGCCGGATCGTCCTTGTTCAGCTTCGCCAGCTTGCGAAACGCCGATCGGTAGGCGTCGCGTAGGCCGGTCTTCTGCAGTGCATAGCGGTCGCATTGACGTTCGAAATGCCGGCTGATCGCGCAGCCCACCGGGCCCATGACCAGCCCGAACAGGGTCAGAATCAGCATCAGCATGGGCAAGGAGTGGTAGGGCAGGTCGCCCGAGGCGGCCGAGATGCCGGTGCCGGCCGACCACTTCCAGAGGATCGCGTCGCAGAGCCAGAAGGCCGCCAGGCTGCCGACGAAGACTCCCCCAATGATCTTCGTCATGTGCCGGAACACGTGATGTCCGACCTCGTGGGCCATGATCACCTCGATTTCCTCGGCCGAGAATTGATCGAGCAAGTTGTCTCCCAAGATCACCCGTCGGCTGCGGCCCAGTCCTGCCAACATCGCGTTGGCCTTGGCCGTTTCATCGCTCATGACCATGCGATAAACCCCCTCGATGGACAGCCCGGTGCCCTCGGACAGCCGCCGCATCCGCTCGCGGAGACCCTGGTTCTTCGGCTCATCTTCCAGCCGCTCGAACTTATGAAACAGCGGCATGATGACCGTGGGGAACACGCGACCCATGATTACCGAGACGAAGAAGTAACCGACGGCGGCGACGATCCACCACCACGAGCCGCTCAGCCAGATGATCCAGTAGAGTCCGGGCAGCAAAGTGAGGAAGAAAGCCACTCCGAGGGCATGCACCTTAATGTATCGCCACAGCCAGGCGGCCAGGCTCTGACGCGACAGTCCGTAGCGATGCTCCAGCAAGTGCCCCGAGTAGAACGCCAGCGGGAAACTGACGATCAAGTTCAGCAGCACCATGACCGCCGCCAGGGTCAGCAATCGCAACGTCTCGCTCGCCGTGAGGGCCTCGATCTGCAGCAGCAGCCAGCTCCCAGGTACCGCGAACACGAAGACCATTAGCCCCAGGTAGACCAGATCGATCCCTCGGCCCAACAGGTCGCAGATCAAACCCCGCTTGCCGTATTCCTTGGCTTCCTCGAGCTCGCTCGCCGACATCGTCGCGTCGGCGACGTCGACCGTCGGTGGGGGAGTGTCAGGGGTGTCAGTCGTCGGCTCAATTGAGTCCATTGTTGGCCGCTCAGCTCTTGATACCGATCCAGGTCCAGTGCCGATCGCTCGACGTGCGAACCGTGGTGGCGGCGAAGCCGCAGCCGACGACAATCTCGCGAATCTCGGCCAGACTAAGTGCCGCCCGCAACGAATCGTCGAGCAGCTGTTGCTGCTGCTGGGTCTCATCCCCGGCATATTGTTGCACGAGTCGCTTCACTGCGGCATCGTCCGGGGGACGGAGCAGGTCGCGAAAGAACAGCGTGCCGCCCGGCTCGGTAACGCGCGCGGCCTCGGCGATCGCCGGCTGCGGGTCGGGCAGGTGATGGACGAGGCTGTTGGAAAACACGATCGGGAAGCGACCCGACTCGTACGGCAGTCGCTTGGCATCGACCAATTCAAGGACAACACGGTCCGTGACGTGCGCGAATTCGAGGTTCAAGCGGGCAAATTCGAGCATGCTCGGGGCCAGGTCGACCGCCAGACAGCGAAACGCCGGATTTCGCTGCACCAACTCGACGGGGATTTGTGCCGTTCCGGTACCGAGATCGAGGAAGTCGAGATACGTCGTCCCCGCACCTTCCGCCGTCCGCTCGGGCAGCCGCGAGACCCGCTCGGAAACCGCCGCCAGCAGGTCGTCGACGAACCGCCGATTGACCTCTCCGTGGTCCATGGCGTCGTAGGCCTCGGCTTCGTCCGAGGAATCCATGATTTCCGGTTCAAGGACGCGTTTGAGCAACATTGCCAGGAGTTTCCACCGCCGCGGTTGCCGAAAGCCGCGATTTGCAAGTCGCGGTAGATATTTCACCAGTTCACGGACTCGTGTCGCGTCGCCGACGTCAGCGACGTTCGTCAGCCCAGGGGCAAGGACCCTAGCTAATTTACTGCCTGGTAGGTGTTTATGTCTAATGCCACGTTGCCGGAGAGGGCTCCGGGCCGCCCAAATTGCCCTCGGGGGTACGAGATTTGCCGATGGTGCACACGGAGTCTAGGAACCGCATGGGGCACGGACAAATCGCGGTCCCGGACGCCAATCACCTCGAAAGTGCTTCCTATCGCTACAATGTCGCGAAGCGGCCGCGTCGAACCTGGGGCGGAAAAGAGCTCCCGAGCGACCCGTCGGCGGCCGAACCAAGTAGTTGCTGGAGTCGTAGTAGCTTATGAGCCTTGGCACCTCGTCATCACGCGATCTCGATGGTCGGCCCGAGGACGGGTCGGACGCCGATGCGTCTCGAGAGAGCGACGAGAGCCTGCTGGCTCGCTACTGCTCGAATGGCGAAATGGACGCCTACGAGCAGCTGGTTCAACGGTACGAACGCGAAGTCTACAGCTATTTGCGGCGATTTCTCGGCAATGCCGAGATGGCCGAAGACGCCTTCCAGGGGACATTTCTGCAGGTGCATCTGAAGTGCGCCCAGTTCCAATCGGGACGCCGCTTTCGGCCCTGGCTGTACAGCATCGCGACCAATCAGGCCATCGACCTACAACGGAGAAACAAGCGACACCGGGCCGTGAGCCTCGATTCCGGCCGGCAGGCGGATGACGACGACTTGGCCAGCCTGGTCGATCTGCTGGAGAATGCCGAGCCCGGGCCCGTTGCCCAACTCGAGGTTTCGGAACGGCGGGAGTGGATCCGCAAGGCGGTTGCCGCGCTCCCGGAAACCTTACGGAGTGCGGTCACGCTGGTTTACTACCAAAGTCTGAAGTATCGCGAGGCGGCCGAGGCGCTCGGCGTCCCCGTGGGAACCGTAAAGAGCCGGCTTCATTCGGCCCTCTTGAAACTCAACCAGGCGTGGCGGGACAGCGAAACAGAACCTTCTCAATGAACGAACGACTCGACCTCGACCCAGGCTCGAGCGTTCGCCGATGTAGGAGCAGCGAGCGGACGATGAAAAGTGAGTTAGTTGGGTATTTGCTCGGGGCGCTCGAGACCGACGAGCATAATCAGTTGGCCGATCGCCTGCAGCAAGATGCGGGACTTCGAGACGACCTGAAGCAATTGGAAAAATGTCTCGACCCACTCCGCTCGGACAAGGGCCACATCGACCCGCCCGCCGGGTTGGCCCATCGTTGTTGCGAGGAAGTCCGCCGTCGTCGCAGCTTGCAGCCGTCTCCCGCTGCTCGCTCCGCGGCGGACTTTTCCGCACGTTCGACGTCAGGTCGACGTTGGAGCTTCGCGGACATCGCCGTCGCCGCGGGAATTCTGATCGCCCTGGGCGTAGTCGCGATTCCGACGGTCGAGCACGCCCAGTTCAGTGCTCGCCTGGCCGGCTGCCAGAATAACCTGCGGGCTCTCGGTCAGGCGTTGCAACTCTACAGCCAGAAACACCCGGATAATCTGTTTCCCGTCATTGCCGAAGACGGCCCCAACAATCGGGCCGGGGCCTACATGACGACGCTGGTGAGCGAAGGCCTGGTCGACGATCCCACCAGCTTCGTTTGCCCCTCGTTCGCCTCCGCTTCAAGTTCCGGCTCCAAGGATGCCGCCTGCTCGTCGCCGCTGGTTTCGCTCGAAAAACCCTCGGAACCCAACGAACTTGACGCCTTGCTCGAGAAGTGCGGGTCGGGGGCGTATGCCTACACGCTCGGCTATCGCGATGGCACGGGCTACCACCCCACGAAGAACCTTGGCCGCACGAACTTCGCCATCATGGCCGACGCCCCGTGCCCCAACCGAGAATTCGCACAGACCAGCTGCCATGACGGTCTGGGTCAGAATGTCCTCTTCGAAGACGGACACGTCGGCTACGAAGAAGATTGTCGACTGAGCAACTGCCAGGACGACGATTTCTATCGCAATCGTCGCCGCGAAATCGCGCCCGGTGTCGACATCCACGATGCCGTCTTGGGCTCGCCCGGAACGAATCCCCACGCGCGGTAAGCTCTTTCCGCTCGGCTCATCTGGCTACCCCCCCTCGGTCCATATCGTCCACTTGGGCCGGCATGCCTGTCTTCCCGCTTCAGGGCAGCGCTACCACACCGTTCGGCTGCCTGCTGCCGGTGTTTGTCTTCGGGTGTTGCCTTTCGGCATCACGGGCGAATCGCGGCTCCTGCCGTGGTATTCGAACCGCGTGCCCAAGTCCTTGCCCACCCGCATCTTGGACGTGAAGAATCAGGTCGGCCGCGCGACCTGCCGCGTTGGCACCCGGTTTGCAAGCCTATTCCGGTGCCGGTCGTCCGATGGAGACGTTCCCGCGCCACGAACCCGTCCGACGACCCTGAACCGCCATCCAGGCGGCCGCGCAGCACCTCATGCTCCCCTTCGAATCACCGACCCCGGACGACGACCGCAATGCGTTGGGAGGGGCTGCCAAGCGACAGAGACTCCACAGCTGCGATCTGGTAAGGGTCGCGGCCGCGGTGGCCGAGAATGCCGCGGAACTGCTCCATGAGAAAGATCCGGCGACCGAACCGAACATGCGGATCTACTGGACGGCTGCGACTGACCGCTTCCGCCGCTGGACTCTGGCCTTTGCCCACCTGGAAAAAGTCGCACAGAGACTCGCGGACGGGCGGCTGCAGACGATGGAGCGATCGCAGGCCGGCGTCGTGGCGGAGACGCTCTTGGAAGAGATCTTCTGGAGCGAGACGCTGACCCGCGTATGGACGGCCGCCCTCGTCGCTCGCGATCGTCTGCGCGGCGACTCGATTGCCGGCCCGCTGGTCAAGAGTATTCTCTGCCGGCATCAGGAACAGAGCCATCGCGGACTTCAGTTGATTGCCTCGAGCAAGTTGCTCGACTGGCCGCGAGCTGTCGAGCTGAATCGCCTCCGCCGACGGGCCGAGCGGTGGAGCGATGTCTTGATTGCCCGACTTGCCGGCGTCTGCCGCAGCCGATTTGCGGAGGACATCTTGCCGTTGGCCGTGGACCGGGAACGGGCCCGCGACTTCGCCGTGGACACGAACAACGATCTGGAGCGGTCGGGCAACACCGGGTTCGCCTGGGAGCTGACGATGGCGTCGCTCCATTCGGTGCTGGACCGCCGTGTGAGTTCCACGACGCCGAATGGGGCGCTAAATTTCCAGATCGCCTGGCATGTCGTCTCTTGCTTCGAGCCGACCACGTTCGACGCGACCGGTCCCTTTCAGCCGCTCTGGCTCGAACGGTTGGTCGCCCGCACCGACGAAGCGCAAGACCTCGTCGATGAATATCTGACGCACCTCGGCTGAACGGTCGAATCTCCGTCCAAATCTCCGTCGAATCGTGGGGTGCCAGGCCGCTGTTGGTATGGCCTGCATACCACCGCAGCAGTATTATTACCTGGCTGAAGCTGCGCAATCTCTGTAGTTCCTCAAACTCCGCCACGATTTCTCACGTAGTTGGCTCCAGGAAACGACCACCATTGCAGGGCACGTGTGCCCTCCGCGAAGGACTTAACGACACACATGAACAAGGTTTGGTGTCACTTCGGCTTTCTGCTGGCGGCCATCGCTTGCGGCTGTAGCGGACCCTCAAGTGCCGGGTCGGCCGATTCCGCCGAGGGTTCCCGGGCAACCGCCGGAACGACCCAAGTCGCCAGTCGACCTGACTCGGCCAGCGAAGAGACCTCAACTGACCTAACACAGGGCGCGCCCCCGCTGGAGGTCGAAGTTGACGGCCGCACGTGGACCACCTCGCGGCCCGGTCCGCTTGGCGACCCGCGCGCCGAAAAGGGTGGCAGCATTCGCACGTCAATTCCCAATTGGCCGGCGACGCTGCGAACGGTGGGCATCGCCTCGAATACCTATCTCAATTCAATTGTCGAGGGCATGTGCTACGAGTCGCTGCTGGAACTTCACCCTGCGACACTCGAATGGGTTCCTCGATTGGCCACGCACTGGCACGTCTCGGATGACAAGATGACGTTTCGCTATCGGCTGAATCCCGCCGCGCGCTGGTCCGACGGGAAACCGGTAACCGCGGATGACGTGATCGCCACGTACCGGCTCAGTCAGGATGTCACGCTCCAGGACCCGATGTGGACCCAAGTGATGTCGAAGTACGAGGAACCGGTAAAGATCTCGGACCACGAGATCGAAGTGCGGTGCAAGGACAAGGACTGGCGCAACTTCCTCTCGTTTTCGTCGGTGAAGATTCTGCCGGCCCACGAGATCGCGAGCATTTCCGGCAAAGAGTACCTGGACAAGTACAACTTCGACTATCCCGTCGGGAGCGGTCCCTACCGGGTCTTGCCCAAGGACATCAAAGACAGCCAGTCGATTGCCCTGACGAGACGTGACGATTACTGGGCGAAAGATGAAGAATCGCAAACGGGCTTGTACAACTTCGACCGCGTTCACTTCATCGTCATTCGCGAGAGGCGCCTGGGATTTCAGAAGGCGCTCAAAGGCGACATCGACTTCCATCCCGTGTCCACCGCCAAGTGGTGGGTGGAGGATCTCGATCCTCAGGAATCCAAAGCAATTGCTCGTGGCTTGCTCGTGCGGCAGAAGGTCTACACCAAGCATCCCCAGGGCGTACAGGGAATGGCCATCAACATGCGCGACCCGCTGCTGGCAGACGTGCGCGTGCGTAAGGCGCTTTGCCACTTGTACGATCGTCGCACGCTGCTCTCCGAATTCGCTTACGACGAGTACGTGCCGTCGAAGTCCTACTTCCCCAAAGGCGACGCGGAGAATCTCGACAACGAGATGGCGGAATACGATCCCGACCGGGCGAATGAGCTACTGGCCGAGGCGGGCTGGAAGACGCGCGACCGCGACGGTTATCTCACCAAAGACGGCCAGCGGCTGAGCCTGTCTTTGCTCTACCGAAGCCAGGATTTCGAGAAGTACCTGACGGCTTTTCAGTCTGCCTGCAAACGGGCCGGCGTCCAAATCAAACTCCAGCTGGTCACGCCCGAGACCCATTGGACGAACATGATGGATCGCAAGTTCCAATTGGCGGGCATGGCCTGGGGCGCGATCAACTTCCCGTATCCCCGCTCGAATTGGGCCAGCGAGATGGCGGACAAGGTCGGCAGCAACAATATCACCGGCGTGAAAAGCGACGAGGTCGATCGCATCATCGACGCCTACGATGCGGAATTCGATATGGACAAGCGAAACGCCTTGTTGCGCGAGCTGGACGCCGAGCTGTTCCGGCTCACACCTTATGTGCTGGAGTGGTACTCTCCGGCCGAGCGGCTGCTCTACTGGAATCGCTTTGGGACGCCGAAGTACGTGTTGCCCAGGTACGCTGATTGGCACGACGTCTTTTCAACCTGGTGGGTCGATCCGGAAAAGGACCGTCAGCTGCAGCGCGCCAAGCGCGACTCTTCGCAAACGATGGTCAGTCCGCCGGAAGAGGTCGACTTCTGGGAATCCAAGTCGCCTGACGACTTCTAAGCCGCTTTCCGGTAGATCACCAATATGGCTTCGTACTTCGCTCGCCGCCTGTTGCTGATGATTCCCACCTTCATCGGCGTCACGGTGATTGTCTTTGGCATCACCCGACTCGTTCCCGGCGGCCCCGTCGAAAAGGAGCTGATGGCCATTCAATCGGCCCTGGCCGGCGGCGAGGGAGGCGCCGGGACGACGATGGTCGGCACCGAGCTGATTACGGACAAGTTGCGAAAGCAGCTCGAGCAGAGCTTCTATCTCGACAAGCCGTTTTACGAAGCATACTTGCTCTGGCTGGGCGACGTCGTACGACTCGATCTCGGCGAGTCCTTTGCCACCAAAGAGCCCGTCTGGACGCGAATCAAGGAACGATTTCCGATCAGCCTGACGTTTGGACTCACCGGGTTCATTCTCTCCTATCTCATTTGCATCCCGCTGGGGATCGCCAAGGCGCTGCGTCACGCGGGCGTATTCGATCTGGCCACGTCGATCGTGGTGTTCGTCGGCTATTCCATACCCGGTTGGGCCATTGGCCTGTTGTTGCTCGTCTTCTTGGCAGGGGACAAATACTGGGACGTCTTTCCGCTCGGCGGGACGCACAGCGACACGTTTGCCAGCCTGCCTGGGCTCGCCCAACTGATCGAGGACCCCGATGTCGTCGTCGACGCCAACGGCGAACTCGTACGCGAGAAGATGTCGCTGGCGGCTCGCTTTCTCGACCGCACCTACTACATGATCTTGCCGATCTTCTGCTACATGATGGGCAGCTTTGCCACGCTCACGATCCTCACCAAGAACTCGCTGCTCGACAATCTCAGTCAAGACTACGTTCGCACCGCGTTTGCCAAGGGACTTGCGCCGATGCGGGTAATCTTCCTTCATACGCTGCGAAATTCCCTCATTCCACTGGCGACCGGATTGGGCCATGCCCTTTCCGTGCTCATGGCGGGATCACTCTTAATCGAACAGATCTTCAATATTCCCGGGATCGGCCTCTTGGGCTACAACGCGCTGGTCGGCTTCGACTTCACGGTCGTGATGGGCGTGCTGGCGATCAACACGGTCCTACTCATGTTCGGAAACGTGTTCTCCGACATGCTCTACGCGCTGATCGATCCGCGCATCCGCTTCGAGTAATCCGGGCCGTTTTATCTCGCAAGTTTCCATGCCATGATGCGATCGAGTGATTCTGCCTCCCTGACACGCATTCGCTTGCGGCGATTTCGTCGCATCAAGCGGGGATACTACAGCTTCCTGCTGCTCGTGGTCGCCTATGCGCTGACGTTCTTGCTGCCGTTTGTGATGAGCAACCGCGCAATTGTGGTCCGTTACGACGGTGCGTGGTACTTTCCGGCCTTTCGCAGCTATTTTCACGACATCTTCGGGATCGGCTCCGCCAACGTGGTTCGAGCCGGCGACGTCGGCCAGACACGCGCCGGCGGCTTCAGGGTTCCCGCCGATGCCGAAGCGCTCTATCGCGATCTCAAACGACAGTACGTGGACGATGCGGAACTCTATCGAAGCCTTTCGCCGCTCGCCCGCAAGGCACTGCTCGGAGAGCCACTCACGGAAGAGCAACAGCGGGAGTTGGCGAATCTCGAGCAGCGCGAGCGAGAAGAGACGGCGGCCGAGCAACTTGCGGCGCTCGAGCAAGACTTCTCGCCGCTGGCACGGAAGTTTGCCTCCGGCCGACGGTTGTCACCGCGCCAACGCGAGCAGTACGAGGCCGAGTTGCAGGCCTTGTCCGCCGATCAGGCGGCCGAGGCGAGGGAATCGCATCAACTCGTCCGCCAACTCGTCAAGGAGTATCCACTTGCCCGCCGACTCGTTTCCGGGCGGCAGCTTTCCGATGAGCAACAGGCGGAGTTGCGCGAACTGCTTGCCGGCGCGCCGACGATGCTCGAGCGCGCCCGCGAAAAGCAGCTCAGCCCGAAGTCGCTCGAGAACTTCGTCCTGATGCCTTTTTTCGAATACAGCCCCTACGAGAAGATCGAAGGCTTGGGACACGCGCCGGCGCCGCCGCAATGGCCTCACGTCATGGGAACCGACGCCGCGCATCGGGATATTCTCATTCGCATGGTCTACGCCTTTCGCATGTCGATCACGCTGGCACTGATCGTCGTGGGCACCGCCTACACGTTCGGCACCTTGACCGGGGCCTTGCTTGGCTACTTCGGCCGCTGGGTCGACATTGTCGGCCTCCGACTCGTGGAGATTTGGGGGGCCATCCCGTTCCTTTACACGGTGATGATTCTCGGTCAGATCTTCGGCAAGAACTTCTTCTTGCTTTGCGGAATTCTGGCGGCCTTCGGCTGGATGGGCATCACCTACTTCATTCGTGGTGAGTTCTATCGCGAGAAGTCGCGCGACTATGTGGCCGCCGCCGTGGCAACCGGCGAGAGCGAGTGGGCCATCATTATCAAACACATCCTTCCCAACGCGCTCACGCCGATCATCACTTACGCCCCCTTCGCGATGGTCGCGGCCATCACTTCACTGGTCGCACTCGATTACCTCGGCTTCGGGCTGCCAGCTTCCGAGCCAAGCTGGGGTCAGCTGTTGCGTCAAGGAAAGGACTCGGGACTCGACGACTGGCACCTGATCGTCTTCCCTTTGACCGCGATGTTCCTGACGCTGCAGCTCATCGTCTTCATCGGCGAGGCGGTGCGCGAGGCCTTCGACCCCAAAGTCTTCAACCGGCTCCGCTAAATGGAACGCGACGAGAACGCAGCCAAGAACCCCGACGGGGCCGCAGGCGATCGAGCGCCACTACTCTCGGTACGCGATCTGGCCACCTACTTCCGCGTCGAGGGGGGCGTCGCCAAGGCGGTCGATGGCATTTCCTTCGACGTCATGCCGGGCGAAGTGCTCGGAATCGTCGGGGAATCGGGATCGGGCAAGAGCGTCGCCAGCCTTTCGATCCTTCGCCTGATCCCCGATCCGCCGGGCCACATCGCCCGCGGGGAAATCCGCTACGGCGGACGCGATCTCCTCAAGCTCAGCTACCAGGAAATGCGCTCGATTCGGGGCAACGAGATCGCCATGATCTTTCAGGAGCCGATGACGGCACTCAACCCGGTCTTCACGATTGGCTTTCAGCTCATCGAGACACTCCGTCAACATCATCCCCAGATGAGCAAGCAAGAGGCCTTCGAGCGGGCGGTGTTGCGACTCGAACAGGTGAAAATCCCCGACGCGGCCAAGCGGATGCGCGACCACCCCCATCAGTTCTCAGGCGGCATGCGGCAGCGCGTCATGATCGCGATGGCCCTTTGCTGCAATCCCCAACTGCTCATTGCCGACGAGCCGACCACAGCGCTCGATGTCACGACACAGGCCCAGATCATGGAGCTCATGCTCACGCTTCGCGCGCGCCGCGAAGGGGGCTCGATCATCCTCATCACGCACGACCTGGCCGTGGTCGCCGAGACCTGCCGCCGGGTCATCGTCATGTACGGCGGCAAGATCCAGGAGGTCGGCACCGTCGACCAGATCTTCTCCAGCCCGCGGCACCCTTACACGATCGGATTGCTCGAGTCGCTGCCCTCGGCCCAACGCGGCAAGGACCGCCTGCACACGATTCCCGGCAATGTCCCCTACATCATGGACTTGCCGACCGGCTGCAAGTTCTGCACCCGCTGCGAAAAGGTGATCGACCGCTGCCACCAGGAAGAACCGGAGCTCCACCAGCTCAAGAATGGTCAGCTCGTTCGCTGCCATCTTGTCGAGGACGAGGCGGTGAAGGTGTCCGGCGATATGCCGTCCACAACGACTTCCGCCCCCGCGCCCTGATCGACCGTCCCTCAAACTCTCGATCGACCATCGCCATGGCTGCACCACTTCTGGAAGTCCGAAACCTGAAGATCGGCTATCCCGTGTGGGGCGGGATCCTCCGGCACAAAGTGGACGAGGTCCAGGCCGTCGACGGCGTTTCGTTCACGCTCCGAAAGGGCGAGACGCTCGGACTCGTCGGCGAGTCGGGCTGTGGCAAGTCGACCGTCGCCAAGGCGGTGATCAATATCCTCCGCGCGACCGTGCCGGGGGTGCATCAGCAGGGCGAGATAATCTTTCACACGACGGACGGTCCCGTTGAGCTGCTCGGCTTGTCGCGGCGCAGAATGCGACCCATGCGGGCGCACATCCAGATGATCTTTCAAGATCCCTTCTCCTCGCTCAATCCCCGCATGACGATCGGCAGCATGATCGAGGCCCCGCTGCGACTGCATACGGCTCGCACCCGCAAGGAACGGATCGATCGGGTCCACTGGTTGCTCGAGCGCGTCGGCCTGCAAGCGTCGCAAGCGAGTCGCTATCCCCACGAGTTTTCCGGCGGCCAGCGGCAACGAATCGGCATCGCGAGGGCATTGGCAGTCAACCCGCAGTTGATCATCGCCGACGAGCCGGTCTCGGCCCTCGACGTGTCGGTCCAGGCTCAGGTGTTGAACTTGCTGGCCGATCTACAGGAGGAGTTCGATCTCACCTACTTGTTCGTCGCTCACGATCTCTCCGTGGTCCACCACATCAGTGACCGCATCGCCGTCATGTATCTGGGCCATCTGGTCGAGATCGGAGCTGCCGATACCGTCTATCTTCAACCGGCCCATCCCTATTCACGGGCTCTGATATCGGCCGTGCCAGAGCCCGACCCTCAGGCCGACCGATCGGGCCGAGTGGTGCTCGAGGGGGAGATTCCCTCGCCGTTGGCCAAGCCGTCGGGCTGTGCGTTTCGCACGCGTTGCCCGATCGTGCGTCCTGAATGCGCCGAGGCGGTTCCGCCGCTGGAGGCGAAAGAGACAGGCCAGCTAGCGGCCTGCCCGTTCAGCTAGCTAGCCCCATCTGACCTGGCCGCTCAGTCGTCGCTAGCAGCGGGGTGCCGAAATCGCTCCCTCCGGCGGCAACCTCTGTTGCAGGAAATGGGGGTCGATTGCTACTCTTCGCCGCCATTTTGCGATAGATCATCATCGGTGAGCGAGGCAACCGGAGCGCCTTTGCGAAACGTCGTGCGTTTCGTCGAATCCTTCCCATTGCGCAGGTAGCAAGACCATGTCGTCGACTAGTATCAGGACGCCTTTGTCCGGACCGCCAATCGTTTGCGCGGCGCTCGCCGTGATCAGCGGTCTTCTCCTGTTCCCGCACGAAACACGGGCGGCGATTGAAGACGCGAGATGGATTTGGGCACCCGCGCGACGTGGTGCCGCGAACACCTGCTACTTTCGCAAGACCTTTGCGGTTTCCGGCGACGCTACGGCGTCGGTCGACATCACCTGCGACGAGGCGTATGAACTCTACGTGAATGGAGTCCGAGTCGGCTCCGACGACAACTGGGAGTCGATCGACACCCATCTGATTACGCCCTATCTGGTACCCGGTCGTAACGCAGTTACGGTCGTGGCCCGCAAGAGCCAGTCGGGTCCCGCGGGTCTGCTCGCCGAAGTCGATTTGAGGACGGCCGACGGCAGTCGACGCAGCCTGCGCACCGATTCGTCGTGGAAGGTGAACCTTCGCGCGACGTCCGGCTGGCAACGCCCGGGCTTTAACGACTCCCGCTGGGCCCGTGCGCGTTCGCTCGGAGCGTTCGGTGAGACCCAGCCGTGGGCCAGCGTCGCCAAGGCGGCCAAGCAGGAACAAAACGCCCGCTTTCGCGTCGACCGGGAATTTCGCGTCGAGTGGATGGTCCGCCCCGAGGACACCGGATCGCTGCTGGCCTTCGAGTTCAACGAGTTTGGACACATTGTCGCGTCGCAGGAAAAGGGCCCGCTGCTGCTGATTCGCGATACGAACAACGACGGCGTCCACGACAAGGTCTCCACCTATTGCGAAGAGATCCAGAACTGTCAGGGGATTCTTCCGCTCAATGGCAGCATCTACGCCACCGGCGACGGTCCGGAAGGACTCGCCCTGTACCGCCTGTCCGACACCGATCGTGACGGGGTCGCCGACGAAGTCCAGGCACTTGTCAAGTTCGGCGGCAAAGCCGGAGAGCACGGCCCTCATGCCGTCAGGTTGGGCCCCGACGGGCTCATCTACCTCGTCGTGGGCAACCACACGGAGCTTGTTGACGAACCAAGGCCAACGAGTCCCTATCGGGACTTCGTGGAAGGGGACCTCGTCCAGCCGAGACTCGAGGACCCGGACGGATACGCCCGCGGACGACCCGCGCCCGGGGGAATGATCCTTCGCACCGACACGAACGGAAGCTTTGTCGAGCGCTTTTCCGGTGGGCTGCGCAACCCCTACGACATCGTCTTCAACGCCAAGGGCGACCTCGTCACGGCCGACTCCGACATGGAATGGGACGATGGCCTGCCCTGGTATCGACCGACGCGACTCTCGCTTCTCACGGCGGGCAGCGAGCACGGTTGGCGGAGCGGTTGGGCAAAGTGGCCTGAGTACTTCGTCGACAGCGTGCCGCCCATCTACGAGATGGGTCCCGGATCGCCGGCCGGCATGGCCTCCTACGATCACATCATGTTCCCGGTCCGTTTTCACAACGCGGTCTTCGTGGGCGACTGGGCCCGCGGACAGATCCGCGCCTTGAGCCTCGAGCAGGATGGCGCGGCATACAAAGCCACCTCACGGGTCTTCGTCGAAGGGAGCCCGCTGAATGTCACCGATCTTGCGGTGGGACCGGACGGAGCCCTCTACTTCTCCACGGGAGGCCGTGGCACCGAGGGCGGGATCTACCGGGTCGTTTGGCTGGGTCGCGTGCCCGAGGAGGTACGGAATCGCGGAGACGGCATCGAGGCGGCCCTGAATCAGCCGCAACCCGCATCCGCATGGGGTCGACAGGAAGTCGCCACGATCAAGAAACAACTCGGAAACCTCTGGGGCAGCGAGTTGGCCGAGGTCGCCAGCGACCGTCGTCGCCAACCGGCCGAGCGGGTTCGCGCCCTCGAACTCATGCAGCTCTATGGTCCCTTTCCGACGGAAGACCTGCTGGTCGCGCTGTCGCAGGACCGCAGCGCCGAAATTCGCGCGGCCAGTGCCTTCTTCATGGGCCTGCACGAGGGCCCGGCGACCACCAGCCGCCTGATCGAACTGTTGGAAGACTCGAGTCGCCGCGTGGCCCGCCTGAGCTGCGAAGCCTTGGCGAGATTGGGAGAACCTGCCCCGGTCGCGAGCCTGACGCCGCTGCTGGCCTCGCAAGACCCGTTCCTGGCGACCGCGGCGGGAACGGTTCTCAAGCAGGCTCCCGTGGACCAGTGGCGTGACGACATCGTGGAGGCCAAGGACCTGCGAGCCTTTCTGGTGGGCTCGAGCGTCCTTTTGTCGCAATCGCCCGACAAGGAGACCTCACTCGCCATTCTCGACCGCTGCGGCAAGATCATGGGGGGCTTCGTCTCCGACGACGACTTCATCGACCTGCTTCGAGTCTGTCAGCTTGGACTGCTACACAGCCAGTTCACGGCCGAAGAGGTACCGCAACTTGCCGACCGCCTGGCGTCCGAGTTTCCCGCCGGCGACTATCGCATGAACCGCGAGTTGGTACGGTTGCTGGCCTACTTCTCGGCCCGCGAGCCGAGCGAGCGCTATCTCGATTTCCTCCGCGGCGAAGCACCGCTGGCGGAGAAGATCCACCTCGCCCTGCACGCTCCGGCCCTGATCGGGAGCTGGAGTACGGCAGACCGGTTCGAAGTTTTGCAATTCATCGAAAAGACCCGCGAGGACATCGGCAGCGCCTCATACGGCCGCTATGTCGATCAGGTCTCGCGAGCGTTTGTCGAGAACATGTCTCCGGTCGAGCGCTCCCGTGTGCTGCGACAGGGACGGCGCTGGCCCAGTGCCGCGTTGGGGACCTTGGCCAAGCTGCCGAAGGAAATCCCCGCGAGCACGCGCGACGAATTGATCGCACTCGACAAGGAACTCAGCGAACTCGATTCCCGAGAGGCGACCCGTCTGCGAACCGGAATCGTCGCCGTCCTGGCACGCAACGGTGACGAAGAATCGATGCACCACCTCCGCGAGCTCTTCGAGGCCGAGCCCGATCGCCGCGACGTGATCGCCGTGGGACTGGCCCAAGATCCGCATGGCGACAACTGGCCGTTGCTGGTTCGCTCGCTGGCCATCCTCGAAGGCAAGTTTGCCGCGGCGGTCCTCGTCAAACTCAATGAGGTCGACCGACAGCCCGAAACGGCCACCGAGATCCGCCAGGTCATTCTGCTGGGTCTGAAGCAAACCAACGATGGCGGCCGCCGTCAGGCGATCGAGCTGCTGAAGCACTGGACCGGTCATGAAACACAGAATGCCGAGGCGCCGCCGGTTGAACAGCTTGCCGCCTGGCAAAGTTGGTTTCGCGAAAACTATCCGCTTGAACCCGATCCGGTGGTTCCCCAGGACGCTAGCGGAGCCCGCTACACGTTTAGCGAGCTCTACAAGCTGATCAACGACGACGATCAGCCGGAAGGAAACCTCGAACAAGGACGGCTCGCCTATCAGGCGGCCAAGTGTGCCAGTTGCCATCGCTTCGGTCGCGAAGGCGAGGACATCGGACCCGATCTGACGACGATCAGCCGCCGCTTCCACAACAAGGAAATTCTCGAGGCGATCGTCTACCCGTCGCACGTCATCTCCGACCGCTACGCGACGCAGACCGTCATTACGGTCGACGGGCAAACCTACACCGGCATCGTCCAGTTGGCGGACGACGAGCACATCGAGGTGCTCCAATCGGACGGAGAGAAGGTCTCGCTCTCGAAGAGTGAGGTCGAGGAGCTCGCGCCGAACAAGACGTCCATCATGCCGTCGGGCCTGTTGGACACGCTCTCCGAGCAGCAGGTCGTCGACCTGTTCCACTACCTCTCGTCGGCACCGGACAAGTCGTCGCCTCGCGGAAGACTCTCAGAGCGACCCGCCGAACAACGTCGCTAGAGCGTGTCTAGGATAGGTGTAGCGTCGTTGGCGTGGGCGAGGCAAGTTTGGCAAGGAGACCGAAGCAGACGAATTGGTAGATTCGTCGATGCAGGTCGACGACGTCAAACGCAGTCGTAGCCCGCCAAGACGCTAGAGATAAACGAGACGCGCTCTAGACATCCGTGGCCGCTTGCCGTTGCAAATAGGCGCGAACCGGATCAGAGCGCGCCTTGCCTCGGGTCGGCTGAGCACACGCCGATCAGACGTAAGGCAAATCGCCGCGCTGGGCTGACGAAAGGTCGTAGAAGACGTCGGCCGCGGCGGACGCGATCGCCTCGAAGTAGCGTTCTCCCTTCTCGGCCGTCGCGTCAGCAGGACTTCCGCTGCCGGTATCCGGGTGGCTCCGTGACCACGGTCGCGGCGTCCAGACACCACTCTGGCCCAACGAGGCAATCTTGAACGGCACACGCTCGCCTGGACCGGCTTGCTCCAACTGGACGAGTTCGGGCCGCAGATGCAACATCACGCTCGTCTCCATTTCGTCGGCGTGATCCCCCGGTTCGGCAAACACCTCATGAAAGGCGTCGATTCGCAGGTCGTAGAAGTTGATCACGACGATCAGCACTTCATGCTCGAGTTGCGCGTCACGGACCAGGCCGCTGAAGTTGTTGCCGCCGTGTCCATTCATGATCACGAGGCGGTCGATTCCCTGTCGTTTCAAGCTGGTGACCACATCCTCAAGAATGGCAGCGGCCGTCGTGGTGGAGAAGTGAATCGTGGCCACCTGGTCGAGCTGCTGAGCGTTGTTTCCGTAGGGAATCTCCGGCAGCACGACAATCTTGGCACCACGCTCGACCGCCTGTCGAGCCGCCTCCTCGGCAACCGCAACCGCTTCGTAGTTGTCCGTGCCGTAGGGAAGGTGATAGTTGTGGGCCTCCGTCGCCCCCCAGGGCAAGACCGCCACGTTGGGAGGCTCGTCGAGCATTTGGCGGTAGTTGGCCTCGGAGAGTAGGTAGCGACGAGGACCCGATTCGCGTGTCGATGCCATGGTCAGTTGTCTTTGCGTTGAAGAACGGGGAAACGGCCGGACGACTTGCCGCGCAGGTTTCACATTCTGGCCCACCGCAACGGCCGCGACAAGGAACCGCAATTCCGCCCGACGAAGGCACAACGGGTAGCCGTCCTGCGAGAGTCGTACCGCGCGTTGAGGCGGCTAATGGGCGGGCAGGGGGGCCGCGGTCCCGACCGATGGCCCCTCGGCGCGAAAGGCGCGCCACTGATTACGGGCCCGGCGGGCTACGCCCATCGCGGCGATCACCGCCCCGCCAATCCGCGGCCAGGTGCCCAGCATCAGGGCGTCGACGTCGTCCACATGGTTGACCCATTTACCCGTCGCATCGCTCAGCGGCCCCATGAAGTCGACGATCGTGCCCGGGGCCCGGCGCGACTGATCTTCGAAGAATCGGTAACGCAGCAGTTGCCCCGGAGAGAAGCGGGCGAACGCCTCGTCGTAGGCGACCTTCAGCGAGAAGTAGTGCCCCTTGGCCGCAAGCCCGTACTCGAACGCGATCGGTTGTCCGCGATGGGAAAGAAACAGCAACCGCAAATTTCCCGCGGCGGCCAGTGCCCGCGCCTGCTCGAAAAAGAACGTCAGGATCGCATCCGACGCGAGTACCGAACCTCCCGCGACTCCCTTCCAGCCGCGGTGCTCCATCTCGAAGCCGGTCCGCACGAGCGGCTCGACTTCGGCCGGCGAGAGATCGCGATAGATCTGGAGATCGCATCCCCCGGCTGCCTCGACGCGCCGCGCGGCCTTGCGAAGATGGCGACGGTGATTTCCCGACCACGCGCGTTCCATGTCCGCGAAGTCGTCCGGCAGGCAGACCTGACCCACCTGGAACATGGCCTGGCGTCGCGCCGGCATTCCCGCTTGCCCAAAGCGTTCCACGAGAAGGTGCCAGGCCCGGCTGCTGCCCCGTGCCCCGCGAAACCAGGCCAGCGGCCAGGGCAAGGCCCGTAGCCCTTCGCAGAGCAAGTCGGCGGCTCCGTCCACGTCCGCCTCGCGGTCGAGCAACAGTTCGCCGGCACTCGACCATTGGTTACCAGCAGACGCAGCGATCGGCAAGACTCCGGCTCCGCGGCGACCGATCAGCGGAAGTGCGGCGACGAGCCGCTCGTGATCTTCCACGACCAAGGCGCGAAATGGCAACTCGGCGGCGAAATGCCTCAGCCAAACCAGCAGAGGCTCAGCTTGCCCCGTCGGCAGCGCGGTCTCGCTGCGCCGCCACAGATCGTTCCAATCGTCTGCCCGCGATTGCAGCTGCTCGTGTGTGTCGAAGACCCGAAGTTGCACAACCAGTACCCTGCGACGTCTTACGGTTCTCGCGGAACACCCTTTATTGAGCCCTGCGCAGCCACTAAACCAGGCCGACCAGCGGGAGGCCGGCATTTCAGCCATCACCGCCGCCGCGAAGGGCTCATTAACAACGCAGCCATCAATAGAAACGATACTCTACCTCGACGCGTCCGCAGCCGGCCCAGGCTGGCTGCGATGTCGGCCGCGGGATTCCTGTAGCGGTTGTCCGGCTTGTAGGATTGACGCGTTGCCGAGGATTAACGACCGCGGGGGGAAGTGTTATGCTGCTGGCGTCCGCGGCAGAATAGGCCCGGAACCGCGATCACCAGTAGCGAGAATTGGCGCACTCGATGACTCCCGGCAGCTTGGACGTTCTGACGCCGTCACTTCAGGCGCTGATTCCCGATTCTCGGGAAGCCGAGATCGGTCCGGGTAGACCCGACGCAGCGGTCGAGGCGCCGCTGGCCGATCTCGATCTGGTGGCGGCGTTTGCCCCGCACCGAATCGTGGATCTGGAGATGGCCCGCGCGTGCCACAGCGGACTTTGGCTCGTGCACAATTTCCTCGATCGTTCTCACGAACTCAGCCAGACGATCAAGAACCCGACCGGGAGCTTCTGGCACGGCATCATGCACCGTCGCGAAGGAGACTTCTCCAACGCCAAGTACTGGTTTCGCCAGGTCGGAGACCATCCGATTTTCGAACCGCTTTCCGCTGCGGTGGCCGAACTCGAGACTCAGTCGGTGCCATCAGCATTCGCCTCTTTGGCAGGCAATTCGCCGCGCTGGGACCCTGCCGCATTCGTCGATCTCTGTGCTGCGATCAAGCGCTCCGACGCGGCCCAACTGCCGTTTGCCCGGCGTATTGCCCGTATCGAGTGGGAATTACTGATTCGATACAGCTATCTTGCTGCCATCGAATCCTGATTCAGCTCGGGGCGACTCCCGCTGCGAAGATTGGCGTCCCGTGCGCGGCGTTACTATAATGAGGACGCAACGACAGGGGCCCCTGCCAACCGTCGGTTGACGTTGGGTGGCCGTGGTTCGGTCGCCCTGACTCTCCCGAGACTGAGACCACCCCGCATGCTGCAATACGATTACGAACAGAGTATTGGCTACTGGATCATGGGAGCGTCCCAGGAAATTCAGCGGGCGCTCAACGAAGAGCTCGCGGCCCAGGGAATCACGTATCGGCAGTGGGAAGTCCTGGCACTCACCTCCGTCAAGGGCGAACAGTCGCAGAGTGAACTCGCCGAACAGATGCGGCTGGAAGCCCCAACGCTGGTAGGCGTGCTCGATCGGATGGAACGCGACGGCTGGATTGTCCGCGTGACCGATCCCAAGGATCGCCGTCGCAAGATCATCCGTCCCACCGAGCAAGTCGCGCCGGCCTGGAGCCGCATGATCGAATGTGCGCGTCGAATTCGCGCCCGAGCGACCGAGGGCATTGATCCCGAGGACCTGGAAACGGTCCGTCGCTGCCTTCTCAAGGTGCGCGACAACCTGGCAGGCAGCCGCCGTCCTGTGATCACGCCGAACAACTCTTCGCCCGAGGTCGCAGCAAAGGCGGCGGATGACGCGAGCTAGACGCCGTTCGTTCGTTTCTCGAGACCTCGTCGCCTACCCGTCGCGAAGAATCTCGGCCGCGGCGTTCTTGCCGCAGGCCCCCATCACGCCACCACCCGGATGGCTGGCCGCGCCGCAAAGGTAGAGACCAGGTAGCGGTGTCCGATGATCGGCCCAGCCCGGCACCGGACGCATGCTGAACAGCTGATGCAGGGACATCGATCCCTGAAAGATGTTCCCGCCCGTCAGACCATACTCGCGTTCCAAATCGAGCGGAGTCAGCACCTGACGATGAAGAATCGCCCCCGGCACATTCGGCGCGTAGCGGGCCAGCACCTCGATACAGCGATCCGCAAACGCCTCCTTCTGATCGTCCCAGGTCCCTTCGGCCAGTTCGTATGGCGCGTATTGGACGAACATCGACATGACGTGCTGACCCTCGGGCGCGAGCGTGTGATCGACGCTCGTCGGCAGCGTTATCTCGAGCACCGGCTCGGCACTCGGCCGACCGTACTTGGCGTCGTCGTAGGCCCGTTCGATGTAGTCGATCGAAGGGCCAATGTGAATGGTCCCGTGATGATGAGGTCGCAGCTCGCCTCGAACATCTCCGTTGAAGCAAGGGAGCTCCGAAAGGGCCACGTTCACCTTGGCCGAAGCCGAGCGATAATCGATGCGTCGCACCGCTTGCAAGAACTCCGCGGGCAAATCCTCTGCCGACAGGAACTTCTCGAACGTGAGATGCGGATCGACCGACGAGGCAACCACATCGGCGCTCAACGTGGCTCCATCACGAAGTAAGACGCCTCGGGCCGCGCCCTTCTCGGTAATGATCTGGGCGACTTCACACTCGCGACGAATCTCGGCACCCGCTGCGACCGCGGCGGCGGCGATCGCGTCGGAAAGCGCTCCCATGCCGCCTTGCACGTATCCCCAGACGCCCCGTTTGCCAGTCGCGCTGCCCATCACGTGGTGTAGCAACACGTAACCCGTGCCCGGTGCGGAAATCGACTCGAAGGCGCCAATAATCGCGTCGGTGGCCAGGGTCGCGCGCAAGACGTCCGTCTCGAACCAGCGTTCCAGAATCGGCCGCGCCGCGCCGGCCAGCAGTTCGATCGCGGCGGGCAGATCGCTTCCCAATTCGGCCAGAGCGCCGTAAAGGTTCCACAGCGTGCGCGCATCGCGCAGCTTCTTGCCGACGCCGACGCGCCGCCAGTCATCAGGCAGCGGAAGCGCATCGGGGGCCACCTGATTCAGAAGCGGCTCGACGACGTTCGCCACGCGATCCAGAAACGTCTCGTAGGCCTCATAGGCGTCCGCGTCGCGGCTGCTGAACTTGCTGATCTCGCGATAATTCAGCCCGGGCTCCGGGCCCAATAAGAGACTTCGCCCGTCGGGCAGCGGCGTGAACGACGAGGGACTCCGCGGCAAGATCACCAGGCCATGCCGCTTCAGCTGCAGATCGCGAATGATCTCGGGCAGCAGCAGACTGACCACGTAGGCGGCCGTCGAGACCTTGAAGCCTGGCCAGAGATTCTCGGTCGTGCACGCCCCGCCCAGCACGTGTCGCCGCTCCAGCACACAAACCTGTTTGCCAGCGCGGGCCAGGTAAGCGGCGGTCACCAGGCCGTTGTGCCCTCCGCCGATGACGATGCAGTCGTAACGATTCCGATCCATGGATCTCGTCGCGGGTAATTCTCGGTTCCGAAATGCGCCCGCTCAATGCGTTACGCCACGATCACGCCCAGGTTGGCAGAAGCGGCTCTTGGCGGCAAGAGGAGTTCGCCGCTACGAAAACGGAATCGGCGTGAAGCAGAGAACCGGAATGGCAAACGAGGCCACACCCAGGATGCGACGCCCCCAACCGATATCGATCGTATCGTCCGCGGTGGGAGGATGATCGATCCCCAAGAATAACACCAGGGCAAACATCAGATACCACTGAACGTAGCCCGTCCAGACGAGCCAAAGCACGACGAAGATGACGAATCCCCGCGCCACCAGCCCGGCATGGCGACCGAAGACCGCGTACGACACGTGGCCGCCGTCGAGCTGGCTGATCGGCATCATGTTCAGTCCCGTCACCAACATGCCCACCCAGCCGGCCATGTAGATCGGATTGACAAGGAACGTCATGCCGTCCGGCAGATTGGGATGCAAGAGAGGAATCAGCAGCTTGACCAACAGCGGATCGCCGTATTCCCGCCTGGCGCCGGTAAGGGGAATGGGCTCCGCAATCAAGAGGCCGACGATGACGAGCGGGACGATGACAATCAGACCCGCCAGGGGACCGGCGATGCCGATATCGAACAGCGACTTCCGATTCATCCGCGGCCCGTCCATGGCAATGACCGCCCCCATCGTCCCAGTCAGCATCACAGGAAAAGGAATGAAGTAGGGAAAGCTGGCGTGCACTCGGTGCCGCACGGTCATCAGGAAGTGGCCCATTTCGTGAAACATGAGCGCCGCCAACACGCACGCCATGTACTGCAATCCTTGCGGCCAGCGAGCAGCGATCACTTGCGACATCGGAACCACCCCCGAGGCGGGCTCACCAATCCACACCGGCTCCCAGGCATAACAGCCCGCGCAAAACGTCGTGACGCAGGTGATCAGAAAGAGGATCACCGGCCGTCGCACGCGGCGTCGACGCGGCGGCAGCGCGACCGGACGCGTCGCGACCGTTGGCTGGGAACTCCCCACATAGACGTCGATTTGCGAGGGCTGGTCGACGGGCGGGAGGGCGGGATCGGCCGCCAAGGGAGGCCGACTGGAGGGAGCAGGATTGTCCTGCGGAGAACTCGTACTCATGGGCAACAGCATAGCAGAGGTGTCGTCAATCCGTCCATGCAACTTCGCTGCGTGACTCCGTCGCCAGGGCGACGACCGAGCGCCATCGCGTCGGTCAGTAGCAGGCAGGGTCGCCGGCCCCACGTCAGAATACGGCGATGCTCTTCACACTTCCTCGACCCGAGGCGACGGCGCCGTACAGGCAGCGGTCGGCGCTTTGGATCAGCGTCTCGGGATCAAAATTCTTGGAGGGCGCCGCGAGCGAGGCAACCCCGGCGCTGAACGGCTCGGAGCAACTCAGATCCGGTGCCCGGTCGGTCGCCGCATTCAGGGCTTCGTATACCAGGTCGATGGCGTCCGTCCGATCACAATCGGGAAGAATCCAGGCGGCACGATTCGCGTCGAGAAGACAGACCATTGCGTGGTCAAAACCTGTCCGTTCGCAGACGGAGACGATCGTTGAGATCGGGTCGTGCGTCTCCTTCGGGGCGGCCGCCACGGCTGAGTCTGCCGTCCCTCCGCTCGCGAACAACACCAGGCTGAGCGGCCATTTCTGAGCGCGGCAAATGCGAACGGCCTGGCTGACGTCTTGCAGCAACTGCCGGCGAGCCATGCCCCCAATCAGAGCACCCGCCCGCGCGGCGTGTCTCGTTTCGACCTGCTCGTGCGTCTCAAGCGGTCCGTAACTGATTTCGTCGGGCATCGCGTCTGGCGAAGCCGCTTTCAAGGTCGAGTCGCGGGCCGACGATCGTTGCGACGCCGCCTTGACGGAGAACTTCAACATCGCCGAGAGCGAGGCACCCAGCGCGGTCGCCTCGTCCCACACCTCTCGCTCGATCTCGGTCGACTCGTCGTCAAGCTTCAGGTGCAGGTTCTCCTGCACCGTGCCTTCGGCCAGCGCGGCAAGCCGCCCGTGGGCTTCGGATACGATGTCCAAGTAATCGCGATCGTCGCCAATGCCGGCTCCCATCGCGTGGGAAAGCTGGCCCACCATCTCGTTCACGTCACGCAGCACCACGGAAATGTCGTTCGCGGCGATGTCTCGATAGATGCGCGCTGCGGTCGCCAGGGCGTCGACACTCGCCACGTCCGGACGCGTCAACGCATCGGTGACCATATCCGCCAGGTGCATCACCTGCGGCAGGCGACCCGCTTCAGTCGACAGACAACGCAAGGCGGCCGTTTGCCTTGGACTCTCAATGCCCTTGAGAATGGATTCAGGTATGTTCCAACGTCGCAGCAGGTCGGCCGTCAATTGTCGGTGATGAAATCCCAGGGCTTCCTTCTCGCGCCGTTCGAGGTCGGCGCCCTCCACGTGCACCCGCTTGAGAAACTCGACATAGTGGCCGGCCAGTTCCTGAAGCAACACCAGCTGCCCCAGGTCGTCCAGCAGGCCGGCGATAAAGGCTTCGTCGGCCGACACGTACCAAAAGCGGCGTGTCAGCTCGCGGGCGGCAACCGCCTTGGTCAAAGCACGCCGCCAGTAGTACTCCAGGACCGAGGCCTCCTGATTCTCGAACAGCTCGGTCGGCAAGCTGAAACCGAGCACCAACAACTTCAGGGGTCCGATGCCCAACAGGGCCAGGGCCTGGTTCAGGTCCGTGACCTCGCCGACGCGCGAGAACAGCGAGCTATTCACGACGCGCAGGATCTTCGCCGTCAGCGCCGGATCCGTTTCGACCGTCCGCTTCATCTCCGCGACGTCCACGTCGGGCTGTTCGGTCAGCTCCATCACCCGCAACGCAACGGCGGGTAGCGAGTAGAGGCGACCGACGTGGGTGCCGAATTCCTGCAGGCGGGAGATCAACTGGGGCATGATAGCGCGTCGCGTCTGGAGTCTTGGGTCCGAATGCGGAACCAACCGACCGCAGTCCGGTACGGACCGCAACGTCTCACTGCAAACGTAGCTCAGCGGCGGCGTGCGGCCGCCTCAGCAACACGTGATGTCGAGCATCGAGACGGCACAAGCGTTACAAGCGGACCCCTAAAGCAATTCTCATTTTCGGGTAGCGTCTCGGCGGGCCACGACCGCGTTTGACGTCGTCGACCTACATCGATCCGAAAAACGCTCGAGTCTCTCGCCTGCCCGCCAATCTTCCGTCTCATCAATCTTCCGTCTCATCAACGCGATCGGGGGCCAGCCGCTTGTACTCGCCGGCCTGCCACAGCGGCATGTCGATCTTGTAGAACTTGGAAAAGCGACTCTCGCTCGGTCCGCCCGGCAGATTGGTCCAGGCACAGTCGCTGCCCATCTCAGTGACGAAGTGGTAGCTCGGGGCGAACGTCTCTTCGCGCTTGGCCGATCGCAGGACGTGGCCTTGAAACGGCGTGGCGTGGCAACCAGGCATCGGAATCTCGCCCGCGTCGAAACCGAACAGTCGTCCCACGAGATGCCCCTCGAAGAAGCGATTGGTCAGGCGAAAGACATTGAATTCGGCCCAGGTCGGGCAGCCATCAAGTTCCAGCTGTGCCGCCGCGCGGCGTATCAGCTCTCCCTTGTCACGCTCGCGCCACCAAGACGACGACTCCTGCTGCAGCACGCGATCGACACAGGCCAGCACCATGGTCGAGTAGCCGATACGCGAACACAGGTAGAGCATCCGCCGCCAGCCGATGCCGCCCTTCTCGATCGGAGCCTGGCCAAACACCTCGAGGATGACGTGACTGTAGAGCTGTTGAAAGAGGACCGCTTCGGTGCTCTCAGGCGAGTAGCGCAGGTCCCAGTTGGCCAGGCGCTCCTTTAACGGTCCGTCCGACAGGTGCGGCAGAAAGACCGCCAGCAGGTCGCGGGCCTGCGTGCTCAAGACGTCGTACTGCAGTGCCTGCATATCGGCAAGCGACGCCTGCGGCAGCGCCTCGAGACACTCATCGATGCGACGTTTGCGATAGTCGGGCGAGGGCAGGGTGACCAGCTGCGGACCTGCCGGGACGTTCACGTTCTCGTTGGCCGAGGAAACGAAACCCCGCGGGGGATCGTACTCGCTGGGCAGGTCGCTGCCCGGATGCCAGTCCTGCCAGTGGTTGGCCTCATCCCAGGCCGGAATCGGCAACAAGCCCGAGTGACCGCCGCCGCGTAGCGGAATCCAGCCGCTGCCCTGGGAACCAATGTGCCCCGCTCGATCGGCGAACACAAAGCACAGCGTAGGAACCGATCCCTCTTTCACCACGTCCATCGCCGCTGCGACCGACGGGCAGTCCAGCAGATCGAGCCACATGCCGATCGCGCGGCCGACGCCGGCGCGTTCGCCGGCCCAGGCGGTCGAGAGGAGCAACCCCTCGCCCTGCTGCTCCGGATCGCACTCGAGCGTTCCCTCCGCGTTGTAGAAGATCTTCAGTTGTTCCGGGTCGTTGTCCTTGCGTTCGATCGCCTCTTCGCGGACGAGAAAATCGTGCCAATGGTTACCGCGACGATACTGCCAAGCGGTCGAACCGCCGCGACGGACGTCCTCGATGAAGTGGTCGGACGTGTCGCCCTTCAAGTAGGTAACACCCCACGAGAGGTCCGCGGTTCTCGCCACGGCAAACATGGGACTGCCGGGAAGCGACGCCCCAATCACGTAACGGTCGTCCCAGCGCAGCGAGGCCTCGTACCAGATGGGCGGCAGACGGTTAACCTCCAGGTGAGGATCCGACGCCAACAGCGCCGACCCCGTCGCGCTGCGGCGGGGTGCCACGGCCCAGGCATTGCTACCCGCCAGGCGGGGAAGGTCCGTGATCAACTCGAGCGTCTCGTCGGACAAGTTGGGGGACAACTTGATGCGTCGCAGCAGGGCGAGATCGGCCTGATCGAGATGCGGACGGAACAGCTCGCGCAAGCGCTCCTCGTCGATTCCCAATTGAATGAGTTCGAGCAGTAGTCGTTCGCTTTGCTGCTGGCCGATCGCCAGCCCGCCAAAACTCATCAGGTTGCCGATCAGCAACACCGACTGCTGCGTCCACGGCTGGGGCCAGAAACGGGCAGCCCACATCGGCAGGCTGCGGCCGGCCTCCTCCATACCGTCGTTGATTCCCTCGCAGTACGCCGTCACGTCCGCAAAGCAGGCATCCGAGAGCTGGCGAATCTCGCTGTCGAGCCGCAGTGCCAGGCCGGCCCGGCGAAAGAAACAATCGGTCTCGAACAACTGCGGCGTGTCGGCGATGCGCGCCGACGTCGTGCCGGCCGCCACCGCCCGCGCGAACAGAATCTGCGTCGGACGATCGGTCGCGTGCAGGTAACCCAGACCATACAGGGCTGCCCGACGGGACTCCGCCTCAATATGCGGAACGCCCTGTTCGTCTCGAGCCGCCACGAAGCGGCGGCGGGCATTCTTGAGCTCCAGGCGCTTCATCGCGCGGCAACGCCACCGAGAACCAAGAGGAAAGCAGAGCGACGGTCCTGCGCGATCGCACAGGGACACGGGGCTCACGGAACATCGGGGGCAGTTTAGTCCGCCAGGCTATTTCTTGCGATGGCGAATCTTGGCGCGCATCCGTCGCTTCTTGCGACCGATTTTGCGACGACCTTTTCCTGTCTTTTTTGTGCCCACACGAATCTCCGCTGTTAACCCTGCAAGAAGATCGCTTTCGCGAACAATGCAAACCCGAATTCTAACCGAGACGAGCCGACTGGGCAAGCGGGGACATCGTCATTCAGCCGAGCGAATCGATGGAGGCATCGAGTGCGACATCGATGGCAACCTGGGACGACCTGGCAACGTAGACTTCTCGTCAGCCGCCGTCAGGCCTCAGCGCTTCGTCCAATCGATTCCGGAGAGTCGTGCCATGGCGAGTTGCAGGCTATGGGTGCCAAGCCGGGCGTGTCCCTGGGCCGCGACCGCCACGTACAGTTGTTCGGCCAGGGCCAGCCCCGGCAGGGAGAGACTCATCCGCTTGGCCTCGGCCAGGGCGATGCCCAGGTCCTTGATGAAGTGCTCGACGAAGAAACCGGGATCGAAATTGTCCTGAATGATCCGCGGCCCGAGATTCGCAAGCGACCAACTTCCGGCCGCTCCCGAGCCGACGCTCTTTATGACCCGTTCGAGATCGAGGCCCGCGCGATGAGCATAGAGCAGCGCCTCGCACACCCCGATCATGTTCGTGGCAATCAGGGTCTGGTTGACCATCTTGGTATGTTGTCCGGCACCGGGCGGCCCCTGATGGACAATCGTCTTGCCCAAGAGTTCCAGCAGCGGCGACACTGTCGCGACCGCATCCTCGTCACCGCCGACCATGATCGAGAGCGTCGCATTGCGGGCACCAACGTCGCCGCCCGATACGGGGGCGTCGATGCTCATCACCCCGCGCGCGGCCGCGGCGGCGGCGATCTCGATGGCCAGCGACGGCTCGCTCGTGGTCATATCGACCAGCATGTCGCCCGTCTCGCAGCCAACCAACGCGCCCTCGTCACCCAAAAGCACCTGGCGAACATCGTACGGAAAGCCAACGATCGAGAAAGTGATCTTGGCGGCCGCGGCCACCTCGCGAGGTGTCTCGGCCCACGTCGCACCCGCGTCCAGCAGCGGAGCCGCTTTCTGCTTCGTCCGGCTATAGACGGTGATCGGATGTCCCGCGGCGAGCAGATGGCCACACATCTGCCGCCCCATCACGCCGGTGCCGATCCAACCTAGCGGCGTCTTGCCAACTTCGATCTGCACCATCGACGGTCAGCCTCGCGAATACGGCGCTACCAGCGGTTCGTCGGCCGCGTGAGAATCTCGTTGAGCACAATCGCCTGGCGAATCGATTCGGGCGAAGCGAGAAAGTCGCGATACTCGTCCGCGCTCGTCGGAATTCCGATCTCGGTCGACGGTGTCGAGATATCCAGGCCATCGGCTGCATCGGTCACGGCGGATGTATCGTGCAGCTGACCAACCTCGTGATTGAACGCCTCGTGATCGAACGCCTCGACGCGCTCGTCGGCCTGTTCGACATCGGAGGCCAAGTCAGAATCTCGCCAGGAGAATCGATCTTCGCGAGTGGTCGGGCTGGTCGAGCGCGCAGGACGGGCTTCGACGACGGTCGCCTCGACCGGCACGGGTCGGGAAGGCCGCCGGGCCTCGGCCGGCTGTGCCACGACTGGCTCGGCACGCTGTGGGGTCCTGGCTGTGGGCGGCTGCGGTGCCGGGGCCTCGGGCTCGCCACGAACCTTACGGAGAAAGGCCTCGATTTCGGCGCTGATCGGGTCGGAACCGGCCGGCGGCGCGTTGGGGCCCGCCTGAGGTTGGAACGGGCCCGCCTGTCGTCGACCGGGCCGCACCTCTTCCTCGGCCCAGTCATCGTCCCAGTCGTCGCCGTCGTCGACTTGCGGTTCGTCGACGCCCTTATTGCCACTAGCGGCACGCACCACCTGGCTGACAATCCAGATCACGAAGATGACGATCGGCACGATCGCCTGGATCCATTCGCCATTGGCCAATACGGGGGCCATGGTTTGCTCCGTCGCAAAGACTGCGGGTAGTTGAAGGCGAACGACCGCCAGCCCGCTCAATTATAGCCGACTACTTCTTGCTCGGCCCCGCCCCCGCAATCGTTCGCCGCATATCGGTATCGGCTTGTACGTTGCGCAGTTGATAGTAGTCCATAATGCCAAGACTGCCGGTGCGAAACGCGTCGGCCATCGCCTTGGGAACGGCGGCCTCCGCCTCGACGAGCCGGGCCCGACTCTCCTCGATCGTGGCCATCTTCTCCTGCTCGGCGGCGACTGCCATGGCCCGGCGACGCTCGGCCCGGGCACGCGCCACGCGGAGGTCGGCTTCGGCCTGGTCCGCCTGCAGCCGTGCTCCGATGTTCGATCCCACATCGATGTCGGCAATATCGATGGAGACGATTTCGTAGGCGGTCTGCGCATCGAGTCGCCGACTGAGTACCGCCTTGGAGATACGATCGGGGTTCTCCAATACTTCGGCGTGGTTCTGGGCCGAACCGATCGCACTCACAATACCTTCGCCAACCCGGGCGATAATAGTCTCTTCAGTCGCCCCACCGATGAGCCGCTCGATATTCGCCCGCACGGTCACGCGGGCCCGCACCATCAACTGAATACCGTCCTTGGCCACCGCGTCGAGCGAGTCCTTGCCCGATTCGCGGGACGGGCAGTCGATCACCTTGGGATAGACGCTGGTCTGCACCGCCTCGAGCACGTTTCGACCCGCCAGATCGATGGAAGCGGCCTGGCGGAAACTCACCTCGACGATCTTCGCCTTGTTCGCGGCGATGCAGGCGCGAATCACGAGCGGCACATTGCCGCCCGCCAGATAGTGTGCTTCGAGCGACTTGCTGGTAATTCCCGAGCTGTCATCCAGGCCTGCCTGGACGGCCATAATCTTGCTACGCACGATGATCGAGGGGTTGATCTTGCGAAAGCTCATGCCGATCAAATCGACGATGCCAATGCGTGCCTGAGTCGTGACCGACTGAATCCACAGCCGAAAGTAACGGGTGAAGACCACCAGCGCTACCAAGATGACCAAGAGGGCAACGACGGAAAAAATGATGAGCAGATAAGAACCGGCATCGGCCAGTAAGTGCGGCATTTCGGCATTCCTCGTGCGGCGCAGGATCGCGCGGGATGGCGACAACTCGGTCAAGGGGCGAAGCGGGCCCATCAACAGGGGCGCGCCCAGACTTCACAGTCCCCTCGCATGGTCCCATTAGACCCGACGAAATGTCGGTGTCAAGGCAGCGACCGCCTACGCCAGCGGGTCGTCGAAGGGGTCGAGACCCACGACGTCGATCGGCCGCGAGAGCAGGTCGTCCGACTTCGGCGGCGGGACTTCCTGGTCGCTAGGCCGCACCACGAGCCGGTTGTTCTGAATGTCGACGACCTCGATCGTCTGCCCTTTGTCGATCGGCATTCCCTCGCTGACCGCCTCATACGACTCACCGTCGATCCGGATCGAACCGCCGGGGAACATGTCCGCGCGCGCCGTGCCCAGCTTGCCGATCAGCTCGCGCAGCCTGTTCCGCGGATCCTCCTCGGGCAGCACGTCTTCCTCGCCGGGAGCGTCCAACAGCACGCGACGACCGATCGACGTTTCGGGCCACCAACGAAATGCCAACACCGCGGCCGTCGGTAGACCGACAATGGCGATGAGCACGAACAGGAAGCCCGCCGAGCTGCCGTGATAGACGAAGGCCATGCCGACCGAGCCGACGATCGAGCAGATCGCCAAGAAGCCGAGGATTCCCCCGGAGGGGATGAAGATCTCGAGCACCACGAGGGCCAGTCCCAAGATCATCAGCAAGATTGCCCAGACGATGGGGTCCATACGCTAGGAACGTCCGGGGGGATTGAGAGCTACCTGATACCGCTGCTTCAATTATAGCCTTCAACCCGACGAGCGGACGACCACACGGGTTCCGTGAACTTCGGCAACGGTCACCGTGGCCCCTTTTTCGATGAGTTCCCCGTCGGTCACAACGTCGACAAGATCGCTGCCGAAGCGAACTTTGCCGGACGGGGTCAGCTGCGTCGCGGCCACCCCTTGCGCGCCTCGCAGGTGCCGCAGGTCGATCATCGTTTCGCGAACGTCCTGTTCCTCGGGGTGCTCGGCGCCCGGCGGTTCGAGCAAGATGTGACGGAACATCGGCGTGTGCGGCAAGTAGCGCCGCATCAAGACGGCCAGTGCGACGAAACCGACCCCGCTAGAGCCGACGACCAGCAACGAGTCGCGAAGCTGGCGAATCTCGGCATCGGTACCGGGAAGCACGAACGTCTGGCTGGCGAGCACCAGCGAAGTGATGATCAAGAGTCCTCCGCCGAGCCCGAAGATTCCGAAACCGGGTAGCACGAAGACCTCGAGCACCAGGCAACCAACCCCGACGAGGAACAAGAGGATCTCCAGCGTGTTGGCCGTCTGCTCCATGTAGTTGGCCCAGAAGAAGACGACGAACGCCACGGTGGCCACAAATCCGCCCACGCCGATACCGGGCATTTGCACTTCGGCGTACATTCCCACCAGTCCAATTACCAGCAGCAGCGAGGCGACCTGGGGCGTCGCCAAGATTTCGATCAACTCCTCGGTCCAACCCGGCTCCGCGAGTTCGACCTCGCTTGCGAGCTGCTCCCGGGCTTTGAACTCATCGAAGCTGTCGACGGTGTCGCCCGCCAGGCCAAGTTCGACGGCACGCAGACCATCAACTTCCAGCAGTTCGCCTTCGACATTGACTGCCTGCTGACGCTGCCAGTTGTCGGGGTCGTCCTGCGTTTTCAATTCGTCGGGAGCAAAATAGGCCAAACGGTTTGAGCGTCGATCGCGATAGGCGTGAACGGCGAGCGCAGGATCAAACATCGCCAGCGGCAGCGACCAACGGCGTTGCTTCATCTCAGCAAGGTCCTGGAAGTGGTACGTCACGTCCTCCAGCTCGTCCTCCGTCAGTTCCTGATCGCCTCCCCCGAGTCGTGAAGCGGGGCGTAACACGAGTTCGTCGCAGGAAAGTGCCAACAGCGCGCCCATGCCCTGGGCATCCTGAGGCACGTAGGCCACCGTACGAATCTGATCGCTCTTCAGGACCGCGATCGCGCTGGCCAATTCCAACGTCGCCCCCACGTCGCCACCGCTGGCTTCGATCCAGAAGCAGATGTAATTGACGCCCTCGCGTTGACAGTTCTCGATCATCCGACGTCGCGAGCCGCTGATTTTGGCGTTGATGTACCCCCGCACGGTCAGCATCCGCGGATTCACCTCCTGAGTGGCAATCGCACCCTTCATGACGCGCCTGGCTTCGACATCGAGAGCCCGATAGAGCTGGCTCGGATCGTCGGCCAGGTACTGCACGAAGCCAAGGCTGCGAGCCTGACTGCCCGTGAACCAACCCGTGTCGCCACGCTCGATGATCACCTTCCGTTGCGAGTTGGGAAGCTCTGAGGTGCGGCGAAGCAACGCCTCGAGATCGCGTCGAAACACGATCTCCGGACCATCCTCCGTTTGTACCTGCAGCACCTCGAAATCCTTGTCGAGCATTCCCAGGGCAATCTCTACGGGAAACGTGCGTCGCTTGCCGGCAATCTCACGATAGGCGGTAACGATCGTGTCGCTCACCGAGCCGCCATCGATACTCTCGCCCGCGGCCCGACCGATCTCGGCGTCGGCAGCCATGACGACCTCTTCGCAGGCCATGATGGGCAGAATCGCGTGGCCGCTCACCGAACGGGGCACAAAGGCCACGGTCTTGAAGTCGCGCGGGATAATCGACTCGTTGGTGATGTACTTGGCCAGATCGTACGAGGCGGTGAAGCTGCTACCGCCGCCGCCGTCCGGCGAGGCGGCAAATTCCAAGATCAGCGGCACCCGGCCGGCGCCCCCCTCGGGCAATTTCTCGCGCAACGCCGCCACCACCTGACGAATCTTCCACTCGGCGCGCCAGACGTTGCGGCGCGCGATCGGCAACGGAAGCTTGATCTGCGCCGCCTGAGGCCCGACGAAAGCCGGATCCGCTGCCCGGACCGGGGCACCACCGTCCTCGGCGTTGTCGCCCGCAGCGGCCGCTGCCTCGTCACCCGCGACCTCGTCGTCGCCGTCTTGCGCGCTGGCCGCCACGCCGATGCTCAGGCACAACATGGCCGATGCGCAAGCCCAAAGGACGCTCGCCAGAGAGAAGCGGATTGCCTCGGCGGCAAGATCGCGCCGCGACCGTAGATTCGGCACCTTCAGCGGCGCTCGGGTCAGCATGAGTCGGTGCTCCACGACAATTCCATCGCGGAAATTCTATCGCCGTGGGCGCACCGAGGTCAACGCGCGGTCCGGCTTAGCGCCGCTGCCCCGCAGCGGCAGCCGCGGCATTGGCCGAGTTGCTTGCGGCCGCCGGCGGATTCTCGCGCACCAGCTGCCAGCCGCGCGGAACCGTGGGACTGAAGAGCTCCTGCCAGTTCGGCAAGATCGGATTGACCGAAATGTTCTCGAACTTGTACGAATCGTACTGCCCGGTCGGCAGGTAGCGTCGCAGCGCGACGGGACTGAAGTCGGTCAGGTTGAAGCGAATGATCGACCGCGTGAAACTCGCCACGTCGGCCCGATAGCGAGGATAAGCCTCGAGCCAGATTTCCGTCTGCTGAAACTGTGGCGGAGTGATCACCCGCAACCAATATCGTTGCTGCAGATCGGCCGGATTGGCGCCAAAGACAAACGGGATGGGGCTGTTGCGAATCGTCTGGCCTTGCAACTCGGGCGGAATCGCGCGTTCCACGACGCGCTTGTTGATGTAGTCGTATTCGAGGATGACTTTGCCGTCGGTTGTCCAGTGTTCGCGAAACTCGCCAGCCGCTTCCTCAAGCTGTCCCTGGGCGTTCGGCGAAAAGACCTTGTCGATACGGTACGTGCCTTTGTCGGGCGATTGGTAACTCAGCTCGCCGTCGGCGACCGACTTTTCGCGGTTCTGCTGGTCGTACTCCCAGCGACGAAACGTGGCCTTGAATGTCTTGATCTTGGAGGTGTGCTCCTCCCAGATGGCCAGTACTTGGGCCAGATACTCCGCTTGTTCCTTCGACAGTTCGAAGGGCGCCCTGGGAGGGGCCGCCGGCGCGCCCTGCGCACCGCGTGGTGCCGATGGGGCCTGCGTACGGGGAGCGGGCGGTTGCTGACCGGTCGGTGGAACCTGTTGGGGAGGCAAACCGGCGCCCGGAGGCTGGGCTTCGGCCAGCGGAGCGTCGATTCCGGCTGCCAAGGCCGCGAGGATGATCAGAAACGGTGAGAGTCCGCGAGGAAGGTTCACGGGGATGGTCACGGTGGGTCAACTCCTCGCGCGGGGCAATTGGGGGTGGGATCGCGGAGCGCCGCCATGCCCTTCGAGCGAGCGGCGGAGGATTCTAGCAACGGCGCCGCTAAGCCCCAAGGCGTGTTTGTGCTACCATGCGATGGCGACGCCAGCCCGCCCCAGCGCCGCGTTCGACCACCATGCTAGAGCGCGTCCAAGTTTAGTCTAGCGCCATCGAGGCAAGCAAGGTAAGCTGAGGAGTCCTTTAGACACGGAGGTTTCTCATGAAGGCTTACTCGAAGGAGATGCGTCGCGATGTGTTGGCCGCTT